>CAJZKN010000053.1:0-2690 GCA_916050345.1 Parahaemophilus parainfluenzae | reverse complement strand
GGCACCGGGTTTTGATCTCGGCATCCCTAGGTTCGAATCCTAGTACCCCAGCCATCTTATTTTCTCTATTTTTTTATATAAAAAATGCGATTAAATTTAACCGCACTTTGTTCTATCCGTCAGTTGTTATTTGCTACAAATTTTAATGTCTTTATATAAAAGAAAAGCCACCTTGCGGTGACCTTTCATATTGATTTATTTTAATTCTACTAAAGTTAAATTACATTGAGCTGTTGATGCTGCGGGTAATGCTTCATAATCTTTTCCTGCCTGAGAAGTGAATGTGAGTTTTTTTCCTAGGCAATGTTCATATACGATGAACTGATGATTGGTTATATAATTAGCACCATCGGGTGTAATAATTTCACTTTGCAGAGTTATTTCAGCCTCTGATGGGATTATAAATTCTTTAAAAAAAGTACCAGAACCTATTTCATTGAATTGACTAGGATTCATACTTGCACTAGAGCTTGGCATGCCAATAGATTCGTTCCCTTTAAGATAGAGTAATGAGCTGAAAGATTGTCCAAGGCTTCCTCCAACATTCACTTTTTCTGTTTTTCCATTTTGTTTTACTTCCATCATTGTGTAGCGACCATTTTGTCCATATAGACGGATACGAGCATCAGTTTGTGGGTTATAAGCTTTTCCTGCATTTGATAGTTCAGTGTTTACACAACCTGAAAGTAGTAATGCTGCTGTACTGATAAGCATCAATTTGTTCATGATTTTTCCTTTTGTTAATGATAGGAAATGGTGAATTAATGTTCCCTTGTTTTAAAGAAGGTCACATCAGGATAACGTTCTTGTGCAAGATTTAAGTTAACCATCGTTGGTGCAATGTAAGTAAGATTATCTCCACCATCTAATGCTAGGTTTTGCTCATTTTTGCGTTTGAACTCTTCAAATTTTTTGTTATCCGCACATTCCACCCAACGAGCTGTTGCGACGTTGACTGTTTCATAAATAGCTTCTACGTTATATTCTGATTTCAAACGAGAAACGACCACATCAAACTGTAGCACACCGACCGCACCAACAATTAAATCATTATTACTTAATGGGCGGAATACCTGCACTGCACCTTCTTCAGAAAGTTGTACTAAGCCTTTTAACAATTGTTTTTGTTTAAGAGGATCTTTCAAACGAATACGACGGAATAATTCAGGGGCAAAGTTTGGAATACCGGTAAATTTAAGCTCTTCGCCTTGCGTAAAGGTA
Source organism: Parahaemophilus parainfluenzae (assembly GCA_916050345.1). Taxonomy (GTDB): domain Bacteria; phylum Pseudomonadota; class Gammaproteobacteria; order Enterobacterales; family Pasteurellaceae; genus Haemophilus_D; species Haemophilus_D parainfluenzae_AA. The sequence goes on along the minus strand of CAJZKN010000053.1, from coordinate 1,469 downwards.
TCACCGATTTGAATAGTACCGTGATTGTGCAAACCGATAATATCACCAGCATAAGCCTCATCGGCATGAGTACGGTCTCCGGCCATAAAGGTGAGCGCATCAGAAATAACTACATCTTTACCAATACGCACGTGCTTAAGTTTCATCCCTTTTTCGTATTTACCAGAAACTACGCGTAGGAAAGCCACACGGTCGCGGTGTTTTGGATCCATATTGGCTTGGATTTTAAATACGAAACCAGTGAATTTTTCTTCTTCTGCTGAGACTTTACGGGTATCAGCTTGACGAGCTTGTGGTGCAGGTGCCCATTCAGTTAAACCATCTAAGAAATGATCAACACCGAAGTTACCTAATGCAGTACCGAAAAAGACAGGTGTTAATTCACCACTTAGGAATAAATACAAATCAAATTCATTACTTGCACCTTTTACAAGCTCTAATTCATCACGCAGTTGTTGGGCCAAGTCATCACCTACGGCGGCATCTAATTCTGGGCTATTTAGACCTTTCACAATACGTACTTCTTGAATAGTAGAGCCTTGTCCACTTTGATAAAGATAGGTTTCATCTTTATATAAATGATAAACCCCTTTAAACAATTTGCCGCAACCAATTGGCCAAGTAATCGGTGCACAATGGATTTTTAATACGTTTTCCACTTCATCTAATAATTCCATTGGATCGCGAATATCTCGGTCAAGTTTATTCATGAAAGTGATAATTGGCGTATCGCGTAAACGAGTGACTTCCATTAATTTAATGGTACGTTCCTCAACCCCTTTTGCCGAGTCGATAACCATCAAGCAGCTATCCACAGCCGTTAAAGTGCGGTAGGTATCTTCCGAGAAATCTTCATGTCCCGGCGTATCCAATAAATTCACTAAGCATTCATTGTAAGGGAATTGCATCACGGAAGTGGTAATGGAAATACCACGTTGTTTTTCCATTTCCATCCAGTCAGATTTTGCATGCTGTGCAGAGCCTTTACCTTTTACTGAGCCTGCTTTTTGAATAGCATTGCCGTATAACAATACTTTTTCGGTGATGGTGGTTTTACCCGCGTCAGGGTGGGAAATAATCGCAAATGTGCGACGTTTATTCACTTCTTCTAATGGATAACTCATTGTCTTGTTTCTTCTGTTTTAAATAATGCTGTATTGTCGCTGATTTTCAGATTGAGCTCAAATTAAATTAGGAAAATAGCGATTCTGTTATGAGTTAGTTTAAAAACAGCAACTAAAATTGATTATTTTTTAACCTTTGCAAGCGTTTGCGTTGGTTATGTTATAAACATTATGATTGTTTAATTCTATCCTTAACGTTTAAATTAATTTATAAAACCTTTTAAATTATATGGGTAATTATTAAATATTAAGTATGCCTATTTGTGAGTATGTCATTTAACTAAATGTTTTTTTAAATAAAAAAATAGATTTTTTACTTTTAGTTAAAAATTCATGACAAGTGTT
>CAJZKN010000052.1:0-3353 GCA_916050345.1 Parahaemophilus parainfluenzae | reverse complement strand
TCTTCTTTTTTATTCAAGCTTTTTTATCGCAAATATCCACACTTAGTTAAAACCTTAGAAAATCGCTACCGCACTTATAATGACCAAGTAGAAGAAATCATTCGTTTAGAAAAACAAAATAAAATCTTTGTGATTCGCCCAAATGTCTCACTCAATATAGGTCGATTAGAACGAGATGAAACCAAAATAATAACTGTATATGAACTGGGTGAAAAAATTCTCTCAGCACAAATTCAAGAACTAAAAAAATACTTAAGAAGTTGATTTTAAACAAACTATTTCTCAACTTTGGAATCTAATTCACATTTTTTTATCGAGAAAAAAATTTTCTCTTGATACTGTACATCAATACAGATATAATCTTGCAAAATTTAGATAACTCTATTCAAGAAGGTTTTATATGGCAACTCAAGAAGAAAAACAAAAAGCGCTCGCCGCAGCACTTGGTCAAATTGAAAAGCAATTCGGTAAAGGCTCAATTATGAAATTGGGCGATACTCAAGCCCTTGATGTAGAATCTGTTTCAACTGGTTCTTTAGGTCTTGATGTCGCTCTTGGTATTGGTGGTTTACCAATGGGTCGTATTGTTGAAATTTTTGGACCTGAATCTTCTGGTAAAACAACTTTAACTTTATCTGTTATCGCTCAAGCACAAAAAGTAGGTAAAACCTGTGCGTTTATCGATGCAGAGCATGCACTTGATCCTATTTATGCAGCAAAACTTGGCGTTGATGTTAAAGAGCTCTTAGTCTCCCAACCAGACAACGGTGAACAAGCACTTGAAATTTGTGATGCTTTAGTACGTTCTGGTGCTGTAGATGTCGTCATTGTGGACTCGGTTGCTGCACTTACCCCGAAAGCTGAAATTGAAGGCGAAATGGGTGATTCACACATGGGTTTACAAGCGCGTTTAATGTCTCAAGCACTACGTAAATTAACCGGTCAAATCAAAAATGCAAACTGTCTCGTTATCTTCATTAACCAAATTCGTATGAAAATTGGTGTCATGTTTGGTAACCCTGAAACTACAACTGGTGGTAATGCACTAAAATTCTATTCTTCTGTGCGTTTAGATATCCGTCGTACTGGTTCAGTTAAAGATGGAGATGAGGTTATTGGTAACGAAACTCGTGTTAAAGTAGTTAAAAACAAATTAGCCGCACCTTTCCGCCAAGTAGATTTCCAAATTCTTTATGGAGAAGGTATCTCTAAAGCAGGCGAATTAATTGAACTTGGTGTTAAACACAAACTTGTTGAGAAGTCCGGTGCGTGGTATGCATATAACGGTGAAAAAATTGGTCAAGGTAAAGCTAATGCAATGAAATGGTTACATGAAAATCCTGCAAAATCAGACGAACTTGAAGCGAAGCTTCGTGCTGAATTAGTCGCTAACCCAGAACAAGCATTAATGGCTGATATTGAACAATCTAATGATGACGCAGAAAGCGATTTCTAATTACTAAAAGTGCGGTCAAAATTGACCGCACTTTTCATTTCAACCGTATTTCTCCTAAAAGGAATTTCTATGTCTTCTCTTGCTTTGAGCTATGTCGTTAATTTACTTGCTCGACGTGAATATAGCGAATTTGAACTACGCAATAAAATGCAGGAAAAAGCATTTACAGAAGATGAGATCGATGAAACGATTGCTTACTGCCAGAAAAAAAACTGGCAAAATGATAAACGATTTGCTGAAAATTATTTACACGCACGTTCGCAACGCGGGTATGGTGCAAATCGTATCAAACAAGAATTACGTCAACTAAAAGGTGTATCTTCAGATGTAATCAATGAAGTCCTCGCAGAAAGTGAAATTAATTGGACTGAAATTGCAGAAAAGATTTTACGTAAAAAGTTTCCTAATTATGCAGAACCTCAACCAATCAAAGCCAAACAAAAAATTTGGCAGTATATGCTCTCTCATGGATTTTATTCTGAAGAATTTAGCGATTTTATCGGAAATGGAATAGAAGACTGATGAGCCTAAAGAAATAAATCCCTAATACTGTAAAGATTAAACAACCAACTAAATGACTCACTAAAACGAACAATCCATTTCCCCATTCTTCTTTAAAAAAGAGCTCTATTACTTCACCTGAAAAAGAAGAAAAGGTGGTGAGCGCACCAAGAAATCCGGTCACTAAGAATAATCGCCATTCAGGGCTAAATTGAGGGAAGGTCCAAAAAGCTGCTAGTAAAATCCCCATCAAAAAGCAGCCAATAAAATTAGCCACAAGTGTGCCAAATGCAAGTGAACTAAACAGGGAATTAAGCCATAGACCTAATCCCCAGCGTAAAGAGGCTCCGATCGCTGCACCTGCACTAACCAGAAAAATTGACTGAAACATCTATTTAATACCAAAAAGTGCAGCTAAATGTTTGGCCACAGCTTCGTCCTTATTAAACCCAATCTCTTCCAATTCGGGGCAAGCTTCTTTTAGACGAGGATCAGCATTCGCCATCACATAACCTTTACCAGCCAAAGAAAGCATTTCAACATCATTCTGACCATCACCAAAAGCAATACAATCTTTTAATCCATAATTTCTATTTTCTAATAGATGAGCTAATGCATCACCTTTAGATACATTTTTGTTCATGACCTCTAAGCAAGTCACAGCGGAATAAACAATCGTCGTTTTATCACCAAAATGCGTTCTAAGATAATCTTCCAGCTCCACAAGATCTTTCGGGTCACGAGCAATAAAAAATACTTTTTCAGTTCCTCTTCCATGATGTTTTGTGAAATCAACCACCTCATACATGAAACCTGAATCCTTGTGATATTTTGCTAATTCAGGCACATCTATATTGATAAACCAACCATCATCTTGATAAGTATTGATACAAATCTTGGTACGATCAAAAGGGATTTTATACAACTCAAGTACGATTTCTTCTGGAAGGCTATTGCTATAAATAAGGTTACCTTTTAGGTCGCGTACTCTCGCGCCATTGGAAGTGATCATTACAGCATGCTCCGCTCCAATCTTACCTAAAATAGAAGAAACATCCGTGTGATTACGGCCAGTTGCTAAAATAATATCAACACCTTTTTGTTCTAATTTATTTAATATCTCAATTGTAAAATCACCAATTACATGATTAGTATTGAGTAATGTACCGTCAAGATCAGAAACAACGGCTTTAAATGGAAGTTGTTGCATAAAACCACCTGTATAAAAAATGAGTCTGTATCATACCAAAACGACACGATTTTTGACCGCACTTTCTATCATAAAAACGATATTCATTGATAAAAAACAAAAAGGCGCATCTTTCGATACGCCTTCTTAATTAACTTGTTACAGTTAATACATCAATTATTTGATGATTTTCGCAACAACGCCAGC
>CAJZKN010000051.1:0-3456 GCA_916050345.1 Parahaemophilus parainfluenzae | reverse complement strand
GCATTTAATTCGCCACCTTTAATACCGAGTAAACCACGGCGTACTTCACCAAATTCTAAGATTTGTTGAACAAGGTTATTGGCTTGGTTACTTGGAATCGCAAAGGCAATCCCTGCGTTACCACCACTTGGAGAAATAATCGCGGTATTAATACCAATTAATTCACCTTGCAAGTTCAATAATGCACCGCCAGAGTTACCACGGTTTACCGCCGCATCCGTTTGGATATAGTTTTCATATGCACCGCTATCTGAACCGGTAGAGCGGCCTAGTGCTGAAACAATACCAGAAGTGACGGTTTGGCCTAAACCGAATGGGTTACCAATAGCAACGGTAAAATCACCGACACGTAATTTATCGGAATCAGCTATTTTGATCGCGGTGAGATTTGTTGGTTTTTCGATTTGTACTAAAGCGATATCAGATTGTTCGTCTTTTCCAACAAGTTTTGCTTTGAATTCACGTCCATCTTGTAGTTTTACGGTAATTTTATCCGCACCATCTACCACGTGATTATTGGTTAAAACATAGCCTTTATCTGCATTGATGATCACACCAGAACCTAAACCACGGAAATTGCGTGATGCGCCACGATCTCCGCCGAATTGTTCGCCAAATTGATCACCAAAGAAAAATTTAAATTCTTCCGGAATATCATCAGGTAATGCTGAACGGCTGTTTGCTTTTGCTTTGCCTTCAACAGAAAGGGTCACAACTGCTGCTTGTGCTTTTTCTAACATTGGCGCAAGGCTGCCTTGTTCTACGATTTCATTTGGAATAGCTGCTTGAGCGGATAAAGAGGTTGTAAACACGCTTAAACCTAATGCTATACCGGTTAATACAAAATTTCTTTTCTTCATAGAGTTCTCCAAGTAAAAATAAATGACTGAATAAGTGTTCAATCAGACAAAGAAATGAGGGGAATGTTCATTAAAAACAAGGGCATTGAAAAAATATTTTTTTAAAGTGCGGTTGAAATTGAAATTGTTCTTTTAGCTCGCACTTATTTAAACCTTTTTGTTAATTTGAAGGATAAAAGAATCATTCTGTTTAAATAGTGCTGGTACAACCTATTTTTACGTCAAAAACCTTGCCAGATAAGGCTGAAATATAGTTTAATAGTGTCCTGTTTTACTACTTTGACAGTACAAATTTTACGCAATTACATAATGATTGTGTATAAATTTAAATGAACTAGTTTACTAGTACAAAAAATAGGTGTAGAGTAACGCCATGAGATTTAAGCACAACATTTAAGATTTAGAGAGTGACATATGGCGACGAAGAAAGAAGAAATCGAAGTAAAAGTTGCAAATGATGATACCCGAATTGAAAAAGTCGATCAGGTATTACCTCCAATTGCCTTATTAGAAAAATTTCCAGCAAGTCAAGAAGCGGCTGATTTAGTTCATGAAACCCGCTTACACGCACACAATATTATTCATGGAAAAGATGACCGTTTACTTGTAATAATTGGTCCTTGTTCTATTCATGATCCTAAAGCCGCATTAGATTATGCTAAACGTTTAAAAGTATTACGTGATAAATATAAAGATACACTTGAAGTGGTGATGCGCGTTTACTTTGAAAAACCGCGTACAACAGTGGGTTGGAAAGGCTTAATTAACGATCCTTATTTAAATGATACATATCGTTTAAATGATGGTTTGCGTATTGCACGTAAATTATTATCAGATATTAATAACTTAGGCGTACCATCAGCGGGTGAGTTCTTAGATATGATCACACCACAATATGTGGCTGATTTCATGAGCTGGGGTGCAATTGGTGCGAGAACAACTGAATCTCAAGTTCACCGTGAGTTAGCGTCAGGCTTGTCTTGTGCAGTAGGCTTTAAAAATGGAACAAATGGTGGCGTGAAAGTTGCCTTAGATGCAATGGGGGCGGCAGAAGCTTCGCATTACTTCTTGTCTGTGACAAAATTCGGTCATTCAGCCATTGTTTCAACAAAAGGAAATGAAGACTGCCACATCATTTTACGTGGTGGGGATAAAGGCCCTAACTATAAAGCAGAAGACGTTGCAAAAGTTTGTGCAGAGATCGAAAAATCAGGTCGTATTCCACATGTCATGGTTGATTTCAGCCATGCAAATAGTAGCAAACAATTCAAAAAACAAATGGAAGTTTGTGAAGATGTTTGCCAGCAAATTGCCGGTGGTTCAAAGCAGATCTTTGGTGTCATGGTAGAAAGTCATATCGTTGAAGGGCGTCAAGATTTAGTCGATGGTAAAGCGCAGACTTACGGACAAAGTATCACAGATGCTTGTATCGGTTGGGAAGATACAGAAATCGTGTTAAAACAGTTATCTGATGCGATGTTAGCACGTCGTAAAGTAAATGGCTAATCAGTTTTATTTTTAGATGATTATAAGTGCGGTCAATTTTGACCGCACTTTTTTATGTGCTTTGAAAAAAGGGGAGAAAAGGGGTATGCTAGCTTCAATGGAATAAGAAAGGAGATGTATGATGCAGGATATGATAAATGGCTTATTAATTGTCTTAATACCGATGGTGTTAGGTTATTTATTAAAGGTCAATAATAAATCCTATATTGCAAAAATAAATCATATCGTGATGTTTTTGCTTTACATTATTCTTTTTTTAATGGGCTATTTACTCGGCCAGTTAGATGATTTAGAGCATAAACTGCCGATTATTGGCACAACTGCGGTGACGCTATCGGCGATCATTTTGGGATCCAATATGATTGGTTTGATGCTTTATGATCGCTTTAACCCGGCTGAGCCACTTAAATCACAAGGTAAAATTGATTCTCGCTGGCACTCCTTAATTGACTCGCTCAAACTTTCCGGCACGGTGGTAATCGGCACCCTTTGTGGTTTCTTATTCAAATCCTATCTCATGTTGCCTACTGGAATTAATCTGTATGTATTGATCGTACTGATTTTCTTTGTGGGGATCCAACTAAGAAATAACGGTATTTCCTTAAAAGAGGCCCTTTTCAATAAACGAGGTTTCCAAACAGGGATGGTGTTTACGTTTACTTCATTACTAGGCGGTATCATTGCTGCTTTCGTTTTGGCTATGCCCATTACGCAAGGATTGGCGTTTGCCTCTGGAATGGGGTGGTATTCGTTATCCAGCGTGGTATTAACCAATGCATGGGGACCAGTACAGGGTAGTATTGCCTTTTTTAATGACTTATCCCGTGAAATTGTCAGTTTATTTGTCATCCCATTATTTATGCGTCATTTCCGTTCGACTGCAATTGGGATTACGGGTGCGACAGCAATAGATTGCACTTTACCAATTATCCAAAAAGCGGGAGGTATTGAAGTCACGCCAATTGCGATTTCATTCGGATTTGTCACGAATATTCTGCCACCGTTACTATTGGTTTTCTTTTCCAGTATTCCGCTATAAAAAAGAAATACAAAAAACAAAAGAGTTAATCGTTACTTTTCGATTAACTCT
>CAJZKN010000050.1:0-3527 GCA_916050345.1 Parahaemophilus parainfluenzae | reverse complement strand
GTCAATCAACAAGTGCCCACACAGATTGTCTGATATATTGTTAAAGAGCAAAAAACAACGACGCACTGGTTTTGTTAAAGCTTCACAACAGCGCGTCGTTGTGTGGGGCGTATTATAGGACTTTCAGAATTCTTTGCAAGTGCTTTTTTACAAAAAAATTCAATTTTTTTATTGTCTGATGATTTAATCATCAAAGTGAATTGTCTTTGTTCAATATTCAAGGTAAATTACCTCCAAAGAGTAAGCATTTTAATGAGGTAGTTATGAATTTTGAGCAAATGATTGGTTTCGGTGTAGCAGGCAATTTCGCGGGACATTTAGAACAAGCCGGTGAAGCAGCTGATTTCACTCAAGTTAAAACAGAAAATGCCATTCAACCGAAAGCGATTTTCCCGTTTTATGTGCCAAGCGAAAAAGCTGGCTTTCTTTCTACCTATCCTTTAAGTCACAATCAAATTAATTTTCCACAAGGCGCAGATAATCTGCAAATTGAACCTGAAATTGCACTTATTTGTGAGCTTATCTATAAAGGAAATCAAGTTGAGAAAATTATCCCGCGTTATTTTGCAGCTTATAATGACTGCTCTATTCGTCGACCTAATGCGAAAAAAATCTGTGAAAAGAAAAACTGGGGCGAGGCAAGTAAAGGTATTTCTTCCAAACTAATTCCACTCTCCTTCTTTGTTAAAGGAAGTGAAATTGATCAATATCGTATAGCTTGCTTCCATAAACGAAATGATGAACTGAATACTTACGGCATTGACAGCCCTGCGATTGGTTATAGCTATTTCCATCAACAATTATTAGATTGGATCGTGGATAGAATGAACAATCAACCCGATGAGGGACCGATGAATCATATTGCTTCTTTATTAGAGCAAGCAAACTATCCGAAAAAAGCGATTATTAGTATTGGTGCCACCCGTTATACTGAGTTCGGTGAAACACATTTCTTGCAACCTAATGATCTCAGTATGGTTGTCGTGTATAACGGTGAAAAATATTCTGCTGAGGAAATTGAGCAAATGGCAAAAAATGAAAAATTTGCAGACGACATTTCAGCGCTTATTCAGAAAGTGATTTAGCATACATATAAAAGTGCGGTTAATTTCGACCGCACTTTTTATTTACTTCCTTCTTAAAGAAACTTCTCCGGCATTAAAATACCGTTCACCTTCATCGGTTATGACTTTTAAATAACCGCGTTTATCAATTCCCTGCTCTATACCTGAAATCGCGCCTTGTTCAGTAAAGACATTCACTTCATCACCAAAAAATTCATTATGGTTTATCCATTGTTGCATAAATTCCTCATCAATGCCCTTTTCTTCAAATTGAGCTAAGCGAGAATAAATACGTTGAATCACTTTAATAAGGATCTTTTCACGATCTATATTTAGATCCTGCTCAGTTAGCTGTGCATACGGCTGACTAATTTCGGTTGATTGTGGCAATTTTACATTGATCCCAATACCAACCACTAAATTAAGCAACCCATTCTTGTGATTAATGATCTCCACCAAAATACCACCTAATTTTCGCCCTGAAAGCAAAATATCATTTGGCCATTTCACTTTCGCATTTAACGCTTCTGCAATAGCTAAACCAATCACCAAACTTAATCCATCCAATGCTTTTTTAGGATCTATCGTCCAATAAAAACTGAAAATTAACTGCCCTGCAAACGGTGAAAGCCATTGGCGACCACGACGTCCTCGCCCAGCAGTTTGATATTCTGCGAGACACAAATCACCTTTTTTTAGTTGGTTAATGTGATTCGTTATAAATTCATTTGTTGAAGAAATGGTTTGATGATAATGCACGGAATAAGGAAAAAGTTCGGTCGAAATTGTTTGCGGATTTAACAAAGGCATTTCTGGCACAAGCAGATAAACCTCATTTTCTTCTCGAATATTCAATCCTGCTTCTCGCAATAATGCCATTTCTTGCGCCAATTCATTTGACGTAATATTTAAAAACGACATCAAATCTGACCGCACTTTAGGTTGGCAATCCGATAAACAATCCAATAATGATGGCATATTTATTCCTTCTTATAAAAACCTTGGCAAATCTTACCATAAAAGCGAAAAAATTCATTTTCAAGCACATGAAAAATCTGTATAATCCCGCCGCAATATTTTTTAACACAATTCTTAACAGTGAGATATTGCCATGCTTAGAATCAAACAAGAAGCTCTGACTTTTGACGACGTTCTACTCGTCCCCGCTCATTCAACTGTTCTTCCGAACACAGCTAACCTCTCAACTCAACTCACCAAAGAAATTCGCTTAAATATTCCGATGCTTTCTGCTGCGATGGATACTGTCACAGAAACCAAATTAGCGATCTCTTTAGCACAAGAAGGTGGTATCGGGTTTATTCACAAAAATATGACGATCGAACGCCAAGCGGATCGTGTTCGTAAAGTGAAAAAATTTGAAAGTGGTATCGTATCTGAACCTGTCACTGTTTCGCCCGATTTAACCCTTGCAGCACTTGCTGAAATGGTGAAGAAAAACGGCTTCGCAGGCTACCCTGTTGTCGATGCTGAAAATAACTTGATTGGTATCATCACTGGCCGCGACACGCGTTTCGTAAAAGATTTAAGCAAAACTGTTTCACAATTAATGACGAAGAAAGAAGACTTGGTCACCGTAAAAGAAGGTGCAAGTCGTGAAACGATTTTAGAATTAATGCATCAAAACCGCGTAGAGAAAGTGCTTGTTGTAGATGATGCTTTCAAATTAAAAGGTATGATCACCGTTAAAGACTTCCAAAAAGCGGAACAAAAACCGAACGCATGCAAAGATGAATTTGGTCGTTTACGCGTAGGTGCAGCTGTAGGCGCGGGTCCAGGTAATGAAGAACGTATTGATGCATTAGTGAAAGCCGGTGTTGATGTGTTGTTAATCGACTCTTCTCATGGTCACTCAGAAGGCGTATTACAACGCGTTCGTGAAACTCGTGCAAAATATCCAAATTTACCTATCGTTGCGGGTAACGTAGCAACGGCTGAAGGCGCTATCGCCTTAGCTGATGCGGGTGCAAGTGCAGTAAAAGTAGGTATCGGACCAGGTTCTATTTGTACAACGCGTATTGTGACTGGTGTAGGTGTTCCACAAATCACTGCTATCGCAGATGCCGCTGCAGCATTAAAAGATCGTGGTATTCCAGTTATCGCTGACGGCGGTATCCGTTTCTCTGGTGATATTGCAAAAGCTATCGCTGCAGGTGCGAGCTGTGTAATGGTTGGTTCTATGTTTGCTGGTACTGAAGAAGCGCCAGGTGAAATCGAACTTTATCAAGGTCGTGCATTTAAATCTTACCGTGGTATGGGTTCATTAGGTGCGATGGCGAAAGGCTCTTCAGACCGTTACTTCCAATCAGATAACGCGGCAGACAAACTCGTACCAGAAGGTATCGAAGGCCGTATTCCATACAAAGGTTACTTAAAAGAAATTATCCACCAACAAATGGGTGGTTTACGTTCTTGCATGGGCTTAACTGGCTGCGCAACCATCGA
>CAJZKN010000049.1:0-4515 GCA_916050345.1 Parahaemophilus parainfluenzae | reverse complement strand
TGGAATTTGATATTCAGGCGAAGCATTTGTATCACGATCGTGAAGAGATTACGGTGCATATTGCCTTAAAATAGAAAAGCAAAGTGCGGTCAAAAAACATGGAATTTTTTGACCGCGCTTTTTTAAACCATTATTTATTGGCTAAAATCACTGCACGAGTAGGGGCTTGATAGCCTTCGATGGTTTTACTGTGATCGTTTGGATCTAAGAAATCAATCAAACTTTCATTCTCTAACCAATCCGTTTTACGCTGTTCTTCTAATGTTGTGGTGGCGACATCCACACAACGCACATTAGTAAAGCCAACCTTTTCCAACCAATTAATGAGTGCAGCAACGGAAGGAATAAAATACACGTTCTTCATTTTTGCATAGCGATCTGAAGGCACTAAGACCGTATTGGCATCACCATCAACCACTAAGGTTTCTAACACCAATTCGCCACCTTTTACTAATTGGTTTTTTAGCTGTGTGAGATGATCGAGCGGTGATTTACGGTGATAAAGCACACCCATTGAGAATACCGTATCAAATGCCGCAAGTGGTTGCATTTCTTCAATACCTAATGGGATTAAGTTCGCTCGACGATCGTTATTTAGTAATTTTCGAACTGCTTCAAATTGGCAAAGGAAAAGCTCGGTTGGATCAATACCAACGACCATTTTTGCGCCTTCACCAACCATTCGCCACATATGGTAGCCGCTACCGCAGCCCACATCTAAAATGGTACGATCTTTTAATGGTGCAAGATGAGGCAAAACACGATCCCATTTGAAATCAGAACGCCATTCGCAATCCACGTAAATATCAAATAAATGATAAGGTCCTTTTCGCCACGGCATCAATTGCTTCAAATGATGGATAATGCGTTGTTTTTCGCCCTCTGAAAGTGGGGAAGTGCGGTCAGATTTCACCGCATTTTTTAAATCGATAGTATCTGCCTGCAAATCAGGGAGAAAGTCCACGATTTTTGACCATTTTGCATAATCACCATGGGTTTGTTTTTCCCATTCTTTTAACTGTAAAGGCAATGTTTCTAGCCAAGCAGATAAATTTGTGGTGGCAATTTGTTGATAAAAAGGACGAAAATCAATCATTATTTTGCTTCCTTATAGGCTCTTTCTGCTTTTTCAAAGGTTTCTTTAACTTCATTTTCAGGTTCTGCGGAAAGGAGAGAAACCACAATAATCGCCAGGCTAGCAAGGATGAATCCTGGGATCATTTCATAGACATTAAACCATTCACTGGTTTCTGGAATCACTGATTTCCAAGCAAAGACAACCACTGCGCCGACAACCATGCCAGCCATCGCCGCTGATGAAGTCATACGTTTCCAGAATAAGGAGAAGAGCACGACAGGACCAAATGCAGAACCAAAGCCAGCCCAGGCAAATTCAACGAGTTTTAACACTTTGCTGTTTTCATCCTGTGCAATCCAAATCGCAATGCCCGCGATAACTAAAACCATTGCACGACCTAGCCAAACTAATTCTTTTTCAGAAGCTTTTGGACGAATAAAACCTTTATAAAAATCTTCAGTAATAGAGCTTGAAGAAATTAATAATTGAGCGGAAAGTGTACTCATTACTGCCGCTAAAATCGCAGAGAGTAGAATACCGGCAATCCATGGATTAAAGAGCAATTTAGCCAGTTCAATAAAGACTTGTTCTGGTTCATTATTTACCACACCAGCCACATTAGGGTTAGCAAAGAAATAAGGAATACCGAAGAAGCCAATACCAATCGCACCCGCGAGGCAAATCACCATCCATGTCATACTGATGCGGCGTGCTTTAATAAGAGATTTCACCGAGTAAGCAGCCATAAAACGAGCAAGGATATGCGGTTGACCAAAATAACCTAAGCCCCAAGCCGCTAAACTTAATAAACCTAATGGTGTAGTAGAACTAAATAAATCGGTAAAGTCTTTATTTGCTGCGATTTCTGCTTGATGTAGCACTTCAGTAAATTGTGATGCATCACCCAAACTTAAAAAGATAAAGAGAGGCGTTAAAATCAGTGCAAAAATCATCAATGTGGCTTGAATGGTATCCGTCCAACTTACGGCTAAAAATCCACCGATAAAGGTATAGACGATGGTCGCTAATGCGCCGTACCAAATGGCGGTGGAATAGTCGACTGAGAATAGGTTTTGGAATAATTTCGCCCCAGCAACCACACCAGAACCACAATAAATAGTGAAGAATACCAGGATGATTGTTGCAGACACAATTTTTAAGAGATTATGTGATGTGCCAAAGCGATGGTGGAAATATTCCGGTAGTGTGAGAGCATTGTTGTTAAATTCGGTATAGATCCGTAAACGACCAGCTACGAGTAACCAGTTAAAATAAGCCCCGAGGATTAAACCAATGGCGATCCAACCTTCAACCAGGCCAGACACATACACTGCACCCGGCAAGCCCATTAATAACCAGCCGGACATATCAGATGCGCCAGCAGACATGGCTGTCACAAAACTTCCGAGTTTACGGCCGCCTAAAATATAATCGGATAAGTTGTTTGTATAATAATAGGCAAGGACACCGATTAAAATCATGCCGAAAATATAAATACTAAAAGTAATAAGTGTTGGGTCTAAACCAAACATTAAATACCCCAAAAAAAGTCATGAAAATTTGAGAAAGGTCATATTTTACCTTATTTGGGTCTATTATTCTATTTTCCTTTTCGATAGACTTATACCATTAAAACTAAGGTCGAAAAAATGAATTCTGTTGAATTATTAATGAATGTTACGCCCAATGAAACCCGCGTTGCGCTGGTGGAAACGGGCGTTTTAAAAGAAGTTCACATTGAACGTCAAGCCAAACGTGGCATCGTGGGGAATATTTATAAAGGGCGAGTAACCCGTGTTTTACCGGGGATGCAGTCCGCGTTTGTAGATATCGGTTTAGAAAAAGCCGCATTTTTACATGCTTCCGATATTATCTCACATACCGAGTGTGTGGATGTGAACGAACAAAAGCAATTCCGAGCTAAAAGCATTTCTGAACTTGTACGCGAAGGGCAGGATATCGTAGTACAAGTGGTAAAAGATCCTTTGGGCACAAAAGGTGCAAGATTAACTACCGATATTACATTGCCTTCTCGTTATCTCGTCTTTATGCCGGAAAATAGCCATGTTGGTGTGTCGCAACGTATTGAAAGCGAAGAAGAGCGCGCAAGATTAAAAGCGTTAGTTGAGCCTTTTTGTGATGAGTTAGGCGGCTTTATTATTAGAACGGCCACCGAAGGTGCAACGGAAGAGGAATTGCGTCAAGATGCAGAATTTTTAAAACGTTTATGGCGTAAAGTGCTTGAGCGTAAAGGCAAATATCCAACGCGTTCTAAAATTTATGGTGAACCCGCGTTGCCACAGCGTATTTTACGTGATTTTATCGGTGCAACTTTAGAGAAAATTCATATTGATTCCAAACTTTGTTTTAACGAGGTTAAAGAATTTACCGATGAATTTATGCCTGAATTAAGTGATAAATTAATGCTTTATACGGGCAGTCAGCCGATTTTTGATATTTATGGTGTAGAGCGTGGCATTCAAAATGCACTTGAAAAACGCGTGAATTTAAAATCGGGTGGCTATCTCATTATTGAGCAAACCGAAGCCATGACGACTATTGATATCAATACGGGCGCTTTCGTTGGTCATCGAAATTTAGATGAAACCATTTTTAACACCAATATTGAAGCCACTAAAGCTATTGCACAGCAGTTACAACTGCGTAATTTAGGCGGTATTATCATTATTGATTTTATTGATATGCAAACCGATGAGCATCGCAATCGCGTGATTGAATCCTTGAAAGAAGCCCTGTCAAAAGATCGCGTAAAAACGAATGTAAATGGTTTTACTCAACTTGGCTTAGTGGAAATGACGCGTAAACGCACTCGCGAAAGTTTAGAGCACGTTTTGTGTGATGAGTGTCCAACTTGCCAAGGTCGTGGACACGTGAAAACCGTCGAAACAGTATGCTATGAAATTATGCGTGAGATTATTCGCGTTAACCACTTATTCTCGAGTGAACAATTTGTGGTTTATGCCTCTCCAGCTGTGGCGGATTACTTAATTAAAGAAGAATCGCACGGTTTATTGCCAGAGATTGAAATGTTCATCAGCAAACAAGTTCAAGTTAAAACAGAGCAGTACTATAACCAAGAACAGTTTGATGTGGTGGTAATGTAAAAGATAAAAGTGCGGTCAATTTTGACCGCACTTTTTACTTTAACTATTTCAATCTTTCTAACTGTTGAATAATGGTTTCATCAGATTGTGATTGGATTTTTCGCATACGTATAAAGAGTAAAGCGGCAGCAATGGTTAATGCAATGATAAAGGCAACCCAGAAACCTTTTGCGCCGATGCTTGGAACAATCCAATCCGTGCGGGAAAGAATATACCCAACTGGGATACCTACGCCCCAATAAGCAAGTAACGTGATATAAAGGATAATTTTAGTGTCTTTATAGCCACGTAAAATACCGCTCACAACGACTT
>CAJZKN010000048.1:0-4852 GCA_916050345.1 Parahaemophilus parainfluenzae | reverse complement strand
CGATAAAAACCATCCAACTCATTTTGGAAATCCATCAAAAAAGCATGATTATCTAATTGATCTGTGCTGATATGGCGACCTGAACGCAATAAGCTGTCCACTGTCGGGAAAATAGGATTTGCAATGGCATTTGCCAATTTAGGGGAAATTACATCTTGAATATCTGTCATGGTTAATTTCTCATTTTATGAATTCGTTTTTAGGTAAGCCACGAAATTAATATTTATCAATCACATGTGCTTGTACTTCTGCACCGTAATCGTTAATTTCCTGCCATTGCGGATAAATACCGGCTAAATCATCATTTGCCATACCTAAACGCACTGCTTGATCCACAATAATACATGCTACATCAAAATGACGTGAAAGCGGATAAGCTTCTAATTGTTCTTTTAAGACCAAACTTAAATCAATCGGACGATTATTTTCACGGTATTGAATGAGTAAGCCTTGCATATGTTCTACGATTTGATCATGTAAATCCGCTAAAGATTCATATTGCAATTCTTCAGGTAATTCACCCAATGCATCATCTTCACGCAATACCATTTCTTCATCACGTAGATCAACCAAACGTTCCGCTTGAGCAGTCCACAAGAACCAAGGATGATCGAAATAACTGTGAATAGAATTACGTAAGCGTTGTGAGAATACGCGATTTTTATCCATATCAATGGCGGTACGGATAAATTTATGCACGTGACGGTCATAACCAATCCATAAATCGATGGCTTGTTGCCCCCAGCTAATAATGCGGTCGAGCTTGGATTGCAAATCAGTAATTAATTGTTCAATAAAGTAGAGCTCATCATGGCCTATCACACAATCTTGAATACGTAATAATTGTGCCTGTAACTTATCACCTGCTGCATTTAAGGTGTCTTGTAACTCACGTAAATTGCCTGAAGTTTCATCTAATAAACGTTCACAACTAGAAATTGCTGCCTGCCAATCTTTGGTAAGTAAATTCGCAATTTCTTCTTTAATACTTTGCTGATTTTCATCCATCACACGTTGTGATAAATCAATGCTATCGAAAATCTCTGCTACTGAGTATTTTAATGGTGCAAATACATTACGACGCCAAAAGTGCTCATTCTCCCCTTTTGCTGCACCTTCTTCTGCCGCATCGGATGCACGCTGAATTTCATCAGCCACAATAGAGAGCTGTACAGAAAGACGCAACGCAGAAAATTCACGCTGACGAATATAATAATCTGATACGCCTACACCTAGTGGGGTGAGACGATAAATGGAAAGTCCTTCAGTAAATTCACTGCTGAAACGATTAAGAAAACGCTGTTTCACCAATTCATTGATAGCATTATTGGCACGAGTGGCAATCGCATCCGTTGATTGGTCAAAAGCATTGGCTGTATGGCGGAAAATATCCACTAAATCAGCTTCTAGCATTTCACCGTCTAAACGTTCGTTGTTGTAAATGGCAATGGCCAATAAAAACACCAAACGCTCTGTTGGCAGATTTAACGAAAATTCCCGCTCTTTCGCCCATGAGACGAGTTCAGGAATGGTTTGTGAAGTTTCGATCATTCGGTTACAAAAGCTTAAAATTGAACAAAAAATTTTTGAGATTATACAGGATTTTTTCTCAATCTTGAAAATCTTCTTGCAAATTGACCGCACTTTTTAAATTTAAAATATCCTTAACTTAAATAAGGAAATATATTTTCTAATAATCGAACAATATTCAGACAAAATTTACAATTCTTTACAAAATAACCATACTCATTTACTTTTCTATACAAAAAAACCTATCTATAATCGTTGCCTAGGTACGCAATCGTTTACTGAATAGAGAGAAATGACATTTGCAATCTCTAATAAGGCATTACAAATCATATAGTTAATCCATTCTTCAATGCGTCCTATTATAGTATTTATGTATATTTACACTGCTCTAATGAAATTCTTTTATCACATTTATGTAATTAAAGAAGAAACTCAAGCGAGGACATTATGAAAAATTTTAAATTTAATGCTATCACGGCATTAATTATTGGGGTGAATGTTGCTGTAGCGAATGCTGCTGATGGAAACATTCTGAATATAACGACACAAGACGCTGTTAATGCAAACAAAACAATAGAAGCGACTAATGTTAGAGGTCCTGGACATACAGCAATTGGTCAGCAAAACCAAATCTATTCTATTTCTGCTGCTGAAGCTGAAGAAAGCCAGGGTTCAAGTTCTGCCATCGGTAATCAAAATGTGGTAAAAGGTGAACAAGCAAATGCGATTGGTGATGGGAATGATGCATATGGTCATTTTACCCAAAGTGTTGGTGATAATAACAAAGTTTATGCCGATCATTCTCTTGGATATGGTGCACATAATAAAGTAGGTGCTCAGCGTGCAATCGGCACTCCAGAAAAAGATGTTGTTGTGGATAAAAACACAAATAAAGCAAGCGTATTTGGTTTAAACAATGAAGTTGTTGGCAAAAACGTTTTTGTTGCTGGTAATGATAATAAAATTACAGACACATCAACTTCAAATGCAACTGTAATTGGTTTTGGTGCGACTGCAAGTTCAGCTAATGCTACTGCAATTGGTACTGCTGCTACTGCATTAGCAAATGAAACAGTTGCGATTGGTCAAGCGGCAAAAGCAAGTGGTCAAAATAGTAATGCTTATGGTTCACAAGCGAATGCTAGTGGTACAAGCTCATTGGCTGTAGGTACTGGTTCTGTAGCCTCTGGCGATTCAGCTGTAGCGATTGGTAACGATTCAACTGTTACAGGCGGCTCTGCTGTTGCTATTGGTGCATCAGCAACATCTACAGGTAAATGGTCTACTGCACTAGGCGATTCAGCTAATGCTAAAGGAGAAAAAAGCGTAGCCTTATCCAAAGACTCTTATGCAAAAGATGATAACTCTGTTGCCTTAGGCTCTGGCACTATTACACGTTCAGCAACACAAGAAAATACTGCAACAGTTAACGGTATTACATATAATGGTTTTGCAGGTAACACGCCTGTAGCTGTTGTTTCTGTTGGTTCAGACAAAACTGAAACTTACACGCCGCCAGATCACTCAACTCCAGGTCGTACAGTAACCATTACGCCACATACACGCCAAATTATTAACGTAGGTGCAGGTGAGATTTCTGCTACTTCTACTGATGCAATCAACGGTTCTCAACTTTATATGGTTGCTGACCAAGTAGGCAAAAATAAAACGCGTATTGATAATATTCGTCAACGTACATCTGACGTAAAAGTAAAAGCTGGCGATAACATTGATGTAAAAGAAGTTTACGATGATGCTAACCAAGTCAAAACTTATACTGTTAGTACCAAAAAAGACATCAAAGCAAATTCTTATACCATTAATAATTCCAATATCAAAATTGATCAAAATGGAATTAATGCAGGTAACAAAAAAGTTATCAACGTCGCAAATGGTGAAAATGATAACGATGCGGTTAATGTTTCACAATTAAATAAAGTGAAAAATGATGTGGCTAACAATACTAAAAATATTGCTACCAACACTCAAAACATCGCTAACAATACTAAAGCAATTAATACTTTAAATAAGAAAGTTAATGATGTTGACCGTAAATCTCGCGCAGGCATTGCAGGCGTTGCAGCTATCGCTTCTGCTCCATCTGCACGTAAAGATGGCAAGAGCATGGTATCAACCGGCGTAGCTCATCACCGCGGTGAAAGTGCAATTGCAATTAAAGCATCTCGTAACTCTGATAATGGTCACTGGTCAACCAACGTGAACGGTGCTGCAGATACTCGCGGTCAATTTACTGTGGGTGCGGGTGTCGGTTACGAATGGTAATCTGGCTTAAACTTTAAAACAAAGAGCCACAAAATCGTGGCTCTTTTTTATACGCTAAAATAATGAAAAATTTGACCGCACTTATTGCAATATATATCGCCAAACAAATGCACTGACCAAAATAATCAACATGATAATAATTTGTATTAAACGTTTTTTGGTTAATTTTTCTGCTGCCATACCTATTTACTCGTAGATAACTTCTTAAATTGACTATTTAGTGGTAGAATAATTGCGTTAGATCAATTTTACACTATATTTATCGATTTGAGGAACTAATGAAGAATTTCGTTTCAGAAACCAAATCAGGGCGCAGAGTTCAATCTGGTGGTTGTGCGATTCACTGCCAAGATTGCAGCATTAGTCAACTTTGTATTCCTTTCACATTGAACGAACATGAGCTCGATCAGCTTGATAACATCATCGAGCGTAAAAAGCCTATACAAAAATCTCAAGTCCTTTTTAAAGCGGGCGACACGCTTAATTCTATTTATGCGATTCGTTCCGGTACCATTAAAACTTATACCATTAGTGAAGCGGGCGAAGAACAAATTACCTCTTTTCACTTACCGGGTGATTTAGTCGGTTTCGATGCGATCACCAATATGCAACACCCGAGTTTTGCACAAGCATTGGAAACTGCTATGGTATGTGAGATTCCCTTTGATATCTTAGATGACCTATCCGGCAAAATGCCTAAGCTTCGTCAACAAATTATGCGTTTAATGAGTAGTGAAATCAAAAGCGATCAAGAAATGATTTTATTGCTGTCTAAAATGAATGCTGAAGAACGTTTAGCCGCATTCATCCATAACCTATCTAAACGCTATTCTGCCCGTGGTTTCTCGGCGAAAGAATTCCGTTTAACCATGACTCGCAGCGATATTGGTAATTACCTCGGCCTAACTGTTGAGACAATCAGTCGTTTGCTCGGTCGTTTCCAAAAATTAGGTGTACTCTCTGTGCAAGGTAAATACATTACCATTAATGATATTAATGCCTTGATTGATTTAACAGGTGTACATAAAACCAAAATCCA
>CAJZKN010000047.1:0-5136 GCA_916050345.1 Parahaemophilus parainfluenzae | reverse complement strand
ATTGTACCCACGTTTACGTGCGGTTTTGTACGTTCAAATTTTTCTTTAGACATTTAAAGAGTCCCTCTAAATAGACACGGTTATCGATGGGTAAATTAAACCACATTAACCAATAAGATCATTACTACTTAATAAAGGAGAGAGGAATTTGGAAGGCTGGTGCTGATAGGCGGATTTGAACCGCCGACCTCACCCTTACCAAGGGTGCGCTCTACCAACTGAGCTATATCAGCGTTTGGAGCGGGCAGCGGGAATCGAACCCGCATCATTAGCTTGGAAGGCTAAGGTAATAGCCATTATACGATGCCCGCAGTCCTAAATTCATCTGTCCCATCAGAATTCATTTAGAAAATGGTGGAGGGAGAAGGATTCGAACCTTCGAAGGCTGAGCCAACAGATTTACAGTCTGCCCCCTTTGGCCGCTCGGGAACCCCTCCACGCTAAATGAATACTTGTTTACTAAAGGATGGTGCCGACTACCGGAATCGAACTGGTGACCTACTGATTACAAGTCAGTTGCTCTACCTACTGAGCTAAGTCGGCGTGTTGTAAGCAAGTGAGGCGTATTATATGGAAAATTTTATGCCTGACAAGTTTTTTTTATGAAAAATGCGTTTTTTTTAACTATTCGTCTAATTTACAAACAAAAAGCCACATTCTTGCTTTAAATCTCACCAGTTTTAATAAAAAACGATGATCACAACTCATTTATAGGGTATATTTTGTCCAATTTTTTCACTCTAGATTATAAAGCACCGTGGAAATTACCGAACAACTAACGCCCTTTCTGAACTTTAGCCGTCAGCAATGGGCCGAATTAAGAAAATCTGTTCCGCTAAAATTAACGGAGCAAGATCTTAAGCCGCTTTTAGGTTTTAATGAAGAGCTTTCTCTTGATGAAGTGAGCACCATTTATCTGCCACTTGCACGTCTGATTAACTATTACATTGATGAAAATCTTCGTCGCCAAACGGTTTTAAATCGTTTTCTAGGCGGACAAAGCCCTAAAGTCCCTTACATCATTAGTATTGCGGGTAGTGTTGCAGTCGGGAAAAGTACATCAGCACGTATTTTGCAATCTTTGCTGACTCATTGGCCTACAGAACGAAAAGTTGACCTGATTACTACCGACGGTTTCCTGTATCCATTAGAAAAACTAAAAAAAGACGATCTGTTACAAAAAAAAGGCTTCCCTATTTCTTATGATACGGCGAAATTAATTCGTTTTTTAGCCGATATTAAATCGGGTAAACCATTGGTGAAATCACCTATTTATTCTCATCTAACTTACGATATCGTTCCTGATAAATTTGATATTGTCGATCAACCGGATATTCTAATTTTAGAAGGGTTAAACGTTCTCCAGACGGGTTCAAACAAAGCCAATCAAACCTTCGTATCTGATTTTGTGGATTTCTCCATTTACGTTGATGCAGACGAAAACTTACTCAAAGAATGGTACATCAAACGATTCTTAAAATTCCGCCAAAGTGCTTTCACCAATCCGGATTCCTATTTTAAACATTATGCGAATCTCTCTGAGCAAGAAGCCATTGAAACGGCCAGAAACATTTGGGATAACATTAATGGATTGAATTTAAAACAAAATATTCTGCCGACTCGTGAACGCGCTAATCTGATTCTTAGAAAAGGTGAAAATCACGAAGTTGAATTAGTGAAATTAAGAAAATAAAAAAGAGCGGTCAATTTAACCGCTCTTTTTCTCACTGCCTTACGACATTCTACCATTCTCAATGCCAATCACCTGATCGCAAATCGCCATGGTAGATTGGCGATGACTCACGAGAATAATCAATTTTTCTGCCTTCACGTTCAACAACGATTTCAAAATCATCGCTTCGTTTAAGCTATCTAAATTACTGGTCGGTTCATCAAGTAAAATAATCGGTGCATTGTGTAAGAATGCACGAGCAATACCGACACGTTGTTTTTCACCATCAGAGAGATTACCGCCCAATTCTGTCATTTTTGTTTGATAACCTTCTGGTAAGCTTAAAATGAAATCATGAATTGACGCTTTCTTCGCGGCTTCCATAATTTCGTCTAGTGTTGCATCACGGCGAGCAAGGCGAATATTTTCCTCGATGGTTTCGTTGAAGATATAGGTTTGCTGGGTAATGTACGCCATATTGTCTCGCAAACTACGGGTGTTGATGTTCGGTAAGCTTTCGCCATTAATTTTAATGCTACCCGATTTAGGATCGTAAAAACGCATCAGCAGTTTTAACAGGGTACTTTTACCGCTACCACTTCTGCCGTGAATCCCTAGGATTTCACCCTTTTTCACAGATAAGCTGACATCCGATAAAATTTGTTCTTCACCATAAGCAAAACTTACGCTCTCTACATCAATGCGAGAAACCTCTTTCAAATTGACCGCACTTTCTACGTCTTTTAATTCGGGTTCTTCTGCTAGCAAGCTCAATACACGCTCGCCAGAAGCCAAGGTTTGTAACAAGTTACTTGAAAGGTTACTTAACGCAATAACCGGGCCATAGCTAGACATCAATAAAATTACACCAATTAAAAAGGCTGAGAAATCAATCTTATCTAGGCTAAACAAAATTAAGCCTGTGAATAACATAATGATGTTAAACGCGGATACTGCCACTTCAGTGTAAACACGTACTTTCGCTTCTTGGTCTTTAATGCGTTCAAAAGCCGTATCAATTTTTTGGCTGCGTTGTTGAATTTCATCTAAACGTTGTTTTGCGTAGCCGAAAAGTTGGATCTCTTTCATACCACGCACACTGTCGAGGAAGAAATCATTCATTTCGCCTACTAATTCACGATAGCGTCTACCATCTTCACGCGCTAATTTAGTGGTGATAATGGGTAAAATCACACCTACTGTTAAGTAAGCGGCTAATGCTACAAGTACAAACCAGCCTGAAAGATGCCCAAAAACCAACAATAAAATCGCAGAAGTAAAAAATGCGATCATAATTGGCGCGATGGTGTGCGCATAGAACACTTCGAGCAATTCGATATCATTAGTCACCAAGGACACTAATTGCCCCGCTTGTTTATCTTGCAATTTCACAAAAGCTAAGCGGCGTAAAGACGAAAACACTTTGTCACGCAATAATGCCAATAATTTAAAAGCAATATAGTGCCCTGACATTTGCTCTAAATAACGCAATGCGCCACGAGCCACCGCTAACACGATAAGTGCGATCAAAATTCCAGAAAAACTTAAATGGGTGTCAAAGTTTAATAAATTCACTAAACCCATCGCCCCAAGCACCATAATAAAGATAGCAGCAAGAAAACCGAGCGTTCCCATCGTGATAGTAAACGCCATGATATGCGCCAATGGAGTCACTAATTTCAACAAATGCCCCATCACAACAAAACCATTTTTACGCATTTGCCACCTCTCTAATTTGTTCTAAATCTTTTTGTTGTTGGAACATTTCAGCATACGCACCTTGTTTTTCCATGAGCTCTTTATGTGTGCCTTGCTCAATTAATTTGCCTTGTTCAAGCACATTAATGCAGTCGGCATTCACGGCATTCGCCAAGCGGTGAGAAATCATCACAATGGTTTTCTGTTGTTTAAATTGCTGAATGAACTGCAAAATAATTTCTTCGCTTTCCACATCAATGTTACTGGTCGCTTCGTCAAAAATATAAAGCGCCGCATTGTGTAATAACGCGCGTGCTAAAGCTAAACGTTGAATTTGACCGCCAGATAAATTTGCGCCACGACTTAATAATGGCATATCTAATCCACCATTATCTCGAACGAATTGCGCCAGATTGACTTGTTCTAAACACGCATAAATTTGTTCATCTGTAGCATCGATTTTCGCCATGGTCATATTTTCACGTAGCGTACCTTTAAACACATAACTGCTATGGCTCACCAAAGAGACTTTTTCATAAAACGAATGACGATTAATCTCTTGAATTTCTTGGCCGTTGAATAGAATTTTGCCTTGTTGCGCCTTATTAAAGCCCATTAGCAATGAAACCAAGGTAGATTTACCACAACCACTTTTACCCACAAATACCGTAAGCTGATTTGGTAAGATGCTTAAATCTAAGCCAACAATCGCAGGCTTCTCTTCACTATAAGAAAAATGCAGATCTTGAATATCCACTTGAATAGCATTTTTCGCTGCAAAATCGACCGCTTGTGTTTGAGTTTCCACGGGCGTATCTAACAATGTGAATATCTTATCTGATGCCGCTTTACCATTCATCGCCACATGGAAGAAAGAACCCAATAAACGAAGTGGAATAAAGAATTCAGAAGAAAGCAGAATAAATAAAATGACACCTAATACAGTTAATTGATCGGCTTGGAATTGCAACAAAGCCGTTAAAATCCCAATTGCTGCACCACCATAAGCAAGTAAATCCATTAGTGATACCGAGTTAAGCTGCATGGTGAGCACTTTCATGGTAATTTTGCGGAAATGTTCCGCTTCTTCATCCATCGCTTTCGCTTTATAAGCATCATCTTGATAGATTTTTAGCGTAATTAAACCCTGTAGGTTATCTAAGAAACTACTGCCTAATCCCACATAAATGGACCAATATTTTGCCAGGAGTTTTTTCGCAATTTTATTCACTGCAATAATAGACATTGGAATCAGCGGCACGCAAATCAGCAAAATTACGGCTGTTTTAAAGTTGAAAAAGATCAGAAAAGCGAAGAGTGTGAGCGGGGCAAGCAAGCTATAAAAAAGCTGAGGTAAATAACGTCCGAAATAGATTTCAAGCTGCTCCACACCTTCTGAAGCCACTTGGATAATGCTTGAAGTAGATTGTTGATTCACTTGGTTAAGCGGCATGGAGGCCAATTTACGATAGATGAGGCTACGCAACTCATGTTTCACTTTCGTACTGGCAAAATAAGAGGCCTGCACCGATTTTTTACCCGCAAAGGCACGCAATGCCAAAGCAGCAACCAAAACGATGCCCAAAATGACCGCACTTATCGGGTCCAATTCGTTAAAATAAGCCGCCTGTAAAATATAAGAGAACACGACGGCACTTATAATCCCACCAATTAACGCCACCCAGTTCCATAACACTGTGATGCCAATCCATTTTTTACTGTCGGCCACCGTGTTAATTAGGCGTTTATCTATCATCATAATGATT
>CAJZKN010000046.1:0-5845 GCA_916050345.1 Parahaemophilus parainfluenzae | reverse complement strand
CGTTCACTTTCCATGGCTAAAGAAGAAATAGCCGGGAAAGTAATACCCATTAATAACAACATCGCAAAGAAACCGATTTCAACAAATAACCAGTACGGCTGAATAATTAAAACAGCAATGGTATAAAGTGCAGCAACCACAAAAGCAAACACGCCAATCGCTAAAGCCTTACGATTTTGCAATTTACCACCAACATTTGCCCCAATGACTAATGCCGCCCCATTTGCACCAAAACATAAACTAAAGATAAATGCACTCAACCCATAAAAACTTTGAAAAATAAATGGCGAAGCCGCAATATAGGCGAACATAGAACCAAGCAAGAAACTTTGAATTCCTACATAGCTCATAAATAAGCGATTTTTGATAATCACACCAAAAGTCAAAAAGGTGGAAAATATTGAACCTTGTAAGCGATTTTCGACACTTAAGCTTTCTTTTAGACGGAAGCTGAAAATCAAAACAATCACACCAATCAATGTAAGGAAAACAAATACACCTTTCCAACTGATGTATTCCAACAATAAACTACCAAGGATTGGTGAAATAATTGGCGCGAGTCCATTAATTGTCATTAATAAACCAAAGAAACGTGTCATTTCACGCCCACGATAAAGATCCGTTGCAACCGCACGAGAAATAACAACACTTCCTGCCGAAGAAAGTCCTTGAATCACACGCAAAACAATCATCGTTTCAATATTTGGTGAAAACACAATTAAAACCGTACTGATGATATAAATGACTAATGAAATAATAAGCGGTTTTTTTCGACCAAATTTATCACTGAGTGGCCCAAGAAGTAACTGTCCTAGCGCTAAACCAATCATGGCTGTGGTAAGCGTAAGCTGTGTCATTGAGGCATTCGTTTCAAAAAAGCTCGCGAGTTGTGGCAGTGAAGGTAAATAAAGATCCACTACAAATGGTCCAAATGCAGAAAGGACGCCGAGTAATAAAACAAGAAAAAGTTTTGAATTTGCTTTCGCCATGAAAATCCTCAAGAAAAATAAAAATCGAAATAAAAATGAAAGGGCAGATTTCAACCTATATCCGTACAATTAATAAACAAAAAAGCACCGATTATTCGGTGCTTTTGCTCATTACTTCTGAATAGAAGATAAAAATTCTTTGCGAGTTTCGCGATCTTCTAAAAAGACCCCGCCATAGGCTGATGTCACAGTATAACTGTGGGTATCTTTTACCCCGCGAGCTTTCACACAGAAATGTGTCGCTTTCACATAAACTGCCACATCATCGGTTTCTAAAATGGTTTGAAATGCCGTTAAAAGCTGTTCGGTTAAACGCTCTTGCACTTGCGGACGCTGCGCAAAAAACGCCACAATGCGATTGATTTTAGACAAGCCAATCACCCAATCTTTGGGATAATATGCCACAGCAACATTGCCATCAATTGTCACAAAATGGTGTTCGCAAGTACTGGTTAAGGTGATGTCATTCACTTGCACCATTTCGCTCACTTTCATTTGGTTTTTGATTTTTGTCATTTTCGGGAAATTGGCATAATCCATTCCACTGAAAATTTCATCAATAAACATTTTGGCTAAGCGATTTGGTGTTTCTTCTAGGCTATCATCACGCAGATCTAATCCAATCAATTTCATCACTTCACGCATATGCGAAGCTATCGCCTCACGGCGCTCATCTTTACATTGAGTCGGATCAATCATTGGTGTTTCGATGCCTTTGGCTACCAAGGCTCGGCGGACATTTTCCGCATCAGGTGAAATCGCGTTCATTCACTTTCCATTTATAAAAAAATAATGCGGCATTTTAGCAAAAGATGAATTATTCGTAAAATGCGAAAAATCACCCTAATTTATTAATTTCCTTCATATTGTATTTCGGGCTACAATATATCCACTTTTATTTGCTCAACCTAAAGGATTGATTATGTTGCCACTTGAAGATGCCTTGGCGCAAATGCTCAACCAACTTCCCTTCCCGACAAAAACTGAAACACTAGCTTTAACTGAAGCCGCGGATCGTGTCTGTGCGGAAGATGTGATTTCTCCGATTAACGTACCATCTTTTGATAACTCTGCGATGGATGGTTATGCAGTTCGTTTAGCCGATTTACAGCAATCCATGACGCTTTCTGTTGCGGGAAAATCCTTTGCGGGTAATCCGTTTCAAGGGGAATGGGGAGCACAAAGTGCGGTCAGAATTATGACGGGTGCAATGATTCCTGAAGGTGCCGATGCGGTGGTTATGCAAGAAGAGGTCACCGTCAATGAAGATGGTACAGTTACCTTTTCTGCCTTACCTAAAGCCAATCAGAATATTCGTCGTATTGGTGAAGATGTGAAAAAAGGTGATGTGGTCTTACATCAAGGCGATGAGTTAAATACCGTTTCTTTACCTTTGCTCGCCTCATTAGGCATCGCTGAAGTCAAAACTTACCCACGTTTAAAAGTGGCAGTGCTTTCAACCGGTGATGAATTAGTGCCTGTCGGTCAACCGTTACAAGCGGGACAAATTTATGATACCAACCGTTTCACCGTAAAATTAATGCTAGAAAAATTAAATTGTGACGTACTTGATTTCGGTATTCTGCCTGATAACCAAGCAGAATTTGAAGCGGCTTTTGTGAAAGCACAAGCTCAAGCTGATCTTGTCATCACAAGCGGTGGCGTTTCGGTTGGAGAAGCCGACTTCACGAAAACTGTGTTAGAAAAAGTAGGCCAAGTGAATTTCTGGAAAATTGCGATGAAACCCGGCAAGCCATTTGCTTTCGGTAAATTAGAAAACGCTTGGTTCTGCGGTTTACCTGGCAATCCGGTTTCTGCATTAGTGACATTCTATCAATTGGTTCAACCGGCTATTGCCAAATTAAGCGGTAAAAAACACCCGAAAAAACAACCGCACTTCCAAGCGATTGCCCAAACCAATTTGAAAAAATCACCAGGACGTTTAGATTTCCAACGTGGTTTCTATCAAATTAATGAAAATGGTCAACTTGAAGTGCACCCTGTTGGTTTCCAAGGCTCGCATTTATTCAGTTCTTTTGTGAAAAGTAACTGTTTTATTCGTTTTGAAAAAGATCGCGGCAATGTCGCTGCGGGCGAAATCGTCACCATTGAACCGTTTAATCACCTATTGGGGCAATAATGGCCGAATTAAGCTACGAAGAAGAACTGCGTTATAACCGCCAAATCATCTTAAAAGCGGTTGATTTTGACGGACAAGAAAAGCTGAAAGACAGCCGAATGTTAATTGTCGGTCTGGGTGGTTTAGGCTGTGCGGCAAGTCAATATCTTGCCGCCGCTGGCGTCGGTCATTTAACCTTGTTGGATTTTGATACCGTATCGCTTTCCAATTTGCAACGTCAGGTGTTGCATACCGATAGCCGATTAAATATGCCTAAAGTGGAATCGGCTAAAATCGCGTTACAACAGATTAATCCTCACGTCGAAATTGAAACCATCAATGCACAACTTTCCGAAGAAAAACTCGCGGAAATCATACCGCACTTTGATGTGGTACTCGATTGTACCGATAACGTGGATATTCGTAATGCGCTCGATCGTGGTTGTGAGAAAGCGAAGATCCCGCTAATTTCAGGTGCGGCGATTCGTTTAGAAGGGCAAGTATCCGTCTTTACTTATGAACCCAATACCCCAACCTATCGCCAGCTTAGCCAGCTCTTTGGGCAAAATGTTTTAAGTTGTGTAGAGGCGGGCGTACTAGCGCCAATTGTGGGTGTTGTTGGCTCTATTCAAGCCTTAGAAGCCATTAAAGTGTGGTTAAAAATCGGTTCAAATTTATGTGGACGCTTATTGTTAATCGATGGATTAACTATGCGTGTCCGAGAAATGAAATTACCCGTCTAATAGTTGGACAGACCACAAGTCTGTCCTTCTCTCAAAATTACCCACAAATAATTATCCTTCCCCTCGTGCATTGCCCAAAAACAAATGCTATTATCTTGTTTGACAATTCATTTGTCTTATATCGCAAGTTTTGTGTATAGGAAAATGGTAGACACTTCAAAAATCTCTTCATTTTATACCGTACTTGCAAATCATCATTTCATTAGTTTAAGGATTAACTCTCTCATGAAAGAGATTTTGCAACAATTCAAACAAAATTATCTGATCAAGTACTGGAATCCTGTCGCGGCAGTCATTGCAGCGGGGCTTATTTCAGCTTATTACTTTGGGGTAACCGGCACTTATTGGGCGGTTACGGGGGAATTTACCCGTTGGGGCGGTCATGCTTTGCAAGCGCTAGGTGTCGATGTGTCCGACTGGAGCTACTATAAAATCATCGGCATGCAAGGCACGATTTTTACTCGTATTGATGGCGTGATGATCTTAGGTATGTTCGCAGGATGTATTTCTGCTGCACTTTGGGCAAATAATGTAAAATGGCGTAATCAACCGCACAAACGTCGTATTGTTCAAGCCCTCATTGGTGGTGCATTAGCCGGTTTCGGTGCACGTTTGGCAATGGGCTGTAACCTCGCTTCTCTCTTCACCGGTATTCCACAATTTTCGGTTCACGCTTGGTTCTTCACTATTGCTACTGCTGTAGGTACTTACGCAGGCGTAAAAGTCACCTTACTTCCGATATTCCGCGTGAAATTAGAATTGAAAAAAGGCGCAGCAAAATTACAAGAAACGGATCCTAAACAAGCAAATCGTCGTTTTTGGATTGGTATGGTGGTCTTTTTTGCTTACCTAATTGCTTCACTTTATGTCATGACAAACTCCGTCAAACTGGGTTTTGCGATGCTTTGTGGCTTAGCATTTGGCTTATTAATTGAACGTGCTCAAATCTGCTTTACTTCCGCTTTCCGTGATTTATGGGTAACCGGCCGTGCTTATATGGCAAAAGCCATCATCTTCGGTATTATCGTGGGTACGCTTGGCGTATTCAGCTACATTCAATTAGGCGTACCAGCTAAAATCATGTGGGCGGGTCCAAATGCAATTATCGGTGGTTTATTATTTGGCTTCGGTATTGTGTTAGCAGGCGGATGTGAAACTGGTTGGATGTATCGCTCAATGGAAGGTCAAGTTCACTTTATGTGGGTAGGTGTGGGTAACGTTGTTGGTTCAACCTATTTAGCCTACGCATGGGACGATCTTGCCCCTGTGCTCGCATTAGATTACGAAAAACTTAACTTATTGAAATCCTTTGGTCCTGTTGGCGGTTTATTAGTGAATTACGGCTTGCTTATTCTCTGCTTAATCGCTGTTGTTTGGTGGGAACGCCACTTCTTGAAAAAAGCCAAAGCTAAAATCGCAGCAGAGAATCCACAAGCTTGTGGTTGCTAATTAAATATTAACGAATTCATTCCAAAAAGAGGACATTATTATGGCATTTACCGTTGTTCAAAAATTAGATAAAGATCCAAAAGACATCACCCCAGATTACACGTTAGATACGCTAGGTGAACCTTGCCCGTATCCAGCAATCGTGATGCTCGAAACCATGCCGCAATTGCAAAAAGGCGAAATTTTAGAGCTATTAAGTGACTGTGCCCAATCTATCAACAACATTCCTGTTGATACTAAAAACCACGGTTACACACTATTAAGCGTAGAACAAGATGGCACCAAATTACGCTATTTGATTCAACGTTAATGTAAAAAAGTGCGGTCAATTTTGACCGCACTTTTATATTTAATAGAAAGAAATATCGAGAAATAAACGAGAGTTGTGATACCTAATACTTACCCCCAAGGCTTAGCATCAGGTTTGCTATGTTTTTTTCGCCACTGAATACATATAGGTCTATTCCACATTGTTCTTTCTTCGCAGATTGGTCCGCCTTTTAAATACCAGCCTTTTTTCTCTAAACAAAGATTCACCTCCGGCT
>CAJZKN010000045.1:0-6129 GCA_916050345.1 Parahaemophilus parainfluenzae | reverse complement strand
TAGTCATCACCAATTCTAAATAAAAATTGCAAAAAACTGACTTTCTTCATTACTTACGAATTTTCCAACTATTCTTGGTTTTCATTAAACGCACTTTGCCGTCTTTGGCCACATAGCCGCCCTTTACCACATCTAAAATCGTGTTTTCAGGCAAATCAGAAGCAAACACCTCAACCTGTTGCTTATCTTCCGACAGGATGCCATAAACCGCTAGAGTTTTATTGGCAGGATCATCTAACTTAATATCCGCCACATCAAACACTTGTACACAGGCTTTTTTCAAATAAGAGTAAGACTCTCCTAAATTTTGAAAGCAACCGTGAGCATCTGATTTCCCTTTGTCCAGACACAACATTTCACCTTGAGATTGTGCATGACTACAAGCGGTCAAAATCATCGCTGAAGTTGCAAAGGCTAAGGTTTTCTTCATCATTTTAGAAAATCTCTTTTAATTTGGATTCATCTAAAATAACACGATCATCATCTAGCCATAATGCCGGAAAACCTGCATAACCTTGTGCTTTTGCATCATCAAATGCGGCGTGACGATCACGCAAGCGTAACCATTGTTTCAAATTTGGGATGGAAGATAATACTTCCACTGCCTCATAATCCACACCCAAGCGTTTTAACTCTGCCACAAATGGCGCTGTATCCGGGCAATCTGCCGCATAATAAAGAATAGGTTTCATTATTCACCTTCTTGTTCGGCTGCCGCGGTTGGGTTCAATTTCGGTTCGCCAATTTTGCTTAAGCGATTACGATCACGATGTTCAAACGGTGCATCATAATTCGGGATAATTAGGATGGTGGTTTGATCGTATGACCAAGTGCCATCATCATGAAATTTCACCGTCATTTCAAAACTTTCCGTGGTAAATGAACGCTCTAAGAACGGATTCGAAATAATACCGTTTGTTAGTGAACCGCGTACCGCTTTTACAGTAAACTCTTTCGCATCAGCCGGTGCATTACCGACAGCAATAAACGTTTGGCCGCGTGGAATGCTGCCCGTTAATAAAATATTGCCTGTTTCAGGTTCCCATAACCAATAACCCACTTGATCGTGGAAGGTTTCCACTTCGCCTGGTTGTACAATATGGGTGTGATAACGTAATCCATAATAGAGTTGCGGACCATTGGTTTGACCATCAGTTGGATGGGCTTCATAACGTTCGATATAAGGATCTTTTTCTGGCCCTTCTGCTTTTGGGTTGATATCCACACCACGCTTACCTTCCCAAACACCCGCTAATCTAGCCAATGGGCCTAAATTCGCGAGTGTATTCGGATCAGTTTCTGCTTCCGTGTAGATATCGTCTGGGTATTGAAAATCTTTCATGATTATCTCCTTATATCGTTGTGTTAATGCTAAAGTGCGGTTGTTTTTTTGCCTATTTTTTACAGCCTGGGAAACCTAAGGCTTCACGGCTCGCATAGTACGCTTCAGCCACGCCTTTGGTTAATGCGCGAATGCGTAAAATATAGCGTTGACGCTCTGTAACCGAAATCGCTTTACGTGCATCTAACAAGTTGAAGCTGTGTGCGGCTTTTAAAATGCGCTCATAAGCCGGTAATGGTAACGGACGTTCTAATTCCAATAAGCTTTTCGCTTCTTTTTCGTATTGATCGAAGCAGTAGAATAAGAAATCAGTATCTGCATATTCAAAGTTGTAAGTTGATTGCTCGACTTCGTTTTGATGGAACACATCGCCGTAAGTGGTTTTGCCAAGCGGGCCGTCAGACCAAACTAAGTCATACACAGAATCCACACCTTGAATGTACATGGCTAAACGCTCTAAACCGTAGGTTACTTCACCTGTTACCGGTTTACATTCTAAGCCGCCTACTTGTTGAAAATAGGTAAATTGGGTCACTTCCATACCGTTTAACCACACTTCCCAACCTAAACCCCAAGCCCCTAAGGTTGGGTTTTCCCAGTTATCTTCCACGAAACGGATGTCGTTTTGTGTTGGATCAAAACCGAGCATTTCAAGGGAACCTAAATAGAGTTCTTGAATGTTATCTGGAGACGGTTTAATCACCACTTGGAATTGATAGTAATGTTGTAAACGGTTTGGGTTTTCGCCATAGCGACCATCGGTCGGACGACGTGAAGGTTGTACATAAGCAAATGCCATTGGCTCTGGGCCTAATGCGCGTAATGCAGTCATTGGGTGAGAAGTACCTGCGCCTACTTCCATATCAAAGGGTTGAACAACGGTACAGCCTTGATTTGCCCAATATTCTTGCAAGGCTAAAATCATGCCTTGGAATGTTTTTACGTTGAATTTTGTACTCATAATTTTTTTAATAACAATGTGATGAAAAATACAGGCATTATACTTGAAACTATAGGGCGGATAAAGGCGAAAAAGTGCGGTCAGAAAAATCCTTAAATTTTTTATTTCTCTTAAATTTCATTCATTTTCATGATGAGTTATTTTCATCGCCAGAAGTTTGCGCGCCAAGCTTCTAATGTGTAAACTGCTGGCGCTTTTATACAGACTTTTATCCTAGGGATTTTAAAATGAAAAAAAATGTGATTACTTCAGCGATTTTATTAGCGATTCCGGCACTGGTGGCGGCTGAGGAAAAAGAAATTCAACTTGAACCCATTCATGTTTATTCAGCTTACGCCACCCCAGTAAACCAAGATCAAACCGCTTCATCTGTTACCGTTTTAACTGAGAAAGACTTTTCAGAACGTAATGCTACTTATGTGAGTGATGTGTTAAAAACCGTACCTGGCGTAGCAATGGGAGTTAGCGGAGGGCGAGGTGCAGCAACAAGCCTTTTCTTACGTGGAGCAAACTCAAAACATACTGCTGTGATTATCGATGGCATTCGAGTAAATCCTGTTGACACTAATTTTGATTTTGGTGGATTAGCATTAAGTAATATTGAACATATCGAAATATTACGTGGTGAACAATCTGCACTCTGGGGCAGTGATGCTATGGGTGGTGTAGTTTATATCACCACAAAAAGTGGATTATATAAAGACAAACCATTTAACGTCGATTTTGACTTTGGTACAGGCTCGCACCGTACACGAGATGGCTCTGTCACTTTATCAGGTCAGCAAAATGGTTTCTATTATGCTCTTCACGGCGATAGCCACCGCACAAGTGGTATTTCTGCCCGGAGTAAAAATGTATTTAATTACACAAGCGTTTCAGGTGTAAAATCTACCAATGTACCCGCAACCGAAAAAGACGGTTTTCATCGAGATAATGCATCTATTCGTTTAGGTTTTGATGATAGCAAAAAAGGGGTGGATTTCCTTGCATCTCACTCTTCTCAAACCTTACATTTTGATAATAGTGCAGCAGATGAATTAAAATTTGATGATAATACTCGTATTCGTGAAACTAGATATAAATTAAGTGGTTATTTAGGTAGTTCAGATGATCTGTTTGTACATAAAGCGGCTATTAGTCATATTAAAACTGATAATGACACAACACAATATAAGCCTTGGGTATCTTCTGTAGACAAAACTGAATACGATAGCAAAAAGCTCAATACCAACTATCAATTAGACATTAACTTTGACCGAGAAGGCGAAGTAAAACAAGCTGTTAGTTTATTAGCTGATTATCAAAATACAAAATATGTCGCATCTGCTTATAATTTTGTTGATAAAAAATTAACAGAAAAAAGTATCGCTGCTGAATACCGCTTATTTACTGAATCTGACCATAGTCTCTCTATAAGCGGTCGTTATACAGATAACAGCTTATTTGAAAATGCATTTACGGCTCGCCTCGCTGGAGCTTATCGTTTATCACAAAACGTCAAAGCACACGCAAGCATTGGTAAAGCAATCCACAATCCAACATTTATTGATGTTTATGGATGGGGTAATTCTACCAGTTGGGCTGCAAACCCAAATTTAAAACCAGAAAAAAGCTTAGGTGGTGAATTAGGGTTATTAGTAGAAAGTAATGATAAGCGTCATAGTCTTGATACTACACTTTTTGTTCGTAATGTAGATAATTTTCTTGATGCAATACCTTTAAATAATACTTACACGCTTTATCGCTCTATCAACCGTGATGGAAAAACTAAAATTAAAGGTGTCGAAATATCTTATAGCGGCAAATTTACTGACTCACTATCAGGTTATGCAAATTATACTTACACATACATTAAGTCGGAAAACGACCAGTTTGGTTCAAACTATGTTCGCCGCCCAAAACACTCTGGAAATATTGGATTAGCTTATCAAATTACCGAAAAATTCGGTTCTGATGTGAATGTATCCTATGTAGGTAAACGTCTTGATTCTGGAGATTTCAAAATGCCATCCTACACCTTGGCTAACTTAGGCGTGAACTATAAAGTAGCGGATAGCTTGACGATTTATGCAAACCTTAACAACGTATTCAATAAAAAATACGAAAACGTACTGGGCTACGGCCAAGAAGGACGTAATATTTACGTTGGGTTAAAAGGATCGTTCTAATTCTTCCTTACCTATAAGGGCGTGCTTAGCACGCCTTTTTACATTATTGATGGTGTAGCGTATCATTATCACTATGCAAAAAACTCACTTAATTTTAACCGCACTTTTCCTTCCGTTTACCGCTCAGGCTTCGGAACAATTCGTCTCGCTTACGCTTTGCAGCGACAGACTGCTTATCGAACTGGCTAAGCCTTCGCAAATTGCTGCACAGTCGCCTTATTCGAAAAATCCGTTGATGATGTTGGATAAAATCAATACCGACAAACCTGTTCTAGAACCGCAATTAACGGAATTATTGCCCTATTTGGATAAAACTATTCTGATTAACGAAACCTTTTATCCACAATTAGTCGCAGAGCTGAAAAAACTCGGTGTGAAGATTATTCCCATTAACGACAGCCCACAAACGCCAGATGAATTATTTGCGCTGATTCTAGACTTAGGTAAAAAACTAGGAAATGAGCAAAAGGCGGCTGATTTAGTGGCAAAACTCAAATCGCAAAACTTCCACTTAAATCGACCGCTTACTGACACACTGATTTTGTCGGAAACGGGTGTGGTAGAAAGTTATTATCCGCAATATCCTGTACTGTTAAATTTGCTTGGATTAACACCGTTAAAAACACCACTTACCGCACAAAATTTCTCGTTAGAAAAAGTGATTTTAAGCCAACCGAATATGCTCATTTCACTGACTGACAAACAAGGTTACAATGCACAAGCCGAATTGCTGCACCACCCTATGTTGCAAGATTTTTTCAAAAACCAACCGCTTGTCAGCATCCCGATGAAATATACCTATTGCTTCGATCATGGCGTGTGGCAAGGGGCGGAGAAGATTTATCAACAGTTAAAATAACCTATGACCAAAACACTAAAATTAAATACCGCACTTTTCTTCGCGTTGCTGTTGATTAGCGGCTTTGCAATTTATCATCAACTTGGTGATTTCGCCCATCTCAAAAATGCGGATGGTGTGCTCACTGATATGCGTTCGATGGTGCTGTGGGATATTCGTTTTCCGCGCATTGGTTTAGCTTTATTGACGGGCGCTAGCCTAGCGATTGCCGGCAATGCGATGCAAGGTATTTTCCAAAATCCATTAGCGAGTCCAGGCTTACTTGGTAGTAGTTCTGGGGCAACAGCGGCTAGTGTATTTATCCTTTATTATTTTGCCGTGCCATTTTCACTGCTCTTAGCCGGTGGTGTGATTGGTGCACTTTTAAGCTTTTTAATCGTGTATTTGATCGCCCGAAACTACGGCACTACGATGATGATTCTAAGCGGCTTAGCGGTCAATCTGTTGCTTGGTTCAGCGATTGCATTATTACTCTCCAACGCTGAAAGTCCATGGGCATTAGCTGAACTTTATCGATGGCTACAAGGTTCGTTGATGTGGGCAAAATTAGATACCCTGCTCATTTCACTCCCGATTGTTCTGGCGGGAATTTTCTGTTTATACCACACTCGCCGATACTTAGATTTACTCACCTTTGGTGAAGAAACAGCGAGCACCATGGGCGTAGATCCCAAACGTAGCTTTTTCATCAGCACCTTTGGTGTGGCTTTATTAGTCGGTGCGACCATTCCGCAAACTGGTACCATTGGCTTTATCGGCTTAATCGCGCCACACTTCGCCCGTATTTTATTAAAAGCTC
>CAJZKN010000044.1:0-6211 GCA_916050345.1 Parahaemophilus parainfluenzae | reverse complement strand
CAGGATTGAAGTTTACTCGTTCTAATAAAAGCTGTAATTCATCATAACAGCCTTGCAAATCACCGACGAAATAGGTTGCCATTCTTTCTATAATACTCCAGTTATGGTTATTAGGTTTTGGCAGTTTTTATGCTAAAGATTTATTGTAAATTCTAGCATAGATTTTTTGTGAAGATAGTATTCATTTCATTATCTTAAAATAGTAAGATAGCCTGCAATTTAAGGCAGATATGATGTTTTTCTATGTATTCTATTGAACATAAAAATGTAGTGATTAGTATTTCAACGGCAGATAAACGCCGAAATCACATTATTGAACAATTTGGTCAAAAACAAATTCCTTTTGAATTTTTTGATGCATTCACGCCTTCTGATCGACTTGACGCTCATTTACAGCGTTACCTTCTAAATGTCAAAGCCACATCAAAGCTTAGTGCTGGAGAGAAGGGATGTCTGATGAGTCACTTCATGCTATGGAAAAAGTGTGTTGATGATAATTTAGATTATATTTCTATTTTTGAGGATGATATTCTGCTTGGTAAGAATGCAGAACAATTTCTTGCAAATGATGAGTGGCTAAAAGGGCGGTTTAATTTTCAAGAGATTTTTGTTTTGCGTTTAGAAACATTTTTAATGCCTATTCAACTGGAAAAACAGCAACAAATTTTACCTTTCCAAGAAAGAAACATTGATATTTTAAAATCAAAGCATTTTGGTACGGCTGGTTATATTATCTCTAATGGTGCAGCGAAATACCTCATTAATTTATTTGAAAACCTCGCGGTAGATGAAGTCAAAGCAATTGATGAGATCATGTTTAATGAACAGATTAATGTTGGTGCTTATCAAGTATATCAACTTAACCCTGCTATTTGTGTTCAAGAATTGCAATTAAATCAAGAGAATAGCTTATTGGTAAGTGACTTGCAGCAAGAGCGTAAAAAAAATACGGCGGTGCACACCAAGAAAACATTGAAACAGCGTTTAATTCGGGTGAAGGAAAATATTATACGAGCGCTAAATAAAGAAAAATGGAAAGAGCAACAGCGCCTGAAAGAAATGCAAGGAAAAGAAATTGTTCGTTTTATGTAGATAAGTTGATGAAATACTTTATATAGGCTTAATCTCTTAAGCCTATTCGTAAAAAGCGATTTACACGCAAAATCAAAGTGATGATACTCTAAGCCTTGAAAACCACCAATGAAGTTGGTTGTCATTTTAGAAAATTAAAAGATGTGATAGACAAATTTATATTTAATTTCTCTAATGAGCCTTCTTACTTTTGTTCTAAAGTCAACAACATCAAAATCAGCCTTAAAAGCAGGATAACTATTGCAGATTTCCTTAAATAGTGAATACCCTAAATTAGCTTTTAAGTGAGAACTTCGGCTAGACCAAAACTTATCTGGCCCAGGATAATGGTAAATAACTGCAGGAAATTGAATTTCTCGTTCTTTTCGATATTTTATATAGCCAGATTCAGATGGCGTGAAGTTAAATCTTGTATTTATAAATTTAACATCGTCTTTGAAAATACCATTTAAGATATCCTGATCTTGATACTTTATAACGTCCTTATATTTATTTAACCACGTCAGACTCATCTCTAGAACATTCAATTCTCGCCATCTTCGCATATTGATAAGAAGCACTCCGGCGTTAAAATAATGATGATTTTCTAAGCCAATTTTGGCCTTGTAATCGGCTTGCTCAATTTCAATAAAGAAATCCTTACATGCTGCAAGTGAATACTGTTCGATATCAGTATTCCATAAATCATCTAATGAGCCATTTGTTAGCGTATCAACATCAATATAAAGTAACTTATCTACATCAGGGATATATTGAGTTATATTTAATCTGGCATAGGTTGCTAAAGAAATATAATTTATTGTAATGGGAAAGTTAGCAAATTCATCTTTATCCACACTTATAAACTTGATACTTTTCCCATGATTGTAAACGATATTTGCTATAATTTCTTTATTGTTATTATCAATGCCAAAATCCAAAATATAGAAACAAATTTCAGATTCAGAATTATTTTTTAATACACTTAATATGCTGACGGCTAAATATGGTGCATAGTTATTATCAGATGAAAACGCGACATTCATATTAGTCTTCCTTAACTGTATCGATTATTATTTTTCTAAGGTTTGTTGTGAAGTCAGCTATATTATGAATATTTTTGACATAAGCCATTCCAGCTTTAGCCTTTTCCTCTCTTATAGAATCATTTTGCATGAGTTTTTGAATTGCTTCTACATAAAGCTCAACTTTGTCAAAACCATCTCCTAATACATCACCAACATGTATGCCAAATTTAGAGGTTAAATCCTCAGGATTTCTGTTACTAACAAGAACGGTTCCATAAGAAAGTGCTTCTAAAAAAGAAATTGGGAGTGCCTCATGAATTGATGTGTTCACTAAGATTTTTGCATCTCGAATAAAATTATTTTTTTCTATACCATCAACATGCCCAACAAAATGTAAATTATTAATATTTAAATATTTATTTATAATTTTAGTATTTTTATCAGACTCACGAAAGGTTTGACCTAACACATAAAATTGATATTCAGGTAACTTTGATGCAATTTCACAGAAAAGCCAACCTCTTTTTACTGATTCAATACGACCAAGAAAAATGATATTATTCTTCTTATTATGTTTATCAAAATCAAATTTATTATCTATTTCTACTGGGTTTGGTAAATATTGGATACTAACATCATTATCTAGAGAATAAAGATCTTTTGCCTTTCTATTTAAAAAATACCCTTGTGAAATAAATTTCACTCGATTTTGTTTATACATAGAATGAACAAGATCATAAATATCTTGATTATAATAAGATGTTTCAGGAAAAAGCTTAACTGTATTAATTTCATCCCACTCGTAAGCTGGTCTTGGATCTTGAATCCACAGAATAAGTTTCTTATTTATATCTAACTCATGTTTTAGAACCCAATCGTAAGTTAATTCAATCGAGAGGTAAACATCGTAATTTTGCTTTTTAAGCCACAATTTAGAAAATAGTTTTCTTTTAGGGAGCTTATAAACATTAACATCATCAACTTTTATTTTTTCTGCAAAATAACGATTTTTATTGCTACGGCCTAATAATACATCAATCTGGATCAGATCATTGGGAATATACTTAGCAATAAGCCGGCGAGCAAGAAACCCATATCCACCATAAGCAGTTCCAGCACCGCCAAAAAACTCATCTATAATCAAACCAACTTTTATTTTTTTCATTATGAATCCTTAAGTTAATTAATATGTACTGGGCAATTTATAGCTCAGTTGATTCAAAAAGATTATTTTCATCATTTTCGGGTGGGTTATCCGCCAGCCAGTTCGCTAAGCGCGCATAATCTGCAATAGCCAAATTTTCTGCGCGTGCATTTAAATCAATACCAAGTGCGGTCAGATCTTCGGCTGAAAATAATGTTGAAAGCGCATTACGCAATGTTTTACGGCGTTGGTTGAAAGCTTGAGAACAAACACGGTTCAGCCAATATAAATCTTTTACAGGGTGCGGCAATTCTTTATGTGGAATTAAACGCACAACAGCTGAATCTACTTTCGGTGCAGGTTTGAAGGCCGAAGGTGGCACTTCAAGTACAGGCATCACTTGGCAGAAATATTGCGCCATGATGGTTAAACGCCCGTAAGCTTTGCTATTTGGGCCTGCGCATAAGCGTTTTACCACTTCTTTTTGTAGCATGAAGTGCATGTCTTGAATCACATCGTGATACTTAAATAAGTGGAACATCAATGGGGTAGAAATGTTGTAAGGCAAGTTACCAAATACGCGTAACTTCTGACCTTTTTCTGCTAAATTCTCTTTTGTATAAAGCTCACCAAAATCAAATTGCATCGCATCCGTTTCAATGACGGTGAGCTTTTGATGTAAAAATGGATGATGACGTAAACGTTCGGCAAGATCTCGGTCAAGCTCGATCACCGTAAGATGATCGACAAGCTCTCCAACAGGCTCCGTTAATGCACCAAGCCCTGGGCCAATTTCTACTAAGAATTGATTGGGTTGTGGGTGAATTGCCGACACGATCCCTTGAATGACGGAGGTATCATGTAAAAAGTTTTGTCCGAAGCGTTTACGGGCGGTATGACCTAAGTGTTTTTTTGAATTCATAAAAATAATCTAATAAATGATAAAGTTTGTGGCAGGCATCTTTAAATATCTAGCCATTCTGGTTTTATTTCTCTCGGGGAGATCTCATTAACATTATCATGGTAATGAATAATATGGCATGCATTCTTAGAATTGGGATGCCAATGTGTAAAATTTTCTTTGTCTTGCGAGTAAAAACAAATCATAGGTCTATTTAACCCTGAAGCAATATGAATCGTTGATGTATCAACCGAAATAAGTAGGGCACAGTTTCTAATCAATTCAATTGTATGGTAGATCGTTGTATGAGGATTTGGGTAAACAAATACATCATCAAATTGATTAGCGATTCTACTTAAATGCTCATGAGTATCAGGCGTTACAAGTAAGACTAACTGATGTTTATGAGAGTCTCTAATATATGTTAAATAATCTACAATGTGAGCATCATCAAACTTTCTATTTTTGCCATTTCCATAGAAGTTAATTGTAATGTAATTATTTAACTTGTTATCAGTAATAAATTGAAGAATTTCTTCTTTGGTTGAGCCATCTTGCGGAATGTCATAGCTATCATTACTTAGACTGATGTTTGACTGAGCTAAAGCCTCTTTGTAAATTTCTGAAAAATGACCGTCTTTAGTAATATTTATATTAAAAATATTATAATCTGCTTTTCTATAGCCGATATAATTACGGGCATTGATTATTCTCAATAACAACAAGTCTCGGTTTCTAAGTACAAGAGTTGGATCAATGACAACATCGTATCTTTCTTTTCTAATAAACAGTGCCGTCTTGATGTAGTCGAGAATATTTCTTTTCTTTACAAGATAAATCTCATCAATGTTATGGTTTCTTTGAAACAGATAAGCGTTCTGTTTCGTGCAGATGACACCAATTTTTATCAACGGGTTAAATTTCTTTATTTCCCGAAAAACAAAAGAGCTAACGATATAATCGCCAATTTTCCCATCTTGTCGCAAAAATAAGAAACTCTTAGGATGTTCTAAACTTTGGGGATTAGCTGATCTTGATGATTTATCGAGTATCCATTTCCCCATTTTTAACCTTAGGGCTTTTAGCTTATTCATATCGATGTTCAATTTTGTCTATTTCTGAATCACTGTTTAATCCTCTAAATACACATGGTGGTTCAATGCCATAGGCATCAACGCGAGTTTTTTGGATTAATCCCGTCAGATAATCAGCAGGCAGTCTTATTGGATAAGCGTAGTTAAGTAATTTTTTAGCACCCGATAGTGTAATTAAATAAGCGGTTGCATAGATAATGCATCTTCTTGAATTTTTTGAAGGTGCCTTGTAATGTGCAAGTCTATATCCTTCCACAATCCGTTTCTTAAAAAAATGGGATTTAACTTTTCCGTGATCAAAAAAGATCAACTCATGATTTTTATTAATTTTATTGAGCGTATCTTCAACAATTTCCTTAAAGTGC
This sequence comes from Parahaemophilus parainfluenzae, assembly GCA_916050345.1. GTDB lineage: Bacteria > Pseudomonadota > Gammaproteobacteria > Enterobacterales > Pasteurellaceae > Haemophilus_D > Haemophilus_D parainfluenzae_AA. The sequence goes on along the minus strand of CAJZKN010000044.1, from coordinate 608 downwards.
TGTGAAACGATCGCATCGTCTTCAAGAATAATGGCACTTTTAATATTGTTTTCTACCATGTGCTCATAAACTTTAATATGGCTTATTGCACAGCCAATTTCGCCGAGCGTTAAGGGCTTAGGTGATAAATAGTGTTTCGGATAGAAATCATAATCGACAGATTCTAATACGGAAGCAGGAAGTTTTTTCCCATCTGTCGCATCAAAAAAACTAAAGTCTAACCCCAAACCAGAAAGGCGCTTAGCAATATTTTCTCTTCTTGTTGAATGTTTTAAACTAATTACAATTATTTTAGGTATAGCCATAAATAACCCTTGGGTTGAAGTTATTGTTTTACATGCAGATTAACGAACATTATAGTAAAGTTTGCTTTAGCTTTTTAGTAGGTAGGGTGCCACCTTGGGAAAGGTAATACCGCATAAGGCTACATCTTGGCCTCGTATGCTAAATTAAATTCTTTATCTAATCGACTTTAGTGGAACATTATAATCGAATTATTAAAAAAATAATGTGCATTTAAACAAAATACCATTTTAATCTTTCGTCTAACGCCAAAAACGGCTATAATTCGCCCGTTTTTCATTTATAGCCGCAAAAAGTGCGGTCAA
>CAJZKN010000043.1:0-7124 GCA_916050345.1 Parahaemophilus parainfluenzae | reverse complement strand
ACACCAGACTTTGCTTATGGCTTGCAAGGCTTATTAACAGGCTTACGTGAAGCAGGAAAGTTGGTGGGGATTTTAAATGGCGTAGATCAAGAAATTTGGCATCCAAGTTGTGATGCTTATATTCAGCACCACTACAAATTGAAATCCATTGCGGGTAAGAAGAAAAATAAAGCTGATTTACAAGCTTATTTCAATTTGCCACAACAACCTGATGCACTCTTATTTGTGATGGTGACTCGCTTAACCGAACAAAAAGGCGTGGATTTACTGATTGCCACAGCAGATGAAATTGTTAAACAAGGTGGCCAATTAACTATTCTCGGTTCTGGTGCAAAACATTTGGAAGAGGGTATTTGCCAATTAGCACAACGTTACCCAGAAAATATCGCAGTAAAAATTGGCTATGATGAAACGCTTTCACATTTAATGGTTGCCGGTGGTGACGTCATTTTAGTACCAAGCCGTTTTGAACCTTGTGGATTAACCCAATTATATGGCTTGCAATATGGCACATTGCCGCTTGTTCGTGCGACTGGGGGACTAGCGGATACTGTGACAAACAGTACAAGCGAAACCATTAAAGAGCGTTCTGCAACAGGCTTTGTATTCCAAAAAGCTGAAGCAGATGATTTACGAAGTGCTATCCAGCATGCCTTTGCCTTGTGGCAAAAACAACGTGTTTGGGCGATGGTTCGTAATAATGCTATGGCGCAGGACTTTAGTTGGAAAAATGCGGCCGCTCAATATGAGCAGCTTTATTTAAGCATTTTAGAGTCATAATTCAATGGATTGACTCCCTCTTCAAAATAATCGCCTTTGAAGGGGGAATTTTTGTTGTTTTTTTCGTAAAAAAGCTTAAAATTTGCGCGATTTTTTTATTGAGGTTTTATTTTCTATGATCATGGACAATTTTGATTCGCCATTTCTCTACAACCGACCAAGTCTTGATGTTGAAGGCGTGAAAAAAGCAATTGTTTATAAATTAATTTTCTTAATTGGTCGTTCACCAAAAGAGGCGAGTCAACGCGACTGGTTAAATGCGACACTTCATGCAGTGCGTGATTTAGTGACTGAAGGCTGGATTACCACTGCTCGTCAATCTCGTGCAGAAGAAACCCGTCGTGTTTATTACCTTTCTATGGAATTCTTAATCGGCCGTACACTTTCTAATGCGATGATCGCAGAAGGTGTTTATGACGTGGCAGAAAAAGCTCTGGCTGAATTAAATGTTAATTTGGAAGAGATTATTGAAAAAGAAGTGGATCCAGGTTTAGGTAATGGTGGTTTAGGTCGCCTTGCTGCTTGCTTTATGGATTCACTGGCAACATTAGCCATTCCTGCGATGGGTTACGGTATTCGTTATGAATACGGTATGTTCCGTCAAAAAATTGAAAATGGTCAACAAGTTGAACGTCCAGATGATTGGTTGGAAAAAGGTGCACCTTGGGAATTTATGCGTCCATCAAAACGTTTCAGCATTGATTTTGGTGGTCATATTTATTTTGAAGACAAAAAATGTATCTGGAATCCGGCTGAAAAAGTGACCGCACTTGCATACGATCAAATGATCCCTGGTTATAAAAATGATTCGGCATCGACCTTACGTTTATGGTCTGCGCATGGTGGAGAGTTATTTGATTTAGCTGAATTTAATCGTGGCGATCATTTAGCGGCGGTGGCAACGCGTTCCGCTAACCAAAACCTTTCTCGCGTACTTTATCCTGATGATTCTACCTGGAATGGTCGTGAGTTACGTTTACGTCAAGAGTACTTCTTAGTATCAGCGTCTTTACAAGATATTCTCCGTCGCCATTTAAGAACACATGGTACATTGGATAATCTTGCAGATAAAGTAGCGATTCACTTAAATGATACCCACCCAGCATTAGCGATTCCTGAGTTGATGCGTATTTTAATTGATTTACACGGTTACTCATGGCAACACGCTTGGGATGTGACTCGTCGTATCTTCTCTTATACTTGCCATACTTTAATGTCAGAAGCATTAGAAACCTGGCCGGTAGAAATGATGGCGAAAATCTTACCGCGTCACTTACAAATGATTTTTGAAATCAATGATCATTTCCTTGAATATGTGAAAACGTATGTCACCACCGATATGGACTTTATCCGTCGCGTTTCACTTATCGAAGAAGGATATCAACGTAAAGTTCGCATGGGCTGGTTGTCTGTCGTCGGTTCGCATAAAGTGAACGGTGTTGCGGCAATTCACTCAGATCTTATGGTGACATCAACCTTTGCTGATTTTGCTCGTATCTATCCAGAACGTTTCACTAACGTGACAAACGGTGTGACACCGCGTCGTTGGCTTGCGGTAGCGAACCCGAAATTAGCGGCTTTATTTGATCAATATATTGGTTCAGAGTGGCGTTGCGATTTAAGCCAAATTGAAAAACTTAAAGCGTTTGCAGATAAAAGTGAATTTAAGCGTGCTATCGCAGATATCAAATACGATAACAAAGTGAAATTAGCGCAATATGTGAAGAAAACACTTGATATCGATTTAGATCCACATGCTTTATTTGACGTACAAGTAAAACGTATTCACGAATACAAACGTCAAATGCTTAATGTGTTACACATTATTGCTCGTTATAACGAAATGTTGGTTCACCCAGAAAAAGATTGGCAGCCTCGCGTATTTATTTTAGCGGGTAAAGCGGCTTCAGCTTACTATGCGGCAAAACAAACCATTCGTTTAATTAACGATGTAGCAAATGTCATCAATAACGATGAGCGCTTAAAAGGTCGTTTAAAAGTCGTATTTATCCCGAACTACAGCGTAAGCCTTGCACAATTAATTATTCCAGCAGCAGATATTTCTGAGCAAATCTCTCTTGCAGGAACAGAAGCATCAGGTACCAGTAACATGAAATTTGCCTTAAATGGTGCATTAACATTGGGTACGCTTGATGGTGCGAACGTTGAGATTTTAGATAATGTTGGTGAAGACCATATCTTTATCTTTGGTAATACGGTTGAACAAGTGGAAGCATTGCGTCGCGAAGGTTATCGTCCGTTTGATTATTATCAAAATGACGAGCAGTTACGTGAAGTCATTGACCAAATCATTCGTGGTGATTTCTCACCGGAAGAACCGAAACGTTATCACTCTTTAATTCAAGGTTTACAATACCACGATTATTATCAATCTTTTGCTGATTTCCGCAGTTATGTGGAAGCGCAAAAAGCAGTAGATAAAAAATATCAAGATCGTGACGTATGGATAGCTAGTACCATTCAAAATATGGTGAATATGGGCTTCTTCTCATCAGACCGTACGATTCTTGAATATGCGAAAAATATCTGGAAAATTGAACCATTAAAACTCGAGAAGTAAGTTCTTTTCCACTCATAGAAAACCCTGTCGGATTATTTCCACAGGGTTTCTTTTTATGCTAAAATCCACCGTCAAATTTATTGTTCATTCAGATTAGGAAAAAATATGAAAGTTTTAGAAGGTGCGGTAGCTGCGCCAAATGCTAAAATCGCAGTGGTGATTGCTCGTTTTAACAGTTTTATTAATGAAAGTTTATTAGAAGGTGCGGTAGATGCATTAAAACGTATCGGCCAAGTAAAAGATGAGAATATCACAATCGTTCGTGCACCAGGTGCGTATGAACTTCCATTAGTAGCACGTCGTTTAGCTGAAAGCAAAAAATTTGATGCAATCGTCGCATTGGGTACTGTGATCCGTGGTGGTACAGCTCACTTTGAATATGTAGCGGGTGAAGCAAGTAGCGGTTTAGGTCAAGTAGCAATGCAAGCTGAAATTCCAGTTGCATTCGGTGTTTTAACGACTGAAAACATTGAACAAGCTATCGAACGTGCGGGCACCAAAGCAGGTAACAAAGGTGCAGAAGCAGCATTAACTGCTCTTGAAATGGTAAACCTTTTACAACAAATTGATGCGGCATAATTCCAATGACAGAGAAAAAAGAACCTGTAAAAAAAGTATCGCCACGTCGTAGAGCAAGAGAATGTGCGGTTCAAGCATTATATTCTTGGGCGATTTCTGGTAACGCACCAGAACAAGTGGAACTCACGTTCGTTGTGGATCAAGATTTAAAAGGTGTGGATAAACCTTATTTTAGCCGCCTTTTCCGTCAAACTGTTGCAAATGTAGAAGCCGTTGATTTTTCAATGAGCCATTATTTAGATCGCGCGTTGGATGAATTAGATCCGATTGAAAAAGCGATTTTACGCTTAGCGGTTTACGAACTTCAATTTGAGCTAGATGTACCGTATAAAGTGGCGATTAACGAGGCGATTGAAGTGGCGAAAGTGTTTGGTGCAGATGAAAGCCATAAATACATTAACGGTGTATTGGATAAGGTCGCTCCTGCATTAGGTCGCAAATAATAATTCAAATGTAGGGTAGACAAATGTCTGCCCTTTGTTTTTTGGTGCGCAGATAAAATGAGTACGGGTGAATTTGATCTTATAGGTCGATACTTCTCAATACAAAAAGGCAATCAACACTTTATTGATTTCAGTATTGGGGATGATTGTGCGATCACTCATACTCCAGAAGGCTATCAGCTTGCCATTACCACAGATACAATGGTCGAGGGTACGCATTTTTTATCTTCCATTTCTCCCCAAAATTTAGCGTATAAAGCGATTGCGACAAATCTAAGTGATTTAGCTGCTATGGGTGCTAAACCCGCTTGGATTTCTCTTGCACTCACATTACCTGACGTTGATGAAAATTGGCTAAGCCAATTTAGCCAAAGTCTGTTTGATACATTAAATCAATATGATGTGACGTTAATTGGTGGCGATACAACAAAAGGCCCGCTTTCTATAACCATTACGGCACAAGGTTTTGTACCAAAAGGAAAAGCTTTATTCCGACATAACGCGAAAGTTGGCGATTTAATTTATGTATCGGGCTCGTTAGGTGATAGCGCTGCAGGTTTAAATTGGATCTTACAGGGTAAAAGTGCGGTCGATTTTGATACTGAATTTTTAATAAAACGCCATTTTCACCCAATACCACGCGTTGAATTAGGCCAAGCTTTAATGAAAATCGCGCATTCATGCATTGATATTTCAGATGGTCTTGTTGCCGATTTAGGACATATTTTAACGAGAAGCCAATGTTCTGCGGAGATTGAATTATCTTCCTTGCCTTTATCCACCTCACTCAAAAAAACATATAACTTAGAAAAAGCAGAAGCGTTTGCATTAAGTGGTGGGGAAGATTATGAGCTTTGCTTTACGATTCCCGCAAATAAAAAGGCTGAGATTGAAAAGTTGTCCCAATTATTAAATGTACCTTGTACTTGTATAGGGAAAATCGTTCCGCAAAATAACAATCCGATTACTTTTTTTAAAAATGGATGTGTCATCAATTATCAAGCGTCCTCTGGTTTCGATCATTTTAAGGATAAATAATGAATAGTTCACCTCTTGATAGAGTTAGCTTAAAAAATCCAGTTCATTTACTTGCATTAGGTTTTGGTTCAGGATTAATTCGTCCTGCTCCGGGCACATGGGGAAGTTTAGCCGGAACGATTTTAGGTTCGGCATTATTAGCTTGTCTTGGACTAAAAATCTTCCTAATTTTGACCGCACTTTGCTTTGCGCTTGGCTGTTATTTATGTCAAAAAACCGCAGATGATATGGGCGTTCATGATCACGGCTCCATTGTTTGGGATGAATTTGTTGGGGTATTTATCGTGTTAGCGGCGATTCCAACCTTATCATTACCTTGGATTGTCATTGCCTTTGTACTTTTCCGTTTCTTCGATATTTTAAAACCTTATCCAATCCGATACTTTGATCAAAAACTGGAAAGCGGTTTTGGAATTATGGTGGATGATGTTTTAGCGGCAATCTATGCTGTTATCGTGATTGCGATATTACGTATTGTAGGCTTGCCATGCTAAATTTGATGATTATTCATCTTGTAGGTTTACTTTCGCCTGGCCCAGATTTTTTCTATGTCAGCCGAATTTCAGCGATGAGTTCTCGCCGAGAAGCCATTGGTGGTGTGATAGGGATTACCATTGGTGTATTAATTTGGGCTACGGCTGCCGTTTTAGGTCTTGCCATTATTTTTGCCACTATGCCAATTGTTCAAGGTATTGTGATGATGCTGGGCGGAGCCTATTTAGTTTATCTTGGCATTAAAATGGCAAAAGTAAAAACTAATGCGGTTTTTGATGAAAAGCAGAATGCAAATGTGCCAAATCGATCGCTCTTAACAAGCATTATGAAAGGCTTATTAGTCAATTTATCTAATGCGAAAGTTGTGATTTATTTCAGCAGTGTGATGTCATTGGTTTTAGTGAATATTACCGAAACATCACAAATTTTGACCGCACTTGCTGTGATTACTGTAGAAACCTTTTTATATTTCTACGTCATTTCGGTGCTTTTCTCACGTTCTGTTGCAAAACAGTTTTATAGCCAATATAGTCGCTATATTGATAATGCAGCAGGGCTGATTTTTATTTTCTTCGGAATCTATTTAATTTATAGTGGCGTTCAACACGCTTTAATTTAATTAAAAAAGGACAAAACATGATATTAAAAATTGCGATCGCCGGTGCAGGCGGAAGAATGGGGCGTCAATTAATTCAAGCTGTACATAGTGCAGAAGGGGTGGAATTAGGTGCCGCTTTTGAGCGTAAAGGTTCCTCTTTAGTTGGTGCAGATGCCGGTGAGCTTGCGGGTATTGGTGCATTAGGTGTCAAAGTATCAGATGATTTAAATGCAGAAAAAGACAACTTTGATTTGCTGATCGATTTCACGCGTCCGGAAGGCACTCTTGAGCATATTGCATTTTGTGTCGCTAATAATAAAAAGATGGTAATTGGTACCACAGGTTTTGATGACGCAGGTAAAGCCGTAATTCAAGCCGCATCAGAAAAAATTGCTATTGTATTTGCATCCAACTTCAGCGTAGGGGTGAATTTGGTGTTTAAACTATTAGAAAAAGCCGCCAAAGTGATGGGCGATTATTGCGATATCGAAATCATTGAAGCACACCACCGCCATAAAGTGGATGCACCATCGGGTACCGCACTTTCTATGGGCGAACATATTGCGAAAACCCTTGGTCGTGATTTGAAAACGCATGGTGTATTTTGTCG
>CAJZKN010000042.1:0-7606 GCA_916050345.1 Parahaemophilus parainfluenzae | reverse complement strand
CTTAAGACTCACAACAGCGCGTCGTTGTGTGGGGCGTATTATAGGCATTTCAGATACCTTTGCAAGATCTTTTTGTAAAAAAATGTAAATTTTTTATTGGTTGAAGATCTTTTAATCAAATCGTCTAAAAAACACAAATTTTATGGTGTTTTATTCTACGAATTCAGACTTTCTGCAAATGCCTTTACTTTTCCCCAATCGGTATATTCAATTTCTTTAGTCGCATCTGTTTCACCACCTGTAATTTTCATAATCAATTGGATCATGACACGATCAATCCATTTATAGCGTGGATATAACAATGCGCCCGCAAACACACCGACTTTTGCTGGCGTCCATTTTATGCGTTGAAGGAACTTACGCACATAGGCATTTCCCTCCGGCGTATCTTTTCCTTCTTTTCTCGCGGTCAAATTTACGCCAAAAAAGACCGCACTTTTTGCATTCAGCAATTCATGATGGCGTTCCACAAAATGGTATAACTGTTTATTAAAATGACCATAGCGAATGGATGCTCCAATAATCACCCGATCAAAAAATTGAAGATCCAGTTCCTCTGTTAACGGTGAAACCACCACTTCGCCTTCAAGATACTGAGCCATAAATTCAGCAATCTTTTTTGTTTGCCCATCACAGCTTGAATATAAAATTAATGTTTTCATTATGCCTTCCAAAACGCTGGTGTGAAGAGCGCCAATAATGTGAAAATTTCTAAACGACCGCATACCATCGCAATAGTCAGTATCCATTTAGCACTATCTGGCATTGCCGTCATATTACTGCTTACTGAACCTAATCCTGGTCCAAGGTTATTAATACTTGCCAACACTGCATTAAAGGCATCAAAAGGTGTAACACCACAGGCAATCACACTTAATAAACAAATAGTAAATACCAATAGATATGCAGAGAAAAAGGCCCAAATACTCCCAATCACACGTTCATCAAGGACATTTTGCCCCCATTTAATTGGATACACTAAATTTGGGTGAACAAATCGTTTTAGCTCTCTCGCACCTTGAAGATATAGCACTAAAATCCGCGCAACACGCAAACCGCCACCAACTGAGCCAGCACAGCCCCCAATAAAAGACGCAATAATTAATAACATTGGCACAAAAGAAGGCCATTCAGCGAAATTTGATGTGGTGTAACCTGTTGTTGTTGAGATCGATACCGCTTGGAATACGACTTGCTCAAAATCTTGCCATGAGGAATCAAAATATTGATGGCTTATCATCACTAATGTACAAACCACGATAAGTAAAATTTGAATACTCATAAAGAATCGGAATTCTGGATCTTTTGTATAAATCTTCAAAATATTTTCTCGTCCTAAAGTCGAAAATGCTCTGAAGTGCAATGCGAAGTTACAAGCTGAAATCCACAAGAAAATGATCGTGATAAAATTAATCGCCGAACTATTAAAGTAGCCGATACTGGCATCATGAGTAGAAAAACCACCAATGGATACCGTCGAGAAACTATGTGTAATCGCATCGAACGGTGTCATGCCTGCTAACCAATAAGCCAAAGCACAAGACATGGTTAAAAAGAAATAAACAAACCACAACGCCTTTGCCGTTTCAGCTATCCGTGGCTGAATTTTCTGATCTTTCATTGGACCTGACATTTCCGCACGGTATAACTGCATTCCGCCAATACCTAATAAAGGAATAATTGCAATCGCGAGTACGATGATCCCCATCCCGCCTAACCATTGTAGGAATTGACGATAAAACAGAATGGCTTTCGGTAAATTATCTAATCCTGTCATGACGGTGGCACCCGTGGTTGTTAGCCCGGAAAATGCTTCAAACACGGCGGAAGCCACTGTTAAATGAGGTGAATCAAATAATAGCAATGGCAAGGTTGCTAGGCCGCCCAAAACGAACCAAAATGCCACCACAATTAAGAAACCATCACGAGATCGCAATTCTTGTTTGTGGTGATGACAAGGCCACCAAAGCAACATGCCCACGGTTAAGCTTAATGCAAAAGCTTGCATAAACGCTTTACCGCCGCCATCGCCATAAATAAGCGCCACAAAGGCTGGAATCAGCATCGTGCCAGAAAAACACATGATCAAAATGCCGATAATCCGAATAATGGATAAAATATGCACAATATCTCGCTTAATTCATTTCTTCTAATTTCAACGTTCCTGCAGAACGCTCAATTAATGCTTGTTCAAAAGGTTTAATTTGCTCTTCACTAATGCCTAACTGTAATGTAATTTGCACTTGAAAATCTTGCTGATAAATTTCAATTTGATGCTGTTCACATAAAATTTGGAGCCAATTTAATTGTGCATAATCACAATGAACTTGGAATAACTGACGTTCGACTTTTCGTTCAGTTTCTAATAATTTTAAAGCTTGCTGAACACCATTTCCATAAGCACGAACTAAACCGCCCGTGCCTAATAAAATGCCACCATAATAACGAACAATAACAGCACTAATTTCACCAACTTGACTACCTAGCAAAGAAGATAGCATCGGTTTCCCTGCAGTGCCAGCTGGCTCACCATCATCGGAAAAACCTAATTGCTGCGAATCCGTTGGCTTGCCTGCCACTGCAGCCCAACAATGATGGCGGGCATTAGGGTGCTGCGCTTTAATTTCTGCCCAAAAAGCTTTGGCTTGTTCAAGTCCTTCCGTATGTTGCAAATACGTGATAAATCGACTTTTCTTAATTTCTTCTTCAAAAACGACCGCACTTTTGGGGATAAGGTATTCAGCCATGGAATCATTGTTCAAGTAAATTTGTTGCGTAGTTTATCATTGATAGCGGATTTATCGAAATTTCCCCATAATTATTGTATGATGTAGCTCAATTTCAATAAAACTAATGAATAACTATGACTGAAATTACTGTCGATAAAACCCTTGATACCGTTGGTTTACGTTGTCCTGAACCCGTGATGCTTGTGAGAAAAAACATTCGCCACATGAATGAAGGTGAAGTATTGCTTATTTTAGCGGACGATCCTGCCACGACTCGCGATATTCCCAGCTTCTGCCAATTTATGGAACATACCCTTTTAGCGAGTGAAACCCAAGACACACCTTTCAAATACTGGGTGAAAAAAGGCCAATAAAAATGCGGTCAATTTTGACCGCACTTTCCTATTCTGCCGTATTATTCGAAACAGGGTAATACTGTTTCTGAATAAATTCAGGCTTCAATAACGCAGAGGTATTCCACCACTCAATCACTAGTTCCTGTGGCCCTTCTGCATAAGACGCAATCTCATACACGTTATACACAAAGTGAATCCCATCATGATCTAAATAGAAATTATCGGTCAGTTCAAAAGCGTCTTTTGATGTAAATGCTTCGTCATCTTTTACCTCGCCATATCGAGTGTAACGTTCCCAAAGCAGCTCTTTTAATTTAGCTTGTTGATTTGGTTTAAAAACATCATCAAATGAAAATAGTTTTTTCGTTTCTAAATCAACATTAAGATAATGATAACCGCCAACGCCATGAGCGCCACCACCATAGCTGTAATAGTTTATTAAAAATACAGCAAACTTACCTCTTTGGTGACTAAATGTTAAATCTAAAGTTTCATCAACACCAATTATTGGAGACTCCAACATTTCTTTTTTAGCTTCATCATATGCTTTTTGGTAATCCACAATAAGCTGCTCACGACTTCTTGGTTTGCCATCTTCATTTTTTGAAATTTGTTCTAAAAGCAGTTTATCTAGCCACTCAATATTCGTTTTGAGTGTAGAAATGCTGTAATGAAGTTTACCTTCCACAGGCGCATATTCATCTTCTTTGGCCGATTTAGGGTATTTGATGGTTTCCTCTTTATCAAAAATCACATCATCTTGAGCAATAATTGCTGGAATAACCTTCTCCGCCTTCTCTTTTTCGGCTTTTAATTGTGTATTTTCTGCCGTCAGTTGCTCAATCGTTGCTTTCGCTTCTTTATCTTCGCAACCTGTTACCGTAAAAAGTGCAGTTAAAATTAAGGCTGAAATCAGTGTCTTTTTCATGTATTACCTATAAATCAAACGTATCTTTATCACGTAGAATATGATCATTACCTTTGCGGCGTAAAAAACCGGTACGGTCAAAATATTCCATTAACTGAACCGTCAGTTTTCTACCAAAATTAAGCTTATCACGTAATTCATTTACGGCAACTTTACCTTCTTCGCCTGCCATTTCCTTAATTAAGCGAGCATAAGCATAAATGCTTTCAGTCAGGAAAAAACGGTCTTTTACGATTGGCGTAAGATAGCCCAATTTACCCGCTTTATACATAAAGTTACGCATTACACTTTCATCTTGCGCCAAGGCTGTTGCCATATCACGCACCCAAATGGCTTGACCATGCGCTTTCTCAAATTCAGCTAACACCGCTTGCCATAAGCTTTGCTCTTCGGCTGAAAATTGGATTTTGTGTGAAGGCAAATGTAACCAGCCACGAGTCTGCTGTAATTGGCCTTCATCAAGCATTTCTTCAATGAAATGATAAATCAGATTTTCCGGTTGGTTTAGTGTCGCAATACGGTATAAACGGGCTTTACTTAAACCAAGCTGATCATTATGTTGTTCATGATAGGTAGCAAGTGCGGTCAAAATTTGCTGTGTTTTTTCACGTTGATAATCACGATTAAAACACCAATTTTGGAAACGGATATCACCATTCTCAGCCAATGCTTTCGCCAGTTGATTTTCAGTTAGCTGCTCACTCCACATTAGCGCTTGCGCTGAAACTGCCTCTTTTTGTAAGGTTAATCCGATGCGTTGTGTAGCGTTTTGAGCCTGATTAAGTTTAGACAAGAACGCTAAACGAGCCTCCGTGCGCTTATAACGTTTTGGTGAGTGAATTTCGAGTACCTTCGCCCCACCAATTAATATTTTTGCATCGCCACTACGTAAAATTAATTTATCCCCGAAGGCCAAAAATAATGGCTGCTCTAAAATGACTTCCGCCAAAGTGCGGTCATTTTTCATTGCATTTTTGCTTTCAAGCAAAGTAAGCTTACCAGTTGTGCGGCTTGCGGCATGATAAATGTGCACAGGCTGACTGTCTTTCAAATTCACTTCAGGCGTAATTTCAATGGTAATACGATCAGTTGGCTCAAGTGGTTCTGAGGCTAACAACCAATCGCCACGCTGCATTGGAATACGATCTAAATCAACGTTTAAATTGAGCGCTAAGCGTTGACCAGCCAAGCCTTTTTCGCTCGGTGTATTCTGAGCATGAATATTTTTTACGCGAACCTTTTGTCCCGTAGAAAGGAAGAGTTCATCATCAATGGCCACCGTTCCCGCAAATGCAGTCCCTGTTACCACTGTCCCCGCCCCTTTCACGCTAAAGACTCGGTCGATGGCGTAACGGAATGGTTTATCTATTTCAGCTAATTCAGGTAAATTGGCTAAATAATCGCGTAACGAATCAATTCCTAAGCCTGTTTGTGCCGATGTAATAAAATAATGAGATTGAGCTAAGAATGGATAATCTGTCTGAATCTGTGTTTTTAGTGCATCGATTTGCTCATTTGTTGCTCGGTCAGCCTTGGTAATCACTACCATGATTTCAGTAAATTGAAGCTGACGTAAAATCGCTAAGTGTTCTTTAGTTTGTGCGGCAATCCCTTCATCGGCTGCAACAATAAGCATGGCATAATGCACACCACCAAGCCCCGCCAACATATTGGCAAGAAACTTTTCATGGCCAGGCACATCAATAAACCCGAGCACTTTCTCTTTTAAAGGCAAATAGGCATACCCCAAATCAATGGTCATGCCACGTTTTTTTTCTTCTGGCAAATGGGCGGTATTTGTGCCTGTCAGTGCCTTCAAGAGGGCTGTTTTACCATGATCGACATGTCCTGATGTTACTATGATCATAATTTTTCCACCGTATCTAATAATGCCTTAAAGTCAGCCACGCTACGTAAATCTAACCAAATTTTTCCTTTCTCAACACGACCGATTATTGGTTGTTCTAACGCTTTGAATATTGCTAAAAGTGCGGTCAATTTTGCCTCTGTTTTTTCGGCAATCGTCACCGCAAAAGAAGGAATCGTCGCCATCGGTTGAGAGCCACTCCCAATTTGAGCAAAGCTTTCTTCAATCTCAACCTGGTAATCTTTTAAGCTGTTTGCTAAACAGGCTTTAAGTTGCTCGGCTTTTTCTTTTAATACATCCATCGATTGGGTGAGTAAATGCAAAGTTGGCAATGTCTCAGTGAGTTTTTCAGGTTGGAGATAAAGGCGTAATGTTGCCTCAAGCCCAGCTAAAATCACTTTATCGCAACGCAATACGCGCTTTAATGGATGAGCTTGTAACTGAGCAATCCACTCTTTTTTACCGACGATAATACCGGCTTGTGTTCCACCCAATAATTTATCGCCCGAGAATGACACCAAGTTTACGCCCTGTGCGACTTTTTCTTGTACTGTCGGCTCATTCGGTAAATCATATTGGCTTAGATCAATCAATGCACCGCTACCAAGATCCGTCATCACTGGAATATCAAATTCTCGTCCAAGATCAACCAACTCTTGTTCTGAAACCGAAGCGGTAAATCCACTAATATGATAATTACTGCAATGTACTTTCATTAAGAAAGCGGTATTTTCGTTGATTGCTTGACGGTAATCTTTCAAATGTGTGCGGTTTGTTGTCCCCACTTCAACAAGTTTGCAGCCTGCTTGAGCCATAATGTCTGGAATGCGAAATGCGCCACCGATTTCAATTAACTCACCACGAGAAATAATCACTTCTTTATCTTTTGCAAAAGTAGCTAACATCAAGAGCACAGCTGCTGCATTATTGTTAACAATACACGCTGCTTCTGCACCTGTGAGTTGCGCAAGTAGTTCACTAATATAATTATCTCGATGACTACGTTTGCCTTCTTCCAAATCATATTCCAGTGCAACATTACCTTTCATCGCATGAAGTGCCGCTTGTTGTGCGCTTTCAGCCCATAATGCTCGCCCTAAATTTGTATGTAATACCGTGCCCGTTAAATTATGAACTGATTTAATTTGTACATGATTTTGTTGAGTCAATCGTTCTTGTAAATAATGCAATGTACTTAGGTGATCGGCAAAAAAGTGCGGTAAATTTTGATGCTGTTTAATAAACTCGCGCCCTTCAGACAATAATTGGCGCAATTCACGCACGACAGCTGAATGACCAAATTCAGTTAAAAGCATTTCACCTTCTGGTGTTTTTAAAAATTTATCTACCGAAGGAAGTTGTTGAAAAAGTGCGGTCATTTTTAATTCCTATTTCAAAATGGCGTTGAATTGCAAACTAATTTACGCTAAAGTAACCGCAATTTCAATAACGGAAGGTCGTCATCTCCGGTGAGGTGGCAGGACTTCAAATCCTGTTGGGGACGCCAGCGTTCCCGGGTGGGTTCAACTCCCATGACCTTCCGCCACTCTTTTCTTCCCAACAAATATTTCTCTCTTCCTAACATTCACATTTTTAATTTGAACTTTCATTATAATTTCACTGAATTTTAGGCAAACAAAAAGGCGTATCTTTCGATACGCCTTCTTAATCTAACTTGTTACAGTTAATACATCAATTATTTGATGATTTTCGCAACAACGCCAGC
>CAJZKN010000041.1:0-7983 GCA_916050345.1 Parahaemophilus parainfluenzae | reverse complement strand
ACGCCAAAAAGTGCGGTGCATTCTGAGCCTGTTTTAACGGAAAAAACAACCGAAGCATCTCAACCAAAAGTTGAACCCGTTGAACCGCCAAAAGCAGTGAAAAAACAATCGGATGAAGCCATCAATCACATTGTTGATAAAGTGCGTGCACTCTTGAATTCTGCTGAATTTAAAGAAGAGCCAAAAGCGGTTGTACGTTTTTTAAGTATATTACGTACGCTTTATCGTACCAATCCAGAAAGCTTTGCTCAGGCAACCGAAAGCTTGCAAGGCCGTACTCGTGTATATTTTGCTCGTGATGAAGGAACGTTGCTTGTGGCGGGTAATCATACTAAACCAAAACAAATTCCAGATACGCCATATTGGGTGATTACCAATACCAATAGTGGTCGTAAGATGTTGATGTTAGAAGGGGCGATGCAGTCTATGCATTTGCCGGAATATTTAATCGACGAAGTTCGCCCTTATTTCGTTAGCAACTAAGTCAATGCAAAAATTCCCTTGGCAAGCATTTGCCCAAAATTCAGCATATGCAGATCAGATCGCGTTGCGAAATTCGCAGGGCGATCCTTTTACTTGGGCTGAACTTGCTGAGAAAATTAATCAGGTAGAAGCCTTTCTTTTACAACAAGGTGTGACAGCGCAAAGTGCGGTTGCTTTTTGTGGTAAAAATTCAGAACAGCTCTTATTTCTTTATTTAGCCGTTATTCAGCTAGGCGCAAAAATTTTAGGTATCAACCCTGCATTTCCTCAAGAAAAAAGAGAAGAATTGTGCCAAGTGTATGGGGTGGATTTTTGTTATCAAACCGAAGATATTCATTATTTAGCTGTTAAAGCATTACCCGAACATAACGCTGATTTTACAAAAGCGGCAACGATGACGCTAACATCGGGCTCGACTGGTTTGCCTAAAGCGGTGGTGCATAATGTGTCTGCTCATTTAGCTAATGCGGAAGGCGTTTGTGCCTTAATGAATTTTGGCAAAGATCAATCATGGCTACTTTCTTTACCGCTTTATCATGTTTCCGGACAAGGCATTGTGTGGCGTTGGCTGTATACGGGGGCAACCTTAGTTTTACCGAAAGAAGATTTTTATCAATCTATTGGTGAGGTTTCTCATGTTTCTCTCGTGCCAACGCAATTGCAGCGTTGGTTTGATTATTTGGTCGAACATCCACAATCTATCCAAACTCAAGCGGTATTATTGGGTGGAACACAAATCCCTGTAAAATTAACCCAAGCGTTAAGTGAATTAAGGATTCGCAGTTATTCAGGTTATGGTATGACCGAAATGGCTTCTACCGCATTTGCTAAACAATCGGATGGAAAAATCGGTGTGGGGCAGCCTTTGCTTGGTCGAGAGTTCAAGTTAGTGAATGAAGAAGTTTGGCTAAAAGGTGCTGGGCTTGCCATGGGATATTGGCGAGATGGGGGGGTTGACCAGCTAACTAATGCTGAAGGTTGGTTCCAAACCAAAGATAAAGGCCAATGGCTCGATAACGAATTAGTCATTCGAGGCCGATTGGATAATATGTTTATTTCTGGCGGTGAAAATATTCAGCCGGAAGAAATTGAAAAAGTGATTGCACAATCAGATTTAGTGAAGCAAGTCTTTGTTTTGCCTAAATATGATGAGGAATTTGGCCATCGTCCTGTCGCGATTGTTGAATTTCATACCTCATTTAATGAAAGTGCGGTCGAATCTCTCAACATTTTTTTACAAGGGCGATTGGAACGATTTAAGCAACCTGTTGCCTACTATGAACTCCCGCAGGATTTAATCCAAGGGGCAATAAAGATTTCTCGCAAGGCACTCGCCGATTGGCTGTCGCAACAATAGGAAAGTTAGTTTAATGAAAAATATCTCTCGCGTTTTGACCGCACTTGGTCTTTCATTTGTTTTTACGCTGGCGCTTTCTCAGCCTGTTTGGGCAGAGAATAATAATGCGGATTTACCGACGGAAAAAACACTAAAAAGTGAATTAGCCGAGGCACAAAAATTACCAGATGGTGATGAAAAAACAAATAACGTCGCGACAATCCAGGCTTCGCTTGATTTCTTGCAACAAATTCAAACACAGCAAAAAAATAACAACGATTTGCAAGATACGCTTATTGATGCAGATTCTGAAATTCAGAAGAATAGTGCTGATCTTCAAAATCTTAAAAAACAGCTAAGCACGCCAAGTAACACCGATTATGCTTCACAAAGTTTAGCTAATCTACAGGCTCAGGTTGAGAAACTGACCAATCAACAACAAGATGCCCAATCTGCATTAAGTGCGGTGAATACGCAACTTGCAGGGCAGAGCTCTGTGTCGGAACGTGCTCAAACAGCCTTAACAGATAATGTTAAACGTACGCAAGAATTGAATCAGAAATTAGCTGATCCAACGACAAGTTCACTATTAAAACAGCAAATTCAGCTTGAATTACAACTGATTGAGCTAAAAAATATCTATAATCAAGTGCTATTAAAAAATAGCGATCAGTTGACTGTGCTTTATCGAAGTCGATATGAGTTATTAAATACTCGTGTTCAAGCATTGCAGCAACAAATTGCAGCCATTCAAGAAGCGATTAATCAAAAGAATTTGGCTAAAACACAAAACCAAGTTGAGCAAGCACAACAACAAAGCCAAAATGTTGAGCAAAATCCGTTGATTCAGAAAGAATTGAATTTGAATGCGCAGCTTAGCCAATATTTACTTGAGCAAACAGAGAAAACCAATACATTAACGCAAGATGAATTACGCATGCGAAATGTGTTGGATAACTTAACGCAGACACAACGTACCATTGATGAGCAAATCAGTGCGTTACAAGGCACGTTGGTGCTTTCTCGCATTATTCAGCAACAAAAACAAAAATTACCGACCAATTTAAATATTCAAGGTCTTTCAAAGCAAATTGCGGATTTGCGTGTACAGATCTTCGATATTACGCAAAAACGTAATGAGCTTTATGATATTGATGCCTACATCAGTAAAATTGAGCAGGATGAAAACAAATCGTTTACACCGGCGGAAAAAGCACAATTAACCAATTTATTGACAGAACGTCGAAAAGTGGCTTCTGATTTGATTAAGTCATTGAATAATCAGTTGAATTTGGCGATTTCCTTAGAGCTAACCCAGCAACAAATTACACAAATCAGTGATCAGATCCAGTCTAAACTTGATCAACAAAGTTTCTGGGTAAAAAGTAATAATCCAATTAATTTAGATTGGATCAAAAAACTGCCAATGTCACTCAAGGCACAACTTGATGGTATTGGAAAGAAAATCGGCTTCCCGACAAATTTCGATAATTTGCCGTATTTACTTACTTATGTCTTTATTTTGTTTGTGATTGGTGGATTGATTTTCAAATTTAAAGAATCGATTAAACACCGTTTGAGCGTGATTAATGGCGAAATTAATACGCGTCGTTCGGATAGCCAATGGCATACGCCGCTTGCGTTATTTTATACCGCACTTTTATCTTTATCAGGCACCCTTTGGTTCTTAGCGGCTTGCCAATTGTTGGGCTTTTTCTTGGTGAAAAATCCACAAGAATTTTGGGAATGGTCACTTCGCATGGCAGCCTATTGGTGGTTCTTTAGTTTTGTTTTATCCACTCTTCGACCGAATGGTATTTTAGTCCGCCATTTCGGTTTTTCTAAAGAGAGTGCGATTGCTCTGCAAGACGTCACAAAACGTATCATTGTTTCCGTTGTGTTATTACTGAATACGTCGATTTTCAGTAATGTCATGGATACCGGATTAGCGAATGACGTTCTCGGCGAAATTAATACGATTGTTGCCTTACTTTTCTGTATTGTGATTATTGCGCCACGTTTCGTTCGCACAGAAAAATCGTTGAATTCAAGCGCAACGGATCAGCGTGATAGAACGCTTTTAAAAATTATGCGCGTTTTATTGCAATTGGTCCCTGTTATTTTAATTGCACTAATTGCTTTAGGATATTATTACACCGCCTTAAATTTAATTACGCATATTATTAATACCTACATTGCGTGGGTAGTGTGGTCGTTGGTGCGTCATACAATTTATCGTGGTGTCACAGTAGCATCAAGACGTTTAGCTTATCGTCGTTTACAAGAAAAACGTCAACAAAAACAGCAAGATTCAAGTGATGCTTCAGCTTCTGATGATGTGGTAGTCATTACCGAACAAGAAGAGGGATTGGCCTTAAATGAAGTACGTAGCCAGTTACTACGCTTTGCCGATCTCTTTATTTGGACCGCACTTTTTGCCATCTTCTATTATGTATGGTCAGATTTAGTCACTGTTGTAAGTTACTTGCGAGACATTACCTTATGGCAGCAAACTTCAACGACTGAAGCGGGTGTGGTGACTGAAACGATTTCACTCTTTAACTTGATCGTTGCGTTAATCATTGTTGTGATTACCTATATTTTGGTGCGTAACATTCAGGGTATTTTAGAAGTATTAATCTTTTCCCGAGTGAAGCTTTCACAAGGTACGCCTTATACGATTACCACCTTATTAACCTACATTTTGGTTGCGGTTGGTGGTGCATGGGCATTCTCAACACTCGGGATGTCTTGGTCGAAATTACAATGGTTATTTGCCGCCCTTTCCGTTGGTCTCGGTTTTGGTATGCAAGAAATCTTTGCAAACTTTGTTTCGGGTATCATTTTATTATTTGAACGTCCAATTCGTGTGGGCGATACCGTGACAATTAATGGCGTGACAGGGACGGTGGCGAAAATCCGTATTCGTGCGATTACCATGATTGATCCTGATCGAAAAGAAGTGATTGTGCCAAATAAATCTTTTGTAACAGGTCAAGTGATCAACTGGGCATTGTCTAATACGATTACTCGTTTAGTGGTTTCCGTTGGTGTGGCGTATGGTTCAGATTTAGACTTAGTGAAACGCTTATTATTGCAAGCCGCGCATGAGCAACCAAGTGTCTTAAAAGATCCAGAACCAAGAGCATTATTCTTAACCTTTGGGGCAAGTACATTAGATCACGAATTACGTGTTTATGTAGGGCAAGTATCTGAGAGAAATGATACGCTTGATGCACTCAATCGCCGTGTGAATGAGTTATTTGCAGAAAATAATATTGATATTGCATTCAATCAATTAGATATCTTTATTAAAAATAAAGATACTGGCGAAGAAATTCCATTTATTGATGTGGCAAAATTAGCCCAAAATCATTAATTAAAGAGAGAAAATATGGCAGGGAATACTATCGGACAACTTTTTCGTGTGACGACCTTTGGGGAGTCACATGGTATTGCATTAGGCTGTATCGTAGATGGCGTACCGCCGAATCTTGAATTATCGGAAGCCGATATTCAACCTGATTTAGATCGTCGTAAACCCGGTACATCACGCTATACCACACCGCGTCGTGAAAACGATGAAGTACAGATTTTATCTGGGGTATTTGAAGGTAAAACAACCGGTACCAGCATTGGAATGATCATTAAAAATGGTGATCAACGTTCACAAGATTATGGCGATATTAAAGATCGTTTCCGTCCAGGGCATGCGGATTTTACCTATCAACAAAAATACGGTATTCGTGATTATCGCGGTGGTGGACGTTCTTCTGCACGTGAAACTGCCATGCGTGTCGCTGCGGGAGCGATTGCAAAGAAATATTTACGTGAGCAGTTTGGCATTGAAGTGCGTGGCTTTTTGAGTCAAATTGGCGAAGTGAAGATCGCACCACAGACTGTCGGCAAAATTGATTGGGATAAAGTGAATAGCAATCCATTTTTCTGTCCAGATGAAAGTGCGGTCGAAAAATTTGATGAATTAATCCGTGAATTGAAAAAAGAAGGGGACTCGATTGGGGCAAAACTAACCGTGATTGCAGAAAATGTCCCTGTTGGCTTAGGTGAGCCTGTTTTTGATCGACTTGATGCAGATTTAGCCCATGCTTTAATGGGGATTAATGCCGTTAAAGGTGTAGAAATTGGCGATGGTTTTGCCGTAGTTGAACAGCGTGGAAGTGAACATCGTGATGAAATGACACCAAATGGTTTTGAAAGCAACCATGCTGGCGGTATTTTAGGGGGCATTAGCTCTGGTCAGCCAATTATTGCGACCATTGCACTAAAACCAACATCCAGTATAACCATTCCAGGACGCTCGATTAATTTAGAAGGTGATCCTGTCGAAGTGGTGACAAAAGGCCGTCATGATCCTTGTGTCGGTATCCGAGCAGTCCCTATTGCAGAGGCAATGGTCGCGATTGTGTTACTCGACCATTTATTGCGTTTTAAGGCGCAATGCAGATAACTCTTTTAAATTAAGTTTATTTTCTCTTTTATTGAAGATAAGGTCATTCGTTTTAGGAAATCTTATGAATAAATCTTTAGCAAAATTACTTTCAAGTGCGGTTGTTTTAGGGAGTGTTTTTTTCTCGTTACAAACAACAGCCTCACCACAAGACTGGCAACGTATTAAACGTCCAATTCCTGCAGCAGATGGTAAAGCGAATCCAATTGGTAGCTATTCGAATGGTTGTATTATCGGGGCGGAGCCATTGCCTTATAAAGGTGAGGGATACCAAGTCATTCGTATGAATAAAAACCGCTATTATGGTCATCCGGATATGATTGCTTACTTACAGCGTCTTGGACAAAAGGCGAAGTCTGCAGGCTTACCAACGATGTTAGTTGGGGATATTGCTATGCCGGGTGGTGGTCGCTTTTTAACAGGGCATGCAAGCCATCAAATGGGATTAGATGCGGATATTTGGTTGCGAATGGGCACCATGACAGACAGCGAAGCGCTAAATTCTGATGGAAAAGGTTTGCTCGTGGTGAACCGTCAAACACAACGTGTTGATGAAAATGTGTGGAATAACAATCATGCAACGCTAATTAAATTGGCAGCGCAAGATCCAAAAGTCACCCGTATTTTTGTGAACCCAGCGATTAAATTAAAACTTTGTCAAACTGCAGGAGACGATCGTGCATGGTTACACAAAATTCGTCCATGGTTTGGGCATGATTCACATTTCCACGTGCGCATTGCTTGTCCGAAAGATGCCGCTTATTGTGAAGATCAAGCACCGGTACCAGCAGGTGATGGATGTGGTGATGAACTTTATTCTTGGTTTGAACCCGCAAAACCAGGTTCAGGCTCTTCTAAACCAAAAGTGACACCGCCAGAACCATTCTTGTGCCAACAAGTGTTGAGTTCGCCAAATAGTAGCGAATGGTTAGAGTAGGAGTGAAATCATGGAGTTGGGGATTGATATATTAGCCATGCTTTTTGCAGCTGCCTTTATTGCCGCATTTATTGATGCGATAGCGGGTGGCGGAGGCTTAATTACAATCCCTGCCTTATTAATGACAGGTATGCCACCAGCAATGGCATTAGGTACAAATAAATTACAAGCGTTTGGTGGCGCGTTGTCGGCAAGTATTTACTTTCTGCGTAAAAGAGCGGTCAATTTATCGGCGTTTTCTTTCATCTTACTGGTGATTTTTATCGGCTCGGTGATTGGTACCTTGCTTATTCAAAGTTTAGATGCGTCATTAATTAAAAAAGGGCTTCCATTTCTCATTTTAGCGATCGGCTTATACTTTTTATTTACACCTAAATTGGGTGAAAGTGATCGTAAACAACGCATTTATTACGCTGTTTTTGCGTTATGTTTTGGTTCATTACTGGGTTTTTATGATGGCTTTTTCGGACCAGGGACGGGGTCATTGATGAACCTAGCTTGTGTGACACTACTTGGATTTAACCTAACCAAAGCGACTGCTCATGCGAAAGTGATGAATTTAACCTCAAATTTTGCTTCATTAATTTTCTTCTTTATTGGTGGTCATGTGATTTGGACTGTCGGTTTAGTGATGATGGCAGGAAGCCTGATAGGCGCAAATTTGGGTGCCAAAATGGTGATGGCAAAAGGTAAACAACTGATCAGACCGATGGTGGTGATTATGTCATTTATCATGACGATAAAAATGGCGTATGATCA
>CAJZKN010000040.1:0-8439 GCA_916050345.1 Parahaemophilus parainfluenzae | reverse complement strand
AATTTGGTGAAGTACGCCGTGGTTTACTCGGTATTAAAGGTGGCGAATTAAATGCTGATTTAGCAAAAGCCTTTAATGTCAGTGCGCAACAAGGTGCATTTGTGAGTGAAGTCATTCCAAATTCTGCGGCAGAAAAAGCAGGCTTAAAAGCGGGTGATGTAATTACCGCAATGAATGGTCAAAAAATTTCAAGCTTCGCCGAAATGCGTGCCAAAATCGCGACTTCTGGTGCGGGTAAAGAAATTGAGCTCACTTACTTACGTGATGGCAAAACTGACAACGTAAAAGTGACCTTACAAGCAGACGATGGCTCGCAAACAGCTAGTAAAACAGAACTTCCAGCACTAGATGGTGCCACCTTAAACAACTATGATGCAAAAGGTGTTAAAGGTGTGGAAATTAGTAAAGTACAGCCAAATTCAATGGCAGCACAACGCGGTTTAAAATCGGGTGATATCATCATCGGCATCAACCGTCAGCCAATTGAAAGTACGCAAGACTTACGCAAGGCGCTAGATGAAAAACCATCTGCCGTTGCACTCAATATCTTACGTGGTAAAAACAACTTCTACTTATTAGTGCAATAAAATAAAAAAGAGCGGTTAATTTGACCGCTCTTTTTTTATTCCGATATCATAAACTGCTCTCTCAATTGATGAAGCTGATCGCGTACTGCGGCGGCTTTTTCAAACTCAAGATCTTGAGCAAATTTATACATTTGTTGTTCCAATTTCTTAATTTGTTGTTGGAATTCTTTGGCTGATTTAGGTGCATTGTAAAGTGCGGTCGGTTCAGTCGCCGTTTTACCACGCTGTTTCGATTTGGCTTTTTGATTTGCACCTTGGCCAATATCTAATAACTCACCCACTTTCTTATTCAATGCCTGTGGAACAATGCCGTGCTCTTCATTGTATTTCATTTGTTTTTCACGACGGCGATTCGTCTCGGTAATGGCTTTTTCCATAGATTTAGTCATGCTATCAGCATACAAAATCGCTTTACCATTTAAGTTTCGGGCAGCACGACCGATGGTTTGGATTAAGGAACGTTCGGAACGCAAGAAACCTTCTTTATCCGCATCTAAAATCGCCACAAGAGAAACTTCAGGAATATCCAAGCCCTCACGTAACAAGTTGATACCAACCAATACATCAAATTCGCCTAAACGTAAATCACGAATAATCTCTACACGTTCAACCGTATCAATATCTGAATGCAAATAACGCACACGAATGCCGTGTTCGTCTAAGTAATCCGTTAAATCTTCCGCCATTTTCTTCGTTAGCGTCGTCACTAAAACACGCTCATTTTTGTCTGCTCTTTGGCGTGCTTCTGACAGTAAATCATCTACTTGAATGGATACTGGACGAATTTCAATTTGCGGATCAAGTAAGCCTGTTGGACGTACCACCTGATCGACAATTTCACTGCCCGATTTTTCCAACTCATAAGGCCCTGGTGTCGCAGAAACGTAAATGGTCTGCGGCGCTAAACGCTCAAACTCTTCAAAGCGTAATGGACGGTTATCCAATGCAGAAGGCAAACGGAAACCATATTCCACCAAGGTTTCTTTACGAGAACGGTCACCACGATACATCCCGCCAATTTGCGGCACTGTCACGTGTGATTCATCAATAATCAAAATCGCATCAGACGGCATATAATCAAATAATGTCGGAGGTGGTTCACCTTCATTTCTGCCAGAAAGGTAACGTGAATAGTTTTCGATTCCTGAGCAATAACCGAGCTCATTCATCATCTCAATATCAAATTGTGTACGTTGAGTAATACGCTGCTCTTCCAGCAATTTATGTTCCTTGATGAAATATTCACGGCGTTGCACAAGCTCCGCTTTGATTTTTTCAATGGCATCTAAAATACGCTCTCTTGGCGTCACATAGTTGGTTTTCGGGTACACCGTGATACGCGGCACCGCACCGAGATTGCTTCCCGTAAGCGGATCAAAGAAACTTAAGCGTTCTACTTCCTCATCAAATAATTCGATACGAATGGCTTGATCGTCCGATTCCGCCGGAAAAATGTCGATTACATCGCCACGCACACGAAATGTGCCGCGCTGAAATGCCTGATCGTTACGCGTATATTGCATGCCCGCAAGTTGACTTAAAATCTCGCGCTGATTAGCCGGTGAGCCGACGCGCAAAATCAAACGCATTTTTAAATAAGCTTCCGGCTCGCCCAAACCATAAATCGCCGAAACCGACGCCACAACAATAGTATCGCGGCGCTCCAAAAAAGATTTCACCGCAGAAAGGCGCATTTGGTCAATTTGCTCGTTCACCGCAGAATCTTTTTCAATAAAAGTATCACTGCTCGGAACATAGGCTTCCGGCTGGTAATAATCATAATAAGAAACGAAATATTCCACCGCATTTTCCGGAAAAAAGTCTTTCATTTCCGCATAAAGCTGGGCGGCGAGAGTTTTATTTGGCGCAAGCAACATAGCCGGGCGGTTTAACGTTGCTATAACATTTGCAATGGTAAAGGTTTTACCTGAACCCGTTACCCCGAGAAGGGTTTGATGAGCCAAACCATCCTCTAAATTTTCGACTAATTTTTCGATTGCTTGGGGTTGATCACCGGAAGGTTTAAAATCGGAATGAAGGATAAAAGGCTTAGTATTGATTTTCTCTGTCATAAGTGCGGTCAATTTTTTAGGTATTTTAGAAGTGGAGCTATTTTAGCACATTTATTGCTCCAAATTGAGTAATAAAAATCCAAGTTTTACACACACTTAGGCGTGTCAAGTCTTAAACACTTCAAAATTGAAGAATATTTTATTTTTTTTGCTGGACTTTGTGTAACATATTGATATTTAAATAGATATCACCAAGTGACTAATAGATGAACAATTTGAGACAAAGCCAGTCTGCATCAGTGATTGACCATTTTAAACAAAAACAATCCACAAAGTTATCCACAGGCTTTGTGGATAGCAAAAATGGTAAATTTTTTTGTGATTTTTTTCATTTTGAGTATTGACAAGCGACAGGTCGCTCATTAAAATGCGCGCCTATTCTTTGTGATACCAAATTTATTCCTCCTTAGTTCAGTCGGTAGAACGGTGGACTGTTAATCCATATGTCGCAGGTTCGAGTCCCGCAGGAGGAGCCAAATTTCTCTTTTGGTTTAGCTTTCGTTTGTCTCCTTTTACGAATCCTAAATTTGTAGCCAAAAGAATTTAAGCCCATCGTGTTGATGGGCTTTATTTTTATCTAATCAATTCTTATTTGATGAATTATCAGGCTAATTTAATGATGAACGATCATCCATTAAGTTATCACATTCCCAGCCAATATAGTCGCCTGAAAACTCCATAGCTAATTTTTCAAAGCGCTCTACCCACTCGAAGATCTCATTACTGTCTAATGAAAGCTCTTGCTCCAATTTCACCATGAAATAAGGCTGTTCATCTTCTTCCGTCTGGATGGCTTGGCTTGAATATTTCAACGTACTAAAAGACACTTTTCCAAGCGTTAGTTCATCCATAAAGGGAAACATTTTTTCTTCTTCATCAAAATGGAATGTATGCTCAATCAAATAAGTATCACTTAAATTACGCCCTTTGCTGTTCAGCATACTCAAAATCTCTTCCGTCGCATTTAATTTCATTTCCAATGGAGAAGCCAATAAGAAATCGAAATAGGTATCCCAATTAGGATCATCCTGCACATTGATTTCTGAGACAAAATCAAGCTGCTGAAGCGTTTCTTTAAGCAAAGAATCGTGTTCACAATAAAAATGCATTTTTGCCTGATGGTTGCAAATAAAGTGCCCAGCAAAGAAAACATTTGGAAGTGCGGTCAATTGTGCAAGGATTTTAAAAAGACGATTAATCAATTTTTCATATTCATCTTCATTCGGCAAACCATCCTCATCTCCCTGATAAGGCACGGTAAATTGCACAACCTTACTGAGATGTTTACCATGATAAACATCTAAATCTTCAATATTTGCGGTAAACACGGCAGGCATACCATTCACTTGTGAACGGTAATTCTGCCAATTTGCCATATCCATGCTGCTTTCCTATTTAAACTCTGCCCAGATTGGTGCGTGATCGGACGGTTTTTCCATCGCACGAATATCCAATGCAATGCCGACGTCTACGCAACGCTCTGCTAATTGATGATTCACTAAAATATGATCGATACGTAATCCACGGTTATCATCGAAACCTTTCGAGCGATAATCAAACCATGAGAATTTATCATTAACTGTTGGGTTTAATTTACGGAACGTATCTTCCAATCCATAATCGTATAAGCGTTGATACCATTCACGCTCTTCGGGTAAGAATGAACATTTACCAGTACGCAACCAACGTTTGCGGTTTTCATCGCCGATACCAATATCCAAATCGCTTGGACTGATATTCATATCGCCCATAATTAAAACCGGATTAGCTTTATCATGATCTTGTTCTAAATAGCGTTGAAGATCCGCATAAAATTTTTCTTTTGCCGGAAACTTCGTTTCATGAGCACGGCTTTCGCCTTGTGGAAAATAGCCATTAATTACCGTTAACAAACCAAACGGGGTTTCTAAATCTGCCATAATAATGCGTTTTTGCGCATCTTCATTATCTGTAGGAAAACCACGACGTACCGCTTTTGGTTCTTGTTTGGTTAATAAGGCTACACCATAGTGACCTTTTTGCCCGTGATGAAAAACGTGATAACCCAGATTTTCAGTAATCGCATAAGGAAAATCCTCATCTGCTACTTTGATTTCTTGTAAACCAATCACATCCGGTTGGTATTTTTCAATAATTGCTTCAAGTTGATGAGGGCGGGCACGTAACCCATTAATATTAAAAGAGATAAATTTCATTTTTGTTCCTAATGTGAAAAATTGGATCTATTATACAAAATAATTGAAATCTTAACCGCACTTTTCCTCTGTAATGGAAGAAGTTACGCCTATTAATGTGATTACGCTTCAGTTGCAATCAAATGAATTTGCTCCTCTTTTCTCATTAAAATTTTTCCTAAAAACGCACTTTATAAATAAAACTAACTTGCTTATACTGGCGGCGCTTTTATTACTTTACTCGGATCATTTTATGAATATTTATACTTACTTGTGTTTTCTCACCACAATAGCCATTCTTATCAGTTTTATCACACGTAAACTGAACGATAATATCCAATATACCATTGCCATCACTGCCACCTCCATGGCGGGCTCGCTTTTCCTAGTGTTATTGGGATATTTTGGCTGGTTTAATTTGGATGACATTGCAATACGCGTCATCGAACGAATTGATTTTAAAGATTTCTTATTGAACGGGATTTTAGGTTTTTTACTCTTTGCCGGCGCCTTGGGCATTAAACTTCCAGTCTTAAACAATCAAAAATGGGAAATTACCACTTTCGCTTTGTTCTCAACGCTTGCTTCCACCTTTTTTATTGGTTTTCTACTTTATGGCGTAGCTTTACTTTTCGGTTGGCATATTGATTTAATTTACTGCATCTTATTTGGTGCACTCATATCGCCTGATGACCCGATTGCCGTACTTGCCATTATCAAAAACTTAAAAGCACCAAAACGCTTATCTATGCAAGTGGAAGGTGAATCACTTTTTAATGATGGTATTGGCTTAGTAATTTTCACCTCGGTTTTTGCTGTCGCATTTGGCGGGCATGAACCGACAGCAAGCGGCATTCTCCATTTATTTTTTAAAGAAGCTTTAGGCGGGATTGCATTTGGATTGGTTTTAGGTCTCTTCGCCCATTATCTGATTTCAGCCACCGATGATGGTTCGTTAGAAATTCTTTTGACCTTAATCGTACCCACTGCGGGCTTTATGCTTGCTAATCTCTTACATGTATCAGGTGCATTAGCGATGGTTGTCGCTGGGATTTTAATTGGTAACTGGACAAGATACACCGGCTTTTCTCAACAAAGCCAACGCTATTTAGATCACTTTTGGGAAATGATCGATCACTTTCTCAACTCCTTACTCTTCATCTTGATCGGTTTAGCGATTTTATTGATTCATGTGTCTTGGCAAGGGGTAATCTTAATTTTCCTTGCTATTCCAGTGTGCTTAATCTGTCGCTATGCAAGTGTTTGGTTACCATTCCAAGTCATGAAACGCTACCGTAAATACAACCCTTACACCATGAAAGTGCTCACTTGGGGCGCATTACGAGGCGGATTAGCGCTCGCTATGGCGCTTTCTATTCCAAGTGGTCAATTTTATATTGAAGGATTAGAAATGGATGTTCGCGATCTTATTTTAGGTATGACGTATGCAGTTGTGGCATTTTCAATTCTCGTGCAAGGCATGACAATTGAAACCTTAATTCGTAAATCAAAAGAAGCGACCATGCGTGAACGTGGCTATACGGGTATCGGATTAGCGAAATAATCAATAATGTTTATATCTTTGGCTCAGCACTTGCTGAGCCTATTTTTTGAATCTGAGACATGACACCTTCACGATGCCACCACTCTCCTTCTTTAGGAACAGTAAATACATCAAATGCCTGACCTTTAAATTCAAATTGCAATCTTGCAGCGTGCAAATAAGTGCGGTCAATATTTTCAGTGTTTTTACCATAAAGCGTATCACCTAAAATCGGGCTCCCTAAGCTTTTCATCGCCACACGCAATTGATGGGTTTTACCGGTTTGTGGCTTTAAGATAAATAATCGTAAATTAGGCTCACAACTCACACTTTCAAAACGCGTAATAGCGGGATTTTCTTTCGATTGGCAAAGTTTCCAAGCCCCATTGCGAACCTTTTGCATATCGCCAACAATCAATCCTTGCTTCTTTTTTGGCTTTTGATTACTGAGTGCAAGATAAGTCTTTTGAATATGATGTTCAGAAAAAAGTCGGAAAAATTCAGCCGCACTTTCAGCATTCAATGCCAAGATGAGTAAACCAGATGTTACTTTATCTAACCGATGCACAAGCCAGACTTGTGGCACGCCAAACTGCTCAGCAAGCAAAGTGGTTAAACCAATTTCACTTTGATCTTTATGCACACTTATCCCACAAGGCTTATAAATAATGATAAAATCATCGGTCTGATAAATAATGTCTAATTTCATAAGTGCGGTCAAAAATTAATGAGTTTTGAACATATTATACTGGTTTATATTATTCCCGTGTTAATTTGGATGGCGGTTATTTCTGTCACCTTGCGTTTACTCGTCAAAAAACAAGCGGTTTCTGCTACGTTGTCATGGCTGATGATTATCTACCTTGTGCCACTGATTGGCGTCATTGCTTATTTAATTTTTGGTGAGATTAAACTCGGTACGCGCCGAGCCAAAGCCTTTCAGTTGCTAAAACCTAAATATACCCAATGGCTTCAGCAACTGTCAGAACAAAAAGATCTGGTTACACATTCCCAGGATCCTCGTTATCGTGCTTTATTTAAACTAGTCCACCATCGCTTAGGTATTCCGAACATTCGAGGTAATGAATTACATATTCTCGACACGCCAGAAAGCATCATTCGAAGTATCATTCGTGATATTCAACAAGCACATCATTCCATTAATATGGTGTTCTATATTTGGAGCAATGATGGCATGATTAATGAAGTGAAACAAGCCTTAGAAGAAGCCGTGCAACGTGGAGTTAAAGTTTGTCTTTTACTCGATTCCGTTGGCAGTAATGCTTTTTTGAAAAGCCCTGTTTGTAAAGAAATGCGAGAAAAAGGCATTGAAATTACCGAAGCGCTACATGTAAATTTATTCCGGATGTTCTTCAGCCGAATTGATTTACGTCAACATCGTAAAATCATCATCATTGATAATCAAATTGCCTATACAGGCAGTATGAATATGGTGGACCCAAATTTCTTCAAACAAGACAGCAACGTAGGCAATTGGATAGACGTGATGGTGCGAATCAACGGTCCTGTTTCACCGATTTTAAACAGCTTACATGCTTGGGATTGGGAAATTGAAACCATGGAAGAATTACCTCTTTTATTGCCAAATTGTCCACTTGTGGAAATTGACGATAACGACACCCATTCTGTGCAAGTGATTGCAAGCGGTCCCGCGTTCCCGGATGATTTAATAGCTCAATCTCTTGCAACAGTCATTTATGCGGCAAGAGAAAGTATTGTGATCACTTCACCTTACTTTGTGCCAAGTCACAATATTGCTGAAGCATTACGCATTGCCGCATTCCGTGGCGTTGATATCACGATCATTTTACCTAAAAACAATGATTCCTTGATGGTTCGTTGGGCGAGTCGAACATTCTTTGATGATTTACTCGAAGCGGGTGTCAAAATTTACCATTTTGAAGCAGGACTTCTCCATACAAAAAGTGTGTTAATCGATAACAAGCTTGCACTCGTTGGTACGGTAAATATGGATTTACGCAGTTTTCTGCTTAACTTTGAAATCACCGTTGCCGTAGAAGATCGTAATTTTGCCAATGAAG
>CAJZKN010000039.1:0-8755 GCA_916050345.1 Parahaemophilus parainfluenzae | reverse complement strand
ATTTTATTTCTTGCTGAACGTTGTGCTTTTTCAATCGCTTCAGCACCTAATCCGATACCTTTTGCATAAGCAAACTGAACATCGGTGATGCCAACAAAACCTAAAATGGCTTTTAAGTAATTTGTCACATTGTTGTTTTCATCATACATGCCACCAAAACTTGCTAATACAATCGCTTTTTTACCTTGAAGTAAGCCTTCAGGGCCATTGGCAGTGTATTGGAATGTCACACGAGGGCGAGCGATAAAATCAAAATAAGATTTAAGTTGTGTTGGGATGCCTAAGTTATACATAGGTGCACCAATTACAATAATATCTGCCGCTTTTAATTCCGCCACTAACTCATCTGATAAAGCTAAAAGTGCATTCTCTTCTGCAGTTTTAGGTTCGCCACGTACCGCAGTTGCAGCCGTTGCATCAAAATGGGGAAGTTGTTGCGCCGCTAAATCACGTACCACAATGTGGTGGCCTTTTAATTTTTCAATGGTGTAATCGGCTAATTTATTGCTTTGAGAGTTATCTGCAAGGATGCTTGATTTTAATACTAATACGTTCATAGAGTTTCCTTTAATTTGTGTTTATCAAAAGTGCGGTCATTTTATCGGAAATTTTGAATAGATAAAGTAGCTATCAGGAAAATCATTGTTTACTAATAGGAAAGAATTAAGCGAGATATTAACAAGCGTGCTGGAAAGTGCTAAAATTCTTCGCCGCACTTGGTTTGCTCGATAGTGGGAGTGAATGAAAGTGCGGTTTGTTTTTAATCATTATTTGCATGTTGCCTTTCGTATGGGCGACCACTGTATAAGGAAAAATTATGCCTATTATTACTTTACCGGACGGTTCTAAACGTGAATTTGATCGTCCAGTTTCTGTGTTAGAAGTGGCTCAAGATATCGGAGCCGGTCTTGCCAAAGCAACCATCGCTGGCCGTGTAAACGGCGAACGTCGCGATGCCTGTGACATCATCAATGAAGATGCCAACCTTGAAATTATTACTGCAAAAGATGAAGACGGCTTAGAAATTATTCGTCACTCTTGCGCACACTTGCTTGGTCACGCAATCAAACAATTATTCCCAGATGTCAAAATGGCAATCGGTCCAACGATTGAAAATGGCTTCTATTATGACGTGGATTTAGACCGTTCTTTAACTCAAGAAGATATTGATGCCATTGAAAAACGTATGCTTGAATTGGCGAAAACCAATTATGACGTAATCAAAACTCCGGTAAGCTGGCAAGAAGCAAGAGATACTTTTGAAAAACGTGGTGAGCCATACAAAATGGCTATCTTAGATGAAAACATCGAACGTACCGCAACGCCTGCGCTTTATCATCACGAAGAATACATTGATATGTGTCGTGGACCACATGTGCCAAATATGCGTTTCTGCCACAACTTCAAATTAATGAAAGTTGCAGGTGCTTACTGGCGTGGTGATAGTAAAAATAAAATGTTACAACGTATCTATGGTACGGCTTGGGCAGATAAAAAACAATTAGCAGAATACTTAACTCGCTTAGAAGAAGCGGCAAAACGTGACCACCGTAAAATCGGTAAAGCGTTAGATTTATATCATATGCAAGAAGAAGCACCAGGTATGGTGTTCTGGCATAACGATGGTTGGACAATTTTCCGTGAATTGGAAACCTTCGTACGTACAAAATTAAAAGAATACGATTATCAAGAAGTGAAAGGTCCGTTCATGATGGACCGTGTGTTATGGGAAAAAACAGGTCACTGGCAAAACTACGGCGATTTGATGTTTACTACACAATCAGAAAACCGTGAATATGCGATTAAGCCAATGAACTGTCCAGGACACGTTCAAATCTTTAACCAAGGTTTAAAATCTTACCGTGATTTACCAATCCGCATGGCGGAATTTGGTTCTTGTCACCGTAATGAACCATCTGGTTCTTTACACGGTTTAATGCGTGTACGTGGCTTCACTCAAGATGATGCACACATTTTCTGTACTGAAGACCAAATTGAAAGTGAAGTAACCAGCTGTATCAAAATGGTTTACGACATTTACAGCACTTTCGGTTTCCAAAATATTCAGGTGAAATTATCTACTCGCCCAGAAAAACGTATCGGCGCAGATGATATGTGGGATCGCGCAGAAGCAGGTCTTGCGGCAGCATTAGCGCATAACGGTCTTGAATATGAAATTCAAGAAGGTGAAGGTGCATTCTACGGTCCTAAAATTGAGTTCGCATTACGTGACTGCTTAGATCGTGAATGGCAATGCGGTACTATCCAATTAGACTTCGCATTACCTGGCCGTTTAAATGCATCTTATGTGGCAGAGGATAATGATCGTCGTACACCGGTTATGATTCACCGTGCGATTTTAGGTTCGATTGAGCGTTTCATCGGTATTATTACTGAAGAATATGCCGGTTTCTTCCCTGCATGGTTAGCACCAGTTCAAGCAATTGTGATGAACATTACAGATAGCCAAGCAGACTACGTTCAAAAAGTGGTGAAACAACTTTCTGATGCTGGATTACGTGTTAAAGCAGATTTACGTAATGAGAAAGTCGGCTTTAAGATCCGCGAACATACCTTACGTCGCGTACCTTATATGCTTGTTTGTGGTGATAAAGAAATCGCTGAAGGCAAAGTAGCTGTACGTACCCGTAAAGGTGCAGATTTAGGCACTTTCACGATTGAAGAATTTGCTGAAATCTTAAAATCCCAAGTAAGACAACGTGAGTTGAAATTGTTGGGTGAAGAGTAATTAATTCTTTAAAATCTTAATTAAAAATGACCGCACTTTGATGTGCGGTTTTTTTATATTCACGCTATAAAAATAAACTCAAGTCTCTCTTTCTTCTATATAATAGCCTTATCACAAGGAGGCGAATATGACAGCTCAAATTCAACAATTAACACCAGAATTAACGTTAGAACATATCAATGAAATCCCTGTTTTAACCTTAAATCACTCAGCAGGATCTGCTCGAATTGCACTACAAGGGGCACAGCTATTAAATTGGCAGCCTAAAGGGGCTGAGCAGGATGTCTTTTGGTTAAGTGATATTGAACCTTTCACACAAGGTGTAGCAATCAGAGGCGGTGTGCCGATTTGTTACCCTTGGTTTGGTGGCGTAAAACAACCTTCACACGGTACAGCGCGTTTACGTTTGTGGCAATTAAGTGATTATGATCTGCAAGCGAATAAAGTGCGGTTAGAATTTTCGCTCTTTTCTGAATATGGTGTGATTGAAGCCAAAATGAAAATGGAATTTACCGATAAATGCACAATGACTTTAACACATTTGAGACAAGAACCTGCTCAAGCGGCATTACACAGTTATTTTAATATTGGTGATATTTCACAAATTGAAGTCCAAAATTTACCAAGTCGTTGTTATGACTCATTACAAGGTAAACATACAGACGTTCCTTCGATTAGAAGAATAGAACAAGGCGTCGATTGTATTTATACATTAGAGGAAGATAAAACATTCTTGGTTGATAAAGCATTTAATCGACGTATTCAAATTATCCATCATCATGCCGATTCAATTGTGCTATGGAATCCCTGGGAGAAAACACCGAGTGCAATGAAAGCAAATGGATATCGAAATATGGTGTGTATTGAAACCGCAAGATTAGAGAAATTACTTCAATTTGGTGAAAGTATTTCTGCGGAAATAAGTGCTTTACCTACTGATATTTAAAGGAATAGAAATCCTTGTTGCATAAACGTGGCAAATACTATAAAATTTTGCCCGTTTTTTGTTTGTTTTTTATAGCAAATGATTTAATAAATCTTCTGTTTGAATACAGTCGATTTTTTCTTAAATAAATAGAAGGAATAACATTATCAAAACCGTAAAAAAAGCTCCGGCAGCTAACCGCCCGAATCGCATTAACGATGAAATTCGAGTAAAAGAAGTTCGTTTGATTGACCAAGATGGTGAACAAGCGGGGATTGTATCAATTCAACAAGCCTTAGATATGGCAGAACAAGCAGCGCTTGATTTAGTTGAGATCAGTCCGAATGCCGAACCACCGGTTTGTCGTATTATGAACTACGGCAAGTTCCTCTATGAGAAGAGCAAAACTGCAAAAGAACAGAAGAAAAAACAAAAAGTCGTACAAGTGAAGGAGATTAAATTCCGTCCAGGTACAGACGAAGGTGACTACCAAGTTAAATTACGTAGCTTAATCCGTTTCTTAGAAGATGGCGATAAAGCGAAAATTACCGTGCGTTTCCGTGGACGTGAAATGGCTCACCAAGATATCGGTTTAGACGTATTAGAACGTGTTAAAAACGATTTGGCTGATATTTCTGTGGTGGAATCTGCACCGGGTAAATTAGAAGGTCGCCAAGCAGTAATGGTGCTAGCACCTAAGAAAAAATAATTTTTTATTTAGATTTAATCTAGATAATCGAATTTTCACTTCGGTGAGAATACAACTGCACATTGGGCAAACTACGCAGCCTAATTGCTTTTGGAGAAGGGCAATTCAATTTGCCATATTGGAATAATTAGTGCCTACAAGTAATCTTCGGATTCGCCTAATTATGTGTTTAACTTAAAATGCGGAGTTATTTTAACAATGCCTAAAATTAAAACAGTACGTGGTGCTGCTAAGCGTTTCAAAAAAACAGCTTCTGGCGGTTTCAAACGTAAACAATCTCACTTACGTCATATTTTGACTAAAAAGACAACTAAACGTAAACGTCATTTACGTCATAAATCAATGGTTGCGAAAGCAGACCAAGTTTTAGTAGTAGCTTGCTTACCATACGCATAAGCCGTTATTTAAGCAAAACGTACGATTAGTTAAATTAGTTAAAATATTACATAGGAGATTAAATAATGGCTCGTGTAAAACGTGGTGTTATTGCAAGAGCACGCCATAAGAAAGTTCTTAAGGCTGCTAAAGGTTATTATGGTGCACGTTCACGCGTGTATCGCGTTGCTTTCCAAGCGGTGATCAAAGCTGGTCAATACGCATATCGTGACCGTCGTCAACGTAAACGTCAATTCCGTCAATTATGGATTGCACGTATCAACGCTGCGGCTCGTCAAAATGGTTTATCTTACAGCAAATTCATCAACGGCTTGAAAAAAGCGTCTGTTGAAATCGACCGTAAGATCCTTGCTGATATCGCTGTATTCGACAAAGTGGCGTTCGCTGCATTAGTTGAAAAAGCAAAATCTGCACTTTAATTTTTTAAAGTTTAGATTCAAAAAATTAGGACGCTGAAAAGCGTCCTTTTTTATTACCTCCAAAAAAGAAAAAACCGCTACTCAAAACTTGAATAGCGGGGAGGTCTTAATTTATAAGAAACTTCAAAAAGATAACTGCAATATGCAGTGCACTAGCAATGTATCAGACTGTCTGTTTTTGAAATAGTTCGATATTTTTGAAAAAATTTTTAAAAATATCAAAATTAAACCAAAATGAACGAATTTAGCCCTTTATAAAGGCAATAATTTGCTCTTCAATCCCTTTTTCATCTAATTTAATTTCAGCAAGGGCTTCTTGTTGTGTTCCTTGCGGGATAAAGATATCAGGTAAACCGAGCTGTAAAAGTGCGGTTGTTTTTTCATGAGAATTTAGCACTTCTGAAACCGCTGAACCTGCACCACCTTGAATCGCATTTTCTTCCAAGGTTACAATGACATCATGAGTATTTGCCATTTCTAGAATGCGAGCTTCATCAATTGGTTTCACAAAGCGCATATCGACAACAGTCGCATTGAGTTTTTCTGCCACAGATAAAGCGGCTGGTAAGAGTGTACCAAAATTCAGAATCGCAATTTTTTCACCTTGACGAACCATTTTTGAACGACCAATTTCTAATTCAGCAAGTGGTGTTAATTCTACGCCGATTGCATTTCCACGCGGATAACGTACCGCAGCAGGTTTACCGCATTTATAACCAGTGTAAAGCATTTGGCGACATTCGTTTTCATCACTTGGTGTCATGATGATCATATTTGGAATGCAGCGCATAAAACTTAAATCAAACGCACCTTGGTGAGTCTGACCATCCGCTCCTACAATACCAGCTCGGTCTATGGCAAAGAGAACAGGTAAGTTTTGAATGGCGACATCATGAATAAGCTGATCATAAGCACGTTGTAAGAAGGTAGAATAAATGGCTACAACAGGTTTATAACCACCGATTGCAAGGCCCGCAGCAAAAGTGACAGCATGTTGTTCAGCGATGGCCACATCAAAATATTGTTGTGGGAATCGTTCTGAAAATTCAACCATGCCAGAACCTTCACGCATTGCAGGTGTGATGCCCACTAATTTATCGTCTTGTTCTGCCATTTCACATAACCAATCGCCAAAGATTTTTGAATAGGTTGGTTTGGCATTTGATTTAGGCAGTTGTCCACTAATTGGATCAAATTTTGGCACACCATGGAAACCAATAGGGTCTTTTTCTGCGGGTTCGTAACCTTTCCCTTTTTTGGTTTTGATGTGTAAGAATTGGGGCCCTTTGAGATCGCGCATATTGCTTAAAGTAGCAATTAATTCATCAATGTTATGCCCGTCAATTGGTCCAATATAGTTAAAACCGAGTTCTTCAAAGAGTGTACTTTCTGGAGAGAACATCACACCCTTCATGTGTTCTTCGGTTTTCTTCATAAAGTTTTTAACAGTTGGTACTTTATCTAAGATTTTCTTACTGCCATCACGAACGGTTGAATATAAGGAACCAGAGAAAATACGTGCAAGGTGATTATTTAATGCACCGACATTTTCAGAAATGGACATTTCATTGTCATTTAAAATGACCAACATATCAGTATGTAAAGAGCCCGCATGATTTAAGGCTTCAAATGCCATACCCGCAGTGATTGCACCATCACCAATCACACAAACAGTTTTGCGACCTGCATTTTCACGTTCTGCCGCAACAGCAATACCCAGTCCTGCACTGATTGAAGTGGAAGAGTGACCAACACTTAATACATCAAACTCACTTTCTTCACGCCAAGGGAAAGGATGAATTCCGCCTTTTTGGCGAATAGTAGACATTTGATCTCGACGACCTGTCAAAATTTTATGTGGATAAGCTTGATGGCCCACATCCCAAATTAATTGATCAAAAGGGGTTTTGAAAATGTAGTGTAGTGCAACCGTTAATTCAACGGTACCAAGACCAGACGCTAAATGACCGCTGGTTTGACTAACAGACTCCAACAGATAACTCCGTAACTCCTGACAAAGTTGCGGAAGCTGATCTTTATTTAAAAGACGCAAATCTTCCGGCGAATTAATTAAGGATAAAAGAGGATAGTTGTTCATATATTCGTTAGTCCTAAAATGTGAAAAAAGTGACCGCACTTTGAGAAATTAGAGCCAGTGCTGTCACCATTAACTTTTACGATTGACAATAAATTCAGCTAATGCACGCAATGCAGTGGTATCAAAAGGTAAATTGTCTAATTTATGTAAGGCGGTTTGATAGAGTTCTTGCGCTTTTTGTTTCGCGCCATCTAATCCTAACAATTTTGGATAAGTGCTTTTATCTAAGCCTAAATCAGATCCCACCGGTTTACCGATTTCCGCACTGTCGCCTTCAATATCTAAAATGTCATCTTGTACTTGGAAAGCTAAACCAATAGCTTGTGAATAACGTTCTAGTTGTTGCTCTAATTCTTTGTTTTCAAAGTGAGGTGAACAGATAAAACCCAGTTTTAATGCAGCTGTTAGCAACGCACCCGTTTTATTGCGATGAATAAGCTCTAATTCAGCTAAATTAACTTGTTTATGCTCAGAAATTAAATCTAAACTTTGCCCTAAACACATGCCTTGTACGCCAGATGCTTGAGCCAATACTTTCACTAATTGCAATTTTTGTTCTGCGGAAAGAGAAGGGGCTTCGGTAAGAATTTCAAAGGCAAAAGTTTGTAACGCATCGCCTGCTAAAATAGCCGTAGCTTCATCAAAAGCAATATGACAAGTTGGTTGACCACGACGAAGTTCATCGTTGTCCATGGCTGGCAAATCATCATGGATTAAAGAATAAGCATGAATAGCTTCAATGGCTGCGGCTGCGTAATCTAAAGCGGGCATTTCTGCGCCCAGCATTTTACCCGTTGCATAGACAAGAAAAGGACGAACGCGTTTGCCGCCTAGCAATAAGCCATATTTCATGGCATCACGCAAAGGGGCATTATAAGAGTCAATTTCTTCAAATTGGCTGGCTAAAAACTGATTAATACGATCTTGAACTTGTTTGAGTTCAGTGCCGAATTGATAACTCATGGATTACTCGTCCCCTTGATAATCACTTAATGGGGCGGTTTCGCTTTTTTGTAACAAAATTTGAATACGTTGTTCTGCTTGTTGTAAGCGTTCTTGACCAAGTTGAGCCAATTTAATGCCGTTCTCAAATTCTTTCAGCGCATCTTCCAATGGTAATTCACCGCTTTCAAGTTTTGTCACAATGGTTTCTAATTGTGCAAGTGTTGTTTCAAAATCAGGTTCAGCATTTGCTGGTTTACGCGCCATTAAATTATCCTTTTCAGATGAATAAATTGTTCCGTATTGTACTTGATTTTTATAGGGATGTTAAAAACTTATTTCAAAGTGCGGTCAGTTTTTCGTGAGAATTTGAACTTTGTGGGATCTGGAATTTAGCGTACAATACGGCCATTTTTTATTATTCACAGATTATTATGAAATTTATCGTTAAACTTTTTCCTGAAATTATGATTAAAAGCGAAACCGTGCGTAAGCGTTTCGCAAAAATTTTGACCTC
>CAJZKN010000038.1:0-10024 GCA_916050345.1 Parahaemophilus parainfluenzae | reverse complement strand
AACCAGTGACCCCCTCCTTGTAAGGGAGGTGCTCTCCCAACTGAGCTAATCGCCCTTAATGTTGTGGATTGGCATTATAAGTATAATGAGATTTCAGTCAATATATTTTTATGAAAAAGCGTCTAGTTGTTGCAAAAATAGGCATAAAATCAGATTTTTTATTTAGAAGTCACGCAAGTCGTAGTAAAATAAAGGTAATTTTTGTAAATGAATAGGTTATTAAGAAAATGAAAATTGATCCTCCTTTTGAATTAGATCCGAATGTAAAAGTACGTACGCGTTTTGCCCCAAGCCCAACAGGTTATTTACACGTAGGCGGCGCACGTACAGCCCTTTACTCTTGGTTATTTGCAAAACATAACAACGGTGAGTTTGTACTACGTATTGAAGATACCGATTTAGAGCGTTCTACACCGGAAGCAACAGCGGCAATCATTGAAGGGATGGAGTGGTTAAACCTTGCTTGGGAACATGGTCCTTATTATCAAACCAAACGCTTTGATCGTTACAATCAAGTGATTGATGAAATGATTGAGCAAGGCTTAGCTTATCGTTGTTATTGCTCTAAAGAACGCTTAGAAGAATTACGCCATACACAAGAGCAAAACAAAGAAAAACCACGTTATGACCGTCATTGTTTACATGATCACAATCATGCAGCCGATGAGCCACACGTAGTACGTTTTAAAAA
This sequence comes from Parahaemophilus parainfluenzae, assembly GCA_916050345.1. GTDB lineage: Bacteria > Pseudomonadota > Gammaproteobacteria > Enterobacterales > Pasteurellaceae > Haemophilus_D > Haemophilus_D parainfluenzae_AA. The sequence goes on along the minus strand of CAJZKN010000038.1, from coordinate 9,333 downwards.
CCCAACAGAAGGTTCAGTCGTGTTTGATGATGCGGTGCGTGGCCGTATTGAAATCAGCAACAGCGAATTAGATGATTTAATTATTCGTCGTACTGATGGTTCACCAACCTACAACTTCTGTGTGGTGGTAGATGACTGGGATATGGGCATTACTCACGTTGTGCGTGGTGAAGACCACATTAACAACACCCCGCGTCAAATTAATATCTTAAAAGCGTTAGGCGCACCAATTCCAGTATATGCGCACGTTTCTATGATTAACGGTGATGATGGCCAAAAACTCTCAAAACGTCATGGTGCGGTAAGTGTAATGCAATATCGTGATGACGGTTATTTACCAGAAGCCTTAATTAACTACCTTGTTCGTTTAGGTTGGGGCCATGGTGACCAAGAGATCTTTACGCGTGAAGAAATGATTAAATACTTCGAATTAGATCATGTGAGTAAATCAGCAAGTGCATTTAACACAGAAAAATTATTGTGGTTAAATCACCATTACATCCGTGAATTACCTCCTGAATATGTGGCAAAACACCTTGCATGGCACTATAAAGATCAAGGTATTGATACATCAAATGGTCCAGCATTAACTGAAATCGTGGCGATGCTTGCAGAACGTTGCAAAACCTTAAAAGAAATGGCATCAGCAAGTCGTTATTTCTTCGAAGAGTTTGAAAGTTTTGATGAAGCTGCGGTGAAGAAACACTTTAAAGCAGCGGCGATTGAACCACTTGAAAAAGTGAAAGAAAAATTGACCGCACTTTCTAGCTGGGATTTACATTCTACTCATGAAGCGATTGAACAAACCGCTGCTGAATTAGAAGTAGGGATGGGTAAAGTTGGGATGCCATTACGTGTGGCTGTAACTGGTTCTGGTCAATCACCTTCGATGGACGTGACATTAGTGGGTATCGGCCGTGAACGTGTGTTAGCACGTATCCAACGTGCCATTGATTTTATTAAATCTCAAAACGCTTAATATTTAGGCTGATAAGCGGGATTTGATTATTTCAATATTGACAGTTTATCAGCCGAAATTTATCATAGCTTGCGTTATTTGGGGATATAGCTCAGTTGGGAGAGCGCTTGAATGGCATTCAAGAGGTCGTCGGTTCGATCCCGATTATCTCCACCAAATTTAAAACCTTGAAACTTAAAATGAGTTTCAAGGTTTTTTCTTTATGAGGAATCTACATTTCTTTTAGATAATTCAAGCCTAATCCATTCATTTGTCCCATAATCCAACTTTGTTTTTTACGAACTAATGCACTAGGCTTATTCACTTTATAAATGATAGGGTTTGGCAAAACTGCAGCGAGTAATGCCGCTTCTGATTGCGTTAAATTCTTTGCTGATTTTTTGAAATAATATCGACTGGCTGCTTCTACACCAAAGATACCATTACCAAACTCAGCGATGTTTAAATAGACTTCTAAAATGCGTTCTTTGGACCAAAAGATTTCCATTAATGCCGTTGTGGGAACTTCCAATCCTTTGCGAAACCAACTTTGTCCATGCCAGAGAACGAGGTTTTTCGCAGTTTGTTGAGAAATCGTTGAAGCACCTCGGGTTCGGTGAGATTTTTCATTAAATTTAAAGGCCTTTTGAATCGCCTCAAAATCAAAGCCCCAGTGGTGGGGGAATTTTTGATCTTCAGCGGCAATCACCGCAAGCTGCATATTCGGTGAGATTTCATCAAGACTCACCCAATCATATTTGATTGAATAGCTGAAATCTAATTGTAATAAGTGCCCGATTTTTTGCTGTACCATATAGGCAGAGAAGGGAACAGGGATAAAGCGAAAACAAATGAAAAACGCCAGGATTGCGAGAGAGAAACGCCACGCAACCCGTTGCCAATTTTTTTTCCACCAAGAGGGGCGAAAAAGAGGTAAAAGTGCGGTTAGAATTCGCTTAGTTTTTTGTAGCTTGCTCATCGAGTTGGCTTTTTACCCAGTTTATAAAATCCGGATCCATTGTTTTGAGCATATTAGAACCACGCGTAATGGTTGCTGCACTGGTATTGAGATTCTGTTGAATCTCTCGTTGGGAGAGATTTTTATCTAATAACTGTGCCACGATTTGTAAACGCAAACCCACTGCATCGCGCTCATCAGGCGTGAGCAGAAGCGTTAAGAAATCTTGTGCTTTCCCTTGTTCAAATGCGGTTTGCAAGGTTGTGAGAAAAGCATTCCATTGTTCTAAATTGCGACTAATATACATATCAACAATCCTATACTATTAAACTAGTGCGACTAGTATAGCCGATCGTATTCCTCTTTGCTAAAGGTTTGTAATTTTTCTTTGTTTTGTAGGTTTTGATAGTAAAAATCGTAAGTTAATACGTTTTGAACATAACCTCGTGTTTCAAAGAACGGAATAGAGGCAATAAATTCATCCATAGCCAATTTGCCATTGGCTCTCGCAAGCCATTTTTCTACACGGCTTGCTCCCGCATTATAGGCAGAGGCGATCAAAATGCGATTATTTGGATATTTAGCATTCAGCTCATTTAAGTGAGCTGTACCAAGTAAAATATTATTAAGCGGTTTGAATAAATCTAACTCTCCGTTATAAGGAAGTTGCTGATTTTCTGCCGTTTTTTGCGCAGTACTCGGTAATAACTGCATTAATCCTCGAGCATTTGCAGAAGATTGTGCCATTGGATTCCAAGCGCTTTCTTGGCGCGCAATTGCCATGGCGAAGGTTTTGGTTACACGATTATCCACAATAGCTTGAGGTTCCGTTGCGCTGAGGTTCACATTACTGAGGGCAATATCAAAATATTGACTGTAAGCATTTGGTAAGCGTAAGTCGATATAATCCCAAGCTTTTGCAATAATCGAGCCATCTACGCCCAATTCAAACCAATTTTGTTCATTCGCATATTGGCTTAACGCAAGTTGTTTCTCTTGTGGTAATTTTTCCAATAGAGAACGCCAGCGTTGTTTGGCTGCACCTAATCGATCTAATTGACGCAGTTCTGCAATCTCAGCTAATTCAGTTGCATATTTCTCTTGGATATTGGACTCTTGAGGCATTTTAGGCATTTCTAGTTTGTAAGAATAGCCTAATTTGACCGCAGCCAACATTGGATAAAACCCACGTTCTTTCGATAAAGCTTCTAAGTGTTGTTTTGCATCTTTATCGGATGCTTGAGCGGTTGTTTTAGCCATCCAATAACGCCATTCTTGTTTTTGTTTTGCTTCATCTGAAAGTGCATTTAACCAGGCGAGTAAATCTGTTTGTTGCCAAATAGCCGTACGTAAACGACGTTCAATGAGGTTATCTGCATTGAGTTTAAGAATTTCCTGATCGCGCCATTGCACAAAATTAGGACTTTCGTTATCAAAGAAACGGCTAATAAAAGCGATTTTCCAATCACGTAATTCAGTTTCGTCTAATTGCCAAGTCTTAGCCCATTGCTCGTAAGGGATGAAGGTTGGCTCATTCATATTTTCCGGAATGGTTCGTAAATAACGAGCAAAACCTAGCATTACGGCAAATTTATGGATAATTTTATTCGTATTACCATCAATTAATGGCAGGCTCTCAGCGAGTGTTTTCAGATTTGCTGGATTTTTTAAGAGATCCAAATAAAGAGCCAAATCGATATTTACCTGAGCATTTTCTTTCGCACCATCAACTTTTTCTAATTCTTTAGCGAGTATTTCGAGACCTTTCGCATCATTTTTACTAAAAAGCATTTCTGCTTTTTGATAGATCTTCTCTTCAGTGCGTCCACCCTGTGAATACCAAGCCGTCCAAAGTTGCGCATCATTAGGAAGCTCCGCATTGTTAAGCCAAAGTTGTTCATACTCAGATAAAATAGCCGATTTATTCTTATCGTTTGATTGATTTTCTGCTGTTTGATTGGTATTGGCTGCTTCTATTTGATATTTAGCCGTGAGCACGGCAATTTGTGTTTCCAAATTATTTGGCGTGAGTTTGGTGAGAGCTTGAGTATCTTCAGCATTGATTAACAACGTAAAAATGCTTTGTTCTAATTTTCCACGTAGAAAATGAGAGGCATGTTGCTGAATAAATTGTTCAATGTCTGTTCGCAATGCATTCACTTCTTCTCGAGGCGTATCGCGATTAACGGTTTTTACACGTGCATCTAAATAAGCTGCCATAGCATCAGTTTGCAATGGATAGCCTTTTAAGGAATCAATCAAACTCAGGAATAACTTCGAATTATTAGAAACATGATTATTTTTGACCGCACTTTTTAGGAGCGATTCTAATTGCAGAAAAGTCGCACGTTGTTCAATCAACTTTAATTCATGAGCATGCTGTTGCTGTGCCCATTTGGCTTGTTCTTCTGCAAGGTTAATTTGTGGCACAGTTTCATTTTTGCTTTTATGGGCATGCTGATTAGCCAAAGCTGAGCCTGAAAGTGCGGTTAAAATTAATAACGAAATTGTCGTGTGTTTAAGTGCTCGCATAGGAGATTCCATATAAAGAGAAAGACGGATATTTAGATCCGTCTTTGAGTGTAGAGTTCGTTTTATTTAGAAAACTTTTTTGAAAGGCTTCACAATTACATCACCGTAAACACCAGCTTCAACATAAGGATCTTGTGCAGCCCAGTCTTTTGCTGCCGACAGGCTTTCGAATTGAGCAATCACTGTTGATCCAGTAAAGCCAGCTTCGCCTGGATTTTCATCGTCAATGGCTGGATTGGGACCTGCTGTTAATAAGCGACCTTCTGCTTGTAATTGTTTTAGACGAGCAAGATGTTGCTCACGTACTGAAAGACGTTTTTCTAGAGAGCCAGGAACATCTTGGGCAAAAATCACGTAATACATCATTTCTCCTTTTAACAATTTAATTCTTCGATAGAGGCTAATGCACGTTCTAGTTCAAGATTACCTTCACGTGGAATAGCGCGAGATTTGCCGTCTTTTCCAACCGCGACAAAGGTAAATACGGCATCTGTCACGCAGTAACGTTCCCCAATTGGTTCACTCGCAACTTTTTTCACCCATACTTCTACTTTGATTTTAATCGAAGAGCGTCCCACGCTGAGGCATTGACCATAACAACACACCACGTCACCGACGGCGATAGGCTTAATGAAATTCATACTTTCTACGGCAACGGTGACAACGCGACCATGAGCAATTTCTTTTGCTAGAATTGCTCCGCCCATATCCATTTGTGACATAATCCAGCCACCGAAAATATCACCGTTAGCGTTGGTGTCTGAAGGCATCGCTAAAGTACGTAATAATAATACGCCTTTAGATTGACGACCGTCTTTATCGATAAGATTTGAAACCATTATTTGTCCCCGTCATTTTTTTGATCATCTTTAGGTAAGTAACGGTAAATATAAGCACCGCTGACGATTGTTGCAACAAAGGTCATACCAAGTAAACCAAAAGATTTGAAATCAACCCAAACATCTTCAGACATATTTTGGCTGATATAAATATTTACAAGCATACACAGAATGAAAAATCCTGCCCAGCCTAAATTCAATTTGTTCCACACATTATCCGGTAATTGGATTTCTTTGCCTAATAACTTTTTTACCAGTGGCGTATTGAATTGGAATTGTGCAACCAATAAAACAATGGCAAATAAGGCATTAATAATCGTGACTTTCCATTGTAGGTATTTGATTTCATTGAAATAGGCAGTGAGCAAACCAAAAAAGACGACAGCAATCGCCATGATTTTTTGTTGTTTCTCAATCACGCCATATTTCAGTTTTAGTACAACCATCTGAATGATGGTCGCGATCACTAAGACAATAGCTGCTTCACGCACCCCAAACATTTTGTAGGTGATGAAAAAGAGAACAAGAGGAATAAATTCAAGAAGTTGCTTCATATTATGCCTTCATAAATAAGCTGTAAAAACGGTAAGTAAATACCAAAATAAACATTTGAAATAATGCAGCCAAGATACCAACGAGAGTACTTAAAAATGATGAACCTAAGATTGCACCAATGGTGTTCACTACTAAAGGAAGAAGTAAATAAGTGAGTAAAGCATAAATAATTAATACGCCATTACGCTTAATACCCGCACGCCACACCTGTAAAGCACTTTGCCCGATAGATTGATTGGAGGCAATATAGTGCACAGGCGATAAGCATAGGCGAACAAAGAAAAATAAACCAAATACCATTGAAACAAAGGCTAGAGGTGAGAGGGCATTTTTGCTTAAAAATGAGCTCATAACATCAGCAAGGCCAAATAAAAGTGGCAAACTCATAAAAATATCTAAAACGATCACACCTAAAAAACGGCGCAATGTCAGCATGAGACCTTGATTAATCGGATTTTCATTTTGCTGACTAATATGATGAATAGTTGTAATGCCGAAGGTTGCAATAAAAGACATCAACAATTGTTGGAATAAAAAAGATCCAATCAGTGCAGTTGGCTCCACTTTGCTCAATGCATCAATAATATCCTGTTGTGATGGATTAGGATTATCACCCAAACTCGGCATTGGGACACTGACTAATGCATTAATCAATTGTGAGATGACGAAAATACCAACGAAAAGTAGCACGGTTTTTCGCTGATTACGCATAAAGTTGAGGCTATCTTGAAAAATCTGAGTAAAATTAATTTGCATACTATATCCCACAATAATAAAACCCCGATTATACAGGGTTTATTGTTTTTTTCATAAAATCAGGTTATTTAATGGTGATTTCATTTACCATTTTCAAGAGAGAATATCGTTTTATTCATAAGCATAGCCACTAGGCGGTAGCAACTTACCATCTAAATAAGCTTGATTTTCAATCAGTTTTAATCGCTCTTCAATAAACCATTTAATCACTAAAGGATAAATATTATATTCCTGTTCACGCGTACGAAGTTCAATTTCCTCGACGGTATCACCAGGGAAAATAGGCACTTTAGCTTGTAACACAATGGCACCGCCATCGATCTCTTCATTGACAAAATGCACGGTTGTACCGTGTTCGCTGTCGCCATTCTCAAGTGCTCTTTGATAAGTATGTAACCCAGGATATTTTGGCAGAAGGGAAGGATGAATATTTAAAATTTTCCCAGTAAAACGTTGTGTGAATGGCTTGGTTAAGATTTTCATGTAACCGGCTAACACAATGAGATCAATATTGAGAGCGTCTAAATAATCCCCTATAGCCTTATCCATAGCGAGATTGGAACTAAAATCTTGGCGCAAAAAAACTCGGCTAGGAATGCCCGCACTTTCAGCGCGTTCTAAGCCAAATGAATCAATTTTATTACTGATGACAGTCACGACCTTTCCTGGAATAAACCCAGTTTGACAAGCCTTAATTATCGCTCGAAGATTTGATCCTTGCCCTGAAATCAGGACGGCAATTTTTTTCATATTATTCTACATAAAAGAAGGGCGAACCTTTCATTCTGAAATTTTCGCCCTGAAATGGAAAAGAGAAATTATTTAATAATAACTTGTGGTTCGTTATCTGTCGCATTTTCAATATGACCGATTAACCAGGCATTTTCACCGGATTGTTTTAAAATCGCTAAAGCGGTTTCCACTTGCGATTGTGGTAATGCAATCACCATACCAACGCCACAGTTAAATGTACGGTACATTTCATAGGTTTCGATGTTGCCTTTTTCTTGTAACCATTTGAATACGGGTTGCCATTCCCAACTGCTTTCATCAATAACAGCTTTGGTATTTTTTGGTAATACACGAGGGATATTTTCCCAGAAACCGCCACCCGTTAAGTGTGCGATAGCATGGACTTCCGTTTGTTTGATTAAAGCGAGAACAGATTTTACATAGATTTTTGTCGGTGCAAGCACTTGTTCACTTAATGGATGACCATCTAATTGCTCAGTGGCTGGGTTGACGCCAGAAACATCAATGACTTTACGAATTAAAGAATAACCATTTGAATGCGGGCCACTTGAACCTAGTGCAATTAAAGCATCTCCTACTTTAACTTGGCTACCATCAATGATTTCTGATTTTTCAACAACACCCACACAGAAACCTGCTAGGTCATAATCGCCAGCGTGGTACATACCCGGCATTTCAGCGGTTTCGCCACCCACTAATGCACAACCCGATTGTACACAGCCTTCTGCAATGCCTTTTACCACATCAGAGGCAACATCCACATCAAGTTTTCCTGTCGCATAGTAGTCTAAGAAGAATAATGGTTCGGCGCCTTGAACCACTAAATCGTTAACACACATCGCAACCAAATCAATACCAATGGTATCGTGTTTTTTTAAGTCAATGGCTAAACGTAGTTTTGTTCCTACACCGTCTGTACCTGAAACGAGGATCGGTTCTTTATATTTGCCTGGAATAGCACATAATGCGCCAAACCCACCTAATCCCCCGATGACTTCAGGGCGAGTAGTTCGTTTCACGTGTGGTTTAATACGTTCAACTAATTCATTACCGGCATTAATATCCACGCCTGCATCTTTATAACTTAATGATGGTTTGCTCACAATGCTATCCTATATTTTTAGGTTAAATGATAAAACGGCGTGATTGTATCAGATTAAGCAAACGTTTGCGATAGTGATTTAATCGGGATTTAAGCAAAAAAATAACCGCACTTTATTTTGCATGATAAAGTGCGGTCAATTTCTAAAATATTTTTAGCGATTTGCTAATTCGAAAATCATCGCTTCAGCTTGGCAGCTAAATGTAAAACGAGCCGTTAAATTGGCGCCATTTTCAGTTTCTGTGATTTCACTTTTAATGTCGCAAGGATCGCTTTCTGTTTTGCGTGCTTTTTCAATGAAACGATTAAGTGCCGCTTCAGCTTCAGCTTTATTCGCATAGGTTTGATGAATATCAACAGAGCAATCTGAACCGTCAATAATCGTCCCCACATCAACACAACTACAAGTGAGAGATTCTTCTGCTTTGCATGTTACTGCCATAGGATTTCCTTATTTAAAATTAAGATTGGTTCTATTCTAGCATTTTTAAAACGCTCTGCCAAAGTACCGCATTTTTTTAATTTAAATATCATTTATTTATCACTGGTCGGAACACTTTTAAATTAATCTAAAATAATTTGCACTCCATTTATTGGAGTTTTAGAATCTCGCGGATTTTTTCATTATTATTAATAACAAAAGGTTCCAAATGACAAAATTTAATAAAACGCTATTAGCAATGACCACATTGTTAGCAGCAAGCGGTGCAAATGCAGCCGCATTCCAATTAGCAGAAGTTTCTACATCAGGTCTTGGTCGTGCTTATGCCGGTGAAGCAGCAATTGCTGATAATGCTGCAGTAGTTGCAACTAACCCTGCATTAATGAGTTTATTCAAAACTAATCAATTCTCTGTGGGTGGCGTTTATGTGGATTCTAA
>CAJZKN010000037.1:0-10119 GCA_916050345.1 Parahaemophilus parainfluenzae | reverse complement strand
AAAAACGGCTATAATTCGCCCGTTTTTCATTTATAGCCGCAAAAAGTGCGGTCAAAAAAATCATTATTTTAGAGGATAAAATGGCAAAAGAAGATTGCATTGAAATGCAAGGCACAATTTTGGAAACCTTACCAAATACCATGTTCCGTGTTGAGTTAGAAAATGGTCATGTGGTGACTGCACATATTTCTGGCAAAATGCGTAAAAACTATATTCGTATCTTAACGGGTGATAAAGTAACTGTAGAAATGACACCTTATGACTTAAGCAAAGGTCGTATCATTTTCCGTAGCCGTTAATTTAGAAATGAAAAGAAAAGCCGATATGTTGATATCGGCTTTTTTTGTTTGAAAAGCGTACAAATTATTTGAAGTCTGAAAAAAAAATCTGTATAATCAGCGCCCTTAGCCACGTTCATTTTTTCGTTCCTTGCCTTTGCAGATTGGTGGCTAATCTACGTCAAAGGCTGATTAACCCGTAAGGAGCAGTAATGCGTCACTACGAAATCGTGTTTATGGTTCATCCGGACCAAAGCGAGCAAGTACCAGGTATGATCGAACGTTACACAGGTTCTGTTAAAGAAGCTGGTGGTCAAGTTCATCGCCTAGAAGATTGGGGTCGTCGTCAATTAGCGTACCCAATTAACAAATTACACAAAGCACACTACGTGCTTATGAATGTAGAAGCGCCTCAACAAGTCATCGACGAGCTAGAAACGACTTTCCGTTATAACGATGCTGTATTACGCAGTCTTGTTATCCATACTAAGCACGCCGTAACCGAAGCGTCCCCAATGAAAGCGGCTAAAGAAGAACGTAAACCTTTAGCTGAAGTTGAAAACAACGATTTTGAGGATGCTGAAGAGTAATTCAAAACTTGATAATCGCTTCTCGTTAATCGGCACAGTGTGTCAATTACCTAAACGAAGCAAAAGCCCTAACGGGATTGCGCATTGCCAGTTTTGGCTGGAACATCGTTCCGAACAAGTCGAAAGTGGTTTATCACGCCAAGCGTGGTTAAAGATGCCAGTTCAAGTCAGTGGCAATCAGTTAATAGAAAAAACTCAAAGCATTACGGTCGGCAGTAAACTTCTTGTGGTGGGGTTTATAACTTCACATAAAATCTCAAATGGTTTAACGCAGTTAGTATTGCATGCCGAGCAAATCGAATTTATAGATTAGGAGACAGCCAAATGGCACGTTATTTCCGTCGTCGTAAGTTCTGCCGTTTCACAGCGGAAAATGTTGTTGAAATCGATTACAAAGATATCGCTACATTAAAGAACTACATTTCTGAAAGCGGCAAAATTGTACCAAGCCGCATTACCGGTACTCGTGCGAAGTACCAACGCCAATTAGCACGCGCAATCAAACGCGCTCGTTATTTAGCGTTATTACCTTACTCTGATTCTCATCACAATTAAGAAGGAGTTAGGAAATGCAAGTAATTCTTTTAGATAAAATCGTTCACCTAGGTAACGTAGGTGATCAAGTTAATGTTAAATCTGGTTTCGCTCGTAACTTCTTAATCCCACAAGGTAAAGCGGTTATGGCAACTAAAGCTAACATTGAACACTTTGAAACTCGTCGTGCAGAATTAGAAGCAGCGGCAGCAGCAAGTTTAGCAGCAGCTCAAGCTCGTGCAGCACAAGTGACTGCATTAGGTTCTGTAACTATCGCATCTAAAGCTGGTGAGGAAGGCCGTTTATTCGGTGCAATCACTACTCGTGATGTAGCAGAAGCAGTAACTGCAGCAGGCGTTGAAATTGCGAAAAGCGAAGTTCGTTTACCAAACGGTCCAATCCGTACTCTTGGTGACCACGATGTTCGTTTCCAACTTCACGGCGAAGTATTTGCAACATTAGATGTTATCGTTGTTGCAGAATAATTATCAAAGTTTTTGATAAAAGAAAACCCGACGTAATGTCGGGTTTTTTGTTTTTCTAGATTAAGAAAATATTTTGGTTATTCGTCGAGAGTAAAAAAGTGCGGTCATTTTTGACCGCACTTTTATTATCAATTTAGTGTTTTAAATTACAAACCTAATACAGCAAATAATACCCAGATTGTGTAAATCATGGCTAAGCCGTAAAAGATAAATCCGCCTGCTGGCACGTGGATTTTAAGATCGTGCATAGCATGATGGATACGGTGTAAGCCACACCACATTGGGAAAATTGTTAAAACTAAGATAACTAATTTTCCGATCCAAGAATAAGCGAATGTAATTAAGTTATGTGGATCAATTAATCCAAATGGTAACAATAAACCAAGGATTAAGATCACAACAGGGAAGAAAATCGCACTGACAGTCCCGCCAGCACCAAACATCAACCATACTGGTGGTTCACCAGAGCGTTTTGGATTTTGATCGACCATTTTTTCTCTCCCTACATATAAACTAAAATTAATGCGATAACACTAATCACAGCTGTCACTGCCCAAAGTGCATTTCTTAACACGTGATGTGGTAAACGTTCATTTTTAACAATGATGTTCATCACTTTTGGTGTCATCACGAAATAAGTTGCAGTGTGATATAAGGTCGCAATTAATGTGATGATATTTAAGAGCACCACAATTGGATTTCTTAAGAAGCCAATGAAATCAATAATGCCTAGACCTGGAACAGGATTGCTTGCAAGGCAAAGTACACCATAAAGCAATACAATGCAGAACCATACAGCAAAGATAGAGGTTGCTTCGCGCACCATATATGCTTTGTAGAAATCCAATTTTTGCCACCAAGTAGCCGTCATTGGGCGAACATATTTTTTGCGTTTACTTACTGTTACTGACATATTCTTCCCCTTAGCCTTTTGGTTTTAGCATTGAGATAACATAATCTTTGGCACTTTCCACTTTGCCTTGGTTGATTGCTGAAGCTGGATCCACGTGTTTTGGACACACTTCAGAACAATAACCAACGAAAGTACAGCTCCAAACACCGTTTTTACCATTTAATAATGGCATACGTTGTGCTTTACCATGGTCACGGTTATCAAGGTTGTAACGGTGTGCCATTGTAATCGCTGCAGGGCCTAAGAATTCAGGGTTTAAACCAAATTGCGGACAAGCGGCATAGCATAAACCACAGTTGATACACATTGAGAATTGACGATATTTTTCAAGCTGTGCCGGCGTTTGTTTAGTACGGCTTACTTGCAATTCTTTCGATGGATGTGGTTTACCATCTAATACTGGTGCTTCGTTACCAATAATATAAGGTTTAATTGCCTCTAAACTTTCGATAAAGTGGCTTAAATCAACCACTAAGTCGCGTTCAATAGGGAAGTTTGCTAATGGTTCAATACGCATATGGCCGCTGTAATCACGTAAGAACGTTTTACAAGCCAATTTTGGTTTGTTATTGACCATCATCCCACAAGAACCGCAGATCGCCATACGGCAAGACCAACGATAAGAAAGAGACGGTTCAAGTTTATCTTTAATGTAACCTAACGCATCTAAAAGAGAGGTTTGGTTATCATAAGGTACTTGATAAGAGCTTAAATGTGGCTCTTGATCGTTTTCTGGGTTGTAGCGTAATACTTCTACAGTCATTACCGGTGAATTAGCCATTTGCTTGCTCCTTAGCTTTCGCAGCCGCTTCTGCCGCTTCTGCTTCAGCACCATAAACACGTTTTGCTGGTTGAGATTTAGTGATTTTCACCGGACTGTATTCAATACGCGGTGCATCATCGCCATTGTAGTAAGCAAGGGTGTGTTTTAAATAATTCACATCATCACGTTCAGTGTAGTCTAAGCGTTGGTGTGCACCACGAGACTCTTTACGTTCAATTGCAGAGTTGGCAATAGATTGTGCCACATCAAGGATGTAACCTAATTCTACAGTGTAAAGCACATCGGTATTGAATACGCTTGAACGGTCTGCAACACGAATACGTTTATAACGTTCTTTAAGCTCAGCAATTTTATCTACTGCTTTTTGCATGCTTTCTTGGTCACGGTAGATACCACAACCTTCTTCCATCACAGTACCCATTTCGTCACGGATTTCAGACCAAGACTCATTACCTTCTTGGTTATAAAGCGCTTCAAGGCGAGCAACAACATCTTGTGCTTGTGCATCAACTGCTGCACGGTTTGCGGGTTGTGCTTCCGCTGCACGTTGTGCAGCATATTCACCCGCAACACGGCCTAAAACCACTAATTCAGCAAGCGAGTTAGAACCTAAACGGTTTGCGCCGTGTAAACCAGAAGACGCACATTCACCCACAGCAAATAAACCTTTAATACGAGTTTCGCTGTTGAAATCCACTTCGATACCACCCATGGTGTAGTGAACAACTGGGCGAACTGGAATTGGTTCATTAACTGGGTTTACACCTTCATAAGCACTGGCTAATTCACAAATGAATGGAAGACGTTCATGTAAGTATTTTTCACCTAAGTGACGTAAGTCAAGGTGAACCACATCGACACCTTTTGCAGTTTTTAAGGTGTTGCCTTTACGCCACTCTTGCCAGAATGCTTGTGAAACTTTATCACGCGGACCAAGTTCCATATATTTGTTTTCAGGTTTACCGATTGGGGTTTCAGGACCTAGACCATAATCTTGTAAATAACGGTAGCCGTTTTTATTCACTAAGATACCGCCTTCACCACGACAACCTTCAGTCATTAAGATACCGGTGTTTGGTAAGCCGGTTGGGTGATATTGGACGAATTCCATATCACGAAGAGGAACACCGTGACGATATGCCATTGATAAACCATCACCAGTTACGATACCGCCGTTGGTGTTGAATTTAAATGCACGACAGCCACCACCAGTTGCAATCACAACCGCATTTGCGTTGATTTGAACAAGTGAGCCTTCCATCATATTCATTGCAACCATACCGCGAGCATGGCCATCATCAACTAAGATGTCTAAAACGAAGTGCTCGTCAAAGCGTTGAATTTGTGGATATTGAATGGATGTTTGGAAAAGAGTATGTAATAAGTGGAAACCGGTTTTGTCTGCCGCGAACCAAGTACGTTCGATTTTCATCCCACCGAAACGACGCACGTTCACATCGCCATCTGCCTTACGGCTCCAAGGACAGCCCCAACGTTCAAGTTGAGTCATTTCCACTGGAGAATGTTCAACAAAGTATTCCACTACATCTTGTTCACATAACCAGTCACCACCGGCAACGGTATCGTGGAAGTGTTTATCGTAGGAATCTTCTTCTTTAATTACTGCGGCCGCACCACCTTCTGCTGCCACCGTATGGCTACGCATAGGATAAACCTTAGAAACTAATGCGATCTTTAAGTTAGGGTTTGCTTCTGCTGCTGCAATTGCTGCACGTAAACCGCCGCCACCGGCACCAACAATAGCAATATCGACATTAACCGTTTGCACGATATCCTCCAATCAATAGAAAGTAAAAAAATAAAATGCCCTAAATAAATAGGGGATATATTGCCATTCTGCCATTTTTGTTTACAAATTAGTAACCTTTTTTCCGGAATAAACGGATAAAATATCAAAAGTGTGATCTAACTCAAAAAAGTTAGTTTTTATATATTTATAGATGATAACCGTTTTCGTTTAAGAATGATTTAGTCGGATTATTGAGTTAAAAATCACTCTTGTTTACAATAGCCTAATTCATTTTAAAGGTGAAAACGGAGAAAAAAATGACCGCACTTAGCGATAAAAAAACAGAATGGCAACCTTCCGCTTCAATTAAAAACTTATTGGCGCGAGCCAAAATCATTGCGGATATTCGTCAGTTCTTCACTGAACGTGGATTATTAGAAGTGGAAACGCCCGTTTTAAGTGAATTTGGCGTAACGGATCTTCACCTTTCCACCTTTAATACAGAATTTGTTGCCCCTTTTGATGAACTCTCAAAAACACTCTGGCTTTCTACAAGCCCGGAATATCACATGAAGCGTTTACTGGCGGCGGGCAGTGGACCGATCTTTCAAATTGGCAAAGTGTTTCGTAATGAAGAAGCGGGTAATCGTCATAATCCAGAATTCACCATGCTTGAATGGTATCGACCGCACTTTGACATGTATCGTCTGATGAATGAAGTGGATGATTTATTACAACAGATCCTCGATTGTAAACCGGCAGAAACCTTAAGTTATCAGTTTGTTTTCCAAGAATATGTCGGATTAGATCCATTGTCAGCGACTCGTCAAGAACTGGTGGAAGCCGCACGTAAACACAACTTTATGGCAGATGAAGATGAAGATCGTGATACCTTATTACAATTTCTATTCAGTGAAGTGGTAGAGCCTAAAATCGGACAAGAAGCACCTGTTGCGGTTTATCATTTCCCTTCTTCCCAAGCCGCACTTGCACAACTTAGCCCAGAAGATAGCCGTGTGGCAGAACGTTTTGAGTTCTATTATAAAGGCTTAGAGTTAGCCAACGGTTTCCATGAGCTCACAGATGCACGAGAACAACAATACCGCTTTGAAAAAGACAATCGCCTACGCGAAAAAGCAGGATTGCCACAGCGTGAAATTGACTATCGTTTTCTAGGGGCATTACAAGCAGGTATTCCAAATACTTCTGGTGTGGCTTTAGGGGTCGATCGTTTAATTATGATTGCATTAGGCGCGGAAAGTATTAAAGAAGTGATTTCATTTTCGATAGAATGTGCCTAGTTTGCTCAAAAAATATTCATTATGTCTTCGAAAATGAATAAAAAAGAAGAATAAATTGCTCAAAATAGAGCGATCATTGTATAGACAAAATTCTGAAAAGTTCGATGTGAAAGGATGTTTTTGATTAAAAAATGTCCTTTTTTGTGTAAAAAATGTGATCTTGATCCAATTTTAGAAAATTGGTTTCGATCCTTCATTGACACTATAGGTTTATTTTGTAATATTTGCGACGTCTATTTCGGAGATTGAACTTTTTATGAAAAATTGCTTCAATCAAAAATCATAGGTAACAACCAAAAGGAATAACAATTATGAAAAAGACACTAGCAGCATTAATCGTTACTGCATTTGCCGCTTCAGCAGCAAACGCAGCAGTAGTTTATGACAACGAAGGTACTAAAGTTGAATTAAACGGTTCTCTTCGTTTAATCATGGAAAAAGCGGATAAAAAAGTGTACAACGCCGCTAACCAATCAACTAAAAAAGCTAACTCTGCTTTACGTAATGCAGGCTCACGTTTCGGCATTACTGTAAAACATAACTTAGATAACGATTTCTATGCATTAGGTCGTTTAGAATTCCGTTTTGATGATACTGATTCTCGTGATAAATTTGGTAGACTTTACGCTAAACGTGCTTACGTAGGTTTAGGTAGCAAAGCGACAGGTGACATCACATTTGGTCGTCAAGTAACTATCGCAGATGAGTTAGTACAAGCGAATGACTATGAATACGGTTTCATTCCAAAAGAAGAATATATCCCAAAAGATGGTACTGGCGTAGTTCGTTATGACTATAAAGGTATTGAAGGTTTACAATTAAGTGCAAACTATAACTTTGGTCAAAAAAATAATGAAAAAGGCAAAGCACTTGATCCAGCTATCAAAAATGCATTTGGTTTCGGTGCATTATACACAGCGGGTGATTTAGATGCGCGTTTCGCTTATGGCCACACTAGCTTTGAAACTGATGCGTCATATAAACACCGTTTAGATGGTTTTTTAGCATCATTAGGTTATAAATTTGGCGACTTCACATTAACTGGTGACTTCGCTTATGGTCATGAAAAATTTGATGATGAAAAAACAAACAAATTCTATGTGGCTCCAGGTTTCGCATATCAAGTTCTTCCTGCGTCTAAAGTATATGGTAACTACCTATATGAACGCGTAAAAGGTGAAAACACTAAAGATAAAACTCACGGTTTCTTACTTGGTGCAGATTACCAACTTCATAAACAAGTTGTGGTATTCTTAGAAGGTAAATATGTGACTAAGAAAGAATACGTTGCTGATACTTACAATGGTAAAACCAAAGACAGAGCTATCGGTGTAGGTATGCGTGTATACTTCTAATCTTTGATTAGAAGGAAATCTTAAAAGGCGAATCGAAAGGTTCGCCTTTTTGTTTATTTTTTTTAATCTCCCCAAACCCCTCTTTACGAAAGAGGGTTTTTTTATGATGTTACTTTTAGTGATTTTATTAGGAATATATTTGATAGAGTTAAGAACGGAAAGCATTTATTTACCAATAAAGTCCCCCCCTCTTTTGTAAAGAGGGGGCTAGGGGGAGATTTTATGACTTCAACTTATCCAAAACCAGTTTCCCCATCATTTCAATATGGGCATTTTCTGCATTCAATGCAGGGATATAGTGATAAGACACACCACCGTGATTTAAGAACGTCTCTTTGTTTTCAACCTCAATTTCTTCTAAGGTTTCTAAGCAATCTACCGAAAAACCTGGGCAAATCACGGCGATTTTTTGAATGCCTTGAGAAGCGGCTTCTTCTAAAAAGTGATCGGTATAAGGTTGCAACCATTCTTCACGACCAAAGCGAGATTGGAAAGTCATATTCCATTGGTTTTCGGTTAAACCTAATTTATCCACAATGGCAATAGTGGTTTGTTTGCAGTGCTGACGATAATAATCGCCCATATTCTCATAACGCAATGGAATGCCATGATAAGAAAAAAGCAAAAACTCATCGGGTTTTAACCGCACTTTAATCGAATCCACTAAGGCATTAATGTAGTTTTCATCAAGATGATAAGAATGAATAAACTCAAAAGGCACAATATTGCGTTCTTGTGCGATGGCACGATTGAAGGCATCGATTAATGCGCCCGTTGTGGTGCTGGAATATTGCGGATAAAGTGGCAACACAATCATGCGTTCCACGCCATTTTTAAGTAAATTTTTGACCGCACTTTGCATTGAAGGATTGCCGTAAGTCATGGCAATTTCGACTTGGGCATTGATGCCTTGTTCATTTAAATAAGCCTGCAAACCGGCTTGTTGTTGTTTTGTAATGGCAAGTAGGGGAGAGCCTTGTTCTGTCCAAATAGCTTGATAATTTTGCGCAATGCGTTTAGAACGCATCGGTAAAATAATGGCTTTTAAAAGGGGATACCATTTCCAACGAGGCAAATCGACCACGCGGGGATCCATTAAAAAATCTGCTAGATAACGCGAGATCGCAGCGGGTTGAGGGGCATCAGGCGTACCAAGGTTAGCTAAAATGATGCCAATTTTTTGAGTTGTAGTCATAAATGTTTGATATAAAGCGTTAATCGAGAAACGCAGCAAAGTTTATCTTGTTCATCGCGAATGTCAATTTGCCAAACATGAGTATTTTGACTTAAAGCAATTGGGGTTGCCTTTGCTGTCACAAAACCTTGTTTCACTGGGCGAAGATGATTGGCGTTGATATCTAATCCCAAGGCAACTTGGCCTTCTTCTATACAGAGAAATCCAGCCAATGAACCAATGGTTTCAGCCAACGCCACAGACACACCGCCATGTAATAAACCGAAAGGCTGAGTGGTGCGATGATCAACCGGCATTTTTGCCTCAATCCAGTTTTCACCGTAAGCAGAGATCTCAATGCCTAAATGCCCAACGGCACAATGTTTCCCCATTTCGTTGAGCTGTTCAAGGGTGAATGCTTTTTTCCAAATTGCCATGTACTTTTCCTTATCTTATTTGATGGCGTTAGTTTGATCTAATTCGATACTTTCGTAAAGCAAAAAGAAAAATGATGTTACGCTTTTAGCATGCAAAAATGTTTGTTTTTTACACAAAAATTTACATATTTTTAAATTTTTTGTAAAAAACGCCAGAAATCTTTACATATATTTACATAACTTAAGTTTTATCTTAATTAATTGTAATTTTTGGTAAATCCTTTTTATTATGCTTCCTTTTTGTACAAAGTTCGCTTAGAATAAGCTGTTCCGACCAGAAAGGAAGGGGAAACTATTGCCAAAATCTGTGGTCGCCGCCTTTCTGACGTTGAATTTTTCGGCGCTGTTGCTTGAGTAACAGCTTCTTTATCATCCTCATAAAAGGAATAAATTTATATGAACAAAGTGTTTAAAGTTATTTGGAACCATGCCACTCAAACGTGGACAGCTGTTTCTGAACTTGGGCATGCTAAAGGTAAAACCAAGTCTAAAAAAATTGTTAAATTGACCGCACTTGC
>CAJZKN010000036.1:0-10161 GCA_916050345.1 Parahaemophilus parainfluenzae | reverse complement strand
CTTCGGTTGTTTTTTCCGTTAAAACAGGCTCAGAATGCACCGCACTTTTTGGCGTTTCAGCTGACGCGACTGATTCAAAGGTATCAACCGAGCTTGTTGCGTGAATAGGTAAATTCAACAAACGGCGAAGAATATCAGACGCACTTTCTCCAATAGATTGAGTTTGTGCCGCAATGTATTGATATAATTCTTCATCGACTTCAATTATCTTCATTTTTTTCTCTCCGTTTGCTAAAATTTTCGTCCATTATAACGATTTCTAACCAAATTCTCACGCAAAATATATGTCATCTTCCCAATTATTAAACCATCAATTTCACCAAGCAAAACAATCAATTAATTTGCCTACTTTAGTTTTCATTCATGGCTTGTTTGGGGATATGAATAATCTTGGCGTCATCGCGCGTGCATTTAGCGATAACTATAATATTTTGCGCGTAGATTTACGTAATCATGGGCATAGTTTTCATTCAGAAACAATGAATTACGATGTCATGGCTGATGATGTATGGCAACTTATCGATCATCTTCAATTAGATAAGATTATCTTAATTGGTCATTCAATGGGTGGAAAAACGGCCATGAAAATGACCGCTCTTCAACCACAGCGCGTAGAAAAATTGGTCGTCATTGATATTGCCCCAGTCGCAAATAGCAGTGCTGGACATGATGATGTGTTCCGTGGTTTGTTTGCTGTGAAAAAAGCGCAGCCACAAACTCGTCAACAAGCTAAGCCTATTTTAGAAACTGAAATTGCCGATCCGAGTGTGGTGCAATTTATGTTGAAATCTTTTGAGCCGTCTTCAAGTGAATATTTTCGTTTCAATTTGACCGCACTTTTTGAACATTATGCGGAGCTAATGGATTGGCAAGAGGTCTTCGCTAATACGCCTACACTCTTCATCAAAGGTGGGCTTTCATCTTATATTAAACCTGAATATACCGAAACCATTCTAAAACAATTCCCGAATGCGACCTCCTTCACCATCAATGGTTGTGGGCACTGGGTTCATGCAGAAAAACCTGATTTTGTGATACGTGCTATTGATAGGTTTCTAAATAAGAATTAATCGTTTTAAATGAGAATTATTCTATTCAAATGAGAATTCATTTATGTTATAGTTCGCACAAATTGTGGGGCTTTGATCCCTCATCTTTTTTCTACTCACCTAATTTTATTTCAAAAGGAAAGAACAATGGCAGTTGTCGGTTTATTTTACGGTAGTGACACAGGTAATACAGAAAACATTGCAAAAATGATTCAAAAGCAATTAGGCAACGAACTCGTTGATATTCGTGACATTGCAAAAAGCTCTAAAGAAGATATCGAAGGTTATGATTTTTTACTTTTCGGTATTCCAACGTGGTATTACGGTGAAGCTCAAGCTGACTGGGATGATTTTTTCCCAACCTTAGAAGAAATTGATTTTACTGACAAATTAGTCGGTATCTTTGGCTGTGGCGATCAGGAAGACTACGCAGATTATTTCTGTGATGCGATCGGCACAGTACGAGATATCGTTGAACCACGCGGTGCGATTATCGTAGGGAACTGGCCAACGGATGGTTATACCTTTGAATCCTCAAAGGCATTGTTAGATGATGGAAACTTTATCGGCTTATGTATTGATGAAGATCGTCAACCTGAACTTACTGCAGAACGCGTAGAGAAATGGACAAAACAAATCTACGATGAAATGTGTTTAGCAGAATTAGCTTAACCATCTCTAATTTAGCAAATTTAAGGGAACATTATGTCTGAAGAAAACATCAAATTACTCAAAAAAGCAGGATTAAAAATTACTGAACCTCGGCTCACTATCCTTGCATTAATGCAAGAGCATAAACATGAACATTTCTCAGCTGAAGAAGTATATAAAATCTTGTTAGAGCAAGGCAGTGATATTGGCCTTGCAACTGTATATCGCGTGCTTAACCAATTTGATGAAGCGCATATCTTGATTCGCCATAATTTTGAAGGCAACAAATCTGTTTTTGAGCTCGCGCCAACAGAACACCACGATCACATTATCTGTGAAGATTGTGGCAAAGTATTTGAGTTTACTGATAACATTATTGAACAACGTCAAAAAGAAATCAGTGAACAACATGGCATCAAATTAAAAGCACACAGTTTATATCTCTACGGCAAATGTAGCGATATCAACAAATGTGAAGAGAAAAAATAATCTGTGCTAAAAAACAAAAACCTTAGGTTAAAACCTAAGGTTTTTTATTATTTCTACTAAAAGTGCGGTCAAAATCGACCGCTCTTTTTATATTTAAAGGAGAAAATTATTTTTTACCTAATTGCGGTAAAACGGAATCTTTACCCGCAGTTAATAAACCTACTTGAGAATAGATACTTAATTTTCCGCGCGTATCTGCTACGTCTAAATTACGCATAGTTAATTGACCAATACGATCGATTGGATCAAATGGTGCGTTTTCCACTTTTTCCATACTTAAACGTTCAGCCGCATAAGTTAAGTTTGGTGATTCAGTATTTAAGATTGAGTAGTCATTACCACGACGAAGTTCTAATGTCACTTCACCAGTCACCGCACGAGCGACCCAACGTTGTGCTGTTTCACGTAACATTAACGCTTGTGGATCAAACCAACGACCTTGGTATAACAAACGGCCTAAACGTAAACCGTTGATACGATATTGTTCAATAGTATCTTCATTATGAATACCCGTTACTAAACGTTCATAAGCGATATGGAATAATGCCATTCCCGGTGCTTCATAAATACCACGTGATTTTGCTTCGATAATACGGTTTTCAATTTGGTCTGACATGCCTAAACCGTGACGACCACCAATGCGGTTTGCTTCTAAGAAAAGCTCTACTACGTTATCAAATGTTTTACCATTTAATGCAACCGGCACCCCTTCTTCAAAGCGAACAGTTACTACTTCTGGTTTCACTTCAACATTTTCATCCCAGAATGCCACGCCCATAATTGGTTTCACAATTTTGATGCCTGTGCTTAATTCTTCTAAATCTTTCGCTTCGTGTGTTGCACCTAGCATATTAGAGTCAGTTGAATACGCTTTTTCTACCGACATTTTGTAGTCAAAACCATTTGCGATTAAGAATTGTGACATTTCAAAGCGACCGCCCAACTCATCGATGAATTGTTGATCTAACCATGGTTTGTAAATTTTTAAATTTGGGTTGGTTAATAAGCCATAACGATAAAAACGCTCAATATCGTTACCTTTGAAAGTTGAACCATCACCCCAGATATTCACATCATCTTCTTTCATGGCTGCAACAAGCATCGTACCTGTTACCGCACGGCCAAGTGGTGTGGTATTGAAATAGGTTGCTCCACCAGTAGAAATATGGAATGCACCACATTGAATAGCCGCAATCCCTTCATGGGCTAACTGCGCACGACAATCCACTAAACGCGCATTTTCCGCACCATATTCCATTGCTTTTTTGGGAATTGCATTGTAATCATCTTCATCTGGTTGACCTAAGTTTGCTGTATAAGCATAAGGTACTGCACCTTTTTGACGCATCCAAAGTAATGCCGCACTGGTATCGAGCCCGCCTGAAAAAGCGATACCAACTTTTTGACCTTTAGGTAAATGTTGCAGAATCGTATTTGACATATTTTATTTCCTTCATTGTGGTTATGGTGAGTGAGTCTTTAAAAAGTGCGGTCAAAAATCACTGCGCTTTTCTAACATATCATCGGGATTTAGATAACGATAAGCGAAGCCTAAATCTCGACAAATTTTATCTGCCATAATGATTCGTTTCGGATCCGAATCACTACATTCAAATTGTGGTATGGATAAATCATAAAATACTGCTGCTTTTGTGTAATATTCTGCTCGAGTAGGATGAATTGGCGCGCAAAGATGGTAAGTTCGCAATCCATTTGGATTCATGAGTAAGGCTGTAATAGCTTGAATGCAATCCTCTAGATGCACCAAATTAACCGGCGAATAGCCCTTTAAATTGTGTTTTCCTGCTAAGAATTTAACCGGATGGCGTTGTTTACCAATTAATCCTGCAAGTCGAAGAATATCGCAATGCGATATTCCTGATTGGAACAAGTACTGTTCTGCTTGTATCAGTGTTTTGCCCATTTCTGTTTCAGCTGAAAGTTGAGAACTTTCATCAAATTGCCCCGAAATATTAGGAAAAACAGAAGTTGAACTGGTAAAAATCAAATGCTGTACACCTTGTTTCTTGGCTTGATTAGTTAAAAAAGCAAGATATTCACAATACTGTTGAGAAGAAAAACTGCTAGGTGGTAGGGTGATAATGAGAGCATCTACATTAAAAAGAGGGCGAATATGGTCTGGTAAACGTTTCATTTCATCAGAAAGCGAAAAAGGATAAGTTTCAATACCTAGCTGATGCAATTTCTGAGCATCATCAGGGGATTGTTTTGAGCCTTTTACACACCAACCAAGTTCTTTTAAGTGCAGCGCCAGCGGTAAGCCTAACCAACCTAAACCAACTATCGCAACAGATTTCATACTCTTTTATTCACAATATTTTATCCATAAAAATCCCCGCTATTCTAAAGCATAGCAGGGAGTTTGTTAATGTTATTCTGTTAATAAATCCAACGCCTCTTGATATTTAGCAACTGTTTTTTCAATCACTTCTTTTGGTACTTTAGGCGCTGGCGGTTGTTTATTCCAACCACTTTGTTCTAACCAATCTCGTACAAATTGCTTATCAAATGACGGTGGATTTGTGCCTTCTTTATAAGTATCAACTGACCAAAAACGGCTAGAATCCGGTGTTAATACCTCATCCATTAAAGTAAGCGTGCCATTTTCATCTAAACCAAATTCAAATTTGGTATCACAAATAATAATACCTTTAGTCAGCGCATATTTTGCTGCCTCAGTATAAAGTGCAATCGCTTTTTCTCTCACTTGTGCCGCTAACTCTGTGCCAATAGCTTTTTCACATTGTTCATAGCTGATATTGATATCGTGATTACCTAATTCTTCTTTACTTGATGGCGTAAAAATCGGTTCAGGTAATTTACTTGCTTCAACTAATCCTTCTGGCAATTTCAAACCACAAATGGTGCCTGTTTGTTTATAATCTTTTAGCCCACTACCTGTTAAATAACCACGCACGATAGATTCAATTTTTATTGGTTTCAAACGCTTACATACCACTGCGCGATCTTTTACTAAATCAGCTTCTTCTTTTGGTAACACATCATAAACTGAATCGCCTGTAAAATGATTCGGCATAATATGGGCTAATTTATTGAACCAGAAATTGGAAATTTGAGTCAGGATTTCACCTTTACGTGGGATAGGATCATCTAAAATCACATCAAATGCGGACAAACGGTCACTGGCTACCATTAGCATTCGTTTATCATCGATCTCATAAAGATCACGCACTTTTCCCGAATAGATTTTTTTTAGACTAAGTTGTGTCATTGCTTGCACCTTTAATTATAAGAATAAAAAATCGGTGGATATTGTACCGCACTTTTGGCGCAAACGTTTGCTTTTTTTTTTGTAAAAATAAAAGCGAATAAAAAAACAGGCTTTAAAGCCTGTTTTTTTGTATATCACTTGTCGTCTTATCGCCAAATTGCCCCTTTGGTTTTGGCTCCTCGAGTATTGATATTTGTTTTGATTGCACCTTTTAAATTGGCACCAGTAAGATCTGCACCTGCTAAGTTCGAATTGGTCAAATTAGCGCCTTTTAAGTTAGCTTTATGAAAATTAGCCCCACTTAAATTTGTATTCGTGAAATCAGCCCCTTGTAAATTTGCATTACTGAAGTTTGCATTAGCAAGATCTGAATTGGTAAATGATTGCCCTGCTAAATCTTGACCAGAGAAATCTTGTCCACCTAAAGCCGCATTAACTTTATCTGAAGATGAACTGCCACTAGAGATATATGTTGTTTCACCATTGTGAGTAATAACGGTGCCATTTACGACCGCACTTTTTTTGCCCGAGATAGTTTGTACTGATTCGCCACCATCTGTCGCACTATTAACAATTCTACCATTTACTGTAACAGATTGATTATTATCAGTTTGCGCATAGCTTGATAATGCTGCAAAACCAAATAATGTGATAGCTAATTTTGAATAAACGTGTTTCATGTTTACCTTCCTTCATGTTTACTTTAAATAAATTAACGACTTGGTTCCAAAGTTAATAACCCTTCTAATGGATCATCTTCCTGCAAAGTTGTTATAGCTTTGGTGGCTTTTTCTGTATCAAAGCCAGCAATATTATTTTCAGTTTTAACTGTATGTGCATGATGCGCATCCTGTTGAACTACGACAGGACTTGGAAGCATATTTGACATTCGTTGCATCCACATACTATTAATATTGCCACCCGTTGTTCTTCTTGATAACAAGAGCGGCAATACTTTTTGTGCTTCACTACTGCCCTGCTCTGCAGCTAATTGATATAACCGAATTGCTTCGCCAAAATTCACTGCTACTCCCACACCTTTATGGAAGCGAACCGCCAAGTCGTAGCTCGCTCCAGCATCTCCAGCTTGAGAGCGTTCTCTTAATTCCCCAATCACACCAGTATTTGCTGGTGAAGAAACAGTCTTCGGCACTGTTTGAATGGCTGGCTCAGATTGACGATTTGAGATAACGCGCTGATTTTGTCTTGCAGCAGCGCTTCCTAAACTAATCGCTTTTTCATTCCAGCGCTGTGCTAATGCATAATTCCCTTTTTGAAAATGGAAGTTAGCCAAGGCATTAGCTGCGACATAATCTCCCATCACCGCAGCATCATTAACTAATCGTTCAGCCTTTGCATTAAATTGGCTTAAACCTTTTTGGTATTTTTCTAATAGACCTTGCAAATATATTGCTCGGGCATATTTTAGCGAAGCAACTTGCGCTAAATATTGATTAGCTCTTGCAAAATCTCTCGGTAAATTACCACTAAATAGCAAATAGGCATTCGCCATTAACGCCTTTGGATTATTTTGCAAGACAAAATGTTCGAATTCATCATAAGCATTTTGATAATCCTTATTACGGTAACTTTCATAAGCAAATGCTAGAGAAAATCCCGTATTTTGTTCTTGCTGAACTGCTGGACTCTTCGGCTCAATCGGTTTATTAATCACAATTTGAGCGTAAGAAACCGGAATTCCTGCTAGTAAGGCATAAACAAATAATTTAGATGTTGAATATTTTTTTGACATATCGACCTCCAGGATTATTTGTTTACTTCACTTGATAACTAACTGTTTTGGTACCTTTTAAATCATCGCCAAAGATTGTTTTTAATTGCTCAGATAAGGCATTCATATCCTTCACTTTAAGCGGATTAAATGCATCACCGAAGTTAGTTTGAAGCTTATCGGCCACACTATAATATGAGGCCATACACATCACACTTTCTTTACCTTTTTCATTTAAACTTAAAGTAAATGCATCAGAACCCGGAATTTTTAGCGAATTATTCTTAGAAGTTATACTCTCCCCTTGAACAGGATTTGGATAAACCTGAGTAATACTTTTCGATGCATCTTGGTAGAAACACGCTAAATAAGTTGAATCTCTATCTACATTAACATCTAACTCTAATGTATCACCACGACGATATGATGATTTATTTAAATTAATCCCAACATTAATTGGTGCATCTTTATCAGAATTTAGTACTGGATATCCACCACGAGGCTGATCTTCTTTATCATCTGATGGTTCTAGTCCTACTTTTTTAAAGTTACCATTTGCATCTGTTTTTACATAATTTTTCATTAAGCGTTCATAGCTTTCGAAATTAATGAAACCGGAAGGTGTTGCTTTATTATCTTTTTGGAATGCAGATAGTGCCTCACGGAATTCTTTTGAACTCTTACCATCGACTTTACCACTGTAATAACCTAAGTTTTTCAAGCCGGTTTGGAAGAATTTCACTTTACTACTATCTCCCATTCCACCATACCAATCTAGTAATTCACGTTGGAATTCAGGATGAGCTTGATCAAGTGATAAACATTGCCAGTAAGGGACTTTGGTCAATTTACCTACTAACTCAATCGTCCCTAAATCAACAAGGGTTCGCATTGAACCACCTAATCCTTGAGAAAGAGCTCGCTCTAAAGAAAACTGAACACCAGTTTTCTTAATTTTAGCGCCTGCATCTAACCCTAGGCCTTTACCTGCGGCCACAATTTCATTAGATGAATCAATTCCTGGATAAAGCGTACGAGTTAGAAAATCCCCCATATGCAACTCTAAACCAAGTGCAGTTGTCATCAAATCACCAGAAATACCAACTTCACCATCTTCCGCATAGGAAAGTCCTAAGTTATTAGACTTACGTAATACATTTTGATCCACATAAGATACTGCCCCAGAAATATAAAGTTGAGGCGCTGGAATTTGCATACTTCCCGTTGGTAATAAAAGATTTGTTAACGTCTGAACGGTATCTTGTTTTAAAGGATCGATTTCAAAATCAGCGACTTTAAATGCTCCACTGGTTTTCGACATTTGTGACAATGCTGTCATGATCATTTCACTTGCTGCCACGCCAGCTTTCGTTGATGGATCTTTAATTGTTTTCACTGCAATAACTGTTTCACTCACATTACTTTGACGTAATAAATCGTCCATACAGTTTAAACTATCACTAAAACTTGATATTGATCTAACTGGTTCTACTGCAGGGAGATTATGAGTCGTTGTTGAGCCAATATATGGTCTATCTTCTTTTAGATTTGTAGCAGATAAAGAACACCCAACTAGATTAGAAATCAAAACATAAGAAATAAGAGTTCTAGAAAATTTCATAAGATACCTTAAGTTATTATTAATTATTTACAGACATTAATTACATCGCCTTTAACAACGACAACATTATTATTCTTATTTTTAGGACCATATCGACCAGAACTAGCGCCTTTTTGAGCAGCAACATTTCCAATATTTGTAGAACAATTTCTAGAACGTCCTCCAAAAGCGCTGCCACCTGAAGTATTACTATACTGAGAAACACTATCCTCAGCCTCATTTTCCATCTCTATACCCATGCCTATTCTTGACCATTTTTGAGCCTGAACTTCATGTACTTTTGCTTTATCTAACGGGCCTAAACCTTTTCTTGGTACGAGTTCACCATTTCCAGCAAAAGCATTAAGAGATAAAAAACATGAAGCCCCAAATAGCATCAACATATTAAAAACTTTCATGACTTGTCCCCAACAGAATTTAAAAATATATAAAAAATTGGTTATTGGATAACCAATAACCAATTTATTTATGACTATTCGCTGCTATTAGAACTTAAGTTTTGTACAGCTTTACTACCACCAACAGCAGTGTTCGCTACTGCACCTTGGATATTGGTAGTTTGTACGTTGTTACCACCGATAGTTACTTTACCGTGGTTAGATGAAATGTTTTGGATTGCTTTACTACCGCCAACTGCTGTATTAGCTACTGCACCTTGAATATTAGTGGTTTGTACGTTGTTACCACCAATTTTAACTGCAGCATTAGTAGATAAAGCTAAACTTGCTGCAAAGATTGCTGCTGCACTAATTTTAACTAAGTTTTTCATTGTTTTTCCTCTTTAAAAGAAATTGAGCATTACTATGCTTATTAAAATTAATGATTATTTAATATAATCATGAATTCTGCGCTAAAAATGACTAATCTTTAACAACAGAACCGATATTCACTTCAGATTTACCACCTGAAGAAGAATTTACAATTGAACCAACACTAACTGATTGATTGTGGCTTCCGCCATCATTTACTGATGATCCAATATTAATGCTGGCTTTACCGCTACCAGATGCCTTATTTACTAAGGAGCCATTCACAACAACACTTTGGGTATTATTGCCAACGCTTTTACCTACAGCGGAACCAACATTAATCATTGCTTTACCACTGCCAGAAGAAGAGTTATCTACCGATCCACTAACAGTTACATTTTGTGTGCTTCCATAAACGAATGTTGATGATGAGCAAATACCAAATGCAATAAGCAATAATCGTTTAAAACAAAAAGTTTGTTTTTTCATTTTTACCTCAAGATTCCTCATGAGAAAATATAATTCAATCAATGATTGAAAACTGAAATCGGTATATTCCAGCCGAAATTAATCTATCACGGCAAAATCAGCTCAGATCATCGGACCAGTTATTTTTG
>CAJZKN010000035.1:0-10326 GCA_916050345.1 Parahaemophilus parainfluenzae | reverse complement strand
TAAAAGTGCGGTCAAAATCAGAATAGTTTTATTAAAGATGTTTAAATCTTTTAATGAGAAAATATAGGTGGAATGGTACAATCACCAAAATTTTTTATAGGATAAATAAAACAAATGGCTCGAAAAAAGAAAAGTCGTAAAATTAGCGATATTATGCCAATTCGTAAATCGGATAAGAAACCTGAAGCACCGAAACTATCAGGTAAGAAATTAACACGTTATGAATTAGATGCTAAGGCAAGAGAAGATAAGAAAAAACGTAAACATAAAGGTTTAGCATCTGGTTCTCGTCATAGTAACGCAGAGCAAAATAAAAATAACCAAGTCGTTGAACAAAAAGATCCGCGCATTGGCAGTCGTAAAAAGGTTCCACTGATTGTTGAATTTGTGAATAAGCCTGAGAAAGGGATGACAATTCCAGCAGTAAAAGAACCGAAAAAACTTGCGCCTGAAGTTGAGTTAGAACGTTTAGAAAATAATGAAATTCTAAATGAATTATTGGATGCCTTAGATGAAGGCAAAACGATTAGTAAAGCTGATCAACAATTTGTGGATGAATGCTTAGATCGTATTGCTCAGTTAATGGAAGAATTAGGTATTCAAGATGAAGAAGAGACAGAGGATGACCTCTATCGAACCTTCGAGAAAATTGATATCAACCAATTCAGATAATTGTCATGTGGCCGATTATTTTAAGTATTATTGCTTTGGGAATTATTGCTGGCGTATCATTTTATGCTTTCAAATTACTTAAGAAGTTACGCGAGCAAAACACTCTCATTAAGCAGACTAAAATAGCACGTACAAAACGCCTAAAAGAGAGTATGGTAATTATCGCTAAAGCGATGCAAAATGGAGATTGTAACCATTCAGAAGGGGTGATTCGTTTATCAATGCTTTTACTCCCTTTTGGACAATCTTTGCAGCCATATCAAGCGATGTATGCACTTTATAATATTGTAAAAGAAATGCCTACGCATGAAGCTCGGAAAGCATTGTTAAAAAAAGAAAGAATGAAACTCGATCTTGAGCGAGAAAGTGCGGAAGCAAAATTTGAAGAAGAAATTATGTTGGAGTTACGTCAGTTTTTAAATGACGTAGAGAAATTTGGGGAAGCTTAATGTCTGAAATTATTTGGGATCTTGCGTTAATTCAAAAATATAACCAATCAGGACCTCGTTATACATCTTATCCAACTGCATTAGAATTTAATGAAAGTTACACAAACGAAGATTTTATTGCAGCGGCTAATCGTTATCCGGAAAGACCACTTTCCCTTTACGTACACATTCCGTTTTGTCACAAACTTTGTTACTTCTGTGGCTGTAATAAGGTAATTACTCGTCATCAACATAAGGCGGATATTTATCTTGATTACCTTGAAAAAGAAATCAAAGCGCGTTCAGAATTATTCAAAAATCGTGTTGCGACTCAAGTGCATTGGGGCGGCGGTACACCGACTTATTTGACAGAAGAGCAATCTGCTCGTTTGATGAAGATGCTTAAAGATCATTTTACGATTGCGGATAATGCAGAAGTCAGTATTGAGATGGACCCACGAGAAATTGAGCTCGACATGCTTGATCATTTACGCAATATTGGTTTTAACCGAATTAGCATGGGTGTACAAGATTTCAATAAAGCGGTTCAAAAAGCGGTAAATCGTGAACAAGATGAAGAGTTTGTGAATGCGTTACTTGTTCGTGCTCGTGAGTTAGGTTTCCAATCGACTAACCTTGATTTAATTTATGGATTGCCACTTCAAAATGTGGAAAGTTTTATGTTCACATTACATAAAGTGATTGAATTAAATCCAGATCGTTTAAGTATCTTTAACTATGCTCATTTACCAAGTCGATTTGCGGGGCAGGCAAAAATTAAAGAAGATCAATTACCGCCACCGGAAACTAAGTTAGAAATCTTACAGAAAACGATCGAAACCTTAGGTAATGCAGGCTATAAGTTTATCGGTATGGATCATTTTGCTAAACCTGATGATGAATTAGCGATTGCCCAAGAGAAAGGTGTTCTACATCGAAATTTCCAAGGCTATACCACACAAGAAGAATGTGATTTGCTTGGTTTAGGTGTGTCAGCGATTAGTTTATTGGGTGATACATACGCTCAAAACCAAAAAGAATTAAAACATTATTATCATGATGTGGAAAATTCAGGAATCGCATTACATAAAGGTTTAGCGATGACAGAAGAGGATTGCCTACGCCGTGATGTGATTAAGCAGTTGATTTGTAACTTTAAGCTTGATTTTGCACCAATTGAAAAACAATATAATATTGATTTCAGAAAGCACTTTGCTGAAGATTTACAGTTATTACAACCATTACTTGAAGATGGATTAATTTCTGAAACGGAAACAGGCTTACAAGTTTCGCCTAAAGGTCGATTATTAATTCGTAATATTTGCTTATGCTTTGATACCTATTCAAGAGCTGCAGCAAAACGACAACAATTCTCTCGAATTATTTAGTTATACAAAAAACGGTCAAGATATAATCCTCGACCGTTTTTTCTTTTTATCTATTTTTATTCTGCGATATTTTCTAGAGCCCATAACTCGCTGAGATTTTCTCTACGACGAATTAAATGAGCTTTGTTTCCATCCACTAACACTTCAGCCGTACGTGGACGAGAATTGTAGTTTGAGGACATACTTGCACCATAAGCACCAGCAGACCGTTGAGCAATATAATCTCCTTCAGCAATAGCGAGCTCACGCTGTTTACCTAAGAAATCAGCGGTTTCGCATACCGGGCCAACAACATCATAAATGGCTTTTTCACGCCCTAAAGTGCGGTCAATTTCAATTATATTCATATAAGCTTCATAGAGTGCTGGACGAATCATATCGTTCATGCCTGTATCAGTAATCGCAAAGTTTCGGCTTTCATTACTTTTTAAGTATTGAACTTTAGCCACTAAAATCCCTGCATTCGCCGCGATTGCTCGACCTGGTTCTAAAATAATTTCGAGATCTTCATAATTTTTTAATTTATTCAGTAGCGCAGTCGCATAGTCACTTGGGTGAGGTGGCGTTTCATTAGTATAAGTTACGCCCAAACCACCACCGAGATCTAAGTGTTTTAATTTGATGCCATCTTCTTTTAATTGTTCCATTAAACGAATGAGGCGATCAGTTGCATCTAAGAAGGGCTGTAATTCAGTCAGCTG
Organism: Parahaemophilus parainfluenzae; assembly: GCA_916050345.1. Lineage (GTDB taxonomy): Bacteria > Pseudomonadota > Gammaproteobacteria > Enterobacterales > Pasteurellaceae > Haemophilus_D > Haemophilus_D parainfluenzae_AA. The sequence goes on along the minus strand of CAJZKN010000035.1, from coordinate 7,137 downwards.
AGAGCCAATATGGCAATCCATACCCGTAATTTTCACATGAGGTAAGGTAGCAGCTAATTTATATACCTCACGTGCTTCATCTACGCTCACACCAAATTTATTTTCTTTCAATCCAGTGGAAATGTAAGGGTGGGTATGTGCATCAACATCGGGGTTTACACGTAAAGAAATAGGCGCAACTTTGCCCATTTCACCCGCAATCTGATTGATGCGATGTAGTTCCGCAATAGATTCCACATTAAAACAACGAATGCCTACTTCTAACGCTCGCATAATTTCGGCACGAGATTTTGCTACACCAGAAAAGACAACTTTTGATGCTTCTCCGCCCGCTGCTAAGACGCGTTCTAATTCGCCTTGCGAAACGATATCAAAACCAGAGCCTAATTTTGCCATGACATTCAATATTCCAATATTAGAATTGGCTTTAACGGCATAACAAATTAAGTGTGGATGCTTTCCTAAAGCGGAATCAAAGGCATGCCAATGGCGTTCAAGTGTGGCACGAGAATAAATATAAAGTGGTGTGCCGAATTCTTCAGCGAGTTGTTTGACGGGCAAATCTTCAACATAAAGTTGCTCGTTTTTATATTGGAAAAAATCCATGACGAATCCTTTGAGTGCGGTCAGTTTTTATTGTGTTTTTTGTGTGTTTTGCGGTTGTTCTTTTTCAGGGAAATATAATGGCCCTTTTACACCGCAACCTGTCGCTAAAGTACAGAATGCACTGAGTAATAAAATAGAAAGTAATTTTTTCATTTTTCAATCTCTCTAATAAGTAAAATCTGCCTTTGCCAACGAGGCGAAAGGCTTTATAATTCACGGCATTCTATCAGATTTAATCGGAAAATTTTATGAATGTTGCAGAATTTCACCAAAATATTGAACAGGTTTGGCAAAAAATTGAAGAAGCGTTAGAGAATCAAGATTGTGATGTGGATTGCGAAACACAAGGTTCGGTATTCACGATCACATTTGATGACCGTTCACAAATCGTTATCAATAAACAAGAACCACTTCTTGAGCTTTGGCTTGCGAGCCGTTTGGGTGGATTCCATTTTGCTTATAAAAATAATGATTGGGTGGCAAATGATGGTAAACGCTTTTGGGATTCTTTAACCGAGGCGGTTGCCGCTCACGGAGAAACGGTAACATTCTAATGGCCGAACTCGCGGAACATGCCCCGCAAAAAACAGATTTAAACACGACCGCACTTAATACGTTGCGGTCTGTTTTTGGTTACCAATCTTTCCGCAAAGGGCAGGAAGAAGTGATTCATGCAGCACTAAGCGGTCAGGATGCCTTAGTGGTGATGGCCACAGGAAATGGCAAATCCTTGTGTTATCAAATTCCAGCACTTTGTTTTCCTGGTCTTACATTAGTGATTTCGCCTTTGATTTCTTTAATGAAAGATCAGGTGGATCAACTCCAAGCAAACGGTATTGAAGCCGATTTCCTAAACTCTAGTCAGACGTCAGAACAACAACAGAAAGTTGAAAACAAGCTGATTTCAGGACAATTAAAATTATTATATGTTTCGCCTGAAAAAGTGATGACAAACAGCTTTTTTCAGCTGATTTCTTATGCTCAAATTTCCTTTATCGCCATTGATGAAGCCCATTGTATTTCACAATGGGGACATGATTTCCGCCCTGAATATACCCAACTTGGCGGCTTAAAAGCAGCTTTTCCAAATGCGCCGATTATGGCATTAACGGCTACAGCGGATTACGCGACAAGACAGGATATTCTCACTCATCTTAAATTAGACCATCCTCACAAATACATTGGCAGTTTTGACCGCCCAAATATTCGTTATACGTTAGAAGAAAAATTTAAGCCAATGGAGCAGCTTACGCGTTTTGTCTTAGCTCAGAAAGGGAAAAGTGGCATTGTGTATTGTAATAGTCGTTCGAAAGTAGAACGTATAGCTGAAACTTTGCGAAATAAAGGCGTTTCGGCTGCGGCATATCATGCGGGAATGGAAACTGCACTGCGTGAACGCGTCCAGCAAGATTTTCAACGAGATAATGTTCAAGTTGTGGTTGCGACGATTGCGTTTGGCATGGGTATTAATAAATCCAATGTGCGTTTTGTCGCCCATTTTGATTTGCCGAGAAGTATTGAATCATATTATCAAGAAACCGGTCGTGCGGGACGAGATGATTTACCTGCGGAAGCGGTGCTTTTCTACGAGCCGGCTGATTATGCTTGGTTACAGAAAATTCTGCTAGAGAAACCAGAGACGCCACAACGTCAAATTGAGCAACATAAATTGGAAGCCATTGGTGAATTTGCCGAAAGTCAGACTTGTCGTCGTTTAGTGTTACTCAATTATTTTGGCGAACATCGTCAAACACCTTGTCAAAATTGCGATATTTGTCTTGATCCGCCAAAGAAATATGATGGCTTAATTGATGCACAAAAAGTGATGTCGACGATTTATCGTGTGGGGCAGTGTTTCGGCGTGCAATATGTGATTGCTGTATTGCGAGGGATGCATAATCAAAAAATTGTAGAACGCCAACATGATAAGTTAAGTGTTTATGGCATTGGTAAAGATAAAAGCAAAGAACATTGGCAATCTGTCATTCGTCAGCTTATTCATCTTGGCTTTATTCAGCAAGTGCTTGGTGAGTTTAATAGTGCAACGCTTCAGCTCACAGAAAGTGCACGTCCTGTTTTAAAAGGCGAAGTGCCGCTTGAATTGGCAATGCCGCGCATTTCATCCATTAATAAAATTGTGCATACATCCCATAAAAATACAGTGGCAAATTACGATAAAGATCTGTTTGCTCGCTTGCGTTTCCTACGGAAGCAGCTCGCGGATAAGGAAAATATCCCACCTTATATTGTTTTTAATGATGCGACGTTGCAGGAAATGGCGCAATATATGCCAACAAGCAATATTGAAATGTTACAAATTAATGGGGTGGGCGCGATCAAATTAGAGCGCTTTGGGCAGCCGTTTATGGCATTGATTCGAGAGCACAAAGCGATTTTAGAAAAAGCAGAAAAAGGATAAGTGCGGTCAAAAAACAGAGAATTTTTCGACCGCACTTTTTTCTAGCTTGCGCTTACATCTTGTTCATCGCGTAATTGACGGTCAAAGACTTGTGCGCAATCATCGGTACCTGAACCATACCAAGTAGTATCACGTAATGCTACTTCACCTTTACGGTATTTTTCCACTTCGCTTTTCTTCACCAAATAGCCCGTTACACGGATCAAATCAGTGTTTTTAAGGTAAGTGGTGATATAACGGTAACCTTGTGCAAATGAACCATCGATAATATCAACGACGGCATCTAAATGATCCACATAGGTTTGGTCAAAGGCAAACAAATCACCGGTACCTGATGGGAAGTATTTATGGAATGGCGCGGATTGTTTTAAATGAGCTAATAATGTTGGTTCTTCACCCACACGAATACGATGCGCAGGCGCATTACGTTTATCTTCTTCATGGTTGCTTGCGCCTACTTGCGCATGTAATAAATAACGATTGCCCGTGCGTTCCGCATACACGCCTTCATGGTTATCTGTGACTTCTTTCAATTTATCCATAATCATGGTCGCAATTTCATCACCGCGTTGGCTTTTACCAAAGGTTTCGTTTAAGCCTTCTTGTTGTAGCAAGTGATTCGCTGCATCTGCAAGTCCTACAATGGCAAACATCCCCGTAAAATTAGTGCGTTTGATAAAACCTTCTTTTTCGAGGAATGAGGTATTGAAGAAGTTGCTTTCTTCCACTACAAATTTATGGCGTTTATCCATAGTGGAAAGTGCACATTTTGCTACACGAGGTAAGAGCTTATTGATCATTTCATCCACGGTTTTACAGGCGCGCGCGATAGTACCTAAGCGCAAACGAGTGAGAGTATAAGCCCCGCCACATTCAGGTAATGCGTTATAGCAGCTTGCAATGCCATATTGTTCGCCTAAGTCAGAAATGTAGTAAGCATCATTGGCAAAAGATGGTTTAGAAACCAATAAGCACGCTTTTGCGGCTAATTCTGCAAATTCACGACTTGTTTTGCTCTTATCGTAACGAATGGTCATATTTGGCGTCGGTGCTTCTAACTCAATTACCGCTTTTAAAATCAAGCGCCCTGCTTTGGTGTCATAAGGGCCAATATTGGCATGACAGAATGAATCCGGCACGGTTTTATCCACATGATTTAAGAAACGTTTAATTTTGATGTAGTCTTGTTCCTCATCGGTAATAAACGGATCAAGTAGCACGTCTAAACGACCAATGTAAACTGGGAATGTGGTAATGGAGGGCACGTGGGAATATAAAATCAATAAGCCATCTAATACGTCATCAAGATTCTTAGGGGCTGGCAATTCAAGGAATTCACAGCCTTTTTCAATATACACATTGTAATCTGGCAAAATATAGCGGGGGCGATAAATCGCATAGCCTTCGTTTAAATCACAGATCATTTGATTTTGAAGGAATTGCCATTCTTCATCCGTGTAGCCTAATAATTCACGAGGATCAAATAATCGCTCGGCGATATTGCCTAAACACATGAGTTTTTGTTGATAGGTGAGTGTATTGGATTTTACGGTATCCAAAATATCTTGAAGAGATGCAAGCATAATAATGTCCTAATTTAAAAGGGTAGCCTATTTTAAGTCAGTGACTGGATGATGACAATTTTGACAATGTGATCTACATCACATTTATGATATTTATCAGTCAATTCGGTTATATCATATGACGTTAAAATGTTTTGGTTTTATGGGGTTTCCCATTATGATGTAAGCGTTAAATATAAATGGGAATAATATGAAAAAAGCACGGGTGATTCCTCACACCAGTTGGGCCGCAAAATCACTATGGTCAGTCGAAGGTAAAACGATGTCGATGCTATTATTTGCATTGGCAATACTGGGCATTGGAGATGGCTTAATTGTGCTCGCTAATTTGGGTTCCTCACCTTGGACCGTACTTTCTCAAGGTGTGGCATTACAAGCCGGAGTTAGTATTGGTTGGGCATCACTCGGTATTAGTTGTTTGGTGATGTTGGCTTGGATTCCCCTTAAGTTAAGATTTGGACTGGGCACTATTTTGAATATTATCGTGATTGCTTTTTTTCTTGGTTTAACCGTGAAAATTGTACCTGAACCAACCGCACTTTTGAGTCGAATCTTATTCGGCGGAATTGGGCTTTTGCTTTATGGGCTTGGAACAGCATTATATTTAACCTGTCATCAAGGCGCTGGCCCGCGGGATGGATTAATGGTGGGGTTTTGTCAACGCTTTCATTTAAAAGTAGGGATTGTGAGAACAAGCCTTGAAGTGTCGGTTTGTATGTTGGGTTATCTTCTCGGCGGCACAGTCGGAATCGGTACCGTTGTTTTTGCCGCCGCAATAGGTTGGATTGTACAGTTATGCTTAAACTCAATTGCTCGCTTGCCACATCTTCCGCACGAAGGGGATAATCTCAATTAAGGCATCATCAATCGAAATTAAGCCTAAATTCATTTCCTCTTTGCCTTTTGGCGGGCAGAAAGCAAGATGTTTATCTGCATCATTAATCGGCTTCCAACGACGAGGCTGAGATGAGCGACTATTTGGATAGAATCCGATTGTTGGCACATTGAATGCACTGCTTAAATGCAATGGTCCAGTAGAGCCCGCAATAAATAAATCCGCACAAGCTAGAGAGTGTGCAAAATCAACCAATCCTTTATTCTTATCGTAAACAACCACATTTTGATTATCGATTTTTGCCGCTAACTCATGGGCTTTTTCACTTTCACCAGGTCCTGCCGTTAAGATAATCTGACAGTTAAATTCGTTTAATAAACCTTGTATCAATTGAGCATATTGCGACAATAAAAGGCTTGTTGCTGAGCCACCTGTTCCACTATGCACAAAGACCCATTTTTTATCCGCCGATAAACCAAATTGTTCTTGAAGAAAAACACGTTGATTTTTAACCGCACTTTCAGGAAATGAAAGGTAAGGTGGTTTAGGTTCTACAATCGGCATGTTGTGTTTCTTTAAGAACGCCCGAGCCAGATCTTGATTGTATTCTGCTTCCGATTTTTCTGAACGTGAACGTCGTTGTGTTAAACGATGGTTATAAAGGATTTGCACCCATTTTGTCGCGGGTGCAAGACGATAAGGAATCCCACTTTTCCAGGCTAATTTACCGTTATGGGTATTGGAAAAGAAGCTAATCATGCCATCAAATTGCTGATCTTTGATTTCTTTAACAAGACGAGTGAAATCCGCTTTGTCGTTCTTAGCACTATCAATAATGATATCATCTAAATAAGGGCAAATTTGTGCAAGTGGTGCGGTATAAGCCGGCACAAGTGCGGTCAGTTTTAGCTCGGGATTTGAGGCTTTCAACATCGCAAAAGCCGGAAACGCCTGAACAAAATCACCCAGTTTATCGTTACGAATGACTAAAATTTTCATGATTCCGCCTTCTGATGTGTTCGTATTGCAGCATAAAACACAATCGTTAAGAAAAAGTAAAAAATAGTACCTGAATTATGTACCAAGAAACCTTGGCTTAAGCCATAAATCATCACAGATAAAATATGGGCAATGCCTAAAATGGCTATCAGCTTAACCTCATCGTTCGTGGTGTTTAGCTTTTTCATAAAGGCACGTAGAGGAATAAATAAAACAGCAAGTAAGGCAAGCAACCCGACAATACCTCGTTTTGATAGGTCGTCTAAATATTGATTATGGGCATGCGTAAATTGTCCTATGTTACCTGTGGCAATTTTTTCTTTTGTTTCTTGCTTACGTTTTTCTGTCGCACCTTGAATACCCCAACCAAATAAAGGCTTTTCTTTTGCCATTGCAATCGCACTTTTCCACATTTCAAAACGAGCGCCTAGAGAGGTGTTTCCATTATTTTTGTCTAGATAAAGTTGGATATCTTTTTGAGCAACATTAATTCGTTCCATGATGCGGTTATTTGGCATTTGACTAATACCAATGCTTGCGACCACAATAATTCCAAAGAAAGTCAGGAAAAAACGTTTTGAAAGAGAATGGCGATAAATATAAAGAATAACAATAAGTAAGACGGGTAATGCCACCCACCCACCTCGAGCGGTAGAAAGCAAACTTCCTACGATGCCACATAAACCACCAATAAC
>CAJZKN010000034.1:0-10762 GCA_916050345.1 Parahaemophilus parainfluenzae | reverse complement strand
CCTTTCTATGTGCGTACAGGTAAACGCTTACCAGCACGTGTGACAGAAATTGTGATTCATTTCAAAACCACGCCACATCCGGTATTCAGTCAAAATGCGCCTGAGAATAAATTGATCATCCGTATTCAACCTGATGAAGCCATTTCAATGCGCTTCGGTTTGAAAAAACCAGGTGCAGGCTTCGAAGCGAAAGAAGTATCAATGGATTTCCGTTATGCCGATTTAGCCGATGAGCAAGTGCTAACAGCTTATGAACGCTTATTGCTTGATGCGATGAAAGGCGATGCGACACTCTTTGCGCGTACTGACGCAGTACACGCCGCATGGAAATTCGTTCAACCGATTTTAGACTACAAAGAAGCGGGCGGCCGAGTTCATGAATATGAAGCCGGCACTTGGGGACCAGTTGCCGCTGAAAAACTCATTGCGAAAAGTGGTCGCGTATGGCGTAAACCAAGCGGTAAAATGAAGAAAAAGGTTTAGTCATCAATATCTCGCCTTCTTCAATGAATAGAAGAAGGCTTATCACCGAATAGAGAGAAACAAATATGAATACCATTACCTTCCCAACAGCTCAACATGCTGTTGAAAAGATTGCCCAAGAATTTGTGATTTATAGCCAATTAAATCACCCTGTGCATATTTCTCTTTCTGGCGGTTCAACGCCTAAGCTGTTATTCAAAACTTTAGCCAAAGCGCCTTATACCGAACAAATCAACTGGAAGAATCTGCATTTTTGGTGGGGTGATGATCGCATGGTTCCACCAACAGATTCAGAAAGCAACTACGGTGAAGTGCAAAAACTCTTATTCGATCATATTCAAATTCCCGCAGACAATATCCACCGAATTCGTGGCGAAAATGAACCGCACTTTGAGTTAAAACGTTTCGAAGAAGAATTAAGTGCGGTCATTCCAAACGGTGTTTTTGATTGGATCATTTTAGGTATGGGAACTGACGGTCATACTGCTTCTCTCTTCCCACATCAAACTAATTTTGATGATGAAAACCTAGCTATCATTGCAAAACACCCTGAAAGTGGTCAAATTCGCATTTCGAAAACAGCCAAACTCATTGAACAAGCGAAACGCATTACCTATTTAGTCACTGGCGAAAGCAAAGCAGACATTTTAAAAGAAATCCAAACGACTCCTGCAGAGAATCTGCCTTATCCTGCAGCCAAAATTCAGGCGAAAAACGGCGTGACGGAATGGTATTTGGATAAAGCGGCGGCTAAATTGCTATAACAGGTTAAGTATCAAATATCACAGGTTTGCAAAATGATAGACTACAAAGTGAATGAACCAATTTCAGTTAAACAATTTATTGAATTGTTAAATAAAACGACGCTCGGGGCACGCCGTCCATTAGAGGATGAAAAGCGTGTCGCGGCAATGTTACACCATGCAGATTTATTAGTGACCGCTTGGGATGGTGAACGATTAGTGGGTGTGGCACGTTCCGTGACAGATTTTGCCTACTGCTGTTATTTATCTGATTTAGCGGTTGATGAACAATATCAAAAACAAGGTATCGGCTTGCAGTTGATTGAACACACTAAGCAAGCCTTACATCCACAAGCCAAAATCGTGCTTTTATCTGCTCCACAAGCAGTGGATTATTATCCGCATATTGGATTTACTCAACATATGAGTGCATGGACGAAGAGTTAATTTATTAGAATGATATGGTGACAAAAATGAAAAAACTGTTTGTACTACTTACTTCAACTTTGTTATTTGCTTGTTCATCTGGTCCATCTTTAGATCAGTTAGCGACACAAATGCCAAAAGATAATCGCTCAGTAATGCTTCAAGTTCCGGAAGCAGGAAACCCAGTTTCAAATGGAATGCTAGTAGCAACGATTAGAACCGCAGGTGGTACTTCAGGAAAACGACTCGTATCTCTTTTAGCTACAGATAATTTACACATTGGAATTGCAGGAAACAGTCAATCTGTGAATAAAGCAGTTGCTATGTATGGACTAAATAATGCAGAAAAGGTCGGCAAGGATGTATCTTTATACCTTGTTGGAGATAGTCAAAGTGATAAAACAGATCTAGAAAAAGCCGCAAAAGCGAAAAATGTAGAAATGCATTACATTATGCAAAAATAAGATATAGATACATCAGATGCAGAGTGACTTTAATGTTGAATTTAGATAATAAAAAATTTATTGCTGTTGAAAACACCGAAAATGGTGAGGTGAGTAGCCAAACAGAATTTCATTACCATCAACAAGGTAAAATGATTTGGGCCGAATATTGTGGTGGTGAAATTTTAAAAGGCTTTTTAATTGGGAAGTGGATTAACGATACTCAAATTGAATTTACGTATCAACATTTAAATCAATCTCTAGAAAATCGTTTGGGACGTTGCTGTACAACATTTTCTTTAGAAGAAAGCAAACTCATCGGTCATGAAAAATGGCAGTGGCTAGACACGTTAGAGCAAGGCAGCTCTTTAATTAAAGAAATTTAAAAGAAGTTTTGCTATAGAATATCAGAAACAAGGTATCATCTTGCAGTTGATTGAACACACTAAACAAGTCTTACATCCACAAGCCAAAATTGTGCTTTTATCTGCTACGTAAGCTGTAGATTATTATCCGCATTAGATTTATGCAACATATGAGTGCGTGGGCAAAGAGTTAATTTAATTGTATAAGGGAAACCTTGATGTCTACAACACAGCTTGGAAATGCGAAAAAAATTATTGATGATAATTATGAAGAAAACCCTAATAGTTTTTTATACGACTTTTGTCACAATTCTTTTTTTAGCAAAGAAAAATTCGAAGAATATTTAGATGCTATTGGCTATCTGATTGCTGTTGATTATCAAAGATATAAATTTGATAGAGTAAAGTTAGTTCAGATAAATGATATACAAGCTCAAATTCTAATTTATCTTGGATATCATAAAGATCCTTCAGATGTTATTTTTATTGAAAACTTACCTGAATATATAAATGAAGGAATTATTACTCCTTTACGGGAAAGAACAAATAGCTATAACTCAGGATTTTTTAATAGAGATGTTTTTGATTATATTATAAAAAATAAATAATTTATATTTTAGAGTGGGATTTGTCCCACTATTAACCATTTCAAAAATCACGGTGGGCATCCCCACACTACAACAGGAGAAAACAATGTCAGTAAAAGGCGACATCGGTGTTATCGGCTTAGCCGTAATGGGGCAAAACCTCATTTTAAATATGAATGATCATGGCTTTAAAGTGGTGGCATATAACCGTACCACTTCAAAAGTGGATGAATTTTTACAAGGCGCGGCAAAAGGCACGAATATTATCGGCGCATACTCTTTAGAAGATTTAGCTTCTAAATTAGAAAAACCACGTAAAGTGATGTTAATGGTGCGTGCGGGTGATGTAGTGGATCAATTCATTGAGGCATTATTACCTCACCTAGAAGAAGGCGACATTATTATTGATGGCGGTAACTCAAACTATCCAGATACAAATCGCCGCGTTAAAGCATTGGCTGAAAAAGGCATTCGCTTTATCGGTTCAGGTGTTTCGGGTGGTGAAGAAGGTGCACGTCACGGACCATCTATCATGCCGGGTGGTAACCACGAAGCATGGCCATATGTTAAACCAATCTTCCAAGCAATCTCTGCTAAAACAGAACAAGGTGAACCTTGCTGTGACTGGGTTGGTGGCGAAGGTGCTGGCCACTTTGTAAAAATGGTTCATAACGGTATCGAATATGGCGATATGCAATTAATCTGTGAAGCTTACCAATTCTTAAAAGAAGGTTTAGGCTTAAGCTATGAAGAAATGCAAGCTATCTTCGCAGAATGGAAAAAAACTGAACTTGATAGCTATTTAATTGATATCACCACCGATATTCTTGGTTATAAAGATGCTGATGGTGAGCCATTAGTTGAAAAAATCTTAGATACAGCTGGCCAAAAAGGGACTGGTAAATGGACAGGTATCAATGCTTTAGATTTCGGTATTCCATTAACCTTAATCACTGAATCCGTCTTTGCTCGTTGCGTATCTTCATTTAAAGATCAACGTGTTGCCGCTAATCAATTATTTGGCAAAACAATTCAACCGGTTGAAGGCGACAAAAAAGTGTGGATTGAAGCAGTACGTAAAGCATTATTGGCGTCAAAAATCATTTCTTACGCACAAGGCTTTATGCTGATTCGCGAAGCCTCTGAACAATTTGGCTGGAACATTAACTACGGAGCAACAGCGTTGTTATGGCGTGAAGGTTGTATTATCCGTAGCCGTTTCTTAGGTAACATTCGTGATGCATACGAAGCGAACCCAGATTTAATCTTCTTAGGTTCAGATAGCTACTTCAAAGGCATTTTAGAAAACGCATTAAGCGACTGGCGTAAAGTGGTGGCAAAATCGATCGAAGTGGGTATCCCAATGCCTTGTATGGCCTCTGCGATTACCTTCTTAGATGGCTATACTTCAGCACGTTTACCAGCAAATTTATTGCAAGCACAACGTGACTACTTCGGTGCACATACTTATGAGCGTACCGACAAACCACGCGGTGAATTCTTCCACACCAACTGGACAGGTCGCGGTGGTAATACTGCATCTACCACTTATGATGTGTAAATCTAAAAACGCATGATAAACTAACCGCACTTTGTTCGCATAAAGTGCGGTTTATTTTTACCTTATTTTGGAGAAACCTATGTTACCTCAATCACGCTTAGATAAAATTTCAGAAATGGAAAACCTTCTCAATGAAGCAGAGAGTTTCTTAGCTGACGCAGAACAATTTCTTGAAAAATGGCAGGCCTTCTTACCAAAAATGAAAACCTTAGAACACTATTATTTTGATGGTGACTGGCGAGCTGACTATCGGGCTTATGAAGAAGGTGAAATTCCTGAAAATATGCCTTGTGGTGTATTAAGTGAAGATTTAGTATTTAATGCAAGTACAGGACACCATGGATTGGCTATTGAATATTTGAAAGTGGTTGCGAAAGTATTAGATCAAGCGAAAGATTAACATTCAATATATTTCATTGTTCAGAAAAACATCGAAAAACGCATATTTTTGAACTTTCATTCATCTCTGTTTGTCTTATGGAGTACTATCAATATGGATAGTTTTATATGTTAAACACGGAGAGATCCTATGAAATTAATTGGAAAATCACTTGTTATCGCGATGACTGTTATTTCTCTTGCAGCATGTGGAAATATGAGTCGTACTCAAAAAAATACAACAGCTGGCGCGGCTATCGGCGGCGCAGCAGGCTATATGATTGGCGGTAATGCCGCAACCACATTAGGTGGTGCCGCATTAGGTGGCTTAATTGGTAGCCAAGTTCATAAATAGTCAAAAAAATAACCGCACTTAATGAGTGCGGCTATTTTTTTATTGTTTCTCTGCAGCTTTTTCTGTGCTTGGTTTACGACGTTTACCTATATTTTTCGTATCTTTATGACGAAGTTTGGCTTTTTTCTTCACCTCTGATTTTTTCTTTTCTTCACGCTTTTCTTTAATACGCGCTTTTTGCTTTTTAGACATAGATTTTACTTCCCCATCTTTTGGTGGTTTGGTTCGAGGTTCTAAGCCTTCTAAAATACGCGCTTTCAAAAGCTCTTCTGTATAACGCTTAATCTTACCAAGTAATTTGTAATCATGGGCTTCCACAAAAGAAACAGCTGTACCTTTTTTCCCTGCACGAGCCGTACGACCAATACGATGCAAATACGTATCTGCACTATAAGGTAAATCGAAGTTCATCACGTGTGTGACATCATCAATATCAATCCCGCGAGCAGCCACGTCAGTTGCCACTAACACAGTAACAACACCTGATTTCAACTTATCAATGGCATTATTACGTTGCGTTTGTGCCATATCGCCTTCTAGATAAGTGGAGCGAATGCCACGTTTACGCAAAGTTTCAGAAAGCTCACGCACATCTTCGCGACGACGGACAAACACAATACCACGGCTCACTTTCTCGATTTCGATAAAACGTGCAAGCAACTTAATTTTATGTTCATTGCTATCAGCGTGATAATACCACTGATTGATTTTCTTACGCTCGCGACGGCTTGGCTCGGCATCGATTTTTACTGGGTCATTCAATAAACGTTCTGCGAAATCAACTAATAACTCCCCTTCTAATGTCGCTGAGAAAAGGAGGGTTTGTTTACGCCAACGTGTTTCAGCCGCAATTTTCTCTGCATCTTGCCCAAAGCCCATTTGCAACATGCGATCTGCTTCATCAAAAATTAGCATTTCTACCGCACGACAATCAAAGTTCTCTTCTTTGATATATTGCAATAAACGCCCTGGCGTTGCCACCACGATATCCTGATTTGAATTAAATACTTCCCCATGATTTTGATACGCTACACCACCGGTAATGGTAGCAATCTTCAAATGCGTGAATTGCGCCAGCTCTTCTGCTTGCTCTGCAACCTGCATCGCTAACTCACGGGTTGGCGTTAAAATTAAAATGCGAGGTGCGCCTGGCTTACGACGTGGATAATCCAATAAATGCTGAATCGCTGGCAATAAAAATGCGGCAGTTTTTCCTGTACCGGTTGGGGCTGAACCTAACACGTCACGCTCTTCCATTGCAGCCGGAATCGCTTCTAATTGGATGGCTGTTGGGCGGGTATAACCTTTCTTTTCTAAGGCCTTTAATAATTCAGGGGAAAGATCGAATTCTTCAAATGGGGATAAATTCATTATTTTGCGTTAATTTGTTAAAATTGGGGCTGATTATACCTGAAAGTGCGGTCATTTTCCGCAAGATTTTATGAGCAGCTTTACCTTCAAACAATTCCATATTAATCAACAACATTGTGCGATGAAAGTCGGCACAGATGGCATTTTACTGGGTGCTTGGGCGGATGTGTCTGATTGTCAGTATATTCTAGATATGGGAACTGGCACGGGCTTGGTTGCATTAATGCTCGCCCAACGAAGTCATGAGCATTGCCAAATTGAAGCCGTTGAACTTGATCCCCTTGCAGCGCAACAAGCGGAAGAAAACTTTAAGGCTTCGCCATGGCACAATCGTCTTCATTTAACACACCAAGATGTGGAAACCTATTGCCAACACACGGCACATCAATTGGATTTAATTGTGGCGAATCCGCCTTATTTTGCGCAAGGTGTGAAATGTAAAAATGATGAGCGTGCACTTGCCCGTTATGTTCAACAAAGCCATTTAGATTGGTTAAATTGGGCGGTGAGTTGTTTATCCGAAAAAGGAAAAATCAGTTTTGTCTTGCCTTATGAGGCGGGAAAAACATTGATAAATTCAACCGCACTTTATTGTATTAAGCAGACTGATGTCATTACAAAGACAGGGAAAGCACCACAACGAATGTTACTCACGTTTAGCCGAGAGCATTTACCACAGGTAAAAGATAGCTTGGTGATTTATGATGAAAATAATCAGTACACAGAGGAATTTATTGCATTGACGAAGGCATTTTATTTAAAAATGTAAGGGCATATGACTATGCCCTTTTTAATTGATGTGATTAGTGGTTTTCTACTTTGACGAGTTTCGTCCAGTTGTAATAACCATATAATGAGTTAAGTAAGTAAGCACTATACATTAAGTACATCGCTGGCTGTTCTGCCCAAAGCAAAATAGAAAGCACATTTAAGACAATCCATAATAACCATTGCTCACGATAACGTAAAATCATCAATAATTGCGCCGCTACGGTGATAATCGTGGTTAAACCATCTAATTCTGTAGAACTCCCGCCTGCCGCTTTTAAAGCCTGTACAAAGCAGAATGTACCAATCCCCACACTCAAGAGTAAAATTGCCCAACCTTTTGGCGTCAAAGCTTTTGCAATCACACTTTCACCACCATTATCGTTTTGCATGTGTTGTTTCCACATAAAATAGCCGATAAATTGTGATGGGATATACACATAAAGCACCGTATTCATTTCACCCAGGAAATTGTTTCCCCAGGCGACATAAAAATAGGTGTAAGCAAAAATAAGCCCAAAGAAATAATTACTAATTTTTCCTTTACTCACCAATACCACACAGAGAATACCTGCAATACCGGAAATCATGCCTAATGGACTATCCGGCGCAAGAGCATAAGCAATAATTTGCGCAGCAAGAAAAATAACTACCCATGCCACTTCAAAAGGCTTCCAACCGGATAAAAATTCTTCTTTAAGTCGTTCTGTCCAATTCATGGAACACTCCTGTTTTATAAAAAGTACGCCATTTTTACACCGCACTTTTTTAAAGTAAAGCATAGCGGGTATTTAATTTGATTATTGTGAGATAAATCACACTTTATTTTTCATACTTTTAGATGTCCCTACCTTGCTTTCCCTTATAATCAGACTACAATATCGCCCCATTTTAAGAGATTCATTAAGAGGAAGATGATGTCATTTGCAATCGGTCAACGTTGGATTAGCGAAACAGAAAATAACCTCGGATTAGGGATGATTACCGCCTTAGATTTCCGCTCAGTTACCCTTCACTTTCCTGCCACAGATGAAACCCGAATTTATGCGGTAGCACAAGCGCCATTAACCCGAATTGCATTGAATAAAGGGGAACAACTTCATCACCAAGCAGGTTGGCAAGGTGAAGTCCTTGATGTTCAAGAAATGAATGGCCTCTTATTTTATTTAGTCAAAAATGCGCAAGGCGAAGAGATTATCGTCAATGAGAAAGAACTTTCCCCGGTAATTTCTTTTAGCCAAGCGAAAGATCGCCTCTTTTCATCACAGATTGATCGTAGTGAACATTTTGCGTTGCGCTATCAAACCCTTCTACATCAACAAGCTCAATTTCTATCGCCTTTACGTGGCTTACGAGGCAATCGTGCGGGTTTAATTCCTCATCAGCTTCATATTGCACAAGAGGTGGGAAATCGTGTTAATCCTCGCGTGCTCTTGGCAGATGAAGTAGGTTTAGGTAAAACCATTGAAGCAGGCATGATTTTGCAAAACCAGCTTTTTGCTGAAAAAGTACAACGTGTATTAATTATTGTACCGGAAACCTTGCAACATCAATGGCTTGTTGAAATGCTTCGTCGTTTTAATTTACATTTTTCATTATTTGATGAAGAACGTTGTGAAGATTTTGCTGAACAAGCGATCAATCCATTTAGCACGGAAAGCTTAATTATTTGTGCATTAGATTGGTTGAAAGCACATCCTCATCGCGTACAACAAGCTATTGAAGCTGAATTTGACTGTTTAATTGTCGATGAAGCGCATCATTTATCTTGGTCTGAAAATGCACCAAGTGCCGCTTATTTATTAGTAGAACAATTAGCGAACGCTATTCCATCTGTTTTATTACTTACCGCAACGCCTGAACAACTGGGCTTGGAAAGCCATTTTGCACGTTTACGCTTACTTGATCCTGAGCGTTTTTACGATTATCAAGCATTCTTGAAGGAGCAAGAAAACTATCAGCCTGTTGCGGATGCTGTGCAATCTTTACTCTCAGAGAAGCCGCTAAGTGCGGTCGAAAAAAATCATATTTCTGATTTACTCAATGAGCAGGATGTCGAACCATTATTCAAAGCTTTAGCCTGTCATAATGACGATGAAAAGCAAGCTGCTCGACAAGAACTCATTCAAAATCTCATCGATCGACATGGTACAAGCCGTATTTTATTTCGCAATACACGCCAAGGTGTAAAAGGTTTTCCACATCGGGTTTATCACCAAGTAACGATTGATGCGACTGAGGCTGATGAAAAAATTCATTGGTTAATTGATTTCTTAAAATCACACCGAAATGAAAAAATCTTAGTCATTTGTAAAACAGCACAAACGGCAATTCAACTTGAGCAAATTTTACGAGAAAAAGAAGCCATTCGTAGTGCTATTTTCCATGAAAGAATGTCAATCATTGAACGAGATCGTGCTGCCGCTTATTTTTCCGATAGCGAAAATGGTGCTCAAGTTTTACTGAGTTCTAGCATTGGTTCTGAAGGCAGAAATTTCCAATTTGCTTGTCATCTCGTACTCTTCGATTTACCGGAGAATCCTGACTTACTTGAGCAATGTATCGGTCGTTTAGATCGTATTGGGCAAACACGAGACGTGCAAATTTATGTCCCTTGCCTAGCAGGTTCTGCACAACAAGATTTAGCCCGTTGGTATCATGAGGGCTTAAATGCCTTTGAACAAACTTGCCCTATTGGTATGGCATTGTTTGAACAATATGAAACTTTATTAAAAGTGCGGTCAGAAAATAAAGCAGATTTTGAGCAACTCATTCTCCAAACGCAAAAACAAGCAAAAGCATTGCGTTTAGCCTTAGAGAAAGGCCGTGATCGTTTGTTAGAATTAAATTCTAATGGTGGCGAAAAGGCACAACGACTTGCGGCAGAAATCGCTCAAACTGATAATTCACCACAATTAGTCGATTTTGCACTGAATTTATTTGATATTATTGGCGTAGAACAAGATGATTTAGGTGAAAACAGCATTGTTATCACACCAACGGGCACCATGCTTGTTCCCGATTTTCCAGGACTAAAAGAAGAAGGTGTTACAGTAACCTTTGACCGACAACTTGCTCTTGCGCGTGAAGAATTAGAATTTCTTACCTGGGATCACCCAATGATACGCCAAGGCATTGATTTAATCGCTTCTGGTGACATCGGCAAAGCAGCAATGGCATTATTAGTTAATAAACAGCTGCCCGCAGGCACGCTGTTGGTTGAATTAATTTATATGATTGAAAGCCAATCACCAAAAGGTTTGCAACTGAATCGTTTTCTTC
>CAJZKN010000033.1:0-10908 GCA_916050345.1 Parahaemophilus parainfluenzae | reverse complement strand
AGTTTTATTGAAACCGAATCAGGTCATTTTCAAGGTGAAACCTTTGAAGATTTATTAAATTCTGTGGAGTTTTCTCTCGGCAATCTCACTGAAAAAGAAAAACGAAGTTTGGCTCAATTCTATCAACAAAAACAAATAAACAATGAACCAATAAAACACGGACAACGCAAATGGGCGTTGATTTGGTGGGAGGTTTAAGAAAAAAGTGCGGTCATTTTTGACCGCATTTTACGCTTTAAGATGAATTAAAGAATCTCTAATAACTTCGCAAAGTCGTCAAACACCCAATCTGGGTTTGATTCAGCAATTGGAATGTTGTAGTTGTAACCGTAAGTTAAACCCACAGCTGGACAACCTGCTGAATGAGCCGCGAGAATGTCATTTCGAGAGTCACCTACAAACAATACTTGGCGGGGTTCTACGCCAAATTTACCACATAAATAATACAATGGGCCTGGATGTGGTTTAATCGCGGGTAATGATTGTCCACCAAGCATTTCACTGAATAGATGATCGATACCAAATGCCGCCAATACTGGCTGAACGTGACGAGTGGGTTTATTCGTTACCACAGCTAAGGTATAACCTCGAGCTTTCAAAGTTTCCAATGTTTCTTTTACATTTGGATATAAACGGCTCACATTACAAAGATTCTCCGCGTAATACACGTTAAAACGCTCTTTCACTTGTTCCATTTCTGCATCTGAAAAGTCTTTACCTGTTTGCCCTTTTGCCCATTCTAAAGCTCGTGCAATCAATACTGGTGCCCCATTACCAATCCAAGTTAACACTAACTCTTCTGGTGCTTGAGGTAATCCAAAGTCTGCTAAAGCAGAATTCACAGACAACGCTAAATCTGGCAAGCTATTCACAAGCGTACCGTCTAAATCAAAACCGATAACTTTAAATTGAGTGTTCATTCTTACTACCATTTATTTTACTGAAGCTAATTGTGTACGCATTTGATCAATGATTTGTTTATAATCTGGTTTACCAAAAATCGCTGAGCCTGCCACAAACATATCTGCTCCAGCGGCGGCGATTTCTGCAATATTATCTACTTTTACCCCACCATCAACTTCTAAACGAATGTCTAAACCGCTTTCATCAATCAGACGACGAGCTTGTTGTAATTTTTTCAATGTTGAAGGTAAAAAAGATTGTCCACCAAATCCTGGATTCACGGACATTAACAAAATTACATCCACCTTATCTAAGACATAATCCAAATAACTTAATGGTGTGGCAGGATTAAACACTAAACCCGCTTTACAGCCGTGATCACGAATGAGCTGTAAAGAACGATCAATATGTTCACTGGCTTCAGGATGAAACGTAATGTAATCCGCACCTGCTTTGGCAAAATCAGGAATGATACGATCGACTGGCTTCACCATTAAATGCACGTCAATCGGTGCTTTAATACCATAATCACGCAAAGCTTTACATACTGCAGGGCCAAAGGTTAAATTCGGCACATAGTGATTATCCATTACATCAAAATGAATCACATCCGCACCGGCATTCAATACGTTTTGCACATCATCACCAAGACGAGCAAGATCTGCAGAAAGGATAGAAGGGGCGATTAAATAAGGTTTCATTTGTCATCTCCTAAAGGATAAAAGTGCTTGTAGTTTACTACGTTGAGCTCAATTTTACCTTGATTATTTACAAGTTTTATCTGAAAACAAAGAAAAAAATAACCGCACTTGATTCAATTGCCTCAAAGTGCGGTTGTTTTTTATCGTATTTTAAAAGGATAGATTAGTTTAATCCAATGATTTCCCAACGGTTGTGAGATTGACCATCGATTTTGCCTTTTTTCACATTCGTGATGTAATCGATCATCATATTTTGGATAGTGCCTTTTTCACGGCCCATTGCCACTTTAGATTCCCAAAGTACCGGAATTTGTTGGCCTTCCCAAATCCCACCTTTACCGTTTAACTGAGCGAAACGATATGAGTTCATACCCACTTTTAATTTCATATCGTCAGTTACCGGTTTGCCGTCAACAAGGGTTAAATCAACGATTTTGCTACCTTTTGGATTACGTAAGTCAATTTTGTAATTTACGCCACCAAAAATGTCGTAAGTCACATATTTTGATTTTTTACGTTCCGCATTGTAACGGTATTCGGTATCACCTGGTTGGATGGTATCGAAGTAGTTAGCCGACCATTCCATATATTCTTTCAATTGTTTACCGGTCAGTTCATAAACGGTAACATCACCGCCTGCATAACGATAGTTAAAGATGATATCTTTTTTCTTGATATCGCCTTTATTCATGCGTGCTTTTTGGTGGTCAAAAGAGAAAGTCACCACATCTGCACCGCTATAATGTTGTTCAACATCATTAATAAATGAAGATAAACCGGTATCTTTTGAAAATGCAGCAGATACACCGTGTTTAGTCTCTTGAGGTACCATTTCATTCGCTGTTTGACCGATTACTACGTTGTTTAACTCACGTAATTTCTCGTGATAAGGTTTGTAGATTTCCACAATTTTCTTATCTGCTTCAAGTGCTTTAACTGGAACCGTTTTCGATTCTTTCTTCACTAATTTCACTTCTTTTTTATCGTTGATATCAAAAGTTAAATCCACTTCAGATACCACGGTACCGTAACGGTGTGGTTCAGTGATTAGTGTGTTTTTAATGGTTTCACTTGGTACATCTTTGTGCATGTGACCCGCGATAACCACATCAATACCATCTACTGCATTGATGACATCACGCATACCAGTATCAGGAATATTGTTTTCATTATCGATACCCATGTGGGTCACCGCAATAATCGCATCCACGCCTTTTGCTTTTAATTTCTCAACTTGTGTACGCGCTTCTTCTGTCGGTGAAGTAAATTTCATGTCTTTTAAGTTGCCCGTATCTTCTTCAAATTTTGCTGACATTGGGGTACTTAAACCAATAATCCCTAACTTCACGCCATCTCTTTCGATAATGGTTGTCGCATCGATATAACGTTTGTCATTTTTCTTATGATAGAAGTTTGCGGTTAATTTTTTCGCTTTGATATCTTTTAGGATTTCATCTAATGCTTTCATCCCAAAGTTAAACTCGTGGTTACCCAATACGAAAATATCATAATTCATTTCGTTTAATACTTTTGGAATTGGGTGATCTTTGTAATATTTTTTATCTTTTGCGAACACATCGATTTGGTTATCTTGGATCGCATCACCGACTTCCACTAACACTACGTTTTTATTATTTTTACGCACATCTTTCACATAAGTTGCAATTTGTGCATAAGAACCAGATTTGTCCTCTACGTCTGCACCATAGCTCCAAGGTACGATACGACCGTGAACATCTGAGGTTCCTAATAATTTAATATTCACTTCTTGTGCCATTGCTGTGCTAACAGCTGAAAGCGCAAATAATGAGCAAAGTAATTTTTTCATAGAATTTCCTTTAAAGTTGCACAAAGTGCGGTTAAAAATGCCGGAGAATTATAGCGGTGAATCGATTGCTTACATAATTTTATTTTGAAGAAAAATAAAATTTTTGAGCTTGATCACGTTTCATTTGAAGGATTAATGTCCTGTTTGAGAAAACAAGTTAATCACTAAAACACCGCTGATAATCAATGCCATACCTATCAGCCCAGCGGTATCGATTTTCTGACCAAAAGCGAAATACGCCACGATGGCAGTCAGAACAATGCCGACGCCCGACCAAATGGCGTAAACCAAGCCAACAGAAAGTGTTCGGAAAACAATGGAGACAAAATAAAATGAAATGGCGTATAGCGCTAATGAGCCAACGGTGGGTAAAAGTTTGGTAAAGCCATCACTGACTTTTAATAAATTCGTTGCCACGATTTCAAGGCAAATAGAGATAGCAAGTAATGCCCAAGGATTCATATTAATCAAACAGTAAAATAGAAAAACACTATTCTACCTTAAGCGGCTGATGGATGTAACCGAATTTGACGAGCCATCGCTTTCATATAAGGCGCCGTTTGTTCAAAGAAATAACGGTAAGAGGCACATAAATAATTATGTGGGTTTGATTCATTTTCGAGAGAAATAAAACGATGTTTTGGGCAGCCGCCATAACAGAGTTTGCGAAACTCACAATGACGACAAAGTGCGGTCAATTTTTGTGATTTTTCTAAACCGAATTGTTGCTGTTTACTGGAAAGCACAATCTCTGTTAAAGGTTGCTGAGTTAAATTTCCGACCTTGTATTCAGGATACACAAAATGATCGCAAGTATACACATCGCCATTAGCTTCCGTGATAAGCGATTGCCCGCAAGTAGGTTGATGAACACAGGTTGTGGAAGGATAACCAAGCCATTGTCCAAGTAGATTATCAAACTGCGACACATAAATTTTTCCTACATCATGAGCATACCATTCATGAAAGACATCCACGAGAAATTGTCCATAACCTTCTGATGGTACTGAAAAATCAGTGACAGATTGTGTTTGGGCATGACGTTCCACAATAGGAATAAACTGCATATAAGTCGAGCCAAGTTGTTTGAGTGCTAAATAGGTTTCTCTTCCTTTTTGCCAGTTTTGATCGTTAATGACGGTTAAGGTGTTAAATTCCACGCCATATTCTTGTAGCAGATTTAACGATTTTACGACTTTTTCAAAAGTGGGATTACCGTTACCCGAAATACGATAACGATTATGCACAGCACTTAAACCGTCAATAGAAAGCCCAATGAGAAAATGATGTTGTTTGAAAAATGCAGCCCATTGCTGATTAAGTGCGATACCATTGGTTTGAAAGGCGTTTGTGATCTGTTTACCTTGAGCAAATTCCTGCTGATATTCAACGGCTTGTCGATAAAAATCTAAGCCTAAGAGAGTGGGTTCACCACCTTGCCAAGCAAATTCAACCACATTGCCAGCGTGAGATTGGATATAGTTTTTGACGTAATGTTTTAAGGTGTCTTTTGACATAAAAGGTGCATGTTGCCCAAACTGTTCTGATTTTCCCAAATAGAAGCAATATTCACACTGAATGTTACAGTGAAAACTGCTTGGTTTCGCCATTAAGTGAAAATGAGCTTGTGGTGGAAAAAAAGACATCAACCATCCTTTGTTACAACATTATTTATGACCTGATATTCGATCAAATGCGCCATTTTGTTTGAGTTCTTTTGCAATACGAATGGCGGTTTCAGTTTCACAACCAGCATATTCTGCAATTTCGCGATACGTCCAATTATAATCAGGAAAGTTTTGTTTGAGGAAATATAAACTATCCATCACACGATCTAAGGTGCGCAAATAGGCACTTTTTGCTAAACGCTCTTCGGCTTCACGTAGTTCATCTGCCAAGATCTGCAGTAAACATTGGCTCATCACCGTATTATGCGTAAAAAACTCGCTCACTACATTGGGCTTGATGCGAGTAATCTCTGCATCAATTAAGACTTTCGCATTGCAATGATGGTGTTTATCCGTCATGGAGAATAAAGTTCGAAAACCAAAATAATCGCCTTTAGAATATAACCGTACCAAGCTTTCCTTGCCATTTTCAAGGGTATGAAATAAGCCAATCAAGCCTGATTGCACATAATAAAACTCATGTGCTGCCTCACCTTGTTGATACAAGAAGGAGCCTTTCGGCAAGTGATGTAACTCGGTGAGCTGACAATGTGATAACTCAGTAGGCTTGATTGAGCAATTTTCCATAATTGTCCTTTAAAAGTGCGGTCAGTTTTTTATTGGTTTTACACTTCGTTTATAATCCGATAGACCCAGTTTTCTAACGGATCATTTAAGCGTTTCATTTCTTGACGCATTTCTTCTAGCATCTCTTTTTTGACTGCTTCATATTCTGGTTTGTAGAACAAATTATGCATTTCAGCCGGATCGTTTTTCACATCATAAAGCTCACAAATGTCCGAAGCATTAAACACTAATTTATAGTCTTTACGGTGCCACATACGTTGTTCAAAATAAACGAAATGCCCTGCCAACTGTGCCAATATCCCTTTGCGTTGATTATCTTGATGTTGACGAACAATCGGCAAAATACTTTCCCCTTCAAAGGCTTGAGGAATCGGCTGATTAGCGAGATCATAAACGGTCGAGGTTAAATCATGGAGATAGACAAGGTTATCATCTTGTTGATTAACGCGATTTGAATTTGGGTCTTTGATAATCATCGGAATGTTGTAGGTGGTATCAAACATGAATTCACCTTTTTCAATCATTCGATGAGCGCCCATTGCATCACCATGATCAGCGGTTGCCACAATAAAAGTGCGGTCATAAATACCTTTGTTTTCCAAGAAAGTGAACAACTCGCCAATCGCATCATCAATTAAAGTAATATAGCCCCAGAATTTTGTGATGACTTCTTTCCAATGATCTTCACTCGCTTCCCACATCCCCCACATTTTAGAGATGGTACGATAGTGTCCTGGTTTGCCTTCTAGTGGCTTGAAGAAGCTTTCATCTAGCACCACATCTTCTTTACGATACATGGAATAATACGGTTCTGGCACGATACAAGGCGTATGCGGTCCCCAGAAATTAATCCATGTAAAGAACGGTTTATTTTCAGCAAGTGATTCACTAATATAGCTTTTTGCTTCATCAATGATGAAATACGGGATGGTTTGTTCTTTTGTGCCTGAAAGCAAACCGCAAAGCTCTTGCACACGTAAATGAGGGTTATCACCGAAATAAGCACGGCTCACTTCAGGAATTTCATAGCCTTTTTCATCTAACCATTCTTTATAACGATTGGAATGTGTTGGTGGTTGGTTGAACACTAAATTTTTATACACACCACTGCCCGGATAACCATAGCCGTCAAAGTTATGCCCTTTGATACCATAATCTTCCGGTACGGATTTTGTACCCACGTGCCATTTTCCCACAACATAGGTGTTATAACCGTCTAGTTTACCAATATTTGGGGCGGCTTCGCTCACTTCACCTGTACCGCCTTTTTCACCATTACGAATGATGCCATGGGTAGATGGCATTAAACCGGTAAAGAGCGAAGTCCGAGCGGGCCCACAAACGGAAGCGGGCGTAAAAGCATTATTAAAACGTACACCATCTTTAGCTAGACGGTCAATATTCGGGGTTTTAACGATCTGATGACCATAAGCCCCCAACATATCTTTACGCACTTGGTCGAGTAAAATATAGATAATGTTCATACACAATCCTTATCTATTTTAAGGGCGTACGTGATGTACGCCCGACTGCTTAATGTTGGTTAGAAAGATGTAATTGATGTTCTGTTTTTTCATTTTTTGGTCTAAAGACAATCAACACAATGAGTTGTAATACCGCATACACTTCCAACACTAACATTGGATTGCCATCTGGTGAAGCAATACCAATTGGTGATAAGAATGCATAAAGCGCAATTAAACCAAGAATTAATGAAACAGATGTTACTTTAATGTATTTCCAATTGGTTAAGTCTACATCGCCTTTATTGATGGTATTTTCCACATAAGGTTCACGTTTTAAGAATTGACCTAGAATCAACATGAAAACAACATCAAATACGAATAATCCGCCCATTACATACACGAAATTGATTTTCACATTAAACACCCAAACAATACTGAAATAAAGTACTACGTGTACAAGTAAAGCAATACGTGCAGCCAAGCCAGAAACAGTTTTATTAAATAAACCCACAGCAAATAACGCCACGATTGGAATATTCACAAAACCGGCAAAGCGTTTAGTGATTAAGAAGATACCATCTGTACCGAACATCAAAAGTGGGCCAATAATCATGGTCACAATCGCCATAATGGTTGAGACTTTTTTCGCATAGACGATCAACTCTTGATCGGTACGTTGTTTTTTACTGATAGATGGTAATAAGTCTTTACAATAAATGGTCGCTGCAGAGTTTAAGAATGAGTTAAAGGTACTTAAAATTGCACCGAAAAGTGCGGCAATAAAGAAGCCTTGCAATGCAGTCGGCATCACTTTATTGACCAATAATGGATAAGAGGTATCAATTGGATTTAAGCCTTCACCTAAAATATGGAAACTCAATAAACCCGGTAAATTAAGAATAATCGGTAATGTGAGTAGGAAAAGTGCTGCAATTAAAATCCCTTTTTGACCCGATGCTAAATCCTTCGCCCCTAAACAACGTTGTACGATGGCTTGGTTCGTTGTCCAATAGAAGAAGTGAACAACCATAATACCGGTAAAAATTGTTGGCCAAGGAGTAGAATCTGTTGAGCTACCAATGGCGTTCCATTTTTCAACATGAGTGGTGGTGATAATATTCAAGCCTTCAGAAATGCTACCATTACCTAAATAAAGCAATGCAAATACAGGCACAAGCAATGCACCAATCACTAAGATCACGGCATTGATGGTATCGGAAACGGCTACCGCTTTTAACCCACCAAAAATCGCATAAATCGCACCCACTACACCGATAGCAATCACGGTATAGACAATTGCCTGTGCATAGCTTAATCCGAAGATCGTTTCTAGATTGAAGATTTTATTAAAGGCAATCGCTCCAGTATAAAGTGCGGTCGGAATAACGATTAAAAGATAGAAGACTAAGAATAATCCAGACATAATCAAACGAGTTTGACGGTCAAAGCGATTTTCAAAAAATTCAGGAATGGTGGTATAACCATTACGCAAATATTTCGGCAACATATAAAGCGCCAAGAAACAAAGCGGAATCACCGTTGGCACTGTCCACGCAATAATAGAAAAGTTGTTTTGATAAGAAACGGCATTCACCCCAATCAATTGCTCAGTAGAAAGTGAAGTTAAAACCATTGAGCAACCAATCACAATACCGCTTAATCCTCGTCCCGCTAAGAAATAACCTTTCGAGGTGGTTAAATCATCGTTTTTAGTCCGTAGCCATGAAATATAGGCCACCAAAGCTGTTACGATGAGGAAACTCGAAACTGTTAATAGCATACGCTCCTCCTTCTAGAAGCCATTATTAATATCCATTTATAGACTACTGCTAGGTGTATAAAGAGCATATGATAATTGTCATACTGATTGTGTGAGAAGGATCACAAAATTAAAATAAAGTCTGTTTTTATAGATAATTATGAGCAAGATCATAAATTATTTATTTATCCAAAAGAATAATAATGCCGTACTCCCACAAAAAAGGAGTTTGAAATGAGTTTACAGTTAATTTTTATTTTAATTTTATGTGGTGTGATGACAAATATAATGTCCGCTATTTTTGGCATTGGTGGCGGCGTATTGATGGTACCTATTCTCTACACC
This sequence comes from Parahaemophilus parainfluenzae, assembly GCA_916050345.1. Classification (GTDB taxonomy): domain Bacteria; phylum Pseudomonadota; class Gammaproteobacteria; order Enterobacterales; family Pasteurellaceae; genus Haemophilus_D; species Haemophilus_D parainfluenzae_AA. The sequence continues at coordinate 1,651 of CAJZKN010000033.1, read as the reverse complement.
TTATTCCCACAGTTCCCTTTACAAATGATTGCTGCAACATCATTGACGATTGTTATGGGATCATCCTTTATTAACTTAATTTATTTTTACAAACAAAAAGTATCGATTAATTACAAAGCGATGCTCATTTGGTCTATGGGTATGATTATTGGTGTGCAGCTAGGATTCGAATCCAGTTTTTATGTACCCGATATTGCCATCATCAGTGTGTTTGTTATCACACTTTCCCTATTAGCAATTCGTACTATTTTTAGTAAAGAAAGCGCAATAATTCAGCAATCTACAGCGGATGAAACGATTAAAGGGATAGGGCTTTCAACGGTAGGTGGATTTATTGCTGGCATGACAGGCATTGGAGGTGGCTCAATTATGGCGCCTTTAATTGGACAATTAAAATCCGTTAAAGCCCATCAAATTGCGCCTTATACCAATGCGATGATGTTTATTGGAGGGTTAGGTAGCCTTTATGGCTATCTTTCAAAAAGCTCGACGTATCACTTTGGTTGGCAAATCGGTTATGTCAATTTTTCGATTGTGATTATTGTTGTGCTAAGTGCTTTTGTAACCGGATTTTTCTCAATGAAAATCCGAGGTAAATTATCACCGCACTTAGTCAAAAAACTATTAGGCATTATTTTATTAGTAATCAGCACTTATATGTTACTTATCCATTCCATAAAATAAAAATGGCAGAGGAAAATGCCCTCTGCCATTTCGGTTATTTTTCTTCTTTTTTCACTTCATCCCACAGAACATCCATTTCGATTAAAGAAAGATCTTTAAGTGATACCCCTCGTTCTAAGGCCTTTCCTTCGACTTTGCGAAAACGTTGTTCAAATTTATTATTCGCCTTACGTAAAGCCTCTTCTGCGTTACATTTAAGATGACGAGACAAATTGACTGTCGCAAAAAATAAATCCCCAATTTCTTCTTCTATTCTTTCTTGATTGCGAGGTGCTTGGTTGACCTCATCTCGTACTTCCTTCAATTCTTCTTCAACTTTAGCAAATACAGGCTCAAGTTCATTCCAATCAAATCCAATCTTTGAACACTGTTTTTGCATTTTCTGAGCTCTTAACAATGCAGGAAAAGCATTCGGAACATTATCTAAAATAGACTGTTGTTTTTGAGTTGATTTTTCTTGTGCTTTGATGCTATTCCAACGGGCTAACGCTTCTTCTTCATTTCCAGCTGTTACATCACCAAATACATGAGGATGACGACGTACAATCTTTTCAGAAACATCATTAAGAACATCATCAAATGTGAAATAACCATCCTCTGAAGCAAGCTGACTGAAAAATACCACCTGTAACAAAAGATCACCAAGCTCTTCCCTTAAATTAACAATATCTTTCTTTTGGATGGCATCAATGACTTCATAAGTTTCTTCGGTTAAACAAGGAATCATTGATTCATAATTTTGTTTAAGATCCCAAGGACAACCGCCGTTAGGGTTACGTAATTGTGCAATTAATTGAATAAAATCTTGAATGGAGTAATGCATAAGAATATCTCTGAAATACTAAAAGTACGATTAGTATAAAACGAATAGTAAAATAGACAATATTCTTAAAAAATTAAAGATAATTTGATATGAAATAATGGCAGGGGCGGAGAGGCTCGAACTCCCAACACCCGGTTTTGGAGA
>CAJZKN010000032.1:0-12469 GCA_916050345.1 Parahaemophilus parainfluenzae | reverse complement strand
CTGCTTCACGTAAGCCTGTTAATAAGCCTTGCAAGCCATAAGCAAAGTCTGGTGTAGTGATTTCTTTCGCATAAGTAGGACTCACTGCTGTGACCATATCAGAATAATAGAGGCCAGCTTTTAAATATGAAATTTGACCAAATAACTCTAAACCATTAACATGGAACATCCCTTCCGGCAATCCAATTTCATGTAAATGGCGATGAGCAAATTGTCCTTGATAAGCCAAGTTATGAATCGTAAATACTGATTTTGCAGGGCGACCTTTATTAAATAGATAAGCTGCAGCTAAACCTGCGTGCCAATCATGGGCATGCACTACTTCAGCTCGCCACCAACTATCTAAGCCTGTCGCAAGCTCTGCGCCCACCCAACCTAATAGCGCAAAACGCTTATAGTTATCGGCATAATCATTATAATCGGTATCATGATAAGGATTTCCTTCTCGCCAATAGAGATGTGGCGCATCAATCAGATAAATCCCTACGCCATTGTATTCGCCATAACGCAATACAACATGACCAGCAAAATTATCAAATTCTGTGACGACATGCGTGTTCTCAATGCCTGCAGAAATTTTTGGATAAGCCGGCAATAAAATACGCGTATCAATACCAATTTCTTTTTGTGCAAAGGGTAACGCCCCTAAAACATCGGCAAGTCCACCGGTTTTGAGTAAGGGATACAACTCCGAGCAAACATGTAAAACTCTCATAATTTTCCTTTTATACTTAAAATTGTGCTGTCATTGATAACAGCACAATCTTTTTAGTTCACTTAAAACACTGTCAAAATTGACCGCACTTTAATCCAAATGTTCTTCGTTAGTGACTTCTTCACCCTGCAATTTTTTCAACATTGTTGAGGTTACAAGTACAACTTTACCGGTAGAACTTACACGGAAACGTTTACTATCAAGGGCTTTGTCCACACCTATTTCCATACCATCTGGAATAATACAATGGCGATCAATAATACAATCTTTCAATGTACAATTTTTACCAATTTGTACTTGCGGTAACACGACACAGTGATCAACTGAAGAGTCTTCATCAATTTTGATTCTATCAAACAACACAGAATTACTAATAGATGCATCGGTAATCACACAGCCACCACCGATAAGCGAGTTATCCACCGGTTTGACATTCGCTTTTTTATAGAAGAATTTAGATGGATAAGCCTGTACTGGATTACCGCGGATTGGCCAGCTTTGATCGTAAATATCTAATTGTGGATTTTCTGAAACTAAATCGATGTTGGATTGCCAGAAACTATCAAGTGTACCCACATCACGCCAGTAAATTTCACCTTCAGTGTTGCGGCCCATACAAGAACGGCTGAATGGATGCGCATAAAGCACGCCTTCTTCTAAGCATTTTGGCAAGACATCTTTACCAAAGTCATGAGATGTGCAAGGTGTGTTTACTTCTCTATCAAGCATTTTATAGAGATATTCTGCATCAAAGACATAAATTCCCATTGATGCTAATGAAATGTCTGGTTTACCAACCATTGCTGGCGGATCTTTAGGTTTCTCAACGAAGGCTTTCACTTTAAGATTTTCGTTTACCGCCATCACACCAAATTCACTGGCTTCGGAACGTGGCACTTCAATACAACCTACTGTACATTTTGCTCCACTTCTCACGTGATCCATCAACATGACGCTGTAATCTTGTTTATAAATATGGTCGCCCGCAAGAATCAAAATGTATTTTGGGCGATAGTGATTACGGATAATCGCCATATTTTGATACACCGCATCCGCTGTGCCACGGTACCACGTCGAATCATCAATTTGTTGACGAGCAGGTAGCATATCAACGAATTCACCACGCTCTTGCGGTAAGAATGACCAACCTGTTTGTAAATGGCGTAATAAAGAGTGAGCGGCATACTGGGTCACAACACCAATGCGATTCAGACCTGAATTAATACAGTTGGAAAGTGCAAAATCAATAATGCGACGATTACCACCAAAATATAACGCAGGTTTAGCACGTTTATCGGTTAATTCATGTAAGCGAGAACCACGACCACCAGCCAAAATAAGCACTAAAGTATCTTTAACTAATTCATATTTATTAAGATCACTTTTCATAACAAACTCCATCGTTTTCATCATCCATATGTTCCAACACTTCAAATGCTATACCGCTCACATCACATTGTTGAATCACGCTATTTTCAGTTTCGGCAATCTTTTTCCATTTACCCTTTGGCAAATAAAAAGATTGCGGTTCAGTTTTTGCATTAATTAAGAAAAGATATTTGCCATCCAACATAACTTGTAGGGCTTTTCTTTCCCGATTATGCCAATCGTCTAGGGTCATCGGGTTTCCCCCAGTATTCAACCACTCGACATTTTCATTCGACCACCAAGCCTCCTTTTGCAAACTTTGAATTTTTTTTCGTAATGCAATAGTTTGCTTAGTAAAGTCAAATAAGGTTTGGTTAAAACCATCCCATTTTAACCACGTAATTTCGTTATCTTGGCAATAGGCATTATTATTGCCATATTGGCTGTTGCCGAACTCATCCCCAGCAAGCAGCATAGGTACACCATTTGATAATAATAGCGAGCCTAATAAACCTTTTTCCGATAAAACACGGTGTTTTTCGACCGCACTTTGCCATTCATCAGTTAAATCGAGTTGAGAACCTTCTATACCATGATTGTAGCTATAATTTTCATTGCGCCCGTCACGATTCTCTTCACCGTTAGCTTCATTGTGTTTATGGTTATAGCTCACTAAATCTCGTAACGTAAAACCATCATGAGCAGTAATAAAGTTCAAGCTACCATGCGGTAATCGTCCTTCTCGTTTAAAAATATCGCTCGAGCCAGCAAAACGTTCTGCAAAAGCCCCCACTTCACCACTTTGCCATAACCAAAAACGGCACATATCATCACGGAAACGATCATTCCATTGAGAAAAATAGGCTGGGAAATAACCAACTTGGTAGCCGTAATGGCCAATATCCCAAGGCTCTGCAATTAATTTAATTTTTTGTAGAACATCATCCTGTTCCATTTCCGCAAATAATTTTGCAATTGGATTAAAATCAGGCGTTTCACGACCAAGTACTGTGGCTAAATCAAAACGGAAACCATCCACATGACATTCTGTTACCCAGTAACGTAAACAATCTAATACCCATTTGCGAGTGACGTCGTTAGCAAGATTGAGCATATTGCCGCACCCCGTCCAGTTGAAGTAATCACCATGCTCGTTTTGCCAGTAATAGGTTTTGTCATCAATACCACGCTGGCAAAATGTCGGAAATGATTTTTCGGATTCAGCCGTATGGTTAAACACCACATCTAAAATCACTTCGATACCCGCTTGATGCAAGGCTTTCACCATGCGCTTAAATTCGTTCAAAGGCTGTTTTTGATCCGCTGCGTAACTCGGTTCTAAAGCAAACATGGCTAGTGGATTGTAGCCCCAATAATTACGTAATCCTTTTTCTTGTAAATGTGGTTCATCAATAAAGAAATTCACTGGGAGCAATTCAAGGCTGGTAATACCCAATGATTTAAAGTACGCAATGTTTTCGGGATGAGCCAACGCCGCATAAGTCCCACGGATATGTTCTGGAATACGGGAATGTAATTGGCTAAATCCTTTAACATTTAATTCATATACAATGGTTTGAGCCCAAGGAATAGACGGCTTGCAATCCCCTGACCAATCAAAATGCTCGTCAATAATGCGGCCTTTAGGTGCAACGGCGGCATTATCTCGTCCATCATTTAACAAGAAAATGGAACGGGCTTCTGATGAACTTAAATCCGGTTTATGGCTCACTGCTTTGGCATAAGGATCAAGCATTAACTTTTGTGGATTGGCTAAAGTGCGGTCATTTTTGCCTGTGATTCTGAACGCATACTCATCATTTAACTCAACGCCTTCAATTGCCACATGCCAAATATCATCGGTTCTGCTCATGGCAAAACGGCTTTCTTTGCCATCACGAAACAAGCAAAGTTCAACAGCATCAGCCGCACTAGAAAACAGCGCAAAATTCGAAATTTTTAGGCCGTTTTCCAGCGTTTGAGAATATCCCATTGGGGAAGGTTTGCCATTGTTATAAATATTAAACATTATGCCCTTCACTATTGTTATGCTTTATATTTCAAATAGATTGTCGCTAATGGTGGAATGGTCACGTTAATCGAATTATCACGTCCATGACTTGCAATCGCTTCACTTTTCACCAAACCAAAATTACCCACGTTTGAACCTTGATAATACATTGAGTCAGTATTCAAAATTTCTTCGTATTCACCTGCTACATTTACACCGATACGGTAGCCTTCACGTGGAACAGGTGTGAAGTTACTGATCACGATAATGCGTTCACCATCACTGCTTTTACGTTCAAAAGCAAAGACTGAATTTTCCGCATCATCTACCACTAACCAATCAAAGCCTTCCGGTTCACCATCTAATTCAAAGAGCGGTACATTTTTTTGATAAATTCCGTTCAAATCTTTGACTAATTGCAATACGCCTTTATGCCATAGGCCACCATGGTTTTCGTCAAGTAAGAACCAATCCAAACTTTCTTCATAATTCCATTCACGACCTTGAGCAAATTCATTACCCATGAATAATAATTTCTTGCCTGGATAGCCCCACATATAACCGTAATAGGCACGTAAATTAGCGAATTTTTGCCATGTATCGCCCGGCATTTTGCCGAGTAACGAACATTTGCCGTGTACCACCTCATCGTGAGAAAGCGGTAACACAAAGTTTTCGCTGTATTGATAAATCATCCCGAAGGTCATTTTGTCGTGATGATAACGACGATAAACTGGATCGAGTTTCATATAACTTAGGGTGTCATTCATCCAACCCATGTTCCATTTGAAATTAAATCCAAGCCCCCCATGTTCTGTCGGATGGGTTACACCACCGAAAGAAGTAGATTCTTCCGCAATCGAAATCGCACCAGACACCTCAGAATGGATTTTCCAGTTGGTATGTTTTAAGAATTCAATGGCTTCTAAGTTTTCACGACCGCCATATTGATTCGGAATCCATTCGCCTTCAGCTCGGCTATAATCGCGATAAATCATTGATGCGACCGCATCTACACGGATACCATCTACACCAAATCGTTCAAGCCAATACAGTGCATTACTGGATAAGAAGTTTCTCACTTCATTACGACCATAGTTATAAATTAAGGTATTCCAGTCTTGATGATAGCCTTCACGTGGGTCAGCATGTTCATATAAGGCTGTACCATCAAATGCGACTAAGCCATGTGTATCACTAGGGAAATGACCCGGTACCCAGTCTAAAATCACATTAATGCCTGCTTTGTGGGCTTTTTCGACTAAACGTTTAAAGCCTTCTGGTGTACCAAAACGGCTAGTTGGTGAATACAGCCCTATCGGTTGATACCCCCAAGAGCCATCGAATGGAAATTCGGAGAGTGGCAAAAACTCAATATGCGTAAAGCCCATATGTTTAACATAAGGAATAAGCTCATCAGCAATTTGGTCATAATCAAGCCAGAAATTATTCTCTAAATTACGACGCCATGATCCCAAATGTACTTCATAAATCGAAATGGGTTGGTTGCGTTGGTTCGCTTTACGACGTTGCTCCGTCATTTCGACCACACCCGGCAACATGCTGATTTCTGATGCAGTATCTGGACGTAATTCCGATCTGAATGCATAAGGGTCAGCTTTTAAACGAAGGTTGCCGTTGTAATCAATTAATTCAAATTTATAGCGTTGACCAAGACTAGCTTTGGGTAAGAATAACTCCCATACCCCACTTGCCGGATGGAAACGCATTGGATGACGACGACCGTCCCAATAGTTAAAATCACCGACCAACGAAACGCGCTTAGCATTTGGCGCCCATACCCGGAAATTTACGCCCGGTACACTGTCACATTCAGTAAAATGTGCACCTAATACTTCATAAGGACGCAATAACGAACCTTCCGCCAATAGCCATTGATCTAAATCATTAATCATCGGATGGAAACGGTACGGATCTTCAATAATTTGGGCTTCTACGCCCCAATACACTTTTAATTGGTAGGTAAAGAAATGGTGAATCTCTGGCACAATCGCAGCAAAAAATCCGCGGTCATCCAGTTTTTCTAGTTCGACAACGATGGATTGACTTTCTTTATCAATCACTTCGACTTTATCTGCATCGGGTAATAAAGCACGAATCTCAATACCATTGTGAGTTTCATGCATGCCTAATACAGCAAAAGGATCGGCATGTTTGCCATCAAAAAATGAATTAATTACTGATTGAGCGACTAATTTCGTCATGACATACTCCTTTATGCTTTGCAAGCTTGATTATTTACAACCGATTGTATTTTCTCGTTTGTTGAGCGGCAAAAAGCATTAAACGATAATAGATAAGAGGCAAAGCAGGCAATGAATGAAAGTGCGGTTGAATATGGAATTGTTTTTTCAAACTGAATTTGGTTTTGCTCGTCGAGCAATTGATAACGCAAAGAAGCATCAGGAGGAGAAGAAAACGCGATTAAATCATCATGAATGGGTTCGTTTTCAAAGGCACATATTACATTTTGGAACGGCTGATTTTGTCCAATATTCGGCGGGAATTGCAACTGCTCGATAAAATAATCAATACTGGTTGGCGATGCATCAATCAAATGCCCATTAATATCATAATGGGAAAACGAAATGCCAAGTTTTTCAGCAGATTGTTTAAGTGATAAGGACATTTGCATATAACGAATGATACATCTATATAATATATATTAAGTATTATAAGTAAGCACAATTGAAATACAATTGCCAATCTTGCAAATTGTGACCTAAATCAAAAAACAAAGTTTAAAGAGAATAAAAAAACAACGAAATTTAAATTATTCAGTTTCAATGACAAATTCAAACCAATCAATGACATCTTCTTCATGTACGCCATCTTGAATTAAAATGCCTGCATTTTTCACTGAATTAGGATCGCCGCTGATTAAGGGATGCCATTCGGGTAAAGGTTTCCCCTCATACAATAAACGATAGGCACAGGTATTCGGCAACCAACCAAAATCAGGTAAGTTCTTTTTGGTTAATTTCGTGCAATCACTCTCAATCTTAAAACGTTCAGGATAATTACGACACTTCCCTGTTTCCACATCTAAGAGATTGCAAGCAATTCGCGTATAGTAGAGTTTTTCACGCTTGCCCCGCCCTTGAATGTATTTTCGATAACAGCATTTTCCGCAGCCATCACATAAAGCTTCCCATTCTGGTTCCGTCATTTCAAGGAGCGATTTTTTTTGCCAAAAATGAGATTCAAATTGCATAGTGAAACCAATAAAAAAGTGCGGTCAAAATTTACGTGATTTTTGACCGCACTTGGTTGATTAAAATTAGAAGCCTTCTTTTAAGCTTACTGTTAAGTTAAATACCAAATGTTCAGGACGGCTATCTTTACTATCTGCGCAGAAATAACCTTCGCGTTCAAATTGGTAACCTTTTTCTGGTTCCGCATTTGCGAGGCTTTGTTCTACAAAACCGTGTTTTACCACTAAAGAGGTTGGATTTAACACGCTTTCGATTTCTTCCGCTGCACCTGGGTTTGGTACGGTGAAAAGACGCTCGTATAAACGGAACTCCGCTGGGTGATTATGCACTGCAGATACCCAGTGAATTACCCCTTTTACTTTGCGACCATCTGCTGGATTCTTACCTAAAGTTTCAGGATCATAAGTACAGAAGATTGTGGTGATTTCACCATTCGCGTCTTTTTCTACACGTTCAGCTTTAATCACATAAGCGTTACGCAAGCGCACTTCTTTACCTAATACTAAACGTTTATATTGTTTGTTCGCTTCTTCACGGAAGTCTGCACGATCAATATAAAGCTCTTTCGTAAACGGTAATTGACGCTCACCTAATTCAGGACGATTCGGGTGATTTGGCGCCGTTAAGGTTTCTTCGCCTTCAAAGTTTTCAATCACAACACGAACAGGATCAATCACCGCCATTGCACGTGGTGCGTTTTCGTTTAAATCTTCACGAATACAGGCTTCAAGTGCAGAATACTCTACGACGTTATCTTGTTTAGTCACACCGATACGGCGACAGAATTCACGTAACGAAGCCGGTGTATAACCGCGACGGCGTAAACCTGAAATTGTTGACATACGTGGATCGTTCCACCCATCAACAATGCCATCATTCACTAATTTCAATAATTTACGTTTAGAAGTTAATGTCCCCTCTAAATTTAAACGAGAGAATTCGTATTGATGTGGCAATGGACGTTCAATACTAATATTTTCCAACACCCAGTCATATAAGCGACGGTTGTCTTGGAATTCTAATGTACAGAACGAGTGTGTAATACGCTCAATCGCATCAGAGATACAGTGAGTGAAATCGTACATTGGGTAAATGCACCATTTGTCACCGGTTTGGTGATGGCTCGCAAATTTAATACGATAAAGCACAGGATCGCGCATGACCATAAATGGCGATGCCATATCAATTTTCGCACGAAGACTTAATGTACCTTCCGCAAATTCGCCATTTTTCATTCTTTCAAATAACGCTAAGTTTTCTTCGACACTACGATCTCGATATGGGCTGTTTTTGCCTGGCTCAGTTAATGTACCACGATATTCACGCATTTCATCTGGAGAAAGTTCATCTACATAGGCTAAACCTTTTTCGATTAACTCAATAGCATAGCCATAAAGTGCATCGAAATAATCTGACGCATAACGTGGCTCACCTTCCCATTTAAAACCTAACCATTGCACATCTTCTTTGATGGAATCTACATATTCCACGTCTTCTTTCACCGGATTGGTATCGTCAAAACGTAGGTTACATAAACCGTTATATTCTTTTGCTAAGCCAAAGTTTAAGCAAATCGATTTTGCGTGGCCAATATGCAAATAGCCATTTGGCTCAGGTGGGAAACGAGTATGAACACTTTTGTGTTTACCCGAAGCTAAATCTTCATCAATAATTTGAGTAATGAAATTGTGTGTGCGGGCATTTTCCGCATTTTCTAGAGTGTGTTCTGTATTGCTCATAAATTTCTCAATAAATTGAAAATAATTTCCCCATTCTATACGAAAAGTCTGGCGTTGTGAATTTGATCACAAAACTAACCGCACTTTCATTAAATTAATGACTGAATTTTTTAGAATTTTTAGGTCTAACTTGAAGATTTTTCGTGCAAACTGAAAAGTTTACCTTTAGAATACCACTTTACTGAACAAACGTTCATTTTTATTTAGGATAACAAAGTCTTTATGAAAAAACGCTTTTTTATTTTACTTGGATTAGCAGTTGCTGCTGGCGCAGCTTATTATTTTTTCTCAAACAATAACAAACAAGAAACCACCTATCTGACGGAATCCGTTACCCGTGGTAATGTGGAAAAAACAGTTGTCGCTTCTGGTTCAGTTGAAAGCGTGAATGAAGTTGATGTTGGTGCTCAAGCTTCAGGTAAAATCACTAAACTCTATGTCAAATTAGGGCAAGAAATCAAAAAAGGCGAAATGATCGCGGATATTGATTCCACAACCCAAATTAATACCTTAAATACCAAAAAGGCCGCATTAGTCAGCTATCAAGCTCAATTAAAAGCGAAGAAAACCGCTTATGATGTAGCCCTTTCAAGCTATAACCGCTTATCAAAGCTTTATACGCAAAAAGCGACGTCTTTCGATAGTTTGAATACTGCAAAAAGCACACTTGATAATGCGAAAGCTGAAATGGAAGCCATTGAAGCCAATATCAAACAAGCTGAAATTGAAGTGAATACCGCAGAAACCAATGTGGGCTACACCAAAATCACCGCACCAATGGACGGTACTGTTATTTCCGTGCCCGTTTCTGAAGGTCAAACTGTTAATGCCAACCAAACGACTCCAACGATTGTAACCATTGCTGATTTAAGCAAAATGAAAATTAAGCCTGAAATTTCAGAAGGCGACATTACCAAAGTTAAAGCAGGCCAAGAAGTCAGCTTTACTATTTTATCTGATAGCCAAACCGTGTATCACTCCGTCATTAATTCTGTTGATCCAGCCAATACCACGACAAGTGATAGTTCTTCAACGTCATCTTCGACAAGTTCAAGTAGCAGCTCCACAACCAGTGCGATCTACTATTACGCCAATGTTTTAATTGATAACCCTGATCGTACCTTACGCATCGGAATGACGACAGAAAACAACATTAAAATTGCCAATGCGAAAGATGTGTTATTGGTTTCCAATATGGCTATTCAAAAACGTGATGGCAAAAGCTTTGTAAATGTATTGAATAACAAAAATCAGCCTGAACAGCGTGAAGTTGAAACCGGTGTACAAAATGATTTCCAGACTGAAATCAAATCTGGTTTAAACGAAGGTGAAAAAGTTATCGTGTCACAAGTGGCCAATGGTGAAAAAGTAGGCTCCATGCCTCGTGGTCCAAGAATGTTCTAAAAGTGCGGTAGAAAATTAATGAATATTATTGAAATTAAGGATCTCAACCGTTACTTCGGTGAAGGCGAAAATCGCGTTCATATTTTAAAGAATGTCTCTTTAAATATTGAAAAAGGCGATTTTGTCGCGATTATTGGGCAATCAGGTTCCGGCAAATCGACCTTGATGAATATCATCGGATGCTTGGATACGGCAACCAGTGGTTCTTACAAAATCAATGGCAAAGAAACTATTGAATTAAGCAAAGATCAGCTTTCAGATTTACGTAGCCAAAAATTCGGTTTTATTTTCCAACGCTATAACTTATTGTCGAGCTTGACCGCAGCAGAAAACGTTGCCTTGCCTGCAATTTATGCAGGAATGTCGCAAGAAAAACGTCTTTCTCGTGCAAAACAGCTTTTAGAAAAATTAGGTTTAGGCGATAAATGGCAAAATAAACCCAGCCAGCTTTCTGGTGGTCAGCAACAACGTGTGAGTATTGCGCGTGCGTTGATGAATGGCGGTGAAATTATCTTAGCCGATGAACCCACTGGTGCATTAGATTCGCAAAGCGGACAAAATGTAATGGAAATTCTGCGTCAATTACACGCAGAAGGCCACACTATTATTATGGTAACCCACGATCGTGAAATTGCCGCCAGTGCGAATCGCGTGATTGAAATTAAAGATGGCGAAATCATTGGTGATACGCAAAAAGAAGCGGTAAAAAGTGCGACCGAAAATCAAGCTAAATCTAAACCGCACTTTGGATTCAGCAAAGATCAATTTGTTGAAGCCTTTCGTATGTCTGTGAGTGCCATTATTGCCCACAAAATGCGTTCTCTTTTAACCATGCTCGGGATTATTATCGGGATTACATCTGTGGTTTCCGTTGTGGCATTGGGAAACGGTTCTCAACAAAAAATCTTGGCTAACATTAAAGGCATTGGTACAAGTACCATGACGATTTTTAATGGTACAGGCTTTGGTGATCGTCGTGCTGAACAAATGCAAAATCTAACGATTAATGATGCCACTGCCTTAAACCAACAAAGCTATGTACAAAGCGTCACGCCAAATAGCTCATCAAGTGGCACATTAATTTATGGTAACCAGACTTTCTCCTCGACCAGCTTAAAAGGTGTAGGCGAACAATATTTTGATGTTGATGGTTTAAAACTAAAATCAGGCAATTTATTTTCAGCTCAAGATGTGGCAGATAACAACCAAGTAGCCTTAATCGATGAAAGTGCGAAAAAGTCGATTTTCCCGGATGAAAATCCTATCGGTAAAATCGTAATGTTTAACAAACGTCCATTACGTATTATTGGCGTGGTATCTGATAAACAAATGGGCGGGGCAAGCAGTTCACTTAATCTCTATGCCCCTTACACTACCGTGATGAATCGTATTTCGGGCAGCAAAAAAATTGGGTCGATTACGGTAAAAGTGGATGATTCTGTCAATACGACTGTCGCTGAAAAAGGAATTACTGAATTGCTCACTATGCGTCATGGTAAAAAAGATTTCTTCATCATGAATAGCGATACCATTAAACAAACCATTGAAAGCACAACCGGCACGATGAAATTGCTCATTTCCTCTATCGCCTTTATTTCATTGATCGTTGGTGGTATTGGTGTAATGAATATTATGTTGGTTTCCGTGACAGAGCGAACTAAAGAGATTGGTGTGCGAATGGCGATTGGCGCGAGACAATTTAATATTCTGCAACAATTTTTAATTGAAGCCGTGCTGATTTGTTTAATTGGCGGTGTGACGGGTATTCTGCTTTCGGGTTTAATCGGTCTGCTATTTAACGTATTTATGACAGATTTTACGATGGCATTCTCAACCGGCTCAATTGTTGCGGCGGTAGTCTTCTCTACCCTGATTGGTGTGATCTTCGGCTATATGCCGGCAAAACGCGCCGCACAATTAGATCCAATTACAGCCCTTGCTCGAGAATAAAGAAATTTTGTAAAACACAAAAGAGCGGTTAAAATTCTTATTAATT
>CAJZKN010000031.1:0-14210 GCA_916050345.1 Parahaemophilus parainfluenzae | reverse complement strand
CTATCGGTTTAGGTTTAGCCCTTCGTCATGCATCAGATGCAACTAAACAGGTTGTGGCTGATTTTGCAGAAGGCATTTCTAAAATTGTTCACGTGATTATTTCATTTGCGCCTTTCGGTGTATTCGGTTTAGTGGCTGAAACATTATCTGACAAAGGCTTATCTGCGTTAGGTGGATATGTTCACTTATTATTCGTGTTAATCGGTACAATGTTATTCACTGCATTTGTGCTTAATCCAATTCTTGTTTATTGGAAAATCCGTCGTAATCCATACCCATTAGTTTGGACTTGTGTGCGCGAAAGTGGTGTAACGGCATTCTTTACACGTAGTTCTGCAGCAAACATTCCTGTAAATATTGAATTAGCAAAACGCTTAAATCTTGATGAAGAAACCTATTCTGTGGCAATTCCATTAGGTGCAAACATCAACATGGCGGGTGCGGCAATTACCATTACTGTATTAACGTTAGCGGCTGTTCATACATTAGGCATCGAAGTATCTTTCGTCAGTGCTGTATTATTAAGTATTGTTGCAGCGCTTTGTGCATGTGGAGCTTCTGGTGTGGCTGGTGGTTCATTATTATTAATTCCATTAGCTTGTAGCTTATTCGGTATTTCTGATGACATCGCGGCACAAATGATCGGTGTAGGTTTCGTGATTGGTATCTTACAAGATTCAACAGAAACAGCACTTAACTCTTCAACTGACGTACTATTTACTGCGGCAGTATGTATGGAAGAAGAGCGTAAAAACGGTTAATTCAATTCATTTCACAAGGCGGGCAAATTGCTCGCCTTTTGTTTTTAAGGGAAAGAGAATGACACTTTTAATTCAGCAAGCAAAATTTGAACTTCATCAAAAACAAACCTTAAACTTACCGCACTTTGCGATCGAGCCACAACAATATTGGGTTGTGGTAGGCAGTAATGGGAGTGGGAAATCGGCGTTTGCTTTAGCTTTGCAAAATGAGTTACCTTTACAGGAAGGGGAGTACCATAATTCCTTCAAACGTGTTCACTCCTTTTCTTTTGAAAAACAACGAGAAATTCTTGAAGCCACATTAAAGAATTTAAACAACGATGATACTGGTCCCGATTTTTTTGGTAAAACGGCAAGAGAAACCATTTTAAATGGCAGCACGGAACTCACTTTTTGTGAACAAATTGCAGAAAAATTAGGGATTACTTATCTCTTAGATCGTTTCTTTATCAAACTTTCCACTGGGGAAACACGAAAAGTCTTATTGGCACAAACATTATTGCAAAAGCCCGATTTATTAATTTTAGATGAACCTTTTGAAGGGCTAGATCAGCAATCAGTAAAAGATTGGATGGTGATGTTGAACGAACTAAAAAAAGAATGTGCTATCGTTCTAATCGTTAATCGTTTGGCAGATATTCCGGCTGAAGCGACTCATTTAGCTATGTTGGAAAATTTAGAGTTAGTATTAGAAGGTGTACGCCAATCCATTGAGCAACAAAGTATTTATCAACAATTAGTGTATGCGGAACAGTCTGTTGATGTTGCGTTGCCTGAGCCGGCCTCACCATTACTAAAACTGCCTGAAAACCAACCGCACTTTGAGCTTAAAAATGTCACGGTCCAGTATGGCGATAAAGTCATTTTGGATCATTTAAACTGGGTTGTTCAGCCAAATCAAAATTGGTGGATTAAAGGACCTAATGGCGCAGGAAAGTCTACGTTACTTTCGTTAATTACAGGTGATCATCCTCAAGCATTTGCGAATTATGTAGTGATCTTTGGTAAACAACGTGGCTCAGGCGAAACGA
Organism: Parahaemophilus parainfluenzae; assembly: GCA_916050345.1. GTDB lineage: Bacteria > Pseudomonadota > Gammaproteobacteria > Enterobacterales > Pasteurellaceae > Haemophilus_D > Haemophilus_D parainfluenzae_AA. Next base: position 12,418 of record CAJZKN010000031.1, on the reverse strand, counting down.
TTTGGGATATTAAACAAAAAATTGGTTATGTAAGCAGCCAACTGCATTTAGATTATCGTGTGAATTGTTCCGTGCTAGATGTCATTATTTCAGGCTTTTTTGATAGTATTGGGATTTATCAACAAGTGCCAGAGGCAATTCGTTTAAAAGCCATGCAGTGGTTAGCTCGTTTAAATCTGACTCATTTAGCCAAAAAGCCATTTCGTTCACTTTCTTGGGGACAGCAACGTTTATTGATCATTACTCGTGCGATGGTGAAATATCCACCTGTTTTGATTTTAGATGAACCTTTTCAAGGGCTTGATGGATTAAATCGCAAGCTTGTAAAACATTTTATTGAGCAACTGGTCAATAATAGTAAAACCCAACTTTTATTTGTCTCTCATCAAGATTTAGATGCCCCGAATTGCATTACGCATCTTTTTGAATTTATAAGAGAAAACGATAAATATATTTATATACAAAGTGCGGTCTAATTTGATAGACTTTTCCTATATTTCTTCATCATTAAGGAGCAACCTATGGAAGGCTTATCTATTGCCGCAATCGTCTTTATTGTATTAGTTGTTGTGGTGCTATTTTCAGCACTCAAAACCGTACCGCAAGGTTATAACTGGACGATTGAGCGTTTTGGGCGTTATACCCACACCTTAATGCCAGGCTTGAACTTTGTGGTGCCGTTTGTGGATCGTGTTGGTCGTAAGATCAATATGATGGAACAGGTATTAGATATTCCCTCACAAGAAGTTATTTCTAAGGATAACGCGAACGTATCCATTGATGCGGTTTGTTTCGTACAGGTGATTGATGCTCGTAGTGCCGCTTATGAAGTAAATCATTTGGAACAAGCAATTATCAATTTAACCATGACCAACATTCGTACTGTATTAGGCTCGATGGAATTGGATGAAATGCTTTCTCAACGTGATTCCATTAATGGTCGTTTATTGGCAATTGTGGATGAAGCGACTAATCCTTGGGGGATTAAAGTCACCCGTATTGAAATTCGCGATGTGCGTCCACCACGTGAATTGATTGATTCCATGAATGCGCAAATGAAAGCTGAACGTAATAAACGAGCGGAAGTGTTGGAAGCGGAAGGTATTCGTCAGGCGGAAATTTTACGCGCAGAAGGGGAAAAACAAGCCCGTATTCTGAAAGCAGAAGGGGAACGTCAAGAAGCCTTCTTACAAGCAGAAGCGCGTGAACGTGCAGCAGAAGCGGAAGCGAAAGCAACTCAAATGGTGTCAGAAGCGATTGCCAGCGGTGATACCAAAGCGATCAATTACTTTATCGCACAAAAATACACCGAAGCCTTAAAACAAATCGGTGGTTCACCGAACAGCAAAGTGGTCATGATGCCGCTTGAAGCCGGTAATTTAATCGGCTCGGTAGCGGGCATTGCCGAACTGTTAAAAGGCGACAAAAAAGCATAATTTCTTAAAGTGCGGTTAAAAATGACCGCACTTTTTCTCTCAAGGAGTTGATATGGCAGATTGGTTAACAACTTGGTCGGTGTGGCATTGGTTAGTATTAGGTTTTGTATTATTAATCGCTGAAACCCTCGTACCTGGCGTATTTTTATTGTGGTGGGGCTTAGCAGCGATTGCGACAGCAGGCGTGATGGCATTGGTGCCGGGTTTATCCTTAACCGTGTTAGCCGTTTTTTATGCGATTTTAGCGATTATTCTCTCGCTGCTTTGGTGGAAATATCAACATAGAAAAGATAATCAGGACCAATCACGTACAACCTTAAATCAACGAGATCATACTTTGTTAGGTAAAAAAGGCACGGTATTAGAAATTGGTTCTAACGGGATTGGTCGTGGTGCCTTTGGCGATACCACATGGCGTATTCAAGGCGAGCATTTAACAGTGAACGATCTTGTGGTAGTAGAACGCGTTGATGGCATCACACTGTTAGTGAAAAAGGTAACGGAATGAATCATTTAATTATTTTTGTACATCCCAATAGCCAAAAAAGTTTTGGTCGAGCCATCGTAGATCGCGTTGTAAAAGCAAGCCAACAACTTGGTGTTGAAACCCATTTGCGCGATCTTTACACCATGGAATTTAATCCGATTATTTCCTTTGAAGAATTACAATCGGCCAATAAAGGGATTATTCCTTCAGAAATTCAGCAAGAGCATGAGTTTATTCGCCAAGCAGATTTGATTACGATGGTTTATCCTTTATGGTGGATGGGTTTTCCAGCGATGCTAAAAGGCTATTTGGATCGTGTATTAAGTCATGGTTTTGCTTATAAAACAGAAAATGGCGAGTCCAAAGGTCTGCTTCAAGGTAAAGCAATGCAACAATTTATTACCATAGGGAGTAGCGTAGCAAAATATCAAGAATACGGCGTGGATAAATCTCTCAATCATTGTTTGATCAATGGTTTATTTAATTATTGCGGTATCGAGAATGTGGATTACACCCTGTTTGGGGATATTCATATTATCGATGATGCTGCTCGCCAAGCTATGCTTGACGAAGCCGCCGAAAAAACAACGGCAAAATTGACCGCACTTTTAGCTCAATCGTGAGCATAATCATAGGAAAGCAACAGATGTCAGAAACTCAAGTGAATAATTTTTCTTTAATAAGCCGCCTATTTGGCAATTTATTTTATCGAAGCCCTACGGATCCAATTTTGAGTGGGGTATTTGATTGGTTGCAGCAACAAGGTTTAAGTCAAGTGTGGGCACTTTCTACGGATAAAGAAAGCGAAGCAGCCATTGATAATTTACAAATGAAAATTGATTTAACGTTGCTTGATCAAGAATATCAAAAATTGTTTGGTCCAAACGGTAACGTGCCGACAGCTATTTCAAGTTATGATATGGATGTGCAACGTTTTATGGATTTTCGTCATGCCCGTAATGTGCCTGAAGCAGAGAATGTCGATCATTTTGCCTTGTTATTGCTTACGGCTTCTTGGTTAGAAGACAACACGGAATCGCTAGCTGCTCAACAAGATTTATTCGGTGATTTCTTATTACCTTGTGCAGCGAAATTCTTAACCCAAGTGGAAACTTATGCAACGCTTCCTTTCTATCGCTCATTGGCATATTTAACCCGTGAAATTCTAGCGGCAATGGCTGATGAATTAGAAGAAGGCGAGTAGTTTTCATCAATAGAATAGATCTCTAAAAGAGATTTTTAGATAACAATAAAAAAGCCCCGCGAATCAAAACGCGGGGCTTTTATTTAATGGAAGATCAATTATTCTTCAGAAGTCACATCTTCAGTGCCTTCGTCTTCATCATCCATATCACAAACACGTTCAAGGCTAACAACGTGCTCATCTTCAGCAGTACGAATCAAACGAACCCCTTGGGTGTTACGGCCAACGATGCTTACTTCACTTACACGAGTACGCACTAAGGTACCTGCATCGGTAATAAGCATAATTTGGTCGGTTTCTTCTACTTGTGTCGCGGCAACGACTTTACCGTTACGTTCGCTCACTTTAATCGAAATCACCCCTTTGGTATTACGCGATTTGGTTGGGTACTCGCTTAATTGCGTGCGTTTACCATAACCGTTTTGCGTCGCGGTAAGAATTGCACCATCATTTTTCGGTACAACTAAGGAAACCACTTTATCGATGTTGAGATCGAGTGTTTCTTCTGCATTATCGTCCGAAACCTCTTCAATTTCGACCGCACTTTCATCGTCAGCGATATCATTAGTGAGGGCAAGTTTAATACCGCGTACACCTGTTGCTAAACGACCCATTGCACGGACTGCGCTTTCAGCGAAACGCACTACGCGACCTTGAGATGAGAACAACATGATTTCGTTAGAACCGTCGGTGATATCCACACCGATTAATTCATCTTCATCACGTAAGTTCAAGGCAATGATACCGCTTGAACGTGGACGGCTAAATTCGGTTAGCGCAATTTTCTTAACAATACCACCAGCGGTTGCCATGATGACGAATTTATCTTCTTCATAAGCAGAGATTGGCAAGATTGCGGTAATACGCTCGTTTTCTTGTAACGGTAGAATATTGACAATTGGACGACCACGCGCGCCACGGCTCGCTTGTGGTAATTGATAGACTTTCAACCAATATAAGCGACCACGGCTAGAGAAGCAGAGAATCGTATCGTGAGTATTCGCCACTAAGAGTTTTTCGATGAAGTCTTCATCTTTCATCTTCGTTGCAGATTTACCTTTACCGCCACGACGTTGTGCTTCGTAGTCGGTAAGCGGTTGATATTTCACATAACCTTCGTGAGAAAGGGTCACTACCACATCTTCTTGAGCGATTAAATCTTCTAAATCAATATCACCGGAAGCTGCAGTAATTTCAGTACGACGTTCATCGGCGAATTGTGCACGTACTTGTTCAAGCTCTTCACGAATCACTTCCATTAAGCGCTCAGGGCTGTTGATGATGTGGAGAAGTTCTGCAATTTTAACCAATAAATCTTTGTATTCATTGATCACTTCTTCGGTAGCAAGACCGGTTAAACGGTGTAAGCGAAGTTCTAAGATTGCATCAACTTGTTCTGGAGAAAGGTAGTAATCAGAACCTTGAATACCAAATTCAGCCGATAATTCAGCCGGACGTGCCGCTGCATCAAGCAAGCCTAAAATTTCGTTATTCAGTTTCCAAGGGCGAGAAATTAATTTTTCTGCCGCTTCTTTACGCTCTTTCGATTGACGGATGATGTCGATGATTTCATCGATATTTGATGTTGCAACCGCTAAACCTTCTAAAATATGGGTACGTTCACGGGCTTTGCGCAATTCAAATAATGAACGGCGAATCACCACTTCGCGACGGTGCATCACAAAGGCTTCAATGATTTGTTTTAAGTTGAATAAACGTGGTTGACCGTGATCTAAGGCCACCATGTTGATCCCGAAGGTCACCTGCATTTGGGTCAGAGCATAAAGGTGATTTAATACCACTTCGCCTACTGCATCACGTTTGATGTCAATTTCAATGCGGATCCCTTCTTTGTTCGAAAGGTCGATAATATTGCTGATGCCTTCAATTTTTTTATCTTTGATAAGCTCCGCAATTTTTTCCACTAATTTGGCTTTGTTCACCTGATAAGGCAATTCGGTCACAATAATTTGCTCTTTGCCTTTATCTGTGGTTTCTACGCTAGCACGAGCGCGAACATACACTTTGCCGCGCCCCGTGCGATAAGCTTCTTCAATCCCTTTACGGCCATTAATTAATGCCGCTGTCGGGAAGTCTGGGCCAGGGATATATTGCATTAATTCATCAATGGTGATGTTTTCGTTATCAATATAAGCCAAGCAGCCATCTAAAACTTCATTTAAGTTGTGTGGTGGAATATTCGTTGCCATCCCCACCGCAATACCGGAAGAACCGTTTGCTAAAAGTGCCGGAATACGGGTTGGTAGCACGTCTGGAATCATTAATTCGCCATCATAGTTTGGCGAGAAATTCACGGTTTCTTTATCCAAGTCAGTTAATAACGCTTGGGTGATTTTTTGCATACGTACTTCGGTATAACGCATTGCCGCTGGCGCATCACCGTCGATTGAACCGAAGTTACCTTGCCCATCTACCAACATGTAGCGCAATGAGAACGGCTGTGCCATACGCACAATGGTGTCATACACCGCAGAATCACCGTGCGGGTGATATTTACCGATTACATCACCTACCACACGGGCAGATTTTACGTATTTTTTGCCGGCAGTGATGCCAGATTGATCCATGGAGAAAAGCACACGTCGATGCACCGGTTTTAAACCGTCACGTACGTCGGGCAAAGCACGCCCAACAATCACCGACATGGCGTAGTCAAGGTAAGAAGATTTGAGTTCTTCTTCAATATTGACTGGGGTAATAGAGGAATGGATTGAATCCGTCATTTTTATTCCTTTTTTGATCAAAAAATTGTGACGGATTATAGCATAAATTTAAGCGTTTTTGTGTGAAAAGTGCGGTTGATTTTAAAGCAGTTTTTTGATGCGGAAATAAATAAGGCAGACATTAAGTCCGCCTTATGGTTGAGAGAAAATCGTCTATTTTCAATTTTCTCGTTTGGCTTTTTGTAATTTAGCATAAGCACCAAGTAAAGCTTGGTGTTCTTTAAAGTTTCTAAGCGTTTCATCACTGGCTGGCAAGTTATAGAACGGGTTACCTTTTTCTGCCACTGCAGCCCAAGCTTGTTGAACAGCTTCTTTACCATACATTCTTTCAAATACAGTGCGATATTGTTGTGGTTCGCGAGTATTGTCTAAATGCAATTCAATAATACTGATTAAGGCACGATAGTAATTCACACGCTCAGGCGTAAACACAGAGCTGTTCATATTCATCGTCCAGTTTGCCCAATCTAAGGCTAATTCTAATTCACCTAATGCTAAGTAAAGCATGGATTTAAGTTCACCAACACGTAATGTTGTCCAACCGCTTGCTTTTGGTGCAACGATACCGATAAATTCGCGAACGCGTGTAGCATCATCAATATCTTGCTCATCTAATTCTGCTAACAACTCTTCGTAAGTTTCAGCATCATGATGATGGTGTGGTAAATCTAATAAAATCTCGCGCCAGTCCATACCCATATTATTATTGGCATAAATGAGGTCATCAGCAGGATAGATATCAGACATGCCTGGAACAATAATACGGCAAGCGTAAACGTCTAAATGGTTGTAATCCATGATATAGACTTCTTTTTCCTCTGCATTAAAGATTGCCATCAAGTTTTCATATTCTTCTTGCGTTGAACCTGAGAAATCCCAATCTACAAATTCATAATCTGGCGTATTTTTGAATAAATCCCAAGAAATTAAACCGCTAGAATCAATGAAGTGTGTTTCAAGGTTAGCATGCTCCGCCACATCATCATTATTGAATGATGGAGGAGAGAATACATCCAGATCTTTTAAGCTGCGACCTTGTAAAAGCTCCGTTACGGTACGCTCTAATGCCACTTGGAAGTTTGGATGTGCACCAAAAGAGGCAAAGCACGTGCCGTTGTTGGGGTTAAGCAACACAACACAAATGACAGGATATTTGCCACCAAGTGATGCATCAAAGGCATAAATAGGGAAGCCTTCTTCCTCTAATTTTTCAATAGAGGCTTGAATCGATGGATAGCGCTCCATCACAGATTTTGGAATTTCAGGAAGACTGATTGCTTCTGCAATAATGCGATTTTTTACGTAACGTTCAAAAACTTCTGAAAGCCCTTGCACTCGAGCTTCATTTTTTGTGTTACCGGCAGACATTCCGTTAGAGACGTATAAATTCGCAATGATACTTTGTGGAATATAGACGGTTTCTTGATCGGATTGACGCACATAAGGCATCGCGACAATACCGCGATCGTAATTACCAGATTGCAGATCCACAAGCAATTCTGGGGTTAGTTCTTGATTTGGATCGAAATAATCCCATAAGTAATCATCTAAAATCCCTAGTGGTAAAAGGGCTTCATCTTCAATAGGAAACCATTTTTCAGTGGGATAATGGACGAAATCGCCATTGGTAATCTCTTGCCCTAAATAGAAATCAGCAAAGAAATAGTTGGTGGAAAGACGTTCGAAATATTCACCTAATGCAGACGCTAACGCTGCTTTTTTGCTCGCGCCTTTACCGTTAGAAAAACATTGTGGGCAATCTTTATCACGAATGTGTACAGACCATACATTTGGCACAGGATTAAGCCAAGAGGCTTCTTCGATATTGAAACCAAGTGCGGTCAATTTTTGTTGAAATTTTGAAATACTGTCTTCAAGTGCGGCATCTTTGCCGGGAATAAATGTTTGTCCGTTCATAATTGTTCCTGTTATAAAAAACTTTCGGATCATAGGGGAGTTTGAGATGCTAGGCAAGCATAAAATTTATGCACTTTAGCTCTTGTTTTCCTTGATTTTTAAGGGTAAATTAACTTGGCGCAGAAAGGCATTTTCTGTGTAGGTAAAATTATAAACAAATCAATCAATTGGGAGATATCATGGCTCAAGGATTTTATGAATTAAAAGTGGCTAAAGATGGACAATTTATGTTCAACTTAAAAGCAGCAAACGGACAAGTTATTTTAACTAGCGAACTTTATAAAACAAAAGCATCAGCTGAAAACGGCATTGCATCAGTGCAAAAAAATGGTGTGGATGCAAAAAACTTTGAATATCGCGTAGCGAAAAATGACAAACCTTACTTCATTTTAAAAGCGGCTAACCATCAAGAAATTGGCCGTAGCCAATATTATTCTTCTCAAGCTGCAGCAGAAAAAGGCGTTGAGTCTGTAATGAATAACGCATCTTCTGCAGTAATCAAAGAAGTGACAGAATAATCATTCTGTTCTGAGTTCTTTAAATGCACCTGCCGGCTCTAAAAACGCCGGCATTTTTGATCGCGCTTTCTCCGGATTCAGTGTTAAGGGATAGGTTCGTTTTTGAGCAACGATTACGGTAAGCGGAGAGCATAGGATGGTCTTTTCTTGTTTGATGGATAGTCTTTCTTCTGCAATCACATCAAAATTTAATAATGATAGCCAGTCAACCACTCGCCAAGTAGCATATTGTCGGAACTTAAATTCGCCTAATTTCGGTTTGAAAAGCAAGGGACTCAGCGGATTAAATAACGTGATGAACATCCAGCCGTCATCCTTTAAAACACGATGTGCTTCACGCAATATTTGATGAGGATCTTGCGCAAAATTTAAGGTGTTTGCCAACAAGCAGGCATCCATTTCTTTTTCAATAAAAGGTAAGGTTAATGGCGATGCTTGGAGCAAGCTATCACTTTCATTTAAAAGTGCGGTAGGAAAATGCGCTGTTTTTTCAGCTAACACAATTTGATGACGTAAAGGCAAGTCAAAGGCAATTTCGCCACTTAAGGCACCGACTTTCAGAATTTGATAGCCTAAAATTTTTGGTGTCCATTGGGCAAAATAATGTGTTAATACGTTACAATAGGTTTCACCTTGTGGTAACGCTTGCCAACTTTCAGGTGAAAGAAGTGGTTTGTGCCATTTGGCTTTCCAATTCAATGTTAATCCTATTTTCATAAGGTAATTTATGCTAGTTCCTATTCCTGCACTCAATGATAACTATATTTGGCTTTATAGACGAGAAAATTTCCCCGTAATTGTGATCGATATCCCAGAAATAACCCGTTTAATTCCGTATTTAGAATCGAATAAGTTAGATGTAGAAGCGGTGTTATTAACCCATAATCACGATGATCATGTGCAAGGTGTCGCGGAGTTTAAGCAATATTATCCCAATGTGCCTGTTTTCGGTCCAACAGAATGTGCAAATAAAGGGGCAACTAATATCGTGGATAGTGGTGTGATTAATACGGCACATTATCATATTGAGGTTTTACCAAGTGGTGGTCATACGGCAGGGCATGTCAGCTATTTGGTGGATGGGCATCTATTTTGCGGTGATGCGTTATTTTCTGGTGGTTGTGGACGCGTGTTCACGGGAAATTTTGCTCAAATGTTTGAATCTATGCAACGTTTTAACCAATTACCAGATGAAACCGTGGTTTGCCCTGCTCATGAATATACGCTGGGTAATTTAGCTTTTGCGGAAACCGTATTGGCGGATAAAAGAGCGGTCAAAAATCAACGTGTTTTGGTGGAACGTTATCGAGCAGAGGGTAAACCAAGTTTGCCAACAACAATTGGATTAGAGAAACAAATTAACCCGTTTTTACAAGCAAAAAATTTAGACGAATTTACACAATGGCGTTTAGCTAAAGATAAGTTTTAACTCGTTTTAGTTATTTGTTTGAGTTTTTTATCTTGAAATTTGCTCAATTCTCAACAATTTATTAAAATAGCGAAACTTTTACTTTCTACTTAAGCCGCCTATTCATAAAAGTGCGGTTGTTTTTATTAGGTTTTTATGACCCTTCTTGTTCTTGGCATTAATCATAAAACAGCTTCTGTTGCTGTTCGTGAGAAAGTCGCTTTTTCTGAAGAAAAGCGGCAGCTTGCCTTACAACAAATTCACCAACAAGATTTGGCTGAAAGTGCGGTTATTCTTTCTACCTGTAACCGTACAGAGATTTATCTTCACCATCGTCAAATCTCACCCCAAGAGTGTAAGCAATGGCAAACGAACTGTACAAATTGGTTTGCTAATATTCATCAGCTTTCTGTCGATGAATTAAATAAAAGTATTTACACACATCAAAATCAACAAGCAGCGAATCATTTAATGCGCGTGGCCTGTGGTTTAGATTCATTAATTTTGGGCGAACCGCAAATTTTAGGACAGGTGAAACAAGCGTTCCAAATCAGTGAAGATTATTATCAAGCGGCGAATATTCCGCTTTCGAGCACGCTTTCTCGTTTATTCCAAAAAACCTTTGCAACAGCAAAACGAGTGCGTACTGAAACCAATATTGGTGAAAGTGCCGTATCGGTAGCTTATGCAGCTTGTAGCTTGGCACGTCAAATTTTTGAATCTTTACGTGAACTACAAATTTTACTTGTTGGGGCAGGAGAAACCATTGAATTGGTGAGCCGTCATTTATTACGCCATGGTGTAAAAAAATTGATGATTGCTAACCGCACTTTATCTCGTGCTGAGCAGTTGGTGGAAAAATTAGCGTCTAATACACCGATTGATGTGTATTCGCTTGATGAATTGCAAACACCGCTAAATCAAGCCGATATTGTTATCAGCTCTACAGGCAGTCCGACCATTTTAATCACTAAAGCAATGGCTGAAGTTGCGGAGAAAGCACGCCAATTTAGACCGACTTTAATGGTTGATATCGCCGTGCCTCGTGATATTGATGAAAACGTCTCGGAATTAGAAAGTGTATATCATTACACCGTGGATGATTTGCAAGATATTATCCAACGCAATCTTTCTCAACGTGAGCAAGCATCAGAGCAAGCACAAGATATCATCACGCAAGAATGTAATGCCTTCTTTGAGTGGTTGAAAGTTCAACAATTCTCCAATTTGATCCGTCATTACCGTGATGAAGCAGAGAATACTCGCCAAGAATTACTCGAAAAAGCGTTACACCAAATTCAACAAGGTGAGAATGCTGAAAAGATTCTACAAGAATTAAGTTATAAATTAACAAATAAACTTATTCATGCTCCAACCCAAACCATGCAATCCATGATGAGATCGGGTAATGCAGAAGGGTTGCATGCTTTTTCAAATGCGTTGCATTTAACCCATCCTTTAAATGAAAAAAATGATTAAATTTTTGACCGCACTTTTCGGTAGCGCATCGTTACTGATGAGTGTGTCATCCCTAGCTGAATATCGAACTTTTGATGATGGCAATATTACTTACGGAATTTTTCAAGCAAAGCCCGAAGAAGTACAGCTACATTGGAAAGATGCTGAAGGTAAAGATTATCAAAGTTTAACGCGTCTCAAAAATGCCTTAGAGCCTAGCTATAACGTGAAAATGATCATGAATGCAGGCATTTATAGCATGAATAATACGCCAGCGGGATTATGGATTGAGCATGGAAAAGAGCTCAATGCGTTAAATACAAAATCAGGCAAAGGTAACTTTCATGTACAACCCAATGGTGTGTTTGCCATTGCAAAAAATAAGCCCTACATTTTAACAACAGCCGCCTATCAGAAAAGTAAACTCAAGCCGGATTTTGCGTTGCAATCAGGCCCAATGTTGATTATTCATGGCAAAATAAATCCGCAATTTCGAGCAAGCCTAGAAAGCTATCATAAGCGTAATGCAGTGTGTTTGACGAAGCAAAATGAATTGCTGTTTTTGATGACGATAAGAGGTGAGCCTAATCTTTATACCTTGAGTCAAGATTTGCTTAAAATTGGTTGTCAGGATGCCTTATATCTTGATGGAACCATTTCTAATTGGTACATCCCAGGGCAATTTAGCTCTTTGCATTGGAAGCATTTTGTGGGAATGATCTCCGTTCTTGATGTGAACAAAAAATAGCAAAAGCGTTTTATTTATAATCAACTAAATCAAAAAATCCGTTTTTTGCAAAAAAATGATTGACGAGAATAGGTCAAATCAGGATAATACGCCCCGCAAAGCCGATAAGGTAAAGCAAATGAAAATGATGGCTACATAGCTCAGTTGGTTAGAGCACAACACTCATAATGTTGGGGTCGCAAGTTCGAATCTCGCTGTAGCCACCAAATTTGCGGGACTGGCGAAATTGGTAGACGCACCAGATTTAGGTTCTGGCGCCGAGAGGTGTGTGGGTTCAAGTCCCTCGTCCCGCACCATTTATCAGCTTGCAGTCAAATAGTAGTTGGGGTATCGCCAAGCGGTAAGGCACCGGGTTTTGATCTCGGCATCCCTAGGTTCGAATCCTAGTACCCCAGCCATACTATCTAAATAAAATCTTCTTTATTTCCAATCAAAGAATTTCTGTTGGGGTATCGCCAAGCGGTAAGGCACCGGGTTTTGATCTCGGCATCCCTAGGT
>CAJZKN010000030.1:0-14231 GCA_916050345.1 Parahaemophilus parainfluenzae | reverse complement strand
CCTCCGCCCATTAAGCCTTGCATGCCACGCATCATTTTCGCCATTCCACCTTTGCGCATTTTCTTCATCATGCGTTGCATTTCGTCAAATTGTTTCAGCAACTTATTCACATCTTGCACTTGTGTACCGGAACCTAATGCAATACGACGACGGCGAGATCCTTTGATAATATCTGGATTGGCACGTTCTTTTAAGGTCATGGAATTAATGATAGCTTCCATTTTGATAAACATTTTGTCATCGACTTGATTTTTGACATGATCCGGTAAGTTTTTCGCACCCGGTAATTTTTCAAGCATCGACATCATGCCACCCATTTTTTTCATCTCACGGAGCTGTTCACGGAAATCGTCTAGGGTGAAATCATCGCCTTTCTTGAATTTCTGTGCCATTTTTTCCGCTTTTTCGCGATCCACTGAGCGTTCAAGATCTTCGATAAGGGAAAGCACATCCCCCATGCCTAAAATACGTGACGCTACACGATCAGGATGGAATGGCTCGAGGGCTTCTGTTTTTTCACCCACTCCAAGGAATTTAATCGGTTTGCCAGTAATTTGACGAATAGATAAAGCCGCACCGCCACGCGCATCACCATCCACTTTGGTTAAGATAACCCCGGTAAGTGGCAAGGCTTCGTTGAAGGCTTTTGCGGTATTTGCCGCATCTTGACCGGTCATTGCATCAACGGTGAAAAGCGTTTCGATTGGATTTAATGTCGCGTGAACTTGCTTGATTTCATCCATCATCTCGCTATCAACATGTAAGCGACCCGCGGTATCCACAATTAACACATCGTAGAATTTGAGTTTGGCGTCAGCAAGTGCCGCTTTTGCAATCTCTACCGGTTTTTGTTTGACATCAGAGGGGAAAAAATCCACACCAACAGATTGCGCTAAGGTTTCAAGCTGTTTGATCGCCGCAGGACGATATACGTCGGCAGAGACTACAAGCACTTTCTTTTTATGGCGTTCGCGTAAGAATTTTGCTAATTTACCCACGCTGGTGGTTTTACCCGCACCTTGTAAACCCGCCATTAAAATAACTGCAGGTGGCTGTGTTGCTAGGTTTAAGCTTTCATTGGCTTCACCCATGGCTTTTTCGAGTTCACGCCGAACGATTTTTAAGAACTCTTGGCCAGGAGTTAAGCTTTTATTAACTTCTTCGCCTAATGCACTTTCTTTTACTTTAGCGATAAATTCACGTACGACAGGCAACGCAACGTCAGCTTCTAATAACGCCATACGCACTTCGCGTAGGGTTTCTTTAATATTATCTTCAGTTAAGCGACCTTTACCGCTAATGTTGCGTAGCGTTTTGGAAAGGCGATCCGATAAATTCTCAAACATTTTAAATCCTGTTTTTTCTTAAAAAATTGCCGTGATTATACCGAAATTTGGGCGTTTTTCATCATTTCAAATAAAATTATGGCGATCTAGAGAAAAGATCCGTTAAAATAAGAATAATTCCTAGTAAAGAGAACGCATTATGTGGTTTGCCCTTTTTTCGATTATTTTTTATATTCTTAGTCTATTGCTGATCGCTCCATTTTTGATGAACTCATCAGAAGGGAAGTTGAGTCAAAGCAAAACTCCATTTTTTCTGACCGCACTTGCAGCAATTATTCTGCATGCTGTTAGCACTTTCCCTTTGTTAGAGGATTTGGCCTCAGGACAAAGTTTTACTCTAATGGAAATCGCTTCCTTAATGAGTGTAATTATTGCCGCATTGGCGACGCTTTCAATGTTTCTGGTTTCCACGATGTGGTTTGTTTTACCGATCGTGTATGCGTTTTCGATCATTAGCTTGATCTTTGCGACATTCTTATCAAGCCATATTATTCAAATGCTTAATCAAAATATATTGATGCTGTTCCATATCGGCTTGTCGCTGTTTACCTATGCAGTTTGTTTTATTGCAACGCTTTATGTGATTCAGTTGGTCTGGTTAGACCGTAATTTGAAAAAACGTAAAATTCAATTTTCGCCAGCGATTCCACCATTAATGGCGGTAGAACGTCATTTCTTCTGTTTATTTGCGATGGGAGAAGTATTACTGACACTGACTTTAATTTCGGGTACTTATCATGTATTACAAGCGGTAACCCTAGAAAATCTGCACAAAGCGATTTTTTCTTTCCTTGCTTGGATTAGTTTTGGTATTGCTTGTTTTGGTCATTGGCGACTAGGCTGGCGTGGAAAAAGGATGATTATTTACGCAATTTCAGGTATCATTCTGCTCACGATTGGCTATTTTGGTAGTCGTTTGATTTAATCAAAATCAAAGAACAGGTAAAAAGTGCGGTGAAAATAACCGCACTTTTTGTTGATTAACGAACAAAAGGATTTACCCTTGGACAGTATCCCCCTTAGTACTTTATTTATTACACTCATTATTTGTTTAGTTTTATCAGCCTATTTTTCCGGGTCAGAAACCGGATTACTCTCTCTCAATAAATATCGCCTTCGTTTTATGGCGGAACAAGGTAATAAAGGGGCGCAAAAAGCAGAAAAACTGCTCGAAAAGCCTGATACCTTGTTAAGTTTTATTCTGATTTTTAATAACCTTGTTAACATCAGTGCCTCAGCTATTGCAACCATGATTGGTATGCGTTTATATGGCGATGCGGGTGTGGCTATTGCAACAGGTTTATTAACCTTTGTGATGCTTGTTTTTTCTGAAATTTTCCCTAAAACCGTCGCGGCGATGCACCCAGAGAAAGTGGGCTTTTTTTCAAGTCACATTTTGTCGCTATTGTTAAAAGTATTCTATCCATTAGTTTGGTTAATGAATATTTTCACGAAAACGTTAATGCGAATGGTGGGTTTAAAACCCGATATGCAAAAACAAGTGATTAGCCGTGAAGAACTACGTAGTATTGTATCAGAAGCGGGAGAAGCCACACCCGATGAACAGCATCCACAAATGTTGCTCTCTATTTTAGATATGGAAACGGTGACCGTCGACGATATCATGGTGCCACGTAATGAAATAGCAGGGATTGATATTGATGATGATTGGAAAGCCATTATGCGTCAGCTTAATCATGCACCACACAACCGAATTGTGTTGTATAAAGGTAGCCTTGATGAGCAAGTATTAGGGATTTTGCGTGTGCGTGAAGCGTTTCGTTTGTTATTAGAAAAAAATGAATTCACCAAAGAAACTTTATTACGTGCCGTCGATGAAGTGTACTTCATTCCAGAAGGGACACCACTTAAAACACAATTAGCGAATTTCCGTACGAAAAAAGAACGTATTGGTTTAGTAGTGGACGAATATGGTGACATTAAAGGATTAGTCACGCTTGAAGATATTTTAGAAGAAATTGTGGGTGATTTTACAACCACTACTGCACCGACTATTGAACAAGAAGTCGTTCAGCAATCTGATGGTTCGATGATTATTGAAGGCTCGGCAAATCTTCGTGATTTGAATAAAATGTTTGGTTGGGAATTAGATACAGAAGATGCACGCACCTTTAATGGTTTGATTCTCGAGCATCTTGAAGATATTCCTGATGAAGGAACTGTTTGTGAAATCAATGGCTTAAGAATTACCATTTTAGAAGTCAGCGATAACATGATCAAGCAAGCAAAAGTGGAGAAGTTAGCCTCCTAAATATGGCTTTTTCTGACTGCTCTTTTTTAAGAAGTACGTTATTTTTACAAAGGATTGAATATGACGGATGAGATTCGTTTAACACAATACAGCCACGGCGCAGGTTGAGGCTGTAAAATTTCGCCTAAGGTGTTAGGGACAATTTTACAGACTAAACTCGAAAAATTTGCTGACCCCAATTTATTAGTGGGAAATGAAACAGCGGATGACGCTGCGGTTTATGATCTTGGCAATGGTACTGCAATTATTAGTACCACGGATTTCTTCATGCCAATTGTGGATGATCCTTTTGATTTTGGTCGTATTGCCGCAACCAATGCCATTAGCGATATTTTTGCAATGGGCGGTAAGCCAATTATGGCAATTGCCATTTTAGGTTTTCCGATTAATAAATTGCCGGCGGAAGTGGCACAGAAAATTGTTGATGGTGGCCGTTTTGCTTGTCATCAAGCGGGGATTCCCCTTGCAGGAGGACACTCGATTGATGCACCAGAACCTATTTTTGGTTTAGCGGTAACTGGCGTTATTGCAACGGATCGTGTAAAACGTAATGCCTCAGCAGAAGCGGGTTGTAAGCTTTATTTAACCAAACCATTAGGTATTGGTGTGCTGACTACCGCAGAGAAAAAAGGCAAATTAAAACCAGAACACCAAGGATTGGCAACAGCAGCTATGTGTCAAATGAACCTGATTGGTAGCCAATTTGCAGAAGTTGCAGGTGTCACCGCCATGACAGATGTAACTGGTTTTGGTTTATTAGGGCACTTGGCTGAAATCTGTGAAGGCTCAAATCTTAATGCGGTTGTGCATTTTGATAAAATCAAGTTATTAGATGGCGTAGCAGATTACATTGAAGAAGGCTGTGTACCAGGTGGAACCAACCGTAACTTTGAAAGCTATGGTCATAAAATCGGTCCTCTTACGGATTATCAAAAGGCAGTACTTTGCGATCCTCAAACTTCAGGTGGCTTGTTGATTGCGGTTAAACCAGAAAGTGAGACGGAAATCTTAGAGATTGCGAAAAAAACCGGTATTGAGCTTAGTGAGGTTGGGGTATTGAAACCTCGTCAAGCTGGTGTATTAGTAGAAGTCGAATAAATCATTTTCGTTAAAATAAAAGTGCGGTGAAATTCACCGCACTTTTTTATTCTTTATTTTCCTTGTTTTCTTTGTTGTTGGAATACATCGAGTCAATAATATGACGATAACGTTCCATAATCACTTTTCGGCGTAATTTGAGTGTAGGCGTGATTTCACCAAGTTTGACGCTAAATGCTTGAGAGAGTAGCGTAAATTTCTTCACTTGCTCGAAGTGCGCTAATTCTTTTTGGAGGCTTTCGATACGTTGTTCAAACATTTTGATAATTTCAGAGTGTTTGAGTAATTCCATGCGATCTTGATACTTAATATTCAGTTTTTTCGCATATTCTTCTACGCTATCAAAACAAGGCACGATCAACGCTGAAACATATTTTTTTGCATCGGCAATAATCGCAATTTGTTCGATAAATTTATCTTTACCAATTTTACCTTCGATATATTGTGGCGCAATGTATTTACCGTTAGAGGTTTTCATCAATTCTTTAATACGGTCGGTAATAAATAAATTACCTTCAGCATCAAATTCACCGGCATCTCCCGTTTTTAAGAAACCATCCTCAGTGAAGGCTTGGGCCGTTTCTTCAGGCTTTTTATAGTAACCTTTCATCACCATGCCACCACGAACTAGAATCTCGTTATTTTCCCCAATTTTAACTTCGGCATTTGGCATTAATTTACCAATAGAATTCGGATTAAAATGATGGTCATCCCAGCAAGAAACGGTAGCCGTGGTTTCTGTCATGCCATAACCGAGTTTGATATTAATCCCAATGCTATGGAAGAAAAGGCCAATGGTTGGTTCTAATTTTGCGCCACCGCAAGGCATCATTTTAATACGTCCGCCTAACAATGAACGCAGTTTAGACAGCACCAGTTTATCGGCAAGCGAATAACGTTTTTGCAAGAAGAATGGGACCTTTTTATTTTGAGAGAGAAGATCAAAACGTTTTTGTCCTACTGCAATCGCCCAATGGAAAATCATCTGACGAATAAAAGGGGCTTTTTGTACTTTATCAAGTACGGCAGAATAAATTTTTTCATAGAAACGCGGCACTGCACACATAAAGGTTGGGCGCACTTCTGTTAATGTTTCACGTACTTGATTAGTATCTTCGAGATAACAAAGGATTGCTCCGCGATGTAACACATAGGCAACCCAAGCACGCTCAAAAATATGGCTAAATGGTAAAAAAGAAAGTGAAACCTCATCTTGATTAACATCTAATGCAATATCATGGGCTTCGAGTTGATGAGCCAAGTTATTGTAATCGAGCATTACGCCTTTCGGTTCACCTGTTGTGCCAGAGGTGTAGATGATCGTGAATAAATCATCCATCGTTTTATTTGCTAAGCGAGTTTCAAATTCAGTCTGAAATTCGGCTGCACCTAATTGAATTAAATCGTCCCAATGACAGGAAAGGGTAGTTTCTGTCAGTTGAATTTGTTCTTTCATGGCCACAATTTTTTGTAATTGTGGACACTGATGTGCAATTTCTAACGCTTGATCATATTGTTCTTGATCGCCAACAAATAGAATTTTGACATCGGCATGATTTAAAATAAATTCTGCCTGTTGTGCCGTATTGGTTGCATAAATTGGAACAGTGATAGCTCGGACTTGAAGCGCTGCAATATCAGCGATTGTCCAACGTGACATATTGTGCGCAAAAATTGCAATTTTATCTTGTACTTGAATATTGCAAGCAAGAAAAGCTAATGAAAGCTGATCAAGCTGTTGTTGGAATGCGTTCCACGAAATATCTTTCCACAAGCCATTAATTTTATGGCGAAGTGCGGTTGCATTTTGACGAGTTTTTGCCTGCTGGCGAATTCGATTGACGAAATGACGTTCTAAATTCATATAAGCCTTATTTGAGCGAACAACTGTACGCTAATATAAACGAAATAAATTTAAAATCTAGTGAAATGTTGTTATTTTGTGAATATAGAATAAATAATAGACATATTTATTTTTCTATTTTTATCTCTGGATGAGAAATAAAGAATTCAAAAATATTGATTAAGTGAAATGGATTGGAAATAAAAAAACCGCTCTAAAAAGAGCGGTTAATTTTTTAGCTATTTTAATTAGCCTTTGTAGTTGTATACGTGTGCAACTAAGTCTAATACTTTGTTTGAGTAACCAGTTTCGTTATCGTACCAAGATACTAATTTAACGAAAGAATCAGTTAATGCGATACCCGCATCAGCATCAAATACAGAAGTTAAAGCACAACCGTTGAAGTCTGTAGAAACTACTGCATCTTCAGTGTAACCTAAAACGCCTTTTAATTCGCCGTTGAAAGTTTTACCTTCAGCTGCATCTTTGATTGCTTGTTTGATTTGTTCGTAAGTTGCTGGTTTTTCTAAGTTTACAGTTAAGTCAACTACAGAAACGTTTGGAGTAGGAACACGGAACGCCATACCAGTTAATTTACCGTTTAATGCTGGTAATACTTTACCAACAGCTTTCGCAGCACCGGTAGATGAAGGGATGATGTTTTGTGATGCACCACGACCACCGCGCCAGTCTTTAGCTGATGGACCATCAACAGTTTTTTGAGTCGCTGTTGTTGCGTGAACAGTAGTCATTAAACCATCTTTGATACCGAAAGTTTCGTGAACAACACGTGCTAAAGGTGCTAAACAGTTTGTAGTACAAGAAGCGTTAGACACAATGTCTTGACCTGCGTATGCACCGAAGTTTACACCACGTACGAACATTGGTGTGCTATCTTTAGAAGGACCAGTTAATACGACTTTTTTCGCACCAGCAGTGATGTGTTTGCGTGCTGTTTCATCAGTTAAGAATAAACCTGTTGCTTCAACTGCAACATCAACGCCGATCTCACCCCAGTTAAGGTTTGCAGGATCACGTTCAGAAGTAACACGGATAGTTTTACCGTTTACGACTAAGTTACCGTCTTTAACTTCAACAGTACCGTCAAAACGACCGTGAGTTGAATCGTATTTCAACATGTAAGCCATGTATTCAACGTCGATTAAGTCGTTGATACCTACAACTTCGATGTCATCGCGATGTTGTGCTGCACGGAATACGATACGACCGATACGGCCGAAACCGTTGATACCAATTTTAATAGCCATAAGATTTTCACCTTCTATTTTTAAGTTAAACAAAATCGTTGCTCTAACGAGTTCTCGTCGATTATAGCATGGGCATTTTGATAAAAAAAAGGGTATATACCACTTTTTTGTGATCTCGATCACTTTTTAACAATTTGGTAAAACAAATGAAAATTTGACCGCACTTTTCATTTTCTTTTTGTATAATAAAAACAAACAACAAGAAGAGGTTTCAATTATGTCTCAAGGTAATTTATATATTCTTTCTGCACCAAGTGGGGCAGGCAAGTCATCATTAATTTCGGCGTTATTAGAAAAAAATCAAGGCACGAAAAAAATGGTGTCTATTTCACACACGACACGTTCACCTCGTCCAGGCGAAAGTCATGGTGTGCATTATTATTTTGTTTCAGTAGAAGAATTTGAAACCTTAATTGAAAAAGGCCACTTCTTAGAATATGCAAAAGTGTTTGGTGGCAATTATTACGGCACTTCATTGCCAGCAATTGAAGAAAACTTGGCTAAAGGCATTGATGTGTTTTTAGATATTGATTGGCAAGGCGCGCAACAAATTCGTCAAAAAGTACCTTCTGTAAAAAGTATTTTTATTTTGCCTCCCTCATTGCCTGAATTAGAACGTCGCTTGATTGGACGTGGACAGGATAGTAAAGAAGTCATTGCGGAGCGAATGTCAAAAGCAATCAGCGAAATTTCGCATTATGATGAATATGATTACGTTATTGTGAATGATAATTTTGAACAGGCATTGGCTGATTTACAAAGTATTTTGCAAGCAGAACGTTTGACTAAAGCTTATCAACAAACAGAAAATGCCAACTTAATTCACCAGCTACTAGCAAAATAACCTTGAATTGAGTACAATATTTCCCCTTATAGACATTATTTTTAACATCGGAGTAAAACATGGCTCGAGTGACTGTGCAAGATGCAGTAGAAAAAATTGGTAACCGTTTTGATTTAATTTTAACCGCCGCTCGTCGTGCGAGACAATTAGAGCTACATCAAAGTGAGCCGTTAGTGCCAGAAGATAACGATAAACCAACTGTCATTGCATTACGTGAAATTGAAAAAGGGTTAATCAACCAAGAAATCATGGATGCAAAAGAGTATTTAGATGCAGCAGCTTCTCAACGTAATGAAGAAGTGGCAGTGGCGTTAATCACAGAATAATCTCATTAAAGTGCGGTCAAAATTAAGCTTATTTTGGCCGCCTAGTCTTTCTCTCTATAAAAAGTCAGGTGTCCTTTGGAATTGTTTGCCAATTTAGATCGAATTGTTCAGGGGTATTTGCCCGCCGATAAAATTGAATTAATCAAACGTGCATTCGTCATTGCGCGAGATGCTCACGAAGGACAATTTCGCTCAAGTGGCGAACCTTACATTACGCACCCAGTTGCAGTGGCTTCAATCATTGCGGAAATGCATTTAGACCATGAAGCTGTCATGGCTGCATTATTGCATGATGTTATCGAAGATACCCCTTATACTGAATCCCAATTAAAAGATGAATTTGGCGCTAGCGTAGCCGAAATTGTGGAAGGTGTATCTAAACTAGATAAATTAAAATTCCGTACTCGCCAAGAAGCACAGGTTGAAAACTTCCGCAAAATGATTTTAGCGATGACTCGAGATATTCGCGTCGTCTTAATCAAACTAGCTGACCGTACCCATAATATGCGAACGTTAGGAGCATTACGTCCAGATAAACGTCGTCGCATTGCTAAAGAAACTTTAGAGATTTACTGTCCATTAGCTCACCGTTTAGGCATTGAGCATATCAAGAATGAATTAGAAGATTTATCTTTTGAAGCCATGCATCCTCGCCGTTATGAAGTGCTTAAAAAATTCGTCGAACAGGCACGTGGTTCTCGTCAAGAATTGATCCAGCGTATATCTAATGATATTTCACAACGCCTTAAGGATGCGGGGATTCCAAGTCGTATTTGGGGACGTGAAAAACATCTCTATAAAATCTATCAAAAAATGCGCATGAAAGATCAGAAATTCCATTCTATTATGGATATTTATGCTTTCCACGTTATTGTGAATTCGGTGGATGATTGCTATCGCGGATTGGGTCAAATGCATAGTTTGTATAAACCTCGCCCAGGTAAAGTAAAAGATTATATTGCCGTGCCACGTGCGAATGGCTACCAAGCACTACAAACCTCCATGATTGGCCCTCATGGCGTACCTGTAGAAGTTCATCTTCAGACTGAAGAAATGGAACAGGTTGCTGAAATGGGCGTTACCGCTCATTGGGTGTATAAAGAAGGGGGTAAAAACGATAGCACCACTGCTCAAGTACGTGCACAACGTTGGTTACAAAGCCTGGTAGATATTCAACAAAACGTGGGTAACTCCTTTGAGTTTATTGAAAATGTAAAATCCGAGTTTTTCCCGAAAGAAATCTATGTTTTTACGCCGAAAGGTCGTATCGTTGAATTACCAATGGGCGCAACAGCTGTCGATTTTGCTTATGCAGTGCATTCTGATGTGGGAAATCATTGCGTTGCGGCAGTAGTAGAGCATAAACCTTATCCGTTATCGCAAGCCTTAGAATCTGGTCAAACCGTTGAGATTGTAACCAGTGAAAATACTCATCCAAGCGTTAGCTGGTTAAACTTTGTAGTGACGGCTCGCGCAAGAACTCGTATTCGTCATTTCTTAAAATTATTGCGTGCAGATGATGCCGTTCAAACGGGTAAAAAACAGCTAGAAATGGCTCTGAAACCACATTATTTCTCTGAGGTTTCTGAAGAGAAAATTCAAGCAGTACTGAATGAATTGAATCTCTCAAGTCTTAATGAGCTTTTTATGGAAATCGGTGTGGGCAATCAAATGTCGAGTGTCATTGCCCATCAATTAATGGATGAAGCCATTGAAATTGATGTGGATGGTGTGCCTGAAAACACACAAAGTACGCTAACGTTAAGCCGAGATGGCGAAATGAAAGCGTCTTTCGCTCAATGTTGTCATCCAATTCCGGGTGATCCGATCGTGGCATTAAGCACTGCGAAGAAAGGTGTGGTTGTCCATCATCAAGCTTGTTCTAATTTAGCGTCAAGTAATACGAAAGATTTTACTGCCGCAAAATGGGAAGAGGCTGAAAGTGCGGTCAATTTTGATGCCGAACTACACATTGAAATGCTTAATGAACAAAATGTATTAGGTAGCCTCATGACAGCCGTCACGACTTGTGAAAGTAATATTCAAAGTATTTGGACGGAAGAATTAGAGGATAATGTACTATTAGTCATTATCCAAGTTGGCGCAAGAGATATCTATCATTTAGAAAACATTATGCGAAAAATCAAACAGATTACTAGTGTGATTCGTTTGAAGCGCAATATTAATGAAGCATAATGAGCACGCAACTTCTCGATGCCGTTCCTTTAACCACTTTATCTGGTGTAGGCGCGGCAATCTCCGATAAATTAAGCCGTATTGGAATTCATAATCTCCAAGACTTAATTTTTCATTTACCAATCCGTTATGAAGATCGCACGAGAATTACGCCTATTGCCGATCTTCGCCCTGAACAATATGCCACCATTGAAGGTATTGTTCAAACCTGTGAAGTTGCCTTTGGCCGCCGTCCTATTTTAACCGTAAGTCTCTCTGATGGAACGAGCAAGATTATGCTCCGTTTCTTCAATTTTAATGCGGGAATGAAAAACAGTTTTCAGATTGGTACGCGCGTCAAAGCGTTTGGTGAAATTAAACGCGGGCGTTTTATGGCGGAAATACATCATCCTGAGTATCAAATCATTCGGGATAATGCACCATTGGTTCTAGAGGAAACGCTCACGCCGATTTATTCCACAACAGAAGGTTTAAAACAAAATTCATTACGTAAGTTAACCGATCAAGCATTGGCTTTACTCGATAAAATCCAATTAACGGAAATTTTACCTAATGAATTTAATCCGCATCCTTTTAGCCTAAAGGAGGCTATTCGATTTTTGCATCGTCCACCACCAGATATCTCATTAGATATTTTGGAGAAAGGACAGCATCCGGCACAACAACGACTTATCTTTGAAGAACTTCTTGCACATAATCTTGCGATGCAAAAAGTGCGGTTGGGTACGCAGCAGTTTTTAGCGTTACCATTGCATTATCAAACCGATTTGAAACAACGTTTTCTTGCATCTTTGCCTTTTCAACCAACGAATGCTCAAAATAGAGTGGTGGCCGATATTGAACAGGATTTAGCAAAAGATTATCCGATGATGCGACTTGTTCAAGGTGATGTGGGCTCAGGGAAAACTTTAGTTGCTGCCTTAGCTGCCTTATTAGCGATTGATAATGGTAAACAAGTGGCATTAATGGCGCCAACGGAAATTTTGGCTGAACAGCATGCGAATAATTTCCGCCGTTGGTTAGAGCCTTTCGGTATTGAAGTTGGCTGGTTAGCGGGTAAGGTGAAAGGGAAAGCTCGCCAAACCGAGCTAGAAAAAATTAGGTCTGGTGCGGTACAAATGGTGGTGGGCACGCATGCTTTGTTCCAAGAGGAAGTGGAATTTGCTGATTTAGCCTTGGTGATTATTGATGAACAGCATCGTTTTGGTGTGCATCAGCGTTTAATGTTGCGAGAAAAAGGCGAAAAAGCAGGATTTTATCCACACCAACTGATTATGACGGCAACGCCAATCCCGAGAACTTTAGCGATGACGGTTTATGCCGATCTCGATACGTCAATTATTGACGAATTGCCTCCAGGTAGAACGCCGATTACGACAGTTGTTCTTTCTGAAGAGCGTCGAGATGAAATCGTTGCTCGAGTCAAAAACGCCTGTATTAATGAAAAACGCCAGGCTTATTGGGTTTGTACGTTAATTGATGAATCTGAAGTATTAGAAGCGCAAGCTGCAGAGGCAATTTGGGAAGATTTAACGAAATCCTTGCCAATGCTCAAAATTGGTCTTGTACATGGGCGAATGAAACCGCAAGAAAAACAAGATATTATGGCTGCCTTTAAAAATGCAGAACTCGACTTGCTTGTGGCGACAACCGTAATCGAAGTAGGCGTAGATGTACCGAATGCCAGTCTCATGATCATTGAAAATGCTGAGCGTTTGGGTTTATCACAACTTCATCAGCTGCGTGGACGAGTAGGGCGTGGCAGCACGGCTTCTTTTTGTGTCCTAATGTATAAACCGCCACTGGGCAAAGTTTCACAAAAACGTTTACAGGTATTACGAGATAGCCAAGATGGCTTTGTGATTTCGGAAAAAGATTTAGAAATTCGCGGCCCTGGTGAAGTGTTGGGCACTAAACAGACGGGTATCGCCGAATTTAAGGTGGCGAATTTAATGCGTGATCGTAAAATGATTCCAACCGTTCAACATTATGCTAAAGCATTAATTGCAAAATATCCGGATGTAGCAGAAAGTTTAATCCGTCGTTGGCTAAATAATCGAGAAATTTATTCGAATGCCTAAAGTGCGGTTATTTTTGAAAGAGTTTTATAAATGAATAAATCAACGGTACTTTTCTTTGATTCCGGAATGGGAGGCTTGAGTGTTTATCGGGAAGCGAAAAAGCTGATGCCTGATAACCATTATTTGTATTGCTTTGACAATGCAGGTTTTCCTTACTCAGAAAAATCAGAAGAAACAATCATTCAGCGAACATTGGATATTTGTAAAAAAATTAATCAAAATTATCCACTTGATGCTATTGTGATTGCTTGTAATACCGCGAGTACGGTGGTGTTACCACCTTTGCGTGAACAATTTTCTATTCCGATTGTCGGTACAGTGCCAGCTATTAAGCCAGCAGCAGAAATCTCACAAACGAAACATATTGGTCTATTGGCGACAAAGGGCACGGTTAAACGCCCTTATGTTAATGATCTTATTCATCAGTTTGCCTCCCATTGTATAGTTGAACGATTAGGCTCAACTAAACTGGTTGAAATCGCAGAGCATAAAATCCAAGGGAAATCGGTTGATTTGATTGCATTGAAAAATGAATTAAGTCCTTGGGGCTCAATAGAGAATTTAGATACGATTTGTTTAGGTTGTACCCATTTCCCTTTAATTAAAGATGAAATTCAAATTTGCTTACCTCAAGTGAAAAATTTTATGGACCCAGGATTCGCTATTGCCAAGCGGTTGCAGTTCTTACTTGATAAATTAGAAGTGCGGTCAAAATTAGAGGTGAAAAATCAGGTTTTTTGTACGCAAGATGTAGAGAATAAACACCAATTAGAACAAGCGTTGGCTCTTTGGGGATTTGATGGAATTACCGTTTTAAAATGATTTTTTCTCGTCGTATTGGTGCGTTTGTAATCAAACAGCAAAAAAATTTACATTTTTTTACAAAAAGATCTTGCAAAGGCATCTGAAATGCCTATAATACGCCCCACACAACGACGCGCTGTTGTGAGTCTTAAG
>CAJZKN010000029.1:0-15876 GCA_916050345.1 Parahaemophilus parainfluenzae | reverse complement strand
ATTTTCAGACGGTCTTTCTTTACTTTAGTCATCTCCAGTAAGATAATTAATGAAAACTATTATCAAAATATAGGCATTAGACTTGTTTCATCATAAGGAGATAACCATGGCAATGAATAGACGTGATTTTTTAAGAATGAGTGCGGCACTTACTGCAGCGGGTATGTCGCCTTCTCTCTTTGCGGCAACAAAAGAACAATTTACCATTTATGGTGCACCAGCGATGCCAAGTGTGACCATTGCAGTGGCAGCAGCACAAGGTAAATTAGCCAAACAAGCGGATGTCGCATTAGAGATTTGGCGTTCGCCAGATCAATTGCGTGCGGGTGTGGCAAGTGGGCAATTTAAAGTGATGATGAGCCCAAGTAATGTGGGCGTGAATTTACGTAATCAAGGGCAACAAGTTGGCATGGTGAATATTCTGACTAATGGCATTACGCAGTTGATGTGTAAAGGTTCGCCTATCACTTCACCGCAAGAATTGGTGGGTAAAAAAATCCTTGTGCCATTTAAAAACGATATGCCTGACATCGTATTGCAAGCTTTACTGAAAAAACTGAATATTGATATCAATAAAGTAGAGATCACTTATGCGGCAACACCAACCGAAGCAATTGGCTTGTTTTTACTGAAAGATTTCCATGCCGCCATTTTACCAGAACCGATGGCGAGTGCCGTTGTGCAGAAAGCTAAAATTGTCGGTACAGAGATTGTGCGTGGGTTTGATTTAGTGAAAGAATGGGGACAAGCGTTTAACACCAAACCACTTATTCCAATGGCGGGCATTATTGCCAATGAAGAATACTTCCACGCACACAAGGCGCAGTTTGATCTGTTCCATCAAGATTTAAGTGATGCGTTAAACTGGATTATGGCTAACCGCAAAAGTGCGGCTGAAATTGGCGCTAATTATCTGCCAGCACCAGAAGCCGCTATTGAAATGGGCTTAGACGGTGCGCGCTTAACGGTAACCAAAGCCAGTGAACTGAAAAATGAAATCATGCAATTCTATGAAACCTTGATGGCGTTCAATCCAAAACTTTTAGGTGGTAAATTGCCAGATGACAAATTCTTCTTGGATTAATTTGAAACAGAATCACAACACATGATTAAAACTGACAAAATCCGTAAACCACAACCTGTGCTGTTTTACATCATCGACTATCTCTGGAGCGGCTTTACCGGCTTGAGTGTGGCGATGATGGTGGTTGCCTTGTGGGCTTGGGGCAGCGCAGTATTTGGTGAATTTATGCTGCCTGCTCCCGCGGATGTTTTTCAAAAAGCCCTTGATCTGCTTGAGCATTTCCAACAAAACGAAATCGGCATTTCGTTATGGCGTGCTGTGGTGGGTATTACCATTGCATTAGTCGCAGGCTTAGCCACAGGGCTGATTGCGGGCAGCTTTAAAACTGCTATGGCATTGCTCAAACCCGTGATTACGATTTTATTAGCCATGCCGCCGATCATTTGGGTCGTGATGGCATTATTTTGGTTTGGCTTTGGCAATCCTAGCGTGCTATTTACCATTATCGTATTAGTCGCCCCGCTGACCTTTGCCAGTGCCGCCATGGGCATGGCAAGTGTCAACAAACAACATGAAGAATTGTTTGATGCGTACAAACTCGGATTGTGGAAAAAAATCCGCTATTTGTATGTTCCCCATCTCACGGGCTATGTGATTTCCAGCATTGGCGTCGCGGTTGCGATGGGCGTGAAAGTCGTGATTATGGCTGAGCTTTTGGGTGCCAATGAGGGTGTAGGTGCAAAAATTGCCGATGCCAGAGCCATGTTAGATACTTCAACAGTGATGGCTTATGTGCTGTTGGTGATTGTGTTTGTTTCCCTCTTTGAATATTTGATTACCAAGCCATTGGAAATCCTGTTTATGCCGTGGAGAAGATAATGCTGAGTTTAAAGAATGTGCGTTTTGAAATTCTCCGCGATCCTATCGTGCGCGATTTCAGTATGGATTTACAACCAGGCGAAGTGAAAACTTTATTCGGCCCAAGCGGTTGTGGCAAAACCACTGTGCTGCGTTTGATTTCAGGTTTGGAAACACCAAAATCGGGCGAAATCAATAATACATTCCGTAAAACGGGCTTTCTGTTTCAAGAAAATCGTCTATTAGAAAATCTCACGGCTATGCAGAATATTGCCATTTTTATGGATAATCCTAATGAAAATGAAATCATTGCGCTAGCAGAAAAGATCGGACTTTCTTCGGGTGATTTGAATAAATACCCGACCGAATTATCGGGAGGAATGGCAAAACGCGTGGCATTTTTGCGTCTATTGCTATGCGGCTGTGATCTAGCCTTATTGGACGAACCTTTTGTCGGTTTGGATCGCGATTTACGTGATATTTTAGCCGCCATGTTAGTCGAGAAAATTGAGCAACAAGGCATGGCCTGTATTTTAGTGACGCACGATCGTTTTGAAGCGGCTCGATTAAGCCGAGAGATTATGCAGCTTTCTCCAAAAGGGATGGATGTGCAAAATGTGATTACCTTGCCAACGCCATTATCCGAACGCAATTCAGCCTTTGAAGAAACCGTAGTCGCACGCGAATTTCAAGGAATCCATTATTATGAATAATTTCTTTACCCATCCGATGCGACCCTTTTTTGTTGGAGCTGCCATTCTTGCGATTGTGGGGGCGTTGAGCTTTTTCATCAGCCCCGATGATCTCATCCTACACCGCAAAATTTTCTTAGAATTTATGCTACCAGCCGCATACGGCGGTTTTCTGACGGCTTCCATGCTCGAATGGACAAATTACAAAGGTAATTTAAAACCTATTGCGACAATTTTAGCAGTGCTCTTGCTTTCTGGATTGGTATTATTGCCATTTTCCCCACAAACTGCCTCATTTTTAGTGGCTGCTTATTGGCTCGCGTTGTTACTCTTTTGTGCTTGGCTGTTTTGGTTGGATCGCAATACCGACAATTTTACTTTACTGATGTTACTTGCGGCATTTATGGTTTGTCAGACGGCTTACGCCATGACTGATAGCCTGAAATTATTGCGGGCACAGGTGCATTTGAATATGGCGGCGGTGATGTTTGTATCAATTCGAGTCAGCATTCTATTAGGCGCAGAGGCTCTGAAAGAAAGTACATTGAAAGATCCCGTATTTATCCCAAATGTCGTGTATAAAAATATCGCAATTACATTCTTGCTGATCCATACCGCAGCAGAGCTCTGGTTGCCTGCGCAAACAGCTGCTTTTACTGCCTTTGCCGTTGGCTTTATCTTGCTGGCCAAGTTACGCGAATTACATCATCAAGAACTGCTACGTAAACATTACATACGCACTTATTATTTTCTTCAACTGTTCGCCGCAATTGGCTATTTGTGGATTGGCATAAATAAATTAATTGATGAGCCTACTACCGATCCGTTACACATGGTGACACTCGGCGGTATTCTTGGCAGTATGATGATGATTTGGCTCACTGCAGGATTATGGCATAGTGGCTTTACGAAACTGGATTACCCAAAACTCTGTCGCCTTGCCGTGCTTTGTCTTTTCACGGCGGCACTTTCCCGGGCTTGTTTAATGTATGTGGACGAGCTGTTTTTTATCACGATTCCGGCTATTTTAATTGCCATTGTGTTTGTGCTGTATCTTGCAACCTTTGTGCCGATATTCCGAAACAATGCCTTTACGGATGATCCTGAATAATGACCAATCCGCACATCCACGTACGGATTTTTGATATTTTTTGACCGCACTTAATAGGCTTTTAATTGGGCCATGGCTTTACAATCTGCGGCTTGATGATCATCTTCGGTAATTAAACTTTGCAGGAAATGTTTAATTTCAGTCAGTTCGGCAATTTTTTCTTCGACTGAAACCAAATGTTTCGCCAACATGCTATCCACTTTGCAATGTTGAGATTGCTGCGTTTTCATCTCATTAAAAAATTTAATTTCGGCCAAACTAAAATCTAACGCTCGGCAGGTTTTAATAAATTTTAATTGCTTCAAACTGGCTTCATCATAATCTCTATAACCATTTGCCAGACGTTTAGGCTCTGGCATCAACCCCATTTTTTCATAATACCGAATCGTTTCTAAATGAATACCGCTTTGTTTGCTGAGTTCATGAATCTTCATCTTGTTAAAATCAATCCTTGACCTTGTAGTTACTACAGACTTTATACTTTATCTCAAGTTAATTAAAGACACAATGAGGAACATTATGTCCAACCATCATTCCCATGAACATCATGACCATTCATCTCATGCGCATATTCCACAAGATAAAAAAATCTTAGCACTCAGTTTTGCCATCATTACGGGCTTTATGGTTGTCGAATTTATTGGTGGCTACTGGTTTAACAGTTTGGCACTCATGGCTGATGCGGGACACATGGCAAATGATAGTTTATCGTTATTTTTAGCCTTGCTAGCGTTGTTTCTATCTACTCAAAAACAACGATACATTGCCCTACTTAATAGCGGTTCATTGATTGTTGTGGCATTGATGATTTTAGTTGAAGCCATTCAACGCTGGCAAAATCCCATCGAGATGATGGCATTACCAATGCTTGGCGTGGCATCTCTAGGATTATTGGTGAATCTTCTCGTTGCAAAGATCATGTTGAACAGCGATCATGATAATCTCAATATCAAAGCGGCGTATCTACATGTACTGACCGATTTATTCGGTTCCATTATTGCCATTCTTTCGGGTCTCAGTGCCTATTTTCTGGGATGGTTATGGGTTGATCCGCTAGCAAGCATGATATTAAGCGTACTGGTATTAAAAAGTGGGATGAGTGCGTTCCGTTTGGCGCTTAAAAACATCTAAAAAATGAA
Organism: Parahaemophilus parainfluenzae; assembly: GCA_916050345.1. GTDB lineage: Bacteria > Pseudomonadota > Gammaproteobacteria > Enterobacterales > Pasteurellaceae > Haemophilus_D > Haemophilus_D parainfluenzae_AA. The sequence continues at coordinate 11,052 of CAJZKN010000029.1, read as the reverse complement.
CCGCACTTTGTTTTGAGATTAACAAAGTGCGGTCAATTTTCCGCGATTATTTCAATTCGCCTCGTTCTACAATAATTCCGACATTATTTGCTTGAGCAACCGCTTTAGGTTTGCTTAATTTCAGACGTAACCATGAAATCCCAAAACGTTGTTGTAATTGCTCTGCTACTTCATAAGCTACTCGCTCAATCAATAAAAATGGCTTAGTTTGAACATAATCTAAAATAAATTGGCTCACTTCTGCATAATTGAGGCAGTATTGCACCTCATCCATTTCTGCGGCTTTTTGACAATCCCATGCCATTTCCAAATCAAAAACAAGCTTTTGTTTGATTTGTTGTTCCCAGTCATACACGCCAATTTGTGCAAAGACCACTAATTCTTCAATAAAAATTCGATCCATCTCTCATTCCTGTAAAAATATATTGGGCTTATGCTATCAAGTTTGGTTAAAATAACGAACAAGTTTTTCAAATACAATCAAGATTGTGGAGCACAAAATGAGCCTATTTGCCCTTTTTTATATGATTTTTGCTTATTTACTGGGTTCGATTTCCAGTGCAATTTTGATTTGTAAGGTTGCTGGTTTACCTGATCCGCGAAAAAATGGCTCTCATAACCCTGGTGCGACCAATGTATTGCGTATTGGCGGACGTTGGGCGGCGCTTGCAGTATTAATTTGCGATATGTTAAAAGGGATGTTACCGGTTTGGGCGGGTTATTATTTAGGGCTCACGCAATTTGAATTAGGCATGGTGGCATTAGGAGCATGTTTAGGCCATATTTTCCCTATTTTCTTTCAGTTTAAAGGCGGAAAAGGTGTCGCGACCGCATTCGGTGCCATTGCGCCCATCTCTTGGGGCGTCGCCGGTTCAACGCTAGGTACTTGGTTGTTAGTCTTCTTAATTAGTCGCTATTCTTCATTAAGTGCGGTTATTACGGCGCTTCTCGTGCCGTTTTATGTTTGGTGGCTTAAACCAGAATTTACCTTCCCCGTTGCCTTAGTTTGCTGTTTGCTGATTTATCGTCACCACGACAATATTCAGCGCTTATGGCGAGGCCAAGAAGATAAAATGTGGGGAAAATCAAAAAAGAAATAAATAAAAAAACCTGTCGATAATCGACAGGTTTCTTTTTATCAAAACGGCTTAGAAATCAACCGCACTTTTAAGTTTTTTCAGTGCGTTTGCTTCAAGCTGACGAATACGTTCTGCAGACACATTATATTTTGCTGCAAGATCGTGAAGGGTTGCTTTTTCATCATCTAACCAACGTGCTTTGATAATCTCTTGGCTACGTTCATCAAGGTTAGCTAACGCTGTACCTAATTTTTCTGTGGCTTGTTCTTCAAAGTTTTCACTTTCAAGTTCTGCCGCAAAGTTTGAGCTTTTATCTTCTAAATATAAAGAAGGTACATAAGCTTCGTCATCATCATCTGTTGGCAAATCAAAGCCGACATCAGCCCCTGTCATACGGGATTCCATCTCGATGACATCTTCTTTTGACACGCCAAGCTCATTCGCCACCATATCCACTTCGTTTTCATTGAACCAACCTAAACGTTGTTTGGTTTTACGTAGGTTAAAGAACAATTTACGTTGTGCTTTTGTGGTCGCGACTTTCACAATACGCCAGTTGCGAAGGACATATTCGTGGATTTCTGCTTTGATCCAATGCACCGCAAAAGATACAAGGCGAACGCCTACTTCCGGATTAAAACGTTTTACCGCTTTCATTAATCCGATATTACCTTCTTGAATTAAATCTGCTTGTGGTAATCCATAACCAGAATAACCACGTGCAACATGAATAACAAAACGTAAGTGTGATAAAACTAATTTTTTCGCTGCTTCAATATCACCGTCATAATACAAACGTTCTGCTAAGCTTTTTTCTTCCTCTGCAGTTAGCATCGGATATTCGTTTGCTGCTCGAATATAACCTTCGATGCTACCTTGAGGTACTAACATCATTTGAGTTTCTTTATTCATTCTTCTCCTCACAGCATGCGGAGCGACGCCCCGACTTATTACTTATTTGTTATTGTATAACAACTGTTGTCATTATACCTCAATTTGTTTTATTTGACAGTTTTTAACGATTGAAAGTTCAGATTAATCACTAAAAATTTTCAAATTATTTTAATGGCACAAGCGAATAAACCACATTCTCTGCCACCACTTTAAACAATAAATCAATATTCGGGTGTTTTCCAGGATTTTGTTTCGCATCTTCAACGTGTTCAGCAAACCATTCAATGCCTTGTTGTGCAGAAGTGTGATCTAATTTCCCGTTAAATTTTTCTGCTAACGCATTATAAAGACGGAGCGACCCAAGCTTACCTGGCGCAGCCGGAATATGATGAATCACAGTTTCACCGTTTAACACGTCTAAACCTGTTAGATGATCAATGGTGGGTAAAGTCTCTAAAATGTCTTTAAAGTTCATAATTGCTTTCCTCTATAAATTAACTAATGGCTTGCTCTGAATTCACTTCGCCATTTGCGCCCATAAAGCGTACCTCTGGCTGTAAATACACACCAAATTTATCTGCCACGGTTTGACGGATATGATGCGCAAGCTTCACAACATCCTGACCTGTGGCATTACCTTTATTAATCAGTACTAACGCTTGTTGTTGATGAACAGCCGCACCACCGATTTGGAAACCTTTTAAATGGCATTGGTCGATTAACCAACCTGCTGCAAGTTTCACTGAACCATCTGGTTGCGGAAAGTGCGGTAGATTTTCGACCTGTTTTTGGATTTTCGCAAATTGCGCTGCACTCACCACAGGATTTTTGAAGAAACTGCCGGCATTACCAAATTCTTTTGGATCAGGTAATTTGCTGCGGCGAATATGGCACACTTCATCAAACACTTGTTTTGCAGTCACGGTTTGAGGATCAAAATTCACTAATGAGCCATATTTTAAAATTGGTTGCCAATTTTTGGCTAATTTCAATCCAACCGCTGTAATCACATAACCTTGTGCATAGCGATGTTTAAAAATACTTTCACGATAACCGAATTCACATTCGCCCGCCTGTAAGCGGAATTGTTCGCCCGTGTTGAGATTCAGCACATCCACATAATCACACACGTCTTTAAATTCTACGCCATACGCACCAATATTTTGAATCGGCGCTGAACCCGCACAGCCTGGAATGAGTGCAAGGTTTTCTAAACCATTAATTCCTTGCGAGAGTGACCATTCCACCAACTGATGCCAATTTTCGCCACCATTGACATGTAAATAATGGTAATCGCTATCTTCTGTATGTTGAATACCCGATAAACGGTTAACAATCACTATTCCTTGGAAATCGTCTAAAAACAGCATATTGCTGCCTTGACCTAAAAATAAGACAGGGAGATTTTCAGCTTGTGCTTTTTGCCAAGCTTGTTGGATTTGTTCAATCGATGTGGCTTCAATGATTTCACGTGCATTTGCCGGGATATTGAAGGTGTGAAATGGTTGTAAACTTTGCATTAACTTTCCTTAAAAAAACGTGTGAGGGAGCGTGATTTTCACCATCGTACCACCTTGCTCCCCTTTTGAAATCGTAAGTTGGGCATTTAATTGGCGACTGCGTTCAGTCATGATATTTAAACCATAATGCCCTTCTGGCTCATCTAACGTCGGAATCCCTACGCCATTATCTTGCACAAGAATTTCATATTCACCCTCGGCATTAATATGGGCTTTCACTTCAATTAGCGTGCCTTTTGAGTGTTTAATCGCATTCAGCGTTGCTTCACGCACAATTTGCAGAACGTGCACTAATTCTTGTGGATTTAAACTTTGCGATGGCAAACTGCAGTCCACTGTCATTTGCATCTTCGTTTGCGAACGTAAACTTTCGATAACTTGCTCTAAAGCAACCTGTAAATTCGCTTCTTGTACCGTTAAACGGAAGGTTGCCAATAATTCTCGCAACTGAGAATAACCATCTGATAAGGCTTGTTCAAACTCACCAATAATCGCGATGCTTTTCTCTTTTGATTCCTCGTCCTCTTTCTTCAAATTATGTTTTAACAGCGTTAATTGAATTTGTAAGAAAGACAGCACTTGTGCTAACGAGTCATGTAATTCCCGTGCAATAATGGACCGCTCTTCCATCAATAAGAGTTGCTCTTGCTGGCGTTGCGTTTTGTGCGAATACAACGCTTTTGCCACCATTTGCCCTAGGTTTTTCATCATTCGCGGATCGGGACAAGGTAAACCCGCTTGCCACGAGAGCACAGCCAAGTTTTCATTTTCAATAGAAAGTTCTTCGACTTGAAGTGATTGTTTAGGATCTTTTTGACCAAAAGAAATTTCCCAATGTTCTGAGCCGAAAATTTCTAACTCAATGTAGCGTAAATGTTCGCTAACACGAATATGATTGAGCACTTGGCTGAGAATTTTATCATTAATCTTCGTGGGCGTAAGCAACTGAGAGCTTTGATAAAGCGTCGTTAAAGAGCGGTTAGTTTGGCGTAACTTTTGCGTTTTCTCATTGACTGCATCTTCTAAACGTGAATAAAGCCGCCCTAATTCTGAGGACATTTGCGTAAACACTTTCGCCAAAACACCAAGCTCGTTACCACTTTCAGTATCAAGCTGGATATGTTTAAACTGCCCCATTTGCACTTGCATACTGGCTTTGGTCATCAGCTCTAAAGGCTTCACCACTTCGCGCTTTAGATACCAAATAACATAGGACACCATGGCCAAAATTAACAACATCGATACGCATAACACTGAAACCGCACTAATCCATTTTTGTTCGGCAAAGCGTTGTAATTCCAACACAAAATCGTCGACATCTTGTACATAACTTTTCAGTTCAGCATGATATTTTTCGATTTGATGCGCACGGGCGAAATCAGACATCACCGCCCAGCGTTGTAGAATTTTTTGATAGGATTCTCTCACCCCTGAAGGTGCAAAAAGCTGATTCTGCACAGAAAGCAAGGCCTCAGCATTGAGACTTCGTTGATAACGCACAAGATTCTGTTCAACCGTATCCGGCGAACGTTCCATTTCCGTTAATAGTCGATAACTTTGCATACGCAAAGAACCGGAGATATTAATGGCTTCCGCATCCGATTTATTACTTGCCATCACGAGCAAACTCAATGAGCTAATAATGCCCATGAAGATAATGACCACAAATAAATATTTAGCAATACGGGTAGAAACTGAACGTTTAGCGTACACGATAACTCTTCAAAATTAGGAAAATTGCCCATAGTTTAGCATAAAGTGCGGTTGAAATTGGCTGATTTTTCACAAATAAAAAACATCGGCTTTGACACCGATGTTTTCAAAAACTTGAATTTTTTCGACCGCACTTAGCTTAATTCTTTGCCTTTTAATTCTGGCACTAAGAAGACCGTCGCGACCATGTCGATAACATAAATCACCGCCAAGAAAGCAATCGCAATGCTGAATGAGTACGCGGATACAATCGCCCCGACAACAACCGGTCCGAAACCACCAACAGCACGACCTAAGTTAAATAATACATTTTGTGCGGTTGCACGCGCTTCTGTTGGATAGGCTTCAGCCATTAATGCACCGTAACCACCCATCATGCCGTTTACGAACATCCCCAAGAAGGCACCGGCCACCAACATAGCCGTTGGATCAGTTAATTGAGAGTAAGTGATGATGCTGATCACGGCTCCAAGTTGGAATAATAAGAAACTTGGTTTACGCCCGATTCTGTCGGCTAGGCGACCAAAGATCCAAATCCCCGCCATCATGCCGCATACGGTAACTGCTGTCCATAAACCTGATTTCGTTAAACTAAAGCCAAGTTGTTTAGATAAGAAGTTTGGCATCCAAATCATAATGCCGTAGTAACCAAAGTTTTGTACAGACGTTAAAACCACTATACCAAGGCTCACTTTTGTGGTTGCGTTATCTTTCACTAAGAGTTTGAAAGATTCCAGTTTGGAGATTTTTTGTGCTGAAAGTTCGGTCTGTTTTTGTGAGAAAATTTCAGGTTCATGTAAGCGAACTCGTAAATACCAAGCAACAAATGCCGGGAAGATACCGACAACGAACATACCGCGCCAGCCGATATGTGGAAGCAATACCGGGGTGAGTAACGCGGCGGCTAACACACCCACTTGCCAACCTAACGCCACATAAGACGCCGCTTTTGCGCGGTGTTTGGCTGGCCACGCTTCAATGGCTAATGCCATACCGATACCAAATTCACCGCCCAAACCGATACCCGCAATGGTGCGATAAATTAATAAATCCCAATAGCCTTGTGCGATTGCACATAAGCCGGTAAATACAGCGAAGAGAACAATTGTCCAAGTCAGCACGCGTACACGCCCGTAACGATCGCTTAATGCACCAAATACAATACCGCCCACCACAGCACCAATAAGTGTCCAGGTGACTAATGAGCCAGATTGTGCGGGGGTTAAATTAAGATCTGCCGAAATGGCACTAAGCATAAATCCAAGAATAAGAAGATCGAATCCATCCATCGCGTAGCCGACAGCTGATCCAATCAAGGCTTTCCAGCCATATTGATTGACGTTTGTCATGATTGAGGTCCCTTTTGCTACTCACGGGTAGCGTTTAAAGTGAAATGAAGAGGAAAGAAATTTCCGATGCGTAGTTTAGAGAAATTGAAGGGATTTTGCAAGAATGAGAAAAGCAAAGTGCGGTTGATTTTATTCAAGTTTTTATTTTTTCAATAAAATTCGAATTAATAAGGCAATGGCTGCCGCATCGTCCACTAAACCTAATGGACCAAGCACCGCTTCAGGCAAAATATCAATGGGACTGAACAAATAAATCAGAATAATGGCGATTTTAATTAGCTTTGTTTTATTCATAGTCATTGGACGAAAAGAAAAAGATCAGGTAAATTCTACAACTTATCCGAATGGTGAATCATCACAAAACGTTCCCAAAGCTGCTCCTCGCTTTCTTGATGCTCAGGATCTGGCTTGATGCAGTTTGTAATCGGGCAAACTTTTTGGCAGGTTGGCGTGTCATAATGACCAACACATTCCGTACAAAGTACAGGATCGATCACATAGATCTCCTCGCCGATTGAAATTGCTTCATTCGGACATTCGGGGAGGCACATATCGCAGTTTGTGCATTTGTTTGTGATCAGTAACGCCATACCATTCCTTTATATGAGAAAGCGGCGAATTATAGCCGACAAAAGCAAAATTGACAAAATTTAAACAGGATTTTTATGAAAAAACAGGTTTCCACTCTTTCCCTTATTGCCCTTGCTGCATTTAGTATTTGGCAATATTTTACTGAACACAAAAAAGACACAAACCCCGCCCCAACAAGCACACAACAACAAAGCCAAAGTGCGGTCAAAAATACCAAAGATTTTGGGAATTATGATGTCATCATGCGTGATGATGCTATTGGTCAAAACAAGAATGCCCCTGTTGATTATTATATGTTGACCTTATCTTGGTCACCCGCATTCTGTGAAAAACAACGTGCGCAATATGGCAATAATTTACCTGATTCAGCGCAATATCAATGTAGTACAAAAAATCAATTTGGCTGGGTAGTGCACGGCTTATGGCCGCAAAATGCGAATGCGCGTTCTGTTACGGATCACCCACGTTTTTGTAAAGGTGATTTAGCACCACTTCCAATTGAAACACTCGAACCTTACCTTTCAATCTCGCCAGGTGCAAAATTATTGCAAGGCGAATGGGAAAAACACGGCAGCTGTGCGTTTGATTCAGCAGAAGCTTATTTCAAACAAGAGAAAGCATTATTTGAATCACTCTCCTTGCCAAACGAACAATTAAGCCGTAAAGAATTATTTCAATGGATGAAGCAGAATAATCCACAACTAAAAGGCACTTATTTAGGCGCGAGCCATAATGAATTATTCATTTGCTATGATCGCCAATGGCAAGTAATCGATTGCCCTAAATAAGCATAATTCGCTTTTTTATTTGATCTACATCGTTACAACCTAGTAAGATCTAGGTATAATGTCCCAGTTTAATTTTAACTAACCCAAGAGGAAAGCTTATGTCAGTAATCAAAATGACCGACTTAGATTTAAAAGGTAAACGTGTATTTATTCGCGCGGACTTAAACGTACCGGTAAAAGATGGCAAAGTGACATCTGATGCGCGTATTCGTGCGACTATCCCGACGTTAAAACTGGCTTTAGAAAAAGGCGCAAAAGTGATGGTTACCTCTCACTTAGGTCGTCCAACTGAAGGTGAATTCAAACCTGAAGACTCTTTACAACCGGTTGTTGATTACTTAAAAGACGCAGGTTTCAATGTGCGTTTAGTACAAGACTACTTAAACGGTGTGGATGTTAAAGAAGGCGAAATCGTTGTTTTAGAAAACGTACGTGTAAACAAAGGTGAGAAGAAAAACGATCCTGAATTAGGTAAAAAATATGCCGCACTTTGCGATGTATTTGTGATGGATGCATTCGGTACAGCTCACCGTGCACAAGCGTCAACTTACGGCGTAGCGGAATTTGCACCAGTTGCTTGTGCAGGTCCATTACTTGCAGCAGAATTAGATGCATTAGGTAAAGCATTAAAAGAGCCTGCTCGTCCGATGGTTGCGATCGTAGGCGGTTCTAAAGTTTCCACTAAATTAGAAGTATTAAACTCTCTTTCAAAAATTGCTGATCAAATCATCGTGGGCGGCGGTATTGCGAATACTTTCATCGCAGCAGCAGGCCACAATGTAGGTAAATCTTTATATGAAGCAGATTTAATCCCTGTAGCAAAAGAATTAGCAGCAAGCACTGATATTCCAGTTCCAGTTGATGTACGTGTTGGTACTGAATTCTCTGAAACTGCACCTGCAACAGAAAAATCAGTAACCGAAGTGAAAGACGATGAATCTATCTTCGATATTGGTGATAAATCTGCAGAACAATTAGCTGAAATCATCAAAAATGCAAAAACCGTTTTATGGAATGGTCCAGTTGGCGTGTTTGAGTTCCCTAACTTCCGTAAAGGTACTGAAATCATTTCTCACGCGATCGCAGACAGTGATGCATTCTCTATTGCAGGTGGTGGTGATACTTTAGCGGCTATCGATTTATTCGGTATTGCAGATAAGATCTCTTACATCTCTACCGGTGGTGGTGCATTCTTAGAATTCGTTGAAGGTAAAGTATTACCAGCAGTAGAAATTCTTGAAAAACGTGCGAATGGTTAATTAAATGCTTTCTATCCCCTTTGTGCTCATAGAGGGGATAATATTGATTCTTCAAACGGAGGATAAATCCTCCAAAACAAAAGGAAACACAACTATGGCTAAATTATTAGATATCGTAAAACCTGGCGTAGTAACAGGTGAAGATGTACAAAAAATCTTTGCTTATGCCAAAGCAAACAACTTCGCGATCCCTGCAGTAAACTGCGTGGGTTCAGACTCCGTAAATGCAGTATTGGAAACCGCTGCTCGTGTGAAAGCACCAGTAATTATCCAATTCTCAAACGGTGGTGCAGCTTTCTACGCAGGTAAAGGTATCAAACCAACAAGCGGTGCACGTCCAGACGTTTTAGGTGCAATCGCAGGAGCGAAACACGTTCATACTTTAGCCAAAGAATACGGTGTGCCAGTTATTCTTCACACCGACCACGCAGCGAAAAAATTACTTCCATGGATTGATGGCTTACTTGAAGCGGGTGAAAAACACTTTGCTGAAACTGGTCGTCCATTATTCTCTTCTCACATGCTTGACTTATCTGAAGAGCCGATGGAAGAAAACATGGCAATCTGCCGTGAATACCTTGCGCGTATGGATAAATTAGGCATGACCCTTGAAATTGAAATCGGTATCACCGGTGGTGAAGAAGATGGCGTGGATAACTCTGATGTAGATGAATCTCGTTTATATACCCAACCATCTGATGTGCTTTATGTTTACGATCAATTAAACCCTGTAAGCCCTAACTTTACCGTTGCTGCTGCATTCGGTAACGTACACGGTGTTTACAAACCAGGTAACGTAAAATTAAAACCATCTATTTTAGGCGCATCACAAGAGTTCGTTGCAAAAGAACGCAATCTACCAGCAAAACCAATCAACTTTGTTTTCCACGGTGGTTCAGGTTCTAGCCGCGAAGAAATCCGCGAAGCAATTAGCTATGGTGCGATCAAAATGAATATCGATACGGATACTCAATGGGCTGCATGGAATGGTATTTTAAACTTCTATAAAGCAAATGAAGCTTATCTTCAAGGTCAATTAGGTAACCCTGAAGGTCCTGATGCACCAAACAAAAAATACTACGACCCACGTGTTTGGTTACGTAAAATGGAAGAATCAATGTCTAAACGCTTAGAGCAATCTTTCGAAGACTTAAACTGCGTTGATGTTTTATAATCCATAAAAATAGACTAAAATAAGACCGCACTTTCTAGTGCGGTTTTTTATTTTACATAACCTAAATATCGACCATAATCTATGCAAATAACAAAACAAAATTGGTTAGTCACCCTAATAAACTTCGCGGTAACGCTTTTCTTCCTTTCGATATTTATTGTCAAAGGGGGATATAATGCTGCACCTGCTCTACTGATGTTAATCGGTTTAGGTTATGGCGTTTATGCTTTAATCAAGAAACCGCTTTTAAACTTATCAAAAGTTGATAAATACTTAATTTATAGCTACCTTTTTTATTTTGTTACCTTTTTACTTTCTCTCAGTATTAACGGGGGGAAAATGCGCGATCTTGATACTGCAAGCCGCGTCGTTTTCTTTGTTCCTGTTTTACTTTTATTATTAAAATACCCTATCAAAACTTGTGTTTTGAGTTATTCTATTCCGCTTGGTAGTATGATTTCCCTTTGCGTAGCACTTTATGATAAATTTATCTTGAATCTACGCCCTGAGCAAAATCCTCGAATTATGCATATTCAAGGTGGCGATATTTCTATGTCATTAGGTATTTTTAGCCTAATTATTGCTCTCTATGCCCATCAGAAAAAAGACGTAAAGTTAACCACTCTTAGCGTTATTGGTGGTTTATGTGGCATCGTAGGAAGTTTGCTTTCTACCGCTCGAGGTG
>CAJZKN010000028.1:0-15920 GCA_916050345.1 Parahaemophilus parainfluenzae | reverse complement strand
GCCATCCAAGAAATCCCGAATACAGCCACTAACGCAATCATACCTGAACGGAAAATTTCATTTTTACTGATTTTGCCTGCATCAGTTTTGGTAAAGATAACAATTAATGCACCCGCTAATAACATGAAGATTTGAATAACGTGAACCATGCTTAAATTCACTTTTTTCTTCGCTGTATCTTTTAATACGATTGCAGCGTTATCGATAGTTTCAGTTTTATCTCCAGCTGTAATTACAACACTGTTATCTTGAGCGGTAATTGTTTGAGCGACTTCACCTTTATCGTTATAAATCGCAACGTTGTTATAGGCCGTTTGAGCTTTCGCTTTGCTGTCTTTAACATCAAGTACCAATGTACCGTCTTTTGCTAACGCAACGATTTTACCGTCTTTAACATTAAAGGTTTTCACAGCTTTATCAGCAGAAACGATTTCAACCACTTGAGCAGGTGCTGATTTTTCAAAGGCTGGGCGTAACTCTTTAAAGTAACCTAATACTGCTACCACTAAAATTGCACCAAAGAAGATCCACATCGCGTTCCAGCTAGATTGTGGTAATTTTTTGTCTAACAATGATGTGCTATCACCATAAACATATTTTTTGAATTCTGGATCTTTTAATTTCTCTTGGAATTCTGGGTCTTTATCTAAATCTTTACCACGGAACCAGCTGAAAATACCGATAGCTAATACACCGCAAAGGGTTGAAGGCACAGTAATTTTTAATAAATCTAAATAGCCATCAAAACCTGCTAATGGGGTTTTAGCATTCACTAAGAATGTGGTTAAAGTCACGACTGCCACAGAAACTGGTGACGCGATGATACCCATTTGAGAGGCAATTGAACTTGCCGCCATTGGACGTTCAGGACGAATATCATTTTTGATCGCGATATCATAGATGATTGGCAACATGGTATAAACCACGTGACCTGTACCACATAAAATGGTTAAGAAACAAGTTACAAACGGTGCCAAAATACTGACATATTTCGGGTTACGACGAAGCATTTTCTCCGCGATTTGTAACATGACATCTAAACCACCACTGGCTTGTAATGTTGCCGATGTCACCACCACCGCAAGGATGGTTAACATAACATCGATAGCTGGCTTACCTGGTTCAATACCAAAGCCGAAAACAAGAACAATTAAGCCTACTCCACCGAGCATACCCAGTGCGATACCACCTTTTTTTGCCCCGTAAAACAAACAGATAAGAACAATAACAAGCTGAATCGCAAACTGGCTACCTTCACCTAGGTTCATTAGAAAATCCATAAGATACTCCGAATCATTTTATGGTTAATTAGAAAAAAATTTTGATCGAATACTAGCATCAAAATTAACTCATAATAAGTACTTTTAAGGTAAATCTTGTTTTAAATCAAAAAATAAAGGGACTAAATAATAAAAGCAAATCTGAGAAAGATTAAAAAAGGAAAGTGCGGTTAGAAATTTAAAAATTTAGAGATATCTTTTTTATTTGAAAATAAAGAATTTAGAGAAGAAATTTAAAGAAAAAAATTAGGCGACCTAAAAGATCGCCCAACTTAAAAATTACTGATTGTTTTGAACGTAGTCAATCGCAGATTGAACAGTTGTGATTTTTTCAGCTTCTTCATCAGGAATTTCGATATCGAATTCTTCTTCTAAAGCCATTACTAATTCAACTGTATCTAAAGAGTCCGCACCTAAATCTTCAACGAAAGAAGCTTCTGGTTTTACGTCTTCTTCTTTAACACCTAATTGTTCAACGATGATTTTTTTCACGCGTTCTTCAATACTCATTTGTTTTTCCTATTGTTGTTTTAACTCATTTAAGAGCGGTTAGTGTATGCATTTTTGATAAAGTTGCAACTATTTCTTAGGTGGTCGCACCACAAAAAAATAGGCAATGTAAAAACACATACAGAGAAAAAGTTACATTGCGATTGGGATTTTATCATTAACTAAACTGCTTTGCTATATTTTATAGACAAAATCCCTGATATATATGCCCTAAAGGGTTAGCTCATATATAAGCCGCCATTTACATGTAATGTGGTACCTGTAATATAAGCTGCATCGTCAGAAGCTAAAAACGCTACCGCTTTTGCGATATCTTTTGGTTCACCTAAACGGCCTGCTGGTACATTACCAAGAATACCTGCTTTTTGTTCTTCAGTAAGCACTTCCGTCATATCTGTTGCGATAAAGCCAGGTGCTACAACGTTTACGGTAATTCCACGTGATGCCACTTCTTTCGCTAAACCTTTAGAGAAACCAATTAAGCCGGCTTTTGCGGCACAGTAGTTAGATTGACCAGGATTACCCATTGAACCCACCACTGAACCGATAGTAATGATACGACCGAAACGTTTTTTCATCATGGAACGTAACATCGCTTTAGAAAGATGGAATACAGAAGTTAAGTTGGTTTGCATAATATCGAACCATTCTTCATCTTTCATACGCATTAATAAGTTATCGCGTGTGATACCTGCGTTATTCACGAGGATATCAATATCTCCGAATTGTTCTTTAATTTGTTCTAATACGGCATCAATGCTTTCTTTGTCTGCCACATTTAATACTAAACCTTTACCTTTATCGCCAAGGTAAGCTGAAATTGTATCAGCACCTTTTTCAGAGGTTGCGGTACCAATTACAAATGCACCTTTTGATGCTAATTCTTCTGCAATTGCGCGGCCAATACCACGAGTTGCACCTGTCACTAATGCGATTTTATTTTGCATTTTCAATCCCCTTTTATGCTAATAATGCTTCAACAGCATCTAATGATGCCACATCGTTTACTGATGTTGCTTGTAATTCTGCCACGATACGTTTTGTTAAACCGTTTAATACTTTACCTGGGCCGATTTCAACTAAAACTTCTACGCCATCTTGCGCCATTTTCTCAACGGTTTCAGTCCAACGAACTGGGCTATATAACTGACGAATAAGTGCGGTACGAATTTCTGCACTTTCTGTTTCTGCTTTGACATCCACGTTGTTTAATACTGGTGTTGCTGGCGCATTAAGCGTAATGCCTTCAAGTGTTACGGCTAATTGTTCTGCTGCCGGTTTCATTAATGCGCAATGTGAAGGAACACTTACCGCTAATGGTAAAGCACGTTTTGCGCCCGCTTCTTTACATAATGCAGCCGCACGTTCTACCGCTTCTTTCGCTCCCGCAATGACTACTTGGCCTGGTGAGTTAAAGTTTACCGCAGATACCACTTCGCCTTGCTCGGCTTGTTTACATGCATTGATAATCGCATCATTATCTAAGCCAATAATCGCATACATTGCACCAGTACCTTCTGGTACTGCTTGTTGCATTAATTTACCGCGTAATTCCACTAATTTAATCGCATCTTTAAAATCAATGACACCTGCACAAACTAATGCTGAATATTCGCCTAAACTGTGACCAGCCATCACACTTGGTTGTAATTGTGGGTATTTTTCTTGCCATACACGGAAGATCGCAACGGATGCCGCTAATAATGCCGGCTGAGTTTGCCAAGTTTTATTTAATTCTTCTGCCGGACCTTGTTGAACCAAGTTCCATAAATCATAGCCAAGCGCTTCTGATGCTTGTTTAAAAGTTTCGGTGACTACCGGATATTCGTTAGCAAGATCAGCTAACATGCCAACAGCTTGAGAACCTTGTCCTGGAAAAACCATTGCGAATTTTTTCATGTTTTCTTCCTATTTCTTCATCGTTTAAATGTTGAAAGTGCGGTCAAATTTAACCGCACTTTTAAAATTCTGTCGGAATTCTAACAAATTAATTAGAATCGCACCAATGCTGAACCCCAAGTCCAACCACCGCCAAAAGCTTCGAGTAAAAGCAATTGACCGCGTTGAATTCGGCCATCACGCACCGCTTCATCTAAAGCCGTTGGCACAGTCGCCGCACTGGTATTGGCTGTACGATCAAGCGTTACCACCACTTGCGACATATCCATCTCTAATTTTTTCGCTGTCGCCGTGATAATACGTAAATTCGCTTGATGTGGCACAAGCCAGTCGATATCTGTTTTTTGGAGATTATTAGCAGAAAGGGTTTCTTCCACCACATTAGAAAGCTCACGCACCGCTAATTTAAAGGTTTCATTACCTTGCATTTCAATATAGCCAGATTTCTCCACGCCACGTTCAGCTTGTGGAAGTAGTAATGCCGCATTGTTATCTGGCGATGCATGTAAATGCGTTGAAATAATGCCTTCTTGCTCTGATGCTTCTAAAATCACCGCACCTGCACCATCACCAAATAGCACGACAGTGCTACGATCGGTTTCATCTAATTTACGCGAGTTAAGATCTGCACCAATCACAAGGGCTTTTTTCACGCTACCTGAACGAATAAATTTATCCGCTACGCCTAAAGCATAAACGAAACCGGTGCAAGCCGCCGATAAATCAAAAGAAATCGCGTCTTCGATGCCTAATAAACCTTGAACTTGGCAAGCTGAACTTGGATAAGCGTGAGAACCACTGGTTGTCGCAACAATGATCAACTCAATTTCTTGAGGATCAAGATTGGCCATTTCAAGTGCTTTTTTGGCTGCTTCACATCCCATTGTTGCAGCAGTTTCATCTGCTGCAGCAATACGACGTTCACGAATGCCTGAACGTGTCACGATCCATTCATCTGAAGTATCAACCATTTTTTCCAAATCCGCATTGGTACGAATATGGCTCGGCAAATAGCTACCGGTGGATAAAATTCTACTATTCATAATATCAAAACTTATTAATTAATAACGTTGTAAACCCGCCAAGATTTTTTGTGGAATTTGCAAACGAGCTTGCAAAGCTGCATCCGCAATTGCACGAGCAAATGCATCCACATTTGCGCTACCATGGCTTTTCACCACAACAGCCGTTAATCCGAGTAAAGATGCCCCATTATATTCATCTGGGTTAATGCGTTTCAAGCGATGATAAGCATCCTTAAAGAAAAAACGCAGAATAAATTTGGCAAATGATTTAAAAATAGGCTGTTTTTCTTTTCCTTTCAGAAGAGATAACAGATTCTTAGCTGCCCCTTCAAGGGTTTTTAATGCAATATTTCCCGAAAACCCATCACTCACGATCACATCAGCCACACCATTTAATAAAAAGTTACCTTCAATAAAGCCGGTATAATTAAGTGCGGTCGATTTTTCTAATAAATTCGCAGCTTCACGAATGGATTGATGCCCTTTAATTTCTTCCACGCCGATGTTGAGTAAGGCAATACGTGGATAAACTAAGTTCAATCGGTTTTCGGCAAAGATCGAGCCCATGACGGCAAATTCATAAAGATTTTGAGCAGAACATTCTACGTTTGCGCCTAAATCTAACATCACGGTTTTATCACCCGTCATCGACGGTAATAAGGATACCAACGCAGGGCGTTGAATTCCTTCTAAAGGCTGTAAGAGTACCTTTGACAATCCCATCAATGCACCTGTATTTCCTGCACTCACGCAACCTTGAGCCTCACCTTTCTGAACCATTTCAATCGCTAAACGCATCGATGTGCCTTTGCTATGACGCAATGCATGAGAAATACCTTGATTGTTATCAATCGTCTTAGTGCAATGATGAATTTGAATACGTTCTAAAAGAGAAGAAGGTGCATTTTCCAGTTCCAGCAAGGGGGAAATTTGTTGGCTATCGCCAAACAGCACTAAAGAGAGCATTGGATCTGCTTCCAACGCTGAAAGAGATGCGGGGATAGTAATACGGGGACCAATGTCCCCGCCCATCACATCTAACGCTAAGGTTAGACGGTTCAAGTGAATACCTTATAAGTAAAATTACTTATTGATCACTTTGCGACCACGGTAGTAACCGTCAGCAGTTACGTGGTGGCGTAAGTGAGTTTCACCGCTTGCTTTATCCACTGATACTGCAGCAGTAGTTAATGCATCGTGTGAACGACGCATATCACGACGTGAACGAGATTTTTTGTTTTGTTGAACAGCCATTGGCTATACTCCTAAATTTAATTTACTTTTGCTTTAAATTAGCTAATACAGCGAACGGGTTCGGTTTTTTTGCCGATTCTTCAGGCAATTCGCCAAAAACCTGTTCGTGCGCGGACACTTCACAGTGTTCAGATGAATGCATTGGAACAAGCGGTAGAGCTAAAATAAGTTCGTCTTCCACTGCACCAAGTAAATCTATTTCACCAAACTCATTAAATTCGATTGGCTCATAAATTTCCGGCAAGTCATCAGCCTGATCCCAATTAGCCACTGGACTATACATAAAATGACACTCCAATGTTTGTTTGAATGGTTCGCCACAACGTTGACAGTCTAATTCGACATCAACTTGTACTTGCCCTTTCATCACCACTAATTTTTGTGGATCAATATAAAACGATAATGTTACCTGTGCATCGCTGAGCACTTTCCCCGTAGATTCAGCTAAACGCACTAACTGACTAGCGGTATAATAACCATCATAATCAATTCTTTGTTGAGCGTCTTTAACCGGATCAACGGTTAGGGGTAGTTTTACCTTTTGCATAGGGTGCGAATATTACCTGTTGTCAATAAAATAGTCAAAGGAAATTCGCACTAATTATGAGAAAAGTTCAATCTCTATCTAAACTCTCTCAAGAGTTACACCTTTGCAAAGTGCGGTCATTTTTTCCTGTGTTTTACTCGGCATGCTCACTCAAGAAGCCACCACTTTGATGTTTCCAAAGGCGAGCATAAAGGCCATTTTGTTCAAGCAATTCTGCGTGAGTCCCTTGCTCGACAATTTGTCCTTTATCTAACACAATTAAACGATCCATTGCCGCAATAGTGGATAAACGGTGAGCGATGGCAATAACCGTTTTATTTTCCATCATCTTGTCGAGACTTTCTTGGATCGCCACTTCCACTTCGGAGTCTAGTGCACTGGTCGCTTCATCTAGTAGTAAAATTGGTGCATCTTTTAACATGACACGTGCAATCGCAATACGTTGGCGTTGACCACCCGACAGTTTTACCCCACGTTCACCGACATGAGCATCATAACCTTTTCTACCTTGCGCATCGCTGAGATAAGGGATGAAATCGGCTGCTTCCGCACGTTTAGCCGCATTGATCATTTCTTCGTCCGTCGCAGTTGGGCGACCATAAATGATGTTATCACGAACAGAACGGTGTAAAAGCGAGGTATCTTGTGTTACAAGACCGATCTGACTACGAAGGCTTTCTTGGCTTACATCTAAAACATTTTGACCATCAATGGTAATTGAACCTTCTTGCGCTTCGTAGAAACGTAGAAGTAAATTCACAATGGTTGATTTACCTGCACCAGAACGGCCAATTAAGCCCACTTTTTCACCCGGTTTGATAGTGAGATTAAAATGGTTAAGTAACGGTTTATTTGGATCATAGGCAAACGAGATATCGTTAAATTTGATTTCGCCTTGTTTTACTTCTAACGCAACACAATTTGGCTTATCAACAATGGTGTGTGGTTTGGTTAGCGTTGCCATACCATCATTCACTGTCCCGATATTTTCAAATAAACGAGCTGATTCCCACATAATCCAACGAGAAAGACCATTTACACGTAACGCCATCGCGGTTGCTGTAGCTACTGCTCCCACACCGACTTGACCGTTTTGCCACAACACCACGCCTAAAATCGCGGTGCTTAACGTTAAGAAAATATTGGTTGCATAAGTTAAGGTATCTAATGAACTCCCCAAACGCATCTGTGCATGCACGGTGACCATAAATTCTTCCATGGAACGTTTTGCATAATTGGCTTCTCTCGCATCATGTGAAAAGAGTTTCACCGTTGCAATATTTGAGTAAGCATCCGTAATACGTCCTGTCATTAAAGAGCGCGCATCAGCTTGTCGTTGTGCAGTTTTTGCTAAACGAGGAATAAGCAGGAGTAAAATAGTCACAAATGCCACAATCCATAAGAAAAACGGCACTAAAAACCAAGTATCTAAAGCTGCAAGCACCAAGCCTGAAGTAATAAAATAGACGGCAACATACACCAGCATATCCGCAATGGTCATGACGGTATCTCGCACCGCAAGAGCAGTTTGCATCACTTTCGCCGATACACGACCTGCAAATTCATCTTGGTAGAAACTTAAGCTTTGTCCCAGCATCAAACGGTGGAAATTCCAACGCAAACGCATTGGAAACACCCCTTGTAACGTTTGTAAGCGTACATTCACGCCCACAAATGACCATACAATATTGAAAATGAGCAAGGCTGCCATGCCGGCAAGCAAATGCCCTTTTTCCTGCCAAAGCGTGGTTGGTGAATAAGCTCCAAGCCAATCCACCAATAATCCCATAAATTGGAAAAGTAAGGCTTCCATCACACCGGTACCGACCGTCAATACCGCAAGTAAAAAGATCCAGCCTTTCATACCATCAATGCTTGACCAAATAAAACGGAACAAGCCTTTTTCAGGCGTTGTGGGATTGCTTTCCGGATAAGGATTTAAACGGTTTTCAAACCATGAAAATATTTTATTAAACATAACAATACCTTAAAAAATTAAAGGCGACAAAGCCACCTAAAGTGCGGTCATTATAACGCAAGTTTTAAACGATGGGCTAAGTTTTGCGAAATTGGCTTGGTGAAAGCCCATAAATTGCTTTAAACGCCTTGCTAAAATGTGCTTCTGATTGATACCCTACTTCAAGGGCTATTGCCAAAATGGTCTTTTGCGTATTTTTCAATAAAACAGCCGCCATTTCTAACCGCACTTGTGTGAGAAATTTTCCTGGTGGCATCCCTAATTGCTGTTGAAAGATCCGCATAAAGGTTGCACGAGACATGGATGCCAACTCGGCTAATTGCTCAATATTCCAATCTAATTGAGGTGAAAACAGGATTTTTTCAAGGACTTGATTCAGCCTTTTATCCTGCAACGCAGCTAATAAGCCTTGATTGAGCAAACCTATTTGTTGAGCATGACGCAAAATATAAATAAACAACACATTTGATAGCGCGTCTATCACGGATTTTGTGCCTTGCTCTGGTTTCTCGGCTTCTTGTAAAAAAAGTGAAACCAAAGGCTGTACAGGCGTATTTTGTAGCGAAAGATGCAAATAATCTGGTAATGAATCAATTAATAATGACGGTTTTTGATAATAAAACGTCCCACAAAACATCTTCAGATCAGGCGTACCTGCACCTATTTGATGAACATTAAAAAGTGCATTTGATTGCTCTCTCTGTAGGCTATTCTCTCTTTTTTGTTGAGAGCTACCCAAAAAGTGCGGTCTATTTTGAGGGAGAAAAAAGAGATCGCCTTTTTTTAAATGAAATTGTTTTCCCGCAAAGGTTACCCAACACTCACCTTGTTCAATTAAATGAAATAAACCTTGATATTCCGCCGCATCAGGCTGATGTTCAACTTGCCAATCCCCTTGAAACAAGCAGCGAATATTAATTTCCCCGCGCACTTGTGCCAGCTGTGTTAATTTATCTAAATAATCCATTGTGAGATTTTCCGTCTAAAAGTTAAGACAATTTGACAAGTATCATACGCTAATCTGCTTATAATTCCTCTCGAAATTTGTACTAAATTTAAGGAGAAAAACAATGTTTGCAGATTGGAAAAATGATGTAGCACACGTTAAAAAATCATTCGGTGCATTAGGTAAAAAATACCCTAAAATGTTACAAGCTTACGGCGCATTAGGTGCGGCGGCAGCAGAAGGTAACGTATTAGATGCCAAAACCCGTGAATTAATTGCATTAGCCGTTGCAGTAACAACACGTTGTGAAAGCTGCATTGGCGTGCATGCTGATGAAGCGGTGAAAGCAGGTGCAACTGAAGAAGAAGTAGCAGCAGCATTAGCGATGTCTATCGCATTAAATGCCGGCGCAGCTTACACCTACTCTCTTCGTGCATTAGAAGCTTACAACGCACAAAAAGGCGAATAATTCGCAAGGAACTTTATGATTCTTTTAGCCCTCATTTGAGGGCTTTTTTATCTCCAAAATTGACCGCACTTTAAAATAAATTCAATACTCTCATCTGAGCAACCACTTGCTCGACCTGAATTTCAGCCATTAAATTTTTGCCTTTTAATTTTGTTGCCCAAGGTAATTCACATGAAGGTTTTCCTTGTTCTTTTTGCACATTTTCTTCATATACTGACACCACATTATCCAGATTATGATAAGGCGCGGTGCGCAATGGATTGTGGTAAGCATACAATCCAATCACTGGTGTACCTTGAGTGGTCGCGATATGAGCAGGCCCAGAATCAGGCGAGATGACTAAATTTGCTTGATGAATTAATGCAGCAAGTTGTTTCAAACTGGTTTTTCCAGATGCATCAACCGGTTGAAAGTCACAAAGTGCGATAATTTTTTTCACCATTTCTAATTCGCGTTTTGCCGGCGAGCTACAAAAAATCACATTCACATGATGTTGATGAGCAATATTTGCCACTTCCGCATAACGTTCAATCAACCAATCTTTCTCGGCTTTACTAGAGCAAGGAGAAATAATCAGATTTTTACGTGTAGGATCAATGAACTGTTTGGCATATTCTCGATCTGAATCAGAAATTGCCAAGTGCCAAGAAAGCATTTCTGCCGGTGGTACACCAAGATAATCCGCAAAAGCCATAAAACCATCTAGCACATGAGGCGTTTCAGGATCTTGAACTCGACGATTCACAAATAACCACTGCCCTTCTCGAGAACGTTTTTTGCCAAACCCAATTTTATATTTCGCTTGAAGACCAAGAGATATGATAGATGCTCGAAATGCCGTCTGCATATTTAAAAGCGCATCAAATTGATTGTTTTTCAAAAACATCCATAAATTCCACACGCCTTTCCAACCGCTCTTTTTATCGTAAGGAACCAGTTCCACGCCTTCAATGCCAGAAAGCAGCCCCATTTCTGTTTTACCCACAATCCACGTTAATTTCGTTTGCGGCCAATAACGTTGAATATGTTGTACCACCGCAAGTGCATGGCAAACATCACCCACCGCAGACAAACGCAAAATACAAAGTGATTTAGGGGGAGAGGTAAAAAGTGGAGAATGGGACATTTGAGTTCCTCGCGCATTTAATTTCCACCTATTTTAAAGTAGAATGAGAGCATTTTCTATTATTCGGTTCAACTAAAATGCTTGAATTCCAACAAGATAATCAATTCTTTCTTTTTAATCTCACGGAAAAACCAACAGAGCCTGCTTCATTTTTTGAATCAGCTTTTTGGGAAAAACAACAACGTATTACCGGTTCAGCCAAAGGACGCGGCACAACCTACTTCCTGGATACAAAAGATCTGTTTGGTGTAAATACAGCCCTTCGTCACTATTATCGCGGTGGTTTATGGGGAAAATTCAACAAAGATCGCTATCGTTTTCAATCATTTAGTGAAACTCGTAGTGTGGCAGAATTTCAGCTTTTAAATCAACTCTATCAAGCAGGTTTAGCCGTACCCAAACCGATTGCTGCACGTGTTAAAAAAGGCAAACTAGGGATTTGTTATCAAGCGGATATCTTGATTGAAAAGATCGAAAATGCCCAAGATCTGACCGCACTTTTGCAAACCCAGCAGCTTCCGAATGATATCTGGCAAGCCATTGGTAAATTAATTTGTCAGCTGCATGATTTGCAAATTTGCCATACGGATCTCAATGCCCATAATATTCTCGTTCAACAACTCGAAAATGAACAAAAATGTTGGCTTATTGATTTCGATAAGTGCAGTCAAAAACCAGGCGATTTTTGGAAACAAGGCAACTTGGAAAGATTGCACCGCTCTTTTGTCAAAGAAGTCGGCAGAATGAACATTCAATTCAATAAAGATAATTGGACTGAATTGTTGAAAGGATATAACGCCTAAAACGCGTTATAGAAAGGGAATAAAAAAGACCGCCTAGTGCGATCTCTGTAAAATGGTCCCCCCTACCGGACTTGAACCAGTGACCAAGCGATTATGAGTCGCCTGCTCTAACCGACTGAGCTAAGGGGGGAAAGTGCGGGTGATTATAGAGAAATAATCCTTTGAAGTCTATATACTAAAGGATGGTCGTTGGAAAATTGACCATCCTTTTTAGATCTATTATTGCAATACCGAAATATCCGCCACTTGTAAGAACAGGCCTTGTAACGTGTTTAAAATCGCTAAGCGGTTTTGGCGTAATGCTGGATCTTCAGCATTTACCATTACGTTATCAAAGAAACTGTCTACCGGTGCACGTAAGTTCGCTAATTTATCTAATACTGCGGTGTAATCGCCTTGTGCTATAAGCGGTTGTACTTCAGTGCGTAATGCAAGTACGGCTTCAGCAAGGGCTTTTTCTGCTGGCTCTACACAAGCGGTCAAATTGATCTCGCCAATTGCAGCATCCGCTTTCGCTAAGATATTGCTTACACGTTTGTTTGCTGCTGCTAACGCTTCCGCTGAATCTAAAGTACGGAAGTGTGAAACCGCACGCACGCGCGCATCAAAATCAGCAGGACGAGTTGGACGACGTGCCAATACTGCTTGAATCACATCCACCGCAATACCTTCATCTTGATACCATGCACGGAAACGACCGAGCATGAAGTCCACCACATCAGTAACCACGTTTTGATTCGTGAGTTTATCACCGAAAAGTGCGGTGGATTTTTTCACTAAATCTTCTAAATCTAGTGGTAAATTTTTCTCTACGATAATACGTAATGCACCTAATGCTGCACGACGTAATGCAAATGGGTCTGCGCTGCCTTTTGGTGCTTGGCCGATACCGAAGATACCCGTTAGGGTGTCAAATTTATCCGCTAAAGCAACCGCACTTGCAACGAGTGATTTTGGTAATTCATCACCCGCAAAGCGTGGCATATATTGTTCATTTAATGCTACTGCCACTTCTTCGTCTTCACCGTCATGACGAGCATAGTGCATACCCATTACGCCTTGTGTATCAGTGAATTCGAATACCATATTGGTCATTAAGTCACATTTTGACAGTAACCCCGCACGTTTTGCTTTCGCTTCATCTGTACCAATTTGTTTTGCAATTTCGCCTGCAAGTTGCTCAATGCGGTCTGTTTTGTCTTTCAATGTGCCCAGTTGTTGTTGGAACAACACGGTTTCTAAGCGTGGTAAACGATCGACCAGTTTTTGTTTTAAGTCGGTTTTGAAGAAGAATTCCGCATCGGTTAAACGTGGGCGAACCACTTTTTCGTTCCCTTCAATAATCGCGGTTGGGTCTTCTGGGTTGATGTTCGATACGAAAATAAAGTGCGGTAATAATTTGCCGTCTTTGTCATAAATTGGGAAATATTTTTGGTCGCCTTTCATGGTGTAAACCAAAGCTTCCGCGGGCACCGCTAAGAAGCGTTCTTCAAATTTTGCTGCTAAAACGTTTGGATATTCCACCAACGAAGTCACTTCTTCAAGTAAGTTTTCTTCAATATCAGCCACACCGCCAAGTGCGGTCGCTTTTGCTTGAGATTTAGCAAGAATTTCTGCTTTACGCTCGTTGAAATCTGCTACTACAGAACCTTTTTCACGCAATAATTGCGGATATTGGTCTGCGTGTTGAATTTCAAATTCTTTCTCGCCTAAGAAACGGTGACCGCGAATAGTACGAGCACTTGCTACACCTAAAATTTCTCCTTCAATTAACTCATCACCTAACAACATAGTCACGGTGTGAACCGGACGAATAAATTGCACGGTTTTATCTGCCCAACGCATTGGTTTTGGAATTGGCAATTTCGCCAATGCATTTGCTACAATATCGTTCAGCAAGTTTTTGGTCGGTTGACCTTCAATTTTTGCACGATAAACTAACCATTCACCTTTATCGGTCGCAATACGTTCTGCTTGATCAATGGTAATGCCACAACCACGCGCCCAGCCTTCTGCCGCTTTAGTTGGCTTACCTTCTGCATCAAAGGCAGCTGACACTGCCGGACCACGTTTTTCGATTTCTTTACTTGGCTGTTGTGTGGCTAAGTTCAACACTTTCACCGCCAAACGACGCGGAGCCGCAAACCATTCGATTTTGTCGAATGATAAGCCTGCTTGGTTTAATTCTGCCTCAACGTTATCCGCAAAAGAGGTCGCTAATGTTTTGAGAGCTTTTGGTGGCAGCTCTTCCGTGCCGATTTCTACTAGGAAGTTTTGGGTTGTCATTTTGTTTCTCTTATTTAAAAATCCTGTTAATTAAATTCTTTATTTCTTACCGTTCTTAATACTCTCACTCAACACCTGTTGAAAACGCTCGTAATCACAAAAGCCATTTTTATCTTTTTCACAGCCTTTGAGCGTTAATGCCGTTTGGTTTGGTGGTGTTGATAAACTTAATGGCGTGATGTTAATCAGCTGTTTAGTAGTTTGATACACATAATCCAACTTAAATTTTAACTTACCGCTCGGTTTGTGCTTCCACACTTCAAATAACAACTTGCCACCGATTGGGATATTTTCCAATGAATCATTCAACTCATAAGGCTCAACGCCTAGTGCTGCAAGCAGAGCGACGATATTAGAATCGTGTCCAACCAATAAGTTAATTTTGTTTTCGCTGTTTAGCTGTTGCTGAATAAATGCCAATAACGGGTATGATGCATTTTGTGCCAGCGCTTCGTTGTTTTTAAATAAAGTACGGTAATATTCGTTTTTAATTTCATTAATTGCACGCCATTTTTCTTGGCTATCCACGCGACCGTTTGCGATTTCTGAATCAGGCTTGCCTACATAATGCGCGAGCAATAATGCACTGACAATTTTCTTTCCTGTGCTGATAGAGCCAGTAATTTTGACTGACTTGCCGTCTTTAATACTGTATTCACCGACTTTTCCACCTAAATCACACTCACTTTTTTGCAGGCAGTTTGGTGAATTTTTATAATCGATGATTTCACTTAACAGTGCATAATTTGGTGCTAATTTTTTCTGTAAAGCGGTTAAATCTACATTATTTTTTGCTGATTCGATCAAAGCTTTACTTGGGTTGTGGACTTTTGTAGTAAAAATTGGATCTTTTTCTGAACCAATTTCACCATGATGTTGTAATTGCACACTACATCCGGCAAAAGCCCCTGCCACAATCGCTTGCCCCGTTGCAACTGTGCGTTGTACTGCATTCGCATAAGCGAAAATACCTTCACCTGATTCACAACGTTCTGTCGTTAATAATCCTTTATCTGCAAGCCATTGCCCTAAATATTGACCGAAATAGGTTTCTAATACCGTCCCTTTTGCCGTGAGATAACCTGATGGCACATCCCATTTTGCCCACGCATATGGGGAATATTTTGCCATCTCTTGTGGATCTTTTTCCACTGGCGAGCGTAATCCATGACGGCTGAAAATTAAGACTTTCTCAAGCTCATAATCTGCATTCTGTGTACTTTTGCGATTCTCTGTCGCAAATACACTACTTGCAAGCGACAAACCAAGTAAAAGTGCGGTGAGTTTTAGGGCTGTTTTTTTCATATTCGAGACTTAACCTAACTTTCTATTATGCCTTTAAGACCTAATCATTTAATGCTGAAATTGAGCTATAAAAATTCAAGGCATATTTGGCGCCATAAACTAACACCATAAATACCGCCACAATATTGACTACCGCAAAAAAGATTAGCTGTTTACTGTTGCTCTCCACCCAGAGCATTTTAAATAATGCGAGCGTACCAATATTTTCATCAAGTTCGCTCTCTCCGCTTAGTGTTCTTAAGGTTTTCAGCATCTTGCGTACAAAAGTGACGGTATTTATTGCCATGACACTGAGTGCAATAAACCCTGAAGCCAAACTTAAAAACAGCACTAGCACATTACTCCACGCCCAATGTGTCCAATTCAGCTCAGAATACATAAATAACGCGAGTG
The DNA here is from genome assembly GCA_916050345.1 of Parahaemophilus parainfluenzae. Lineage (GTDB taxonomy): Bacteria > Pseudomonadota > Gammaproteobacteria > Enterobacterales > Pasteurellaceae > Haemophilus_D > Haemophilus_D parainfluenzae_AA. Next base: position 99 of record CAJZKN010000028.1, on the reverse strand, counting down.
ATAAAAACAACACAGCGGGTGTTAAATTTCGCAAAAACATTAAATAGTCATCACCAATTCTAAATAAAAATTGCAAAAAACTGACTTTCTTCATTACTT
>CAJZKN010000027.1:0-21129 GCA_916050345.1 Parahaemophilus parainfluenzae | reverse complement strand
ATTGGCTTTATCGGCTTAATCGCGCCACACTTCGCCCGTATTTTATTAAAAGCTCGCCCATCACAGCTTTATCTCACCAGTGCATTAATTGGAGCATTATTGCTATTACTGGCCAATTTAGCGATTTTATATATCCCACTGTTTTCACATATTTACATCGGCACATTGACCGCACTTATCGGTGCCCCTTGCTTGATTTGGATGTTATTAACGCAACAGAGAAAAATCTATGATTAGAATTGAAAAACTCACCCAATCCTATTGCTTAAGTGACATCAACTGTACGCTTCCATCAGGTAAATTGATTGGTATTATGGGCGCCAATGGTGCGGGAAAATCTACCTTATTGAAAACCATTGCGGGTATCTTGTCCCTCAAACAAGGAGAAGTTTGGTTTGATGATCAGCCATTAAGCAAAATGAATGCAACTGAAAAAAGCCAACACATTGCTTACCTCGCACAAAATACGCAAATTCATTGGGATTTATTCGTTTATGATGTGATTGCGTTAGGCTTGGCTGCCCCCCTACCCAAAGAAAAAGAGCGGTCAAAAATTCAAGCGTTTTCAGAAAAATTTGCGGTAACGCATTTACTCGATAAGCCATTTCAACAACTTTCTGGAGGCGAAAAAGCACGAGTACAACTTGCTCGTTGCAGTATTAAAGAATCCCCTGTTTTATTGGTGGACGAGCCGATTGCGCCACTCGACCCTTATTATCAAATTGATATGATGGAACAGCTTAAATCACTCACACCACAACACACATGCATCGTCGCAATTCATCACCTTTCATTGGCTTATCAATTTTGTGATGAAATTATTCTATTAGAACAAGGCAAATTGTTAGCAGTTGGTGAAACGCAAGCCGTATTAAATGCGGAAAATTTGGCGAAAGCCTTTCATATTCGAGCTGAGATTGATCCTCAGGAAAAGACTATCGCAAAAATTGAAAAGCAATAAGAATAAAAGCACTTAGCGATTCACTAAGTGCTTTTTTATAGAAATGAATTACGGCTGGATTTCTAAATCAACAAAGAAATAAGCAATTTCTCGTTTTGCGCTTTCAACGCTATCAGAACCATGAACAGAATTTTCACGCTGACTTAACGCAAAGTCTTTACGAATAGTACCTTCTGCCGCTTCCGCCAGATTCGTTGCGCCAATCAAAGTGCGGTAATCTCTCACCGCATTTTCTTTTTCCAATACAGAAACCACTATCGGGCTAGAGATCATATACTCCACCAACGGCTCAAAAAATGGTTTACCTTGGTGTTCCGCATAGAAACCTTCTGCTTGTTCTTTGGTTAATTGCACCATTTTAAGGGCAACGACACGAAATCCTTGTGATTCAAAACGTCCTAAAATAGCACCAATTAAATGACGTTTTACTGCATCGGGTTTGATAATTGAAAAAGTACGTTCTGTCATAAAATCCTACTTAACTTGCTTTCGTTACTAATAAATTTGCTAAAGTTTTCACACCAATTCCTGTTGCACCCACCGCCCATAAATCACTACCTGATTTACGATAAGTGGCCGAACAATCAATATGCAACCAACGTTGTTGATAGTTTTTCACAAAATACGATAAAAATGCCGTTGCAGTACTTGCCCCCGCCACAACTGGCGCTGTGCCTGTATTTGCAATATCCGCAAAAGAAGACGTGATTTGGCTACGATGGAAATCCTCAAAAGGTAAACGCCAGAACGGTTCATTTTCTTCTTGCGCAGCTTGGAATAAGCTATTTACCAATGCATCATCCATAGAAAGCACACTGTGGTAATCATTACCGACTGCCACTTTCGCTGCACCGGTTAAGGTTGCACAATCGACAATAAATTGTGGATTTTGACTATCGGCTTCAATTAAGCCATCCGCCAATACTAAACGGCCTTCCGCATCAGTATTTAAAATCTCAGCGGTTACACCATTTTTATACGTGATGATATCACCCAATTTAAATGCATTGCCGCTTACCAAGTTTTCAGCACAGCATAAATAGAGTTTTACACGTTGATTTAAACCGTGCGCAATCGCAAACCCTAACGCACCTGTTAATAACGCAGCGCCCCCCATATCAGTACGCATGGTACTCATGCCATCACTTGGTTTGATGCTGTAACCGCCACTATCAAAAGTAATACCTTTACCCACTAGACAGGCTAATACAGGCGCATTTGGATCATTAGTTGGGTTAAAATCTAATTTCAACATAGCGGGTGGATTAACAGAACCTCGACCCACAGTAAAGATCCCGTGGTAACCTTGCTCTTTTAACGCTTCGCCAGAAATGATTTGAAAACTGACTGCACTTTTATCGGCATAACTTTCGGCTTGTTTAAAAATAAACTCAGCCGCGCGCTCCGCTAATTTAACCGGCGTAAGGGTTTGTGCCGGTTCATTAATAATGCCACGCACAAAATCACCGCACTCGATACGAGCTAATAATTCATCTTGTGGCTCATCATCTAAATGAGGAAATTCAATCGAATAATCTTGCTTCGCCGAGTAAAAACCTTGATAAAATGCCCAGCAATTTTCTAATTCCCATGCATCCCCCACAAGCTCAACGTCTTTAATGCCCTGTCCACGTAACTTACGTGCGGCTTTTTGAACTAAAACAAGGTTCGATTTTTCATTATCTTTAAGATGAATAACGGCTTGATCTTGATTAAAACTTAAAATGGCATTTTTGCCCCAACTCTCCGAAGCGGGAGTAGTTGATAATGTAATTTGCATGAGGTTCTTCTCCTTTATTTATCTATTCTTCTCTAAGTACCATTTTACCGTCTGACGAAGTCCTTGTTCAAAGGTTATTTGCGGTTGCCAACCTAATTCTGCATGAATTTTAGAACAATCCAATGAATATCGCACATCATGACCAGGTCGGTCTTTTACAAAAGTAATTAAATCTTCGTAACACTTAATGTGATTAGGCTTATTTGGTGCAAGTTCTTCGAGTAATTGGCAAATTGTTTTAACCACTTCAAGGTTTGTTTTTTCACAATTTCCACCGATATTATAGTTTTCGCCGACTCGACCTTTTGTTAAAACTAAATATAAGGCTTGGACATGATCTTCCACAAATAACCAATCACGAATCTGCTGCCCATCACCATAAATTGGCAAAGGCTTTCCCATCACAGCATTTGAAATCATTAAAGGGATAAGCTTTTCAGCGTGCTGATAAGCCCCATAGTTATTGGAACTGTTTGTGATAATCACCGGCAAACCATAAGTGCGATGCCAAGCGTGTACCAAATGGTCGCTCGCTGCTTTTGAGGCTGAATAAGGACTACTCGGATGATAAGGGGAATGTTCGGTAAAGGCTGATTCGGAAAGGGATAAATCCCCATACACTTCATCTGTAGAAATATGGTGGAATCGAAAGGCAGATTTTTTAGCTTCGTCTAAGGTATGCCAATAATTCTTAGCAACTTCTAACAACGTATAAGTACCAACAATATTGGTTTGAATAAAATCAACCGCTCCCGTAATAGAACGATCAACATGACTTTCTGCCGCCAAATGCATCACCGCATCCGGCTGATATTTCTCGAAAACGCTTTCTATCTCTTTAAGATCACAGATATCAACTTTTTCAAAAGCATACCGAGTACTATTTTCTATGTCTTTTAAGGATGATTGATTTGCAGCATAGGTCAGCTTATCAACATTGATAACAGAATCATGACTATGATTAATGATATATCGAATAAGGGCGGAACCGATGAAACCGGAACCGCCGGTGATGAGGATATTCATAGCTTATGGAAAAACAACCCTCAAATAAGGAATTCTTTTTATAACTAACACTACACTTAGGCATACAAAGTAGGTCAAAAAAGCCCCAGCAAAGCGCCAATAAACATTATCAGCTGTAATTTGTAGAAAATACAATTCATAAGACATCGCTAGCTTATGAATTAAATAAATCCCCAAACTACATGATGATAAAACGGCAAGAAAGTTTGCGGTCTTAACAGATTCGACATATTTTCCTATTTCTTTAACTAGAACAAATACTGCCAAGGCTAATAATACAGAATGAAATTGTATATAACTAAACAGAAACTTATCAATCTTTCCTTGCTCTAAAGAATAATAATAGGTTCCAGCATATCTAATAAATGCAGATATCAGGCCAAGTAAATAAATTATAATCCTTTGCTTTCTAGATAACTCGATTGTAGAAAAAAGGTAACCTAAAATTAGAAATAACACATATCCAGCAACTGGAAATGATAATGAATTATTATATTTAACACCTAAAGATAGAAAGAGTAATGGCAAACAAGAATGAGTAATAAATAAAAAAATAGCCATATACCACAAGATGTTCCTGTTATCCTTTAGCAAGGATAATACGGGTATAAAACAATACAATGATATCAGAGGGATAAAGAACCAATATATATCGCCATGGTATATTCTTGTTGTAATAATAGCACTTAAAACTTCATTGATATTCTTATATGCGAACTTCCCCACTAACCACGAGTGGAATAGTAAAATAATACTCCATATAATGAAGGGAACTATTGCTCTAAAAACTCTCTTTTTAAAGAAATCCTGAGTTGAATATTTATTTCGATATCCAAATAATGTAGCACCTGTTAGCATAAAAAAAATAGGCACAGCCCAATAGAATAACACCTCGAACATCAATGATTGTTTCCATGCTAATGTATTTACATTAAAATTATGAACAATCCCATTATGATGTAACGATAACACCGCAAAGCAGGCTAAGATATTCAAAATATCAAAATATGTTATTCTTGATTTGGTTACGACACCCATTAAGAAGCTCCATCGCGTTTTATAACAGTATGAATTGTTTTAAGTAGAATGATAACATCATTCCATAATGACCAATTTTTCATATACCAAACATCCATCTCAACACGCTCATCAAAATGCACATCACTACGTCCACTAACCTGCCATAACCCAGTAATGCCAGGTTTCACAGCTAATACTAACGGTGCTTTTTTACCTATATCATTTTTCTCAATAACCATATATGGACGCGGTCCGATAAGACTCATTTCTCCTCGCAATACATTAAATAACTGAGGCAACTCATCAAGAGAGGTTCTTCTTAAAAAACGACCAACTTTTGTAATTCGGGGATCATTCATATACTTGTGATAAAGATCATAATATGCTTTTTCCTCAGGGTGCTTTTCCAACCATACTGGCATAAAAGATTGATCTGAATACATTGATCTAAATTTATAGCAAAAGAATTCTTTACCATTTAGTCCTAAACGTCTTTGCTTAAATAAAATATCACCTTTAGGGTCTTCAAGTTTCAACCACAAAGCAATAATTAGAAGCACTGGCCCCCATAAAAAAAATGAGAATATCACCAACAGATAGTCAAGCATTAACTTGATAAACTTATTTACCTTGCTTAATAGTTTATTTTCCAAAATAAATACATTTGTACGCGAGCTAAACACATTATAAATATGCGATTGTGAAAAGTCATATCCATTAAGCACTGGTGTAAAGATAATCTCTCTGCTATTTTTTATATTTTCTTCAATAATTCTATCAAGTTTCTCTTTCGTCAAGTTCATACTATCGATGAAAAGTGTCGAGTGTTTAGAATCGGATGACTTCACATAACCTAAATAATAATTATCAAACAATACAGACTCAAAATCATGATTATTTGAGATCACTTTTGCTGTTTTCTTCCAAAAGCCTAATAGAAATAAAACCTTCTTAGCAAATAACTTCAGTAATGGTATTGTAATCACACTTAACGAGAAGATTAGAATCAACGTACTTCTAGAGTAATATTCTGCATTCTGTCCTAAAACTAACCCTGCTAACACAATAACAAAAGATAGGAAGCTAGAACGCACAACTATTCTAGCCTCATGCCAAAAGTCAAAACGTTTTGTATAAACGCCAAAATAAAATAAAATAAAAATAAGGGTAATATAAACACTTCCAAATGAGAGATAACTATATCCAATAACTGGCAAATCAAAGAAGATATTTAATATCTGTCTGAGTGACACAGCTAGTGCTATTGCTAAAAATATAGCTACCACATCAAATAGCATTAAAGTGATTGTTGATATAAACTTATTCAAAGCTAACCCTCTATACTTATTCTATTTGAAATGACTATTTATACATTCTAAGGCTTCGGCAATAATATTATGCATATCAAAATATTTATACTGAGCTAACCGACCACCAAATATTACATTAGTCTGATTATCAGCTAATTCCTTATATTTAGTATAAAGTTCATTATTTCTTTGATCATTTATTGGATAATACGGTTCATCACCTTCTTCATATTCTTTTGAATATTCACGAGTGATTACCGTTTTAGCTTGCGTACCATATTCAAAGTGTTTATGCTCGATAATACGAGTATAAGGCACTTTAGCTTCCGTATAATTTACCACTGCATTTCCCTGATAATTCGGAACATCTAATACGTCATTATCAAAACGCAAACTACGGTACTCTAGTTTTCCGAATTGATAACCAAAATATTCATCAATCATTCCTGTAAACACAATCTTCTCTGCTAAACTTTCGTAATATTCACGCTCAGCAAAGAAATCGATATTCAATTTTACTTCGATACCTTCTAACATTCTTTCAAAAATACCTGTATAACCACCAATTGGAATACCTTGATAAGTATCATAGAAATAGTTGTTATCATAGGTATAACGAACAGGTAAACGTTTAATGATAAATGCTGGAAGTTCTGTGCATTCCCGTCCCCATTGTTTTTCAGTATAACCTTTAATTAATTTTTCATAGATATCGCGGCCAACTAATGAGATAGCTTGTTCTTCTAGATTTTTAGGTTCTGTAATATTCTCTTTTGATATCTGCTCTTTAATTTTAGCTTCAGCTTCCTGTGGTGTGATGACACCCCACATCTTATTAAATGTAAGCATATTGAAAGGTAAACTATACAATTCATCTTTGTAACGAGCTACAGGAGAGTTAGTAAAACGGTTAAATTCAGCAAATTGCTGAATATAGTCCCAAACAACTTTATTGCTTGTATGAAATATATGAGCACCATATTTATGCACATTGATGTCTTCGATATTTTGGGTATAGCAGTTTCCACCAATATGATCACGTTTTTCAATTACTAAGCATTTTTTACCACGTTTAGTCGCCTCATGAGCAAAAATTGAGCCAAAAAGACCCGCCCCAACAATAAGATAGTCATATTTTTTCATTTTGTTATCCTTCAATTTTATAAATAACTTTGAATCGTCTTTTTAAGACCTTCTGCTAATGATATCTCCGGCTTCCAGCCTAAAGATTCTAAACGTTTTGTTGATAATTCTGTACGAGAAGTAAAGAAATACCCTTTAGAGTTAGCATTACTATTTTGAGCATATTCCACAGAAGGAACTAAAGTTGGAAATATTTCTTGAATAAGAGTTACAACCTCTCGAATAGATTTAGCTTCTGTTTCATTCGCAATGTTGAATACGGTTTTATTTTCATTAACTAACATTGCTTTAATTATACCCGTCACAGCATCACTGATATAACAGAATGCACGAACCGCACTACCATCACTTAATAATTTAATTCCTTTACCATTTACGGTCATCTCCACTAAGTCATTCATAATACGTCCATCATCTTTAATATTCATTCCTGGCCCATATATATGGGCTAAGCGAAGAATACTATAAGATAAATTAGCATAACTATCGACAGCACACTCCAGCATATTCTCACATAACTTTTTAACTTCAGGATAGCAACTTCTAAAGTTTAAAGGATTCAGCACACCAATATCATCTTCTTCAATCACAGACTTATTTGAAACCATTCCATAGATTTCACGAGTTGAAAAAAATACAATTTTCGTTTTTGCCTGTTTCTTCGCAAATTCTATTGCATTATGTAATCCCAAATAATTAGTATGAATAATATCCAATGGGTTATTTACAATATTTTTCGGATCCGCATTACCAGCTGCAAAAATGATGTAATCATACTGTTCTGTAAGCTGGAATGGTTCTTTAACATCTAAAAAAATACATTTAAAGAAGGATTTATCGACTTCTGAATAATATTTTTTTAAACTCTCTTCACTTCTAGCCGTTAAAGCAAGCTGAAAACTTGCAACTTTTGTTTGTAAAACATTAATTAAAAATCTCCCCAAATAGCTAGAGATTGCTCCGGTTGCACCAACCAATAAAATGCTTTTCCCGTTTAATTGAGATAACTCAGGACTCAATCGTTGAGATAACGCTCTAAAATCTTCTTCTAATATGCTCATTCACTACCTCGATATAGCTGTTCATCTTCTTCAATAGAAAACATTGCTTTTGCAAGATAAAAGTCCTCTTGCGTGGTAATTTTGATATTCTCAGGTCCACAAAGAACAATTGGAAAATCTAATTCTGGATAATAATGTTTAACAATCATACAGGAATCAATAAACGAAAATTTATTTTCTGCAATGGCTTTATGATGTGCAGATTTTATTAAATCTAAATTAAATGTTTGGGGGGCCTTAGCAATAAATGAGTTTTCACGCTTAATTACATGTTTAATATAATTATTTTCCACATAAGCAAAAGTTTCTTTTGCTGTGGCACAAGTAATCGCTACCTGTTTTTCTTTCGCAAGCTCAATATTTTGAATAATGATTTCATCATTAATAAACGGTCTTACCCCATCATGGATAACCACAATGCCACTATCCATTTCTTTTAAACCATTGTAAATAGATTCTTGCCCTGAATCGCCACCAGGCACAATACGTATCACTTTTTTTAGATGGTACTGCTTTACTAAATCTTCTAAATGAGATTCCCACCCTTTTAAAATCACGACAACAATCGCATCGATTGCCTCACATTGTTCAAACTTTTCAAGCGTATGAACAATAACGGGTTTGCCATATACTTTTAAAAATTGCTTTGGCAATGATTTTGAGTTCATTCGAGAACCAGTCCCACCAGCAAAAATAAGTGCGTAATTCATATCTATCCTTTTAAAGAAACTTATCCTTTATCATTAAGAAACTTTCATTAATAAATTTTTCTTTTAACACAAACAAACTAAGTAAATAAACAATACCAAAAATAATCGCTATTATTGCTAAATTTACAATTAAATAAGAAGAAATAAATGGGTATAAAAAATAAGAGACTATCCCTGATAAGGCTAATGAGATAATAATTTTCCCATATTCAATACCAACAAAAAGAATACTTAAATAGGACCTAACCATATAGATCTGAACGCATAAGACAGCAAACTCCGCACAAACCACAGCAATTGCCGCACCAACAGAAGCAAACTTAGGAATTAACCATAAATTTAGCACTATATCAACAAATGCCGCAATTATCACAGAAGTAAAAAGTGCGGTCTCTTTCTTCAATGGAATTAAAATTTGGACACCTAAAATATTCGTAATACCAACGAACACTATAGCTAACATTACAATTTTTAATGGCAAAATCGCATCTGTATATTGTTCACCAGCTAGCACTAAAATAGTTTGCTCTGCAAATAAAATAAAAAACAATACAACAGGTAGAGCTATCACGAATACAAAATTTATTGACTTATTTAATGCAGCATTAAATTCAGACTGCATATTATTTTGAATGTAGTACGACAATCTAGGGAGCAATACGACGCCTAAAGAAGTCACTATACTCAATAGAATAGCTTTAATTCGAATCGCAGCATTATAAAATCCTACTTCAGTATCATTCGTCATAAAGCCCAGCATTGCCGAATCGGTCGTAGTATAAATGGCGATGGCAAAACTTGTTAAAAAGAAAATAAACATCGGCTTAAGATGTCGCTTAAATTCATACTGACCAATAAACTTAAGTAAGATAACCTTTCTCAAGTTAATAAAATTAACGAACCCTGAGCCTACAGTGGCAAATGCAGTAATTGCTGCAAAAACTAAATAATCACTTTTTTCTTTAACCAGTAAAAATGTCGCAGCTAATGCAATTAAACGAAAAATAATCGTACGAACTGTAATGTAGCGATATTGCTCTAAGCCCTTATATAGCCACTCTACTCCAATAATACTGAATAAAATCATACTGGAAGTAATAATAAATAATTTAGGATCAGAACTTAATTGTGGCACGACATCTAAAGTAATAAAAAACAGCATATAAACAAAGCACATTACAGCAAAATTAATTGCTAAAATCTCATGTGTCACTTTTGATAACTGTAATTTATCATCTCTAACTTGCGCAGTTGCTCGCACGCCATAACTGTTTACACCAAAAGTCGCTAACATCGAAAAATAGGTAATGACAGAAACAGCAAAAGCAACCTTCCCCGTTCCCTCTGGTAATAAAACTCTAGAAACATAAGGAAAGGTAATTAATGGAAATAGAAAATTCGATACGGTCAATATCAAATTCATTATAAAATTAAATTTTATCGAATTTATTTTCATCTTAACTCTTGAAAAAGTCTCGCTTTTGATTTTTTTGACCACAAATAAGCAAGTGCAAAAAATATTGGATTGTATGTAGGATTGATTAATTGTGGATCTGTTAAAGAATGCAACATCAAAAAAATCAATACTAAGCCAAAAACAACATTATTTTTTTGGATGACCAAATAGGCTAATTTTGTAAAACCTATAGCTAATAATAGTGAAGGAATCACACCATAGTTGATCAACAGCTGTTGAAACGCTGAATCAATATAAAAATAACCTTTTCCTTCCGTTACATCCGAAAAGCCGACATACTCAACATTAGCACCAAATAAATGAATGCCATATTCATGAAAGCCATGATTACCTAGCCATAATCGCCCAGATAATGCTTTATCGATATTTAGCATCCAATCTATTTCTGGATTAAACGTACATTGCAAATAAACCGCAACTAAAAAACAAATGATATAACTAAATAATGTTCCAAACTTAAATAGGAAACCAATCCCCCACTTACTATGGTAATCAATCTTCCACCATTTATTGATAAATAACAGAAAACACAGCAAATTTATTAAGTAATAAACAGCCCTCGTATCTGTCATATAAAATAAATAATAATTCAAACCGACTATACACAATAATTCAACACTACCAATTTTAGTACCTCTAATAATGAAGTAACATAATACAAAATGATAAAAATAATTTGGTAGTAGTGTTGGGAATCCAAATCCCATTAGATGGCGTTCTTTCCCATCCTCTCTAAAAAGGTCTATATTTAAATCAGGATATAAATCAAATAGATCACCTAAATAAATAACGATCAAGGAAATAAAGCTCAACCACAAAAATGAGACGAGTAACTTTTTGAATTCAATATATTTGCAAAGTATAAAAACCAGACAAAAATTAATTAAAAAACCATTTTGCTTTGTTACCAAAGTTGAAATAGCAAAAGTAGCAATTACAAGGAGATCGATCCAGGTTTCCTTATTTATCTTATAAATAAATAAGATACAAACAATGAATAAAAAAAACAGACTATAATTAAATAGAGCAAAATAGGCATCTGCATCTGGTACTAAAGACACATATCTTGAAGAAAAAATCTGGCGATATAATACCCATAGACCAAACGGAATTAAAAAAAATGCAGAATACTGTTTTTTAGCCATTAACATAATTGCTCTTATTTTTTATTTTTATAGAGAAACTTCACTACTCCAAAAAAGCCAAATCCTAAAAATTTAAGTAACTTAACTAACTTTGTTGAAATATGATTATAAAAATCTGGATTTGTTTGTTTAACTTTATTTAAAAACGCTTTTAATTCCGTTTTTGCTTGTTGTGAATTTTCTTGTAAAAAGGCTGTTTGAGTTCTTAAATGAATCATCTTATTTAGGCGCAGGTTAATAGCCTCACGTAGAATCGATAACATTTGCTGATTTTTTTGTGAAAAGAACGTTAAGCAATTCAATGTTACTTGCTCTAACATAAAACGATTCTTAATTAGTGATTCAGGTGCAACGCTCTGACCTTCTCGGCCTAAACGGTATTGATATAAAACATCTTTCAAGATAATGGCCGTTTTTAAATAAATTGAAGGATAAATTTTATATTCGTTATCCACGTAGAACATCTTTTCGCTAATTTTAATATTATTTTCTTTTAAAATAGCAGTTCTATAAGTGGTCATGTGCATCTGTTGAAGTTCCCCCATATATTTCAATGCATCTTCATATGAAATAACCTCACCATATTTTGTTTCAGGCGATAACTCAACCAATAACTTTTTGCGTTGGTTGTCATCCATAAACACTTGGTTACACGGATTGATAATTAAATCTGCATCGTGATCTTTAAGAAAATCCAATAGATTTTGCAATGCGACTGAATCTACCCAGTCGTCTCCATCTACTACTTTAAAATATTTTCCTGTTGCTTCTCGAATACCGGCATTGATGGTTGAGCCGTGTCCACCATTTTCTTTATCAATAATTCGAACAGAATTAGGGTACTTATCTACATATTGTTGTGCTACAGCAACAGTATTGTCTTTTGAACCATCATTAACGACTAAAATTTCTAACAAATCTAAATTATTGATTGTTACCATTGTATCTAATGTTGCTGCAATATAAGCTTCCACATTATAAGAAGGGATGGTAATAGTAAGAATTTTTTGCATAAAATAACCTCAATTTTACTTCAATTTTGTGAAAAAGTTGGCGGCATATTGCTTTATGTATTTCACCAAATGCCCTAACAAAGCAATACTTGCATAGGCTTTCAAATTCACTAAAATAGGTAAAAACTTCAACTTAGAACGCATAAAACGTTTATTTTCCAAAAACCAAGAAATTCGTTTATCCGATTCAATTACATTTTTGATCCAATCTTTTTGTTGGGTAAAACTTAAATTGGCTTGCTGATTGCTGTTTCTTTCAACTGCTGATACAAAATATCTGAAAAATCTATCCACCAATAAACTTTTAGCGGGATCTGATAATCCACCTTTACGTTCAAGAAGTTCCTTAAACATTAAGACTGAATTAAGATGAATTTCAAAATAATCCGGCACAAATTTAGAGGTTAATGAATTTCCATTTCTTCTTTTTTTATAAAAATAGTATGGTTTATTTAAGATATAAAAGTTATCAACAAAATTAAATACATTTATGTTAAACTCAAAATCTTCTTTTAACGCTAGTGGCTTACAATAAAATTTCTTTTCCACTAAAAACTTTCTATCGTAGAATTTATTATTCATATATCCAAATAAGAAAGTATTTTCCAAATCAATTAAAGAAGAAAAATTATTTTCATCAATATAACCAGAATATGAGCTTATGATATTTTTAGAATACTCCAATTTATCATTATTTTCATAATCCTCTCGCATTCCTGTAATAATAACTTTTGGGCTATATTCCTCTGCTATTTTAGCAATTTCAGGTAACCAATTCAGATCAAAAATATCATCAGGATCAGGAAAACCAACATAATCACCAGTGGCATATTTCAAGCCTACATTTCGGCTCTCTGATAATCCTAAATTTTTAGCATTTTCAATAATTCTCATCCTAGGATCTTGAATTAATGAGAATAACTTTTCTTTAGTATCATCAGTTGCACAATCTTCAACAAAAATAACTTCTATATTTTGATAAGGTTGCTCACATAACCATTTATAAACTTCATCTAAATACTTAGATACATTATAACAACAAAAAATTAGACTTAATTTTATATTACTCATTCTCAATCCAAGCGATCATTTCATGATTAATGCGTTTTTCCACTGGAGGAAGCTTCATATAATCTTTGTATAGTCCTTTCAGGTATGAATCCCAGCAGCTAAATGTTGAAAATTTATTGTTTTCAAACGTAATTTCTGTCGTTTGATCAACTTCAGCTTTTAGCATTCTTTCTGAAGCCCCATAAAGCCCCCATGTTATGGCTCCTACATATTTTGCAGAATCATAATCATATTTCATGGCTAAGTTATTTAAATGATTGATAGCGCGATCTTTACCATAAATTAAAGCTAAAGGTTTAAGTACATATTTGGCTAATTTTTTGACCGCACTTTTTCCTTCACCTAATTTAGCATTACATAAACCAATAATTTTTCGATAGTACTCTGCTTTCTTATAAATTCTAGCAACTTCATTTAGATCTTCAGGTAAACCATCCATTGGCATAATATCTAGCCACAGATGTTGCTGCATTTCATCTTCTGCATATTTAGTATCAATGTGTGTTTTGACATTCACAAATTTAGCATAAGGCAACAAAGTTCCACTCTGACTAAAAAATAAGAATTTATAAGTATCACTTTGATAACTACGACTAAATTCAATCAACTTATTAAAATCACTGCGAGGCATTGCTAAGTCAATATCATCATCCCAAGGAATAAAGCCTTTATGACGAATAGCGCCAAGCAATGTGCCACCTGAAAGATAATATCTCAATCCAAGAGCATCACAAATCCGACGAAATTCGATTAGAATTTGTAATTCAACTTGTTTAATTTCATCTAAAGAAAGCTGCTTTTTCATTTTTTAAAAACTCTTTTCGTATTTTTTGCCAAAAAATTTTGCACTTAAAAAGGCAAAGCCTTTCTTCAACCAATTAATTTTCTCGCCATAGACAAATGGAATTGCTTTCACTTTTAATGGCTTAGATTGAGAATATTGTTTTAACCAAACATTGAATAACAACTCACTGACACGTCCATAAAAACGTGCATGGAATGTTGAATATTGTTCCGCCGGAATACGTTTTTCCAATTCAAATAAAATGGGGAATAACCAACTGCAGTAATCATTCACTAATTCTTTAGACATTATGAACATGTTAAACATATAGCCACCACGCTGTTTCATTACCGCATCAAAACTTCCTAAAAATTCACCGCACTTTTCGGCAATAATTTCACGAGTTACAACTAAATGCTCGGCATGTAAGGTATTCGCATAATGTGAATAAAGCGTTTCAATGTAATAATTGCGTTTACTTGGTACGATTACATCATATTGGCTTAATAAGTGACTCGCTTCTTCGTGTGTTAGATAGAGTGTTTCCAAAGGATTCTTTTTACGCTCAGCACGGCTTTTTACACTAAAAAAACGACGATAATGAATTAAACCTAAATAATCATTAGGTAAATTTTTCCACGCCCAATAAAGTCCTGTTAGTTCACAAAAATTAGGATTTTTAGCGGAAATATTATCGCCAGTATCATCGCCCTGATAACCAAGTTCTTCTTTCCCTGATTTACCTACATGTAATGGCAGATACATATCATCTGATGGCATAAAATGTTGTTTGTGTGTAGCAATAATAATTTTAATATCTTTCATATTTATGCCTTATTTGAAAACACTTCTCTAGCTAAAATGATTAATGATGAAAGTACTACACCAAAAACAAATCCTACAATAAGTAAAATCAATCGCTTAGGCCAATCACGTTGAACTGGATAGTCAGGCTCACTTAAATAATAATATCCGCTGACAGCACCTTCTTTCTCTACTTTTTTCTCTAATACATTTAATAAGTTAGCTTGTTTTTCAATATTATAATAATTCAGAGGATAGACTAAAGGTGCATTTTTCAAGGTATCAACCTGAGCTTGTAAGTACTTTTCCCCCAACATAAATAAATATGAGCCATCACTGAGTTTTGAATCACTAAATGGCACCTTCGCATCACCTAACAATACTTCTGGTACGCTTACATTACCACCTAAAGATTTTGAATAATCTTTAATCCCTGCTGATTTTGCGATATCTAATGCCCTTGTAAGGTTTTCTAACTGAATTTGACGCACAGTTTCTGTATCTCGTTCAATCTTGTTTTTCTGAACATCTAATCCACTAAGCACCAAATCAATATTCGCTAGAAAGTCTTTTTTATTTTCAGCAAGCACCCATTGGTTTACAAATTGGATGTAGTCTAATAATACATCCTGTGCTTCTTTTGGTGTCTCAGCAGCAAAACTAACATTTACACCAATTGAATTTGGATCTTTTTTAGGCTCTGGTATGGTAACAATCAGATTTTTATCAACCAAATTAGATAAAAGCTTCTGTTTAGCCTCTTCGGAATTAGTATTTTTAGCGGCATAAGTGTTAAACCATTTTGATTGAGAAAAGAATGCCTCTTTCAAACTACGTGAAAATAAAGCTGTTTTAAAGTCATTAAATACTGCTTCTGAAACTTTATCTTGTGAGAAATCTTTAATATCTAGAATTGATGCATATTCACTACGGAATGATAAATAATCACCTAAATTAGCGACTTTAGGCGGAATCACTACCGATTTAGATGTCCATTGTTCTTTGGCTGTAAAAGCATAGCCTGCCGCAATGGCGGTACAAACGAAGGCAGATAAAATAATCCATAGTTTTTTCTTCCATAGATTTTTAATTAATTCAATCAAATTAATCTCATCTGACTCATTTATTTTTTGATAACGACTATCACTCATTATTAATCCTTTCAGGTCAATTGAACATTCTATAAATTCACCGCATTCTACCTGAGTTCCCCTACTCTAACAAGGGAATTAAAATAATCTTAATGAACAATGACCAACTGTAATAACACTATAAATTATCAATATAAATAAAAAAAGATATCACTTTAAAGGTGATATCTTTTATATTTAAAAATCAATTGATTATATATTAATTAAGCATAATACATCTCAAACTCAACCGGATGTGGCGTCATATTTAAACGTTCTACTTCTTTACGTTTAATATTAATAAATGCTTCGATAAAGTCTTTCGTAAAGACACCACCTTGCGTTAAGAATTCATAGTCTTTTTCTAATGAATTCAATGCCTCTTCTAATGAGCTTGCTACTGCTGGAATATCTTTTAATTCTTCTGGTGGAAGATCGTAAAGATTTTTATCCATTGCATCACCTGGATGAATTTTGTTCACCACACCATCAAGACCTGCCATTAATAATGCAGCGAAAGCAAGATATGGGTTTGCCATTGGATCTGGGAAACGCGCTTCAATACGGATTGCTTTCGGGCTGGTTACTGCCGGGATACGAATTGACGCAGAACGGTTACTTGCAGAGTAAGCTAATAAAACTGGCGCTTCAAAACCAGGCACTAAACGTTTGTATGAGTTAGTACTTGGGTTAGTGAAAGCATTTAATGCTTTTGCATGCTTAATGATACCGCCGATGTAATAAAGTGCGGTTTCAGAAAGACCTGCATACTTATCACCTTGGAAAATGTTTTTGCCATCTTTGCTTAATGACATATTACAGTGCATACCTGAACCATTATCACCCGTAATTGGTTTCGGCATAAAGCAAGCGGTTTTGCCGTGTTCTAATGCAACGTTTTGCACCACATATTTATAGATTTGTGTTTCATCCGCTTTTAAGGTTAAGCTGTTGAATTTCGTTGCAATTTCGTTTTGACCTGCTGTTGCAACTTCATGGTGATGAGCTTCGATGACTAAGCCCATTTCCTCTAAAATTAAACACATTTCAGAACGAATATCATGAGCTGTATCAATTGGTGCCACCGCACAATAACCACCTTTCTTCAATGGACGATAAGCATTGTTACCGCCTTCATATTTTTTATTAGTGTTCCAAGCGGCTTCAATGTCATCAATGGCGAAAGAAGCACGGTTCATTGATACATCAAAACGTACATCATCAAATAGGAAGAACTCAGGTTCTGGACCAAAGAATGCCTGATCTGCAACGCCTGTTGAACGCATATAGTTTTCAGCTCGAATAGCGATTGAACGCGGATCACGATCATAGCTTTGCATGGTTGTTGGCTCATAAACGCTACAACGAATTGAAAGTGTTGGGATCTGCGCAAATGGATCGACTACTGCAGTCTCAGCGATTGGCATTAAAAGCATATCGGCTTTGTTAATGGTTTTCCAACCTTCAACAGAAGAGCCATCGAACATTTTGCCATCTTCAAACATATCTTCATCGACAAGGCTAACTGGGATGGAAACACCGTGTTCTTTACCTTTAATGTCGGTGAAACGAAGTAGCACGAACTTAATATCGTTCTCTTCGATCAATTTGAATACGTTGGCAATTGCATTTGCATTTGGCATAAGGAGTCCTCTATTTTGCTATGTGTATAATCTTTAATAAAATTAAAAGAGCATTATAACGCAATCGCTTGCTTTTTTCATAAGATTTATTTTATCCCTTGGCATAGCAGAACAGCGAAATATCGTGTATAATTTTTGCCCTTTCGAGATTCTCGTAGGGTGAGTTTACTCACTAATTCAAACTACTTGGACTATTCGGTGGCATTAAAATTCCACCCTACAAAACTTAAACTTTAAGAACGTAATAAATGAAAAACGACATTGATATTAACAAATTGCGCAATATCGCAATTATCGCTCACGTTGACCATGGTAAAACCACCCTCGTTGACAAACTCCTTCAACAATCTGGTACATTTGAATCAACTCGTGGTGATGTTGATGAACGCGTAATGGACTCAAACGATCTTGAAAAAGAACGTGGTATTACCATTCTTGCAAAAAATACCGCAATTAACTGGAATGGTTATCGCATTAACATCGTAGATACCCCAGGACACGCTGACTTCGGTGGTGAAGTAGAACGTGTACTTTCTATGGTGGATTCTGTACTTTTAGTAGTAGATGCCTTTGACGGTCCGATGCCACAAACACGTTTCGTGACACAAAAAGCCTTTGCTCACGGTTTAAAACCAATCGTAGTTATCAACAAAGTTGACCGTCCTGGTGCACGTCCTGATTGGGTGGTGGATCAAGTTTTCGATTTATTCGTTAACCTTGGTGCAACCGATGAGCAATTAGACTTCCCTATTATCTATGCTTCTGCATTAAATGGTGTCGCAGGTCTTGAACACGAAGATTTAGCGGAAGATATGACCCCATTATTTGAAGCGATTGTTCAACACGTTGAACCGCCAAAAGTGGAACTTGATGCCCCATTCCAAATGCAAATTTCCCAACTAGACTATAACAGCTATGTGGGTGTTATCGGTATCGGCCGTATCAAACGTGGTGCTATCAAACCAAATCAGCCAGTGACTATCATTGATGGCGAAGGTAAAACTCGTCAAGGCCGTGTGGGTCAAGTATTAGGTCACCTTGGTTTACAACGTTATGAAGAAGATGTTGCTTACGCAGGCGATATCATCGCGATTACGGGTTTAGGTGAATTAAATATCTCGGATACCATTTGTGATATCAACGCCGTTGAAGCCTTACCGTCATTAACTGTTGATGAACCAACCGTAACCATGTTCTTCTGTGTAAACACCTCTCCGTTTGCGGGTCAAGAAGGTAAATATGTGACTTCTCGTCAAATTCTTGAACGCCTAAACAAAGAATTAGTTCACAACGTGGCATTACGCGTAGAAGAGACGCCAAACCCAGATGAATTCCGTGTTTCGGGTCGTGGTGAATTACACCTTTCTGTATTAATTGAAAATATGCGTCGTGAAGGTTATGAACTTGCGGTTTCTCGTCCTAAAGTAATCTACCGTGAAATCAACGGCAAAAAACAAGAGCCTTACGAACAAGTGACTATCGACGTAGAAGAACAACACCAAGGCTCTGTCATGGAAGCATTAGGTATCCGTAAAGGTGAAGTTCGTGACATGATGCCAGATGGCAAAGGTCGTGTACGTTTAGAATACATCATCCCAAGCCGTGGCTTAATCGGTTTCCGTGGTGAATTCATGACCATGACGTCAGGTACTGGTTTACTTTACTCCAGCTTCGATCACTACGATGAGATCAAACCAGGTGAAATCGGTCAACGTAAAAACGGTGTATTAATTTCTAACGCAACCGGTAAAGCATTAGCTTATGCACTATTTGGTTTACAAGAGCGTGGTAAATTAATGATCGAAGCTAACGTAGAGGTTTACGAGGGTCAAATCATCGGTATTCACAGCCGTACAAATGACTTAACCGTAAACTGTTTACAAGGTAAAAAACTCACCAATATGCGTGCATCAGGTAAAGATGATGCAATCGTCTTAACCACGCCGGTGAAATTTACACTTGAACAAGCCATCGAGTTTATCGATGACGACGAGTTAGTGGAAGTAACACCTGAATCGATCCGTATCCGTAAAAAACTTTTAACGGAAAACGATCGTAAACGTGCAAACCGTACCACAACCAGTACAAGCACACACTAATTAAAAACGTGCGGAAATTTGACCGCACTTTTAAACAAACAAAAGGCGAACATGATGTTCGCCTTTTTATTTCATGATTAAAACTAGCCTAATCTGACTTTCTCACCACCAAACTCATCGAGTAAGTTTTCGGTCAGTTTAGATAAAATACCTGTCATTAATACAAAATCAGCATCAAAGCGTTGCGTATAATCTTCTTTTAAAATATCCGCATTTTTCTCACGCACCGCATCAGCAAATTTTAAACGTTTGAGCGTGCAATCTTCATTAAATACAAACGTCAGCGTATCTTCCCACTCCAATGCGAGCTTGCTCACCACTTTTTTACCATCTTGTAAAAGCGCGAGAATCTCCTCATTTTCCAAAGGCTGTTTCTTACAACGGATCACACTGTCTTCTTGGCTTCCTCGTAGTTCAGCTTCTTCTAATGCTACCAACCAATGCGGGATTTTTTCCTGCACAATCCAATCCGTTAAAATGGTCGAAGGTTCATTTGCAAAAGCTAAGGGTACAACGGGTAACGAACCAAGTGATTTACGTAATAACGCCAAGGCATCTTCTGCTCGTTTACTGGATGCCGCATCGACATGCACAAGGTTGTTCTCCGTATCAATCCATACGGAAGTTTGCTGATTTTTAGTGAATGCGCGTGGCAATAAATTCATCACTACATCATCTTTTAACGTTTGTTTTTCCGTTTTCTTCAATTTACGGTTTTCTTTTTGCTCAAGGCTTTCAATGCGTTCATCTAATTCACGTTTCACCACATTCGCCGGCAACATTTTTTCTTCTTTTTTCGCAACTAACAAAATGTGTTTACCCACTGAAAAATACAATAACTCGCTACCTTTCAAGGGATTTGCCCAACCAAATTTACTTTGATCTTGTGAACCACAAGGATGAAATTCACAATCTGACAACTGGCGTTGTAATTCATTAAGATCCCAATCTA
>CAJZKN010000026.1:0-21691 GCA_916050345.1 Parahaemophilus parainfluenzae | reverse complement strand
TGAGTTTTTCAGAATTATAGCGGATTTTAAAAAAATAAAAAAAGAGAGAACATTGCGGTTCTCTCTTTTCATCATTAATGATGCTTATAAAGCATCGATGACTAAATCGCTTTTTAGCTATTGATAGAATAAGGTAATGGTTCAATTTTCAGAACAGTTCCATCTTCAGGTAAACGGAAATGAACCCCCTCTTCTAAATCATTATTCATTACCACCTGTAACCATAAAACGCCGTCAAAATTGACCGCACTTACGATAGTGCCAGTTTTACGCCAAGCTGTTTCTAACTGCATTTCAATTTCGCTGCCGATTTTCGGTGTAACCGTGGTTTCCCCCGAAAGCACATACATCGCACGCTTATTGGCGCCACGGTATTTGGCTCGTGCGACAGTTTCTTGCCCGATATAACAGCCTTTAGTAAAAGAAATCGCTTGTTCGATAGCTTGTAGATTTAATGCCTGCGGGATAAATTCATTTTGTGTTTCCACACTCAAGCTTGGTAAGCCCGCTTGAATATCCGCACAAAGCCATTGATTTTCATCGCCATTAAAAGTGACATCTAACGGTGTTGGATTGATCAAAATTGCACGGTTTTCATCAATATCTAATTGAATCTGCGCGTAAATTCGACCGCACTTTTCACCAATCAAGCCGACAATTTGCCAATCCAATACTTGAAAGGTCACTTTTGAAAACACCGCATATTTTTTTAAATGATCGAGTGGAGCCAATAAAGCTTTCGGCATTAAAATCAAAAACTGCTCAGCTGAAAGCTTAATTAAGCGGAATAAGGAATTCATTTTGCCTTTAGGATCACAATGCGCTGTAAGCGTTGAAGCGCCAGCTGCTAAATGCACCACATCACAAGTTAATTGGCCTTGCAGATATTTCTCCGCATCCACGCCCACCACTTCCACCAAATCATAGTGGTTTAATGAAATAAATGTTGCCATGATTTTTCCTATTCAAGGTTTTGAATTTGCTCACGCATTTGTTCGATTAATACTTTTAATTCCACGGCGGAAGCGGTGATATCGGCATTAATGGATTTTGATGCCAACGTGTTAGATTCACGATTGAGCTCTTGCATCATAAAATCTAGTTTACGACCCACTGCCCCACCTTTTTTCAAGATATTGTTGGTTTCTTTCACATGCATTTGCAGACGATCTAATTCTTCCGCCACATCCACACGTTGCGCCAATAAAATCATTTCTTGTTCGACACGTTGTGGATCAAGTTGAATCTTCGCTTCTTCAAAACGTTGCAATAAACGTTCACGCTGCCATTGTAAAACCGCCGGCATTTGTGACCGCACTTTTTCGGCTTCAACGGTGATGCCATCAAGACGTTGTTGAATAATGGCTTGTAGTTTCTCGCCTTCACGGCCACGCATTGCAATAAATTCCACCAACAACTCATCAAAAGCTGTCAACAAATCTTGACTGATAGCATCTAAATCTTGCTCAGCCGCTTCCACCACGCCAGGATAACGCAATACATCTGCTAAATTGATTTCACCCTCGCCAGCTTGTGCTTTAATCCATTGTAAAGATTGAATAACTTGATTCGCCAACTCTTTATTTAAATTGAGTTCAGCCGCTGCTTGTTTTTTGCTATCAATACGCAATGAGCATTCAATTTTACCGCGAGTGAGATTTTGACGAAGTTTCTCACGCAAAGCATTTTCCAAACCACGGAATTGCTCTGGCAAGCGGAAAAAGTTTTCCAAATAACGTTGGTTAACCGAACGAATTTCCCAAACTGCATCGCCCCAATCTTTCTTGATTTCAAGGCGTGCAAAGGCTGTCATACTATAAATCATAAGCGCTCTCCTACTATTGTCTCTCGTCTTAATTGATTTGCCGGCTATTTTATCGGGAAAGTGCGGTCATTTCTACCGTACATTTTGTAGAAGAATTTTGTTTTCTCTACTTTACATACTGTAAAGATTAAAATACAATCATCGTAAATTTATTATTACAATCAAAGGAAAGTAAAATGAACAAGACTGTGGGAAGTACCTTGCTTGTAGCTGGAACCATGATTGGTGCGGGGATGTTGGCAATGCCTCTCACCTCAGCAGGGATTGGCTTAACGGCGACGGTTTTCTTATTAATTGGCTTGTGGGCGGTGCTCACTTTCACCGCATTGTTATTCGTGGAACTGTATCAAACGGCGGACAGCGATGCGGGAATCGGCACACTTGCTGCACAATATTTTGGTAAAGCAGGCAGAATTATTTCCACCGCGGTTTTAATTGTCTTCTTGTATGCCTTAATTGCTGCTTATGTGAGTGGTGGTGGTTCCTTATTACTGGATTTACTCCCAGCCATGGGCGATAAAGACACCATGAACAAAATCGCGGTGCTTGTATTCACCATTTTCTTCGGCAGTTTTATTGTCATCGGCACACACAGTGTGGATAAAATCAATCGCGTGTTATTCTTTGTGATGATTGCTGCTTTTATCTTAGTGCTCGCGTTAATGCTACCGAACATCAAATTTGATAACTTAATGGCGATGCCAATTGATAACGCTTTAATTATTTCTGCAAGCCCTGTATTTTTCACGGCATTTGGTTTCCACGGTTCCATTCCAAGTTTAAATAAATACTTAGACGGTAATGTGAAATCCTTACGCATTGCGATTTTAGTGGGTTCTGGCATCACGTTATTTGCTTACTTTTTATGGCAACTTTCTACGCACGGCTTACTCAGCCAAAATGAGTTTTTACAAATTTTACGTGAAGACGCCACGTTAAATGGCTTGGTGAAAGCAACCTTAGAAATCACCCAAAGCCCAATTATTGCGAATGCGGTAAAAACCTTCTCCACTTTAGCATTGGTCACTTCATTCTTAGGGGTGGCATTAGGTTTATTAGAATGTATTGAAGACTTGCTCAAGCAATCCTTTAATATTCATGCAGGGCGTATTTCATTAGGTTTAATGACCTTTATTCCACCGGTGCTTTTCTCCCTTTTCTATCCAGAAGGTTTTATTCTCGCACTAGGTTACGCCGGTCAAATGTTCGCGTTCTACGCAGTGGTTTTACCGGTAGCATTAGTTTGGAAAGCACGCTCAATTCATCCAAACTTACCATACCGCGTATGGGGTGGGAAAGCATTGTTAGTGATCGTATTAGTGCTTGGCGTGATGATTACTTCAATTCCTTTTGCCATCCGAGCGGGTTATTTACCTTTTGTTGTCGGTTAAAATGAGCGAAAAAAAGACCGCACTTTTAAGGTGCGGTCTCTTTTATTTGTTTTCATATACATGTGCCACTAACTGACCATTCAAGTATTCGCCAATATACACTTGCTCAATCGTCATGTCCTGTTTTTCTAACTCAGCTTTAACCCATTCTTCATCACGATCAATAATGTCTAAAACATCATCATCTAATTGTCCATCAATAATTAATGGATAACGTAAATCATCATCACCGTATCGAATAATCGAAAGTTGTCCATTTTGTTCAAATACCGCACGTTTAACCGTTTTGATTTCATAAATACCGGCAGCACGTAACTTAAACATGAGGTCATTAGCAGTAATACTGTTTTTCATACATTCAGCAGTTTTTACCTTGCCGTTTGAAATCACCTGAATTGGTTTACCATCAATCAAAGATTTAACTAATTTGTTATGATTTTTGATAAAACGGAGGGTAAAAACCAATAATGTCCAAAGCACGAGCACGAGAGAGAACTGGAATACCCCAATACTATCGCTATAAATCACACCACCAATAATGCCACCTAGCACATAGTTTTGTACCTGATCCATCGCGGAAGTCGGTGCAAGGTTACCTTTTCCCATTAAGTTAATTTGGAGTACCAGTCCAATAATACCCATGGCCAATTTCAAGCCTAATAATGTGTAGCCATCCATTATTTATCCTCCTTATCAATCACAGTAACATTAGGGTTTACTAAGTTAATTGGGGATAAGGTATACGCTGAAAAATCATTATTAAAATGGACTTCGAAATACTGATCCCGAATATTTAAAATCATGCCGTTCATTAATGTACGGCTATTGGTACGAATATCTTCTTTCTGTAAATTTTGACTATCTTTCACCGAATTTAAAAATGTCACCACGCGAGAGATATCAGCTGCATAGACTTCATTTTGCTCATATTGCTTATATTGCACACCGAGCAAGAAAATAATTAATAAAAGAAAGATAATACTGAGATCGCGATATTTGGTTTGTAACCGATGACGTAAATATAAGCTTGTCACCACAAGCAATGCACCTAACGAGACAAAAATGGCGATATATTTAAAATAACCTTCAAAAGACATCGCATTTTCTAAAAAAGCAAAAGAGAAAAAAGACATTTGTCATTCCTAACTTTAAAGAGAAAAACAGGTTACTACTGTAGCACAACGAAAACTGACTAGCTATTTTTGTCACAGAAATTAAATTCGTTTTTCCGAAAAATCCCTTTTATAATGACCGCACTTTTGAAACAAAAAGAGAAAAATATGAATGCAATTCAGCCTGAAGATCAGGGATATTGGCTGCTCACCAAAGGATCGACGCTTTATTGGCAGGAAAATGATCTGCCTTTTGGAACAGCAAAGGAACTCGGCCTCACGACGCAAAAAGCGATGTTGCTCGGGAAATGGAAATCACAACCTTTATGGCTTGTGGCAGAAAATGATCAAGATGAACGAGAATACCTTTCCTTACGGAGTTTGTTGTCATTACCGACTGAAGATTTTCATTTATTAAGCCGAGGCGTGGAAATCAATCATTTTTTGAAAACCCACCAATTCTGCGGAAAGTGCGGTCAAAAAGCGGAACAAACTCACGATGAGCTAGCGGTTCAATGCACAAGTTGCGGCTATCGTACTTATCCGGTTATTTGCCCTTCGATTATTGTCGCCGTTCGCCGTGGTACAGAGATTTTATTAGCCAACCATAAACGCCATTACACGCCTGGCAAAGCGGGGATGTACACCACGCTAGCTGGTTTTGTGGAAGTGGGCGAAACCTTTGAAGATGCGGTTCGCCGCGAAGTGTTTGAAGAAACCGGTATTCGCATTAAAAATATTCGCTATTTCGGTAGCCAACCTTGGGCATTCCCTAATTCACAAATGGTGGGCTTTTTAGCTGATTACGACAGCGGAGAAATTCAACTGCAAGAAACAGAACTGCATGATGCACAATGGTTTTCTAGCACTGCCCCCTTGCCAGAATTACCACCAACAGGTACTATCGCACTCAAATTAATTAATGCTACGCTTGAGCTTTGCAAAGCGGAACAAAATAAATAAAGGAAAGTCCATGTCTGAATTAAAAAATGATCGTTATTTAAAAGCCTTATTACGTGAACCTGTGGATATGACCCCCGTATGGATGATGCGCCAAGCGGGACGCTATTTGCCTGAATATAAAGCAACACGTGCAGAAGCGGGCGATTTTATGTCTCTTTGCCGTAATGCGGATTTAGCTTGCGAAGTCACCTTACAACCACTTCGTCGCTATGCTTTAGATGCGGCTATTTTGTTCTCAGATATTTTAACTATTCCTGATGCAATGGGCTTAGGCTTAAGTTTTGGTGCAGGTGAAGGCCCGAAATTTGCTCATCCAATTGAAAACAAAAGTGCGGTCGAAAATTTACCGATTCCTGATCCTGAAGGCGAACTTCAATATGTGATGAATGCTGTGCGCACAATTCGTCGCGAACTAAAAGGCGAAGTGCCACTGATTGGTTTCTCTGGTAGCCCGTGGACACTGGCAACGTATATGGTTGAAGGTGGTAGCAGCAAAACCTTCAATAAAATCAAAAAAATGATGTATGCCGAACCGCAAACCTTACATCTTTTATTAGATAAAGTAGCGGATTCCGTGATCTTATACTTAAACGCTCAAATCAAAGCGGGTGCACAAGCGGTTATGGTGTTTGATACCTGGGGCGGTGTGTTAGGTCATCGTGAATATTTAGACTTCTCTCTGCAATATATGCATAAAATCGTTGATGGCTTAATTCGTGAACACGATGGTCGTAAAGTACCGGTAACCTTATTTACTAAAGGCGGCGGGTTATGGTTAGAAGCCATGGCTAATACAGGCTGTGATGCGCTAGGATTAGACTGGACAGTTAATTTGGCTGATGCGAAAGCGCGTGTGGGCCATAAAGTGGCACTACAAGGCAATATGGATCCAAGCGTGTTATATGCACCAGCAGAGCGTATTGAGCAAGAAGTGCAGTCAATTTTAGCTGATTTTGGACAAGGCAGTGGCCATGTATTTAACTTAGGTCATGGAATCCACCAAGATGTGCCAGAAAGTGCACCAAAAATCTTCGTGGATGCCATTCATGAATTCTCAAAAGCCTATCATAAATAAGCGAGAAAAAAATGCGAAATCCAATTCACAAGCGCCTCGAAAATGTTGAAAGCTGGCAACATCTGACCTTTATGGCTTGCTTATGCGAACGCATGGCACCGAACTTTGCCCTGTTTTGTCAAATGACCGAACAGGAGCAAGCAGAAAAGACCTATCACAACATTTTAAATTTAGTGTGGGAATTTCTAACCGTTAAAGGGGCGAAAATCAATTTCGAAAACCAATTAGAGAAGCTCGAAGAGATTATTCCTGATGTGAATGATTATGACTTCTTTGGTGTGGTACCCGCTCTCGATGCTTGTGAAGCGTTAGGTGAATTATTGCATGCAATTATCGCAGGTGAGACCCTAGAAAAAGCGATTCAAATCAGCCAAATTTCGTTAGGTACGGTTTGTTCTTTATTAGAGACACAAGAAAATCGTGATCTTTCTGAGAGCGAACTAAAAAGCCGTGAAGAAATTGAAGAAGAACTTGACCTTCAATGGCAAATCTATCGCTTACTCAAAGACTGTGAAAAACGCGATGTAGACCTGATTTTATCCCTCCGAAACGAGATCAAACAGGAGGGAATCTCCAATATTGGTATAAAAATTGAGCAATAACGTGAGATTTGTCACAAATTTTGCAAATCGGGCTTTTATTTCCCGCTCAGTTAGATTAGACTTGCCCAAGCCGTAGCAGTTAAAAGCTACGCTTATTTGAATAGAGTCAATTTTAATTTAACAGAAGGTACAAATTTATGAACAAAACAGATTTAATCGATGCAATTGCAAGTGCAGCTGAATTAAACAAAAAACAAGCTAAAGCTGCATTAGAAGCTACTTTAGCCGCTATCACTGGCAGCCTTAAAAAAGGTGAACCTGTTCAATTAATCGGTTTCGGTACATTCAAAGTGAACAAACGTGCAGCACGTACTGGCCGTAACCCACAAACTGGTGCAGAAATCAAAATTGCAGCATCTAAAGTTCCAGCATTCGTATCTGGTAAAGCATTAAAAGACGCAATCAAATAATTGGTCTTAAAACGAATTTTAATTGAACCCTGCTTTGTCAGGGTTTTTTGTTGCCTAAATTTTAGCTTTACAATCATTATTTTGCCGATATAATTCCGAACCGAAACTTATTATGGAATATAAATAATGAAACGAAACATTCAACACCGAAATACCCAACAACGCAGACATGCCATTATGCAGCTACTGCAAGAACAAGGTGAAGTCAGTGTAGAACAGCTTGTACAGTTATTTGATACCTCTGAAGTGACGATTCGAAAAGATCTCACTGCATTGGAAAGTAATGGTTTTCTTCTTCGTAAATACGGTGGTGCCATTTTAATGCCACAAGAAATCATCGAAGAAGAACAAGATGATGAACTTTCGCAACGAAAGTTAGTCTTAGCAAAGGCAGCTGCAGAACGTATTCGTGATCACAATCGCATTATTGTAGATAGTGGCAGCACAACCGCCGCCTTGATTAAACAGCTTAATCGCAAGCAAGGCTTGGTTGTGATGACGAATTCGCTTTCGGTGGCCACCGCATTACGTTCACTCGAAAATGAACCGACACTCTTAATGACGGGAGGCACTTGGGACACACGTTCCGAATCCTTCCAAGGCAATATTGCCGAGCAAGTGCTACGTTCTTATGATTTTGACCAATTATTTATTGGTGCCGATGGCATTGATTTAGAACGTGGTACAACAACATTTAATGAGTTAGTTCGCTTAAGCCAAGTGATGGCTGAAGTATCTCGTGAAGTGATTGTGATGGTGGAATCACAAAAAATTGGCAGAAAAATGCCAAATGTGGAATTAACCTGGCAGCAAATTGATGTGCTGATTACCGATAACAAATTATCTCAGGCCGACAAAGAAGCCATAGTGGCGCAAGGCGTGGAAGTAATTTGTGTGGATGTGACATAAAATGCGGTCAGAAAAACAAGACTTTTAATTTTATTAAATAAGGAAAAACTATGTGTGGTATTGTTGGTGCGGTAGCACAACGTGATGTAGCAGAAATTTTAATTAATGGTTTACACCGCTTAGAGTATCGTGGTTATGACTCTGCAGGTGTTGCTGTCGTGGATCCAAACCATGAATTACACCGCGTGCGCTGCTTAGGTAAAGTAAAAGCCCTTGATGAAGCCGTTGCAGTAAAACCATTAATCGGTGGTACAGGGATTGCTCACACGCGTTGGGCAACTCATGGTGAACCGTCTGAAGCCAATGCTCATCCGCATACTTCAGGTAACTTTGCTGTCGTCCATAACGGTATCATCGAAAATCACGAAGAATTACGTGAATTACTTAAATCACGTGGTTATGTGTTTAATTCTCAAACCGATACCGAAGTAATTGCACACCTTGTTAACTGGGAAATGCGTACAGCCTCAAATCTTCTTGAAGCAGTACAAAAAACCGTAAAACAACTTACTGGTGCGTACGGTATGGTGGTGTTAGATCGTGAACATCCCGAACATTTAGTTGCTGCGCGTTCAGGCAGCCCGTTAGTAATTGGTTTAGGAATTGGTGAAAACTTCCTTGCATCTGACCAACTTGCGCTCTTAAGCGTAACACGTCGTTTCATCTATTTAGAAGAAGGCGATATCGCAGAAATCACACGTCGTACCGTGGATATTTACGATGCGAATGGTCAAAAAGTAGAACGTGAAGTGCACGAGTCTAACCTTGAAAATGATGCAGCCGAAAAAGGCAAATTCCGCCATTTCATGCAAAAAGAAATCTATGAGCAACCAAATGCATTAATCAACACCATGGAAGGTCGTATCCTTCATAACAACGTGATTGTGGATGCTATTGGCAATGGCGCAGCAGAAATTTTAGAAAAAGTTGAACACATTCAAATCGTGGCTTGTGGTACCTCTTATAATGCAGGGATGACGGCTCGTTACTGGTTTGAAGCACTTGCTGGCGTGAGTTGTGATGTCGAAATCGCATCTGAATTCCGCTATCGCAAATTTGTCACTCGCCCAAATAGCTTGTTAGTGACGATCTCTCAATCAGGTGAAACAGCGGATACTCTTGCAGCACTTCGTCTTGCAAAAGAAAAAGGTTACATGGCAGCCTTAACGATCTGTAACGTATCAAGTTCATCTTTAGTACGCGAATCTGATCTTGCCTTCATGACACGTGCAGGCGTTGAAGTCGGTGTGGCATCAACCAAAGCGTTTACCACTCAGTTGGCCGCATTATTAATGTTAGTCACTGCAATTGGTAAAGTAAAAGGCAATATCTCAAATGAACAAGAAGTGGAAATTGTAAAAGCGTTACAATCACTTCCGGCTGAAGTTGAAAAAGCCCTTGCGTTTGATAAAGACATCGAAGCATTAGCAGAAGACTTCGCAGAGAAAAACCATGCACTTTTCTTAGGTCGTGGTGAGTTCTACCCTATCGCAATGGAAGCTTCATTGAAATTAAAAGAAATTTCTTATATTCATGCTGAAGCTTATGCGGCGGGTGAATTAAAACACGGTCCATTAGCCTTAATCGATGCAGATATGCCGGTTATTGTGGTTGCACCAAACAATGAATTGCTTGAAAAAGTGAAATCAAACATTGAAGAGGTACGTGCGCGTGGTGGTCAGCTTTATGTATTCGCTGATAAAGAAGCAGGCTTCACTCCAAGCGAAGGCATGAAAATTATCACCATGCCAAAAGTGAATGAAATTATTGCACCAATTTTCTACACCGTTCCTATGCAATTATTGTCATACCATGTGGCATTAATTAAAGGAACCGACGTAGACCAACCTCGTAACTTAGCGAAATCGGTAACCGTAGAATAAAGTGCGGTTGAAAATCAGCATGTTTTAATACAAAAAAGCACAGGTTTAATCCTGTGCTTTTTGTTTAAATAAACCGATAACCGTTTTCTGTCACTTCCAAAATGGAGGCATAATACTTTCGCCAATCGCCTAACACAATTCGCGTGTACCCTTTTTCCTGATGGATGGCTTCTCGATGCGTATGACCGTGAATTAACCGTTCTACGCCAAATTCTTTCACTGTTTGTGCCGTAAACGCTAAATTCACATCCATGATATCCAGCGACTTATATTGCTTATCTTCTTTGCTCTTCGCGCGAATTTTCTCTGCAATTTTTAACCGCACTTTTAATGGCAAGCATAAAAACAATCTTTGTCGCCATTTTTGATGCACTTTTCGGCGAAATTGTTGATATTTCACATCATCAACACATAAGGTATCACCATGACAAATTAAGGTTTTCACACCACCAAGATCAACACAATGATAGTCAGGCAATAACGTTAAACCACAATCTTGTGCAAATTTTTTCCCTAGCAGAAAATCTCGATTACCATGGATGAAATAACAAGCGATGCCCTTTTCTGTCAGTTTTTTAATCGACTGTTTTACTTGTGAAATTAAAGGTGAAGTTTCATCGTCACCAATCCAAAAATCAAAAAGATCCCCCAAAATATAAACCGCTTGCGATTCTTGTGCTTGGTTTTGCATAAAATCACAAAAAAGTGCGGTTAATTCCGGATGCGTTTCACTTAAATGAAGATCTGCAATAAAATAAATGGGTTTCATAACTATTCCGTCATTTTTTTCATTAGATTAGCACACATTTTTGTGTAATTTGCTATACTTTCCAAAAATTTTAATTAGGTATTTTCTATGTTAAAAATCGCCAGAATTCTCATCGTTGCACTTTGTTGTATTTTAATTTGTGTGCTCGGTACGATCTATTCCTTTATTCGTTTTAAAAACCCAAGTAACGTGGGCGTTATGGCTCGCTGGTTTGGTCGTCTATACCCTTTATTTGGCTTAAATGTAGAACACCGTTTTCCACAAAATAAAGAGAATATGCCGCGTTGTATTTACATCGGTAACCACCAAAATAATTTCGATATGGTGACTATCTCTTACATGGTACTCCCTCGCACGGTGAGTGTGGGTAAAAAAAGCCTAATTTGGATTCCTTTCTTCGGTATTTTATATTGGGTGACGGGCAATATTTTCTTAGATCGTGAAAATCGCTCTAAAGCACACAGCACCATGACTGAACTTGCTCGCCGTATCAATAAAGACAATCTGTCAATTTGGATGTTCCCTGAAGGCACACGTAGCCGTGGTCGTGGTTTATTGCCATTCAAAACAGGTGCATTCCATGCCGCGATTGCAGCTGGCGTACCAATCGTGCCCGTAGTGTGTTCAACGACGCATAACAAAATTGATTTAAATCGTTGGGATAATGGTAAGGTAATTTGTGAAATGATGGATCCGATTGATATTTCATCATACACAAAAGACAATGTTCGCGAACTTGCTACTTACTGCCACGATTTGATGGAAAAACGCATCGCCGAACTCGATGCTGAAATTGCACAAGGAAAATAATATGTTGCGTCTTTCTCGTCGCCAATTATTAAAAACTACCGCAATTTCAACCGCACTTGCTGCTACACCTCAATCGGTATTAGCTGCATCCCGTGAAAAATTAACTATTCCGCCGTTGATGGAAACGAAACGTGGTCGCCCAATTATTCTTAATATGGAAGAAACCGGCTACAAATTAGATGGCTCCCATAGCGTCAGTGTATGGGGCTTTAACGGCAATTATCTTGGCCCTACTATTCGTATCAAATCGGGTTCCTTTGCAAAACTCAATTATCACAACAATTTGCCACAAAGCATTGCACTCTCTATTCAGGGATTACAAGCCAGTGGCGAATTATTTGGTGGTGCCGCAAAAGTCTTAAAGAAAGGGGAATCTTGGGCACCAATTATCCCTATAGAGCAACCTGCTGCGACTTGCTGGTATCGCTCGGCGACTCTAGCTAACTCGGCTTATCAAACCTATCGAGGCATCGTGGGGATGTGGTTAATTGAAGATGATCAAAGCTTAAAGTCACAGCTACCTCATAAATATGGCGTGGACGATATCCCATTAATCTTACAAGACATGGAATTTAATGGCGATGGATTACAATTATTTAAGCAAAATCAACCGCACTTTGTCGGTAATCGTCTTCTTGTGAATGGACAAGAATCCCCTTATCTTGATGTTCCTCGCGGCTGGGTACGTTTACGCTTGCTCAATGCCTCACTAGCAAGAGCCTATGATCTCCGTTTAGATAACGAGCAGGACATGTTACTCATTGCGAGAGATTTAGGCTTTTTACCACAAGGTAAAGCGATTAATTCTCTCATTCTTGCACCGGGTGAACGTGCTGAAGTATTGGTTAATTTAAGCGAAGGAGAAGGCGTATCGCTCATCTCTGGGGCTAAACGTGGTTTCTTTGACAAAATCAAAAATGTGTTCAGTTCAGGTAATGATTTTGCAGATAACACCGTTTTAGAACTTCGCCCACAAGGCGAAATCTCTGCATTCAGCAAAAAAATGAATGAGTCATTCAATACTGATGCCACAGCTATGCTCGAAAGTAAAATCGCCCAAGAACGCACCTTTGAATTGGATGTAACGAATGGCTTAATCAATAAACAACGCTTTGACCCGCGCCGTGTTGATGTTTCAGCTAAAGTCGACACCGTCGAACGTTGGATCATCAACAGCTCGCTACCAGTAGGTTTCACCATTCAAGGCGCTAAATTTGTGATTGAAAGCCAAGATGACACCAACATTGATGTGTCGGAACTAGCCTGGAAAGACACGGTTTGGGTGAAAAAGAAAGTACAAATTTTAGTAAAATTTGAACAACCTTCGTCAAATACTCATCCCTTCTTATTTGGTTCATCCAATTTAATGCTGGCAGATATGGGCTGCCTTGGTATAATGATCGTTCAATAAAATAATGATATAAAAAGGAATCTAACATGAAAAAAATCTCAACATTCGCTTTAATTGCGACCCTATTTTCAACAGCCACATTTGCTGCATCACCAGAATCAAAAGACACAGCTAAAGATACGGCAAATGAGCCCACTATTTACCTCTCTGTATTTGATAGAACTCAAGAGCCATCACCTGATTTAAATAAAAAAGAAACCTCTCGTTCCAGTAAAGCTGAGAAGGTATGTTGGCTCGTAACCGGTGATTTTGGTAAAAAAGCAACGGTAAGTGAAACCTTTAAAGCTCAAGCTCAAAGTGAATTCACTAGTTCAATTGAGAATGCAAAAGTGGTTTCATCACCAAATAAAAAACTCCATACCATCACTTATACCAGACCAACATTAGAAAATGGCAAATATATGATGAACTGCTGGACATTCGACCGTAGAGATCCAATCGGCAAATATGTACTGACTGTCAAAATCGGTAAACACGAATTTGAAAAACAAGTTTTCTACGTAACTGAGTAATTAAAAATACACAAAGAAACGACCGCACTTTATCGGTCGTTTTTTATATATTAATTTCTATTCCTACAAATTCACTCTATACACATAGATAACTTCACTTCTAAAACATCATCCACAAGTAATACATAATAAATTAGCCAATTTATTTTGCTGTAGAGCAATAAGTGCATTGACAAGCAAAACTGGTAAGCGTATTATACTTACAAGATTTAAAAAATCACTTATCCATCTACTGCAAAGAAATGCGGATTAATGTTTGTTAAATCCTAAAAAATGTTCAATTTTCAGTCAAAGAGGTCATTATGATCAAAGTACAAAGACAATCAGCTAGAAACATTCAACCTAAGTTAGAACGTTTAAACATTGGTGACTCAATTATTTTAGAGCTAGTTTTTGATGAAAACCAATTTTCTATGCATTCAGAATTAACAGTTACAGACTTGGATAAATCTAACCAAAAAGGCGAAGCCAGATTTAATCAGGTAAGAGAATGCGAAAAAGTTAAAACCTTTAATGATTACAGTCATTACGTAGGAAATATTATTTCCTTTAATTACAATGACATTTGTGATGTGGATAATTAAACTATGAAAACCATTTTACTTAAACATTTAGCTCAGATTAATTCTGGATTTACCATTAGAGAATCAATTGATTACCTGGAATATGGTGAAGTGAAAGCAGTTCAGATCAAAGATTTATCAAAGCAAAGCCACCAAATCGATACTGATCTTTTGACTGGTATTGAATGGCGATACGATTCAAAACCACAATATTTATCGCATAATGCTATTTTATTAACATCACGAGGCGAGCTAGCAGCATACCTGTTTAAAGGCGATATTGAAGATAAAGTCGTAGCGAGTAATTCTTTTATTATCATCAATATAATAGAAGAGACAGTTTTACCGGAATTTATGGTTTGGTATCTAAATAACGCAATTGCTGCTAAAAATTATTTTTCTTCGGCATCAAGAGGCAGCTCACTACCAATTACTACGGTAGGAGTAGTGAAAGAACTGCCTGTTGCTGCCCCCACTCTAGCGCAACAAAAAGAGATCATTCAACGCCACTTACACGCACAGAGAGAAAAACAATACCTAGAGCAATTGGTTCAACTTCGTCATGAATACAACAATGCTTTAGCCGAACAACTTTTAATGAAAAACTAAGGAATCATCATGAATACTGAAAATATCCAACAACACCCTCATCACAGTACTCTTGTTTCAATTATCTGGAACATCGCTAATGGTCTTCGCGGGACTTACCGTCCACCGCAATACCGCCGTGTGATGTTGCCTTTGATTGTGCTTGCCCGCTTTGATGCTATTTTATTTAAGCATGCAGATGCGATGAAAACACAGTACCAGGCAAAACAATCTTTATTTAATAATGAGTTAAGTATCCTCGATGCTAAAATAAATGCAGAAACTGATGAAGCCAAAAAAGAA
This sequence comes from Parahaemophilus parainfluenzae, assembly GCA_916050345.1. GTDB lineage: Bacteria > Pseudomonadota > Gammaproteobacteria > Enterobacterales > Pasteurellaceae > Haemophilus_D > Haemophilus_D parainfluenzae_AA. The sequence continues at coordinate 6,565 of CAJZKN010000026.1, read as the reverse complement.
AATTTAGAAAATCAGAAAAAAGCCAAGATTCAGATTTTCAATAACCAACTTGATCGCGAATTAACTGCAATTATTGGTTCAAACCGCAATCAAACGCTGTATAACGTCAGCGGTTTTAATCTTGCTCGTTTATTGGATGACCCTGACCACATCCGTACCAATTTAATTCAATACATCAACGGTTTTTCTTACAAAGCTAAAGATATTTTTGATAAATTTGAATTTGAAAAAGAAATCGACAAACTCGATGAGGCCAATCGTCTGTATAAAGTCCTGCAAACCTTTATCGGCGATTTGCAATCACACGGATTAACACTGTCGCCTGATGTCATTTCGAACTCGCAAATGGGCTATTTGTTTGAAGAATTGATTCGTAAATTTAACGAACAAGCAAATGAAGAGGCAGGGGATCACTTTACCCCGCGTGAAGTCATCCGACTGATGGTCAATATCGCGTTTGAAGAAGATCATCAAGAATTGTCTAAATCTGGTGTGTACCGCGAAATCTACGACCCGACCTGCGGTACCGGCGGTATGCTTTCCGAATCTGAAAAAGCCCTAAAAGGATTTAATCAAAATATCAATCTCGGCTTATACGGGCAAGAATATAACAACGAATCCTATGCCATTTGCTGCGCCGATTTACTGATTAAAGACGAACCCGCCGAAAACATTATTTACGGCGACACTTTAGGGGTAAAAAATGCCAAAGATAAAGGAAACGGCTTTACCCCGCATGATGGACACCCAAGCAAACGCTTTGATTATATGTTTGCCAACCCGCCTTTTGGTGTGGAATGGAAAATCCAAGAAGATTACGTTAAAGAAGAATACGCCGATAAAGGCTTTAACGGGCGTTTCGGAGCTGGTCTGCCGCGTATCAACGATGGCTCGCTCCTCTTTTTGCAACACATGATGAGCAAAATGAAGCAGCCTGAAAAAGACGGTCAAGGCTCGCGCATTGCCGTGGTATTTAACGGTTCGCCGTTGTTTACAGGCGATGCCGGCAGCGGTGAAAGCAATATCCGTCGTTATGTGATTGAAAACGACCTGCTTGAAGCCGTTATCGCGCTGCCGGATCAAATGTTCTATAACACCGGCATTTATACCTACATTTGGATTTTATCGAATAAGAAAAGCGCGAAACGACAAGGCAAAGTGCAGCTGATTAACGCCACGCAGTATTTCCAAAAAATGCAAAAATCGCTCGGCAATAAACGCAACGAATTATCAGAACAGCATATCGCAGAGATTACCAAACTGTATGCCAATTTTGCCGAAACCAAAGACAGCAAGATTTTCAACAATCAAGATTTTGCTTATTTGAAAATCACGGTAGAACGTCCATTGCGACTCAATTTCCAAGCCAGCGCGGAACGCATTGAAAAATTGTGGGAACAAACCGCCTTTGTGAATTTAGCCAAAAGCAAAAAACTCAAAGACGAAGCGCAGATTAAAGCCGATGAAGCCATCGGCGCAGCGCAGCAACAAGCCATTATTACCGCATTAAATGGCTTGGGCGATGAATTATATAAAAATCGTGAGGCATTTTTAAAGGTGTTGAATCCGGCCTTAAAAGCCTTGGATTTCACCATTGGCGCACCGCTGAAAAAAGCGATTTTGGAAGCCTTAAGCGAGCGCGACCAAACCGCTGATATTTGCACAGACAGCAAAGGCAATAAAGAGGCCGATTCACAACTGCGCGATACCGAATTAGTACCGATGCCGTCTGAAATGCCATTCCCATTAAGTTTGGGCTATGACAACGAAACGAATTTGGACGAATTATTGACCGCACTTCGTCCAACGGTGCAAAAGTATATGAAAGCCGAAGTCTTGCCGCATGTGCCGGATGCGTGGGTGGATGAGGGCAAAACCAAACTGGGCTTTGAAATTCCGATTAACCGTCATTTTTATGAATACCAGCCGCCGCGTGATTTAGCCGTTATCAAAGCCGAAATCAACGCTTTGGAACAAGAAATCATGCAAATGCTGGGGAATTTGCAATAACAAGCGGTCGGAAATTTTCCGGATTTTGCAAAATATCATCGTAGGGACAGTGGAAACCGCCCTGCGATGATATCGACAACGAGATATAAAAATGAACAGATACGAAAGATATAAAGACAGCGGGATTCCTTGGTTGGGGGAAGTGCCGGAGCATTGGGATGTTAAACGTTTAAAATTTCTAGGTGATATTATTTTAGGCTTAACTTATTCGCCCGAAAATATTACAAATGAGGATAATGGAACTTTAGTTTTACGATCTTCAAATATTCAGAATGGTAAATTAGTATTTGAGGATAATGTTTTTGTGAATTCAGATATTCCTCAAAAAATGATAACAACAGAGCAAGATATTTTAATTTGTTCACGAAATGGTAGCCGTTCTTTAATTGGAAAATGTGCCCTAATCGAGAAATATGGATTAAATCAGACTTTCGGGGCATTTATGACAGTATACAGAACGCCTTATAGAAAATTTGTGTATTACGCATTAAATTCAGAGATTTTTAAATCTCAACTTGGTTTATTTTTAACTTCAACTATTAATCAACTAACAACCCAAGTTCTAGGAAACTTTAATATTGCATTTCCACCCAGAGATGAACAAACCGCTATAGCCAACTACCTAGACACCAAACTCGGTGAAATCGATGTGCTGATTGATAAGCAGCAAACGCTGCTTGAAAAGCTCGCGGAACAGCGGACCGCCGTGATTACCCATGCCGTAACCAAAGGTTTAAACCCTGCGGCCCCGATGAAAAAGAGTGGTGTGGAATGGTTGGAGGATGTGCCAGCGCATTGGGATATAGAGAGATTAAAATTTATTGCTTCAGTAAATAAAGGGAAAATGCCTAAAGAACTCATTTCCGAAAATTTTGATGACTTTCCAACTTACTTAAATATGGATTATTTGAGAAATGGAATAGCAACCCACTTTGTTGTTGATAGAACAGTACCTGTCATAGATGAAAATGAAATTTTATTATTGTGGGATGGAGCAAATGCTGGTGAATTTATTAAAAGTAAGAAAGGCGTTATTTCATCAACCATTGCACTCATTAAATTCCAAGATAGAATTTACAAAAATTTTGCTTGGTATGCTTGTTTAGTTATCGAAAGAATATTGCGATCATCAACCATTGGTATGGGAATACCGCACGTTAATGGCGAAGAATTAAAAAATTCACCTATTGTTCTCCCCCCCCCCGAAGAACAAACAGCTATCGCAGAATATCTTGACCAAGAAACCGCCAAAATCGACCGCTTGTGTGAAACGGTCAATCAAACCATAGGCCGTCTGAAAGAATACCGAACGGCGTTAATTACCCAGGCTGTAACCGGAAAAATTAAAGTTACCGATGAATAAAGGATATAGGTGGATTCAAGCCCACCTTGTAATCAATAAAATGGGAGCAAACGGATGCACACCGAACAATACTTTGAAAATGAAATCGAACACAGCCTGTTAACGGAAGGCGGTTATCAACAGGGCTTTGCAAAAGATTATGAAAAATCGACCGCACTTTTCCCGGCTGATGTAGTGGCATTTATTCAGACGACCCAACCAAAATTATGGGCGCGTTTGGAAATGCTGTTTAAAGATAAAGCGCAAGATGAGCTTATCAAGGCGCTGAATCAAGAATTAAACATTAAAGGCAGCCTGAATGTGCTGCGTAATGGTTTCCGCGTGGCAAACCGCACGGCAAAAATGGCGTATTTTGCCCCCAATTCCACTTTAAATGAAACTGCACAGCAGCAATACGATGCGAATATCGTCAAAATTACCCGCCAAGTCATCACTGAATATAATGAGCGGATTGATATGGTGATTTCGGTAAACGGTATTCCTGTCAGCACGATTGAGCTGAAAAACGAGATGTCGGCAACCGGCTGGACGGTGGAAGATGCGAAGTATCAATACCGTAAAGAGCGCAATCCTCAAGGCAAGTTATTTGAATTTAAAAAACGCTCGTTGGTGCATTTTGCGGTGGATACACAAGAAGTTTATATGACCACCAAGCTTGAGGGCGAAAATACGCGCTTTTTGCCGTTTAACCGTGGTTTTAACGATGGTAAAGGGAATCCGCCGGTTGAAAACGATGTGCGAACCGCTTATTTGTGGCGCGAGGTGTTGCGTAAAGATAGTTTAATGGAATTGATTGGACGTTTTTTACATTTGAGCCGTGAAGAACGAAAAATCCGCACGGATTCAGGTTTTCGCTATATTACCAGTGAAAGTATGATTTTTCCGCGTTTCCATCAGCTTGATGCGGTCAGAAAATTGATTGCCCATACTAAAACGCACGGCGCAGGGAAAAACTATCTGATTCAGCATTCGGCAGGCTCCGGCAAATCCAATACGATTGCATGGCTGGCGCATCATTTGGCTTCTTTGCATAATGCCGATGATGAAAAGATTTTTAATTCGGTGATTATCGTTACCGACCGCGTGGTGTTGGACAGACAGTTGCAAGAAACCGTCGCGCAATTTGAGCAAACCGATGGCGTGGTGCAGAAAATTGATAAGGACACCCATCAGCTTACGGCTGCCCTTGCGGCAAATGTGCCGATTATCATCACGACGATTCAAAAATTCCCTTATGTAATGCACAGCATTCAAACCAAGGCAAAACATGGCGAACATATTTCACTTGATACCGAGGGCAAACGCTTTGCGGTCATCGTGGATGAAGCGCACAGTTCGCAAACGGGTGAAACCGCCGGCGAATTGCGTCAAGTCTTGAATAAAAGCGGGATTGAAGCCGCGATTGCCGCTGAGTTTTTAGATTTGGATGAAGATGAACAAGCCGATATTGAGGTTCAAAAAAATATCCTGCGCGAACAATTCAAACGCAGTCGCCAAAATAATTTAAGCTTTTTTGCTTTTACCGCTACGCCAAAATGGAAAACCTTGGCGTTGTTTGATGAGCCGAACGAGCAAGGTGAAACCCCATTCCATAGCTACAGCATGAAACAGGCGATCGAAGAAGGTTTTATTCTGGATGTATTGGCAAATTATGCGACCTATAAACAATATTTCCGTTTATTGCGGACTGCTGATAGCGATATCGAGCTTCCGAAGCATAAAGCGAAAAAAGAGCTGATGCGTTTTGTGAATTTGCATCCGAGCGTGATCAGCCAGAAGGTGGAAATTATTATTGAGCATTTCCAATCTGTAACCCGCCATAAAATTGGTGGCTATGCTAAAGCCATGGTGGTCACGAGTTCGCGTGAAGCTGCCGTTCGCTATAAATTGGCATTTGATGAGTATATTGCTGAAAAAGGTTATGAAGGGATCAAATCACTGGTGGCGTTCTCCGGCAAAGTGATTCTGCCGGAACAAACCGAAAAAGAATATTCTGAACCAAGCATGAATGCTGGTATTAAAGAAACGGAGTTGCCGGAACAGTTTGACAGCGATAATTATCAGGTGCTTTTGGTTGCCGATAAATATCAAACAGGGTTTGATCAACCCTTATTGCACACCATGTTTGTCGATAAAGTGTTGTCTGGCGTACAGGCAGTACAAACGCTTTCTCGTTTAAACCGTACGGCAAAAGGCAAAGAAGATACGTTTGTACTGGATTTTGTCAACGATCATGAAGCAATCTATGACGCCTTTAAACCTTATTACCAACGCACAGCATTAGGCGATATCCCGAGTGATGAGAAGCTGGCCAGTTTAGGCAACACGTTGGATGAATGGAAAATTTATACGCAAAGTGATATCGATGAGTTTGCGAATATTTGGTTTAGCGGACGAACAACGCCTACCAATAACGAGCATAAAAGGCTTAATGCGATCATTGATAAGGCAATCGAGAAATATCAGCATATTTCAGACGACCCCGAGCATAATGAAGAGCAGCAAAAGCTCTTTAAAAGCCAGCTTCAAAGTTATTTGAATCTCTATTTGTTTGTTTCTCAGATTCTGCCCTATGCTGATTCTATTCATGAAAAACGCTATGTCTATCTCAAAGCCTTGATGATGAAACTCCCGCGAGGCAAGCAAAGCGAAAAATTAGATTTATCCAAAATGGCGATTTTGCAATACTACCGCTTGCAACAAATCGGCGAAGGTTCAATCAAGCTGAACGAAGGTGAAGCAGAGCCGCAAAAAGGCTCTACTGATGTAGGTACAGGCCAAGTGAGTCTTACTGAAGAATTAGATAAACTCATCAAAGAACTGAACGAAGCCTTTACAACTGAGTTTACATTAGCAGATCAGCTATTTTTTGAGTCTGTCGAAAAATTTGCCCGCGAGAATCCGGATATTGTCGATGCTGCCAACAACAATCCACTGTCATCCTTTATGGATTATTTCAATACAAGGATTGATGATTTACTGGTTGGGCTATTCGAGCAGTTTGGTGAAAGTGTAGCTAAAGTACTGAATAACCCTCAAATTAAACATAAAGTCTGTCGCCGCTTGGCAAAACAGATTTATGAGAATATTCATTTAGAAAAGTAGAATATTGATATTTACAAGGCCGTCTGAAATTCATTTTCAGACGGTCTTTCTTTACTTTAGTCATCTCCAGTAAGATAATTAATGAAA
>CAJZKN010000025.1:0-21750 GCA_916050345.1 Parahaemophilus parainfluenzae | reverse complement strand
GATTTTAGTTCCATTGAAGCAGAACGTTATATCGGTGGTGGTTTAAATCAGCATATTGAAAGTGCAAAAGTACGTTTAAAAAATCCTGATGTGACCGTTCGTATTGATATTGAAGATGACAAGATGATGCTGGTTAAAGCTCGTCATGTTGGCTTAGGCGGTTATCCAATTGGGACACAAGAAGATGTGCTTTCATTGATTTCAGGTGGATTTGATTCAGGCGTATCCAGTTATATGCTTATTCGCCGTGGTTCACGTGTGCATTATTGTTTCTTCAATTTAGGTGGGGCAGCCCATGAAATTGGCGTGAAACAAATGGCTTACCATATTTGGAATCGTTATAGCTCATCCCATAAAGTCCGCTTTATTGCTATTCCTTTTGAAGGCGTAGTGGGCGAGATTTTAGAGAAAGTGGATAACGGCCAAATGGGCGTCGTATTAAAACGAATGATGGTACGCGCAGCAAGTAAAGTCGCACAACGTTTTGATATTCAAGCTATCGTTACCGGTGAGGCTCTCGGACAAGTTTCAAGCCAAACTTTAACCAATTTACGTTTAATTGATGAAGCATCTGATGCTTTAGTATTACGTCCACTTATTACCCATGATAAAGAACAGATTATCGCGATGGCGAAAGAGATCGGTACCGATGATATTGCTAAATCAATGCCAGAGTTCTGTGGGGTGATTTCTAAAAATCCAACGATTAAAGCGGTACGTGAAAAAATTCTTGAAGAAGAAAGTCACTTTGATTTTGGCGTGTTGGAAAGTGCGGTTGAAAATGCTCAATATTTAGATATTCGCCAAATTGCAGAAGAAACAGAGAAAGAAGTGGTGGAAGTGGATACCATTTCAGTGCTTGGTGAAAACGATATTATTTTAGATATTCGTAGTCCTGAAGAGACGGATGAAAATCCATTTGAATCAGACGAGCATCAAGTGATGCAATTGCCGTTTTACAAATTATCTTCGCAATTCGGCTCATTAGATCAAAGTAAAAACTATGTGCTTTACTGTGAACGAGGCGTGATGAGTAAACTTCAAGCGCTTTATTTAAAAGAAAATGGTTTCACGAATGTGAGAGTTTTCGGGAAAAAATAAGCAAAAAATGACCGCACTTTAACGTGCGGTTTTTTTATTCGTAGTCTAATTCACCCACTAATTCATCGATCGCTTTGGCAAGTAATGTTCTGTCATGACGATAGCTAATATCATCCGCATTCAAGCGTTTAGTTAAGATTTTAACGGAAGAAATCGCAGACAAATCGACCGCACTTTTTTCGCGATAAGGGGTAATGGCGCCATTAATGACGGGTTCGCCGACGATTTCATGAATTTTCTGAATACGATCAGCCAGTGAAAGCTGAGAGGCTGCACCAATTTCTGTCCCTAAATTATCAATAAAAATCACTTTCGCTTTGCTATTACGCAAGGCAGTCGCTAATTCAGGTAATAATAATGGTGGCATAATGCTCGTCATGAAACTTCCTGGACCAAGTAAAATGACTTCCGCTTGCTCTAATGCACTAATCGCTTCCTGGGCAGCTTTAACCATTGGCACTAAGAAGAGCGATTGGGGTAATTCTGTTAAATTATCAATGCTTACTTCACCTACAATACTGGAGCCGGAACCTAAACTCGCGGCAAGATGAACCGGTTCTTCTGACATGGGAATAATGTGAGATTTTACTTTGAGTAATTCACGAATTAAGTTAATGGCTTCAATAGGGCGAATATGCATATCTTCTAAGGCTTTTAGCATTAAATTGCCTAAATTATGCCCAGAAAGTTCACCTTCACCAGTAAAGCGGTATTCAAATAGTGCGGAGGCCGTGCTCGGTTCAATAATGATTTGATTTAAGCAATTACGCAGATCGCCCCATGCGATACCACCTCGTTCTTGGCGAATTCGGCCAGTTGAACCGCCGTTATCTGTGGTGGTGACAATACCGGTTAAACGCTCTTTCATAAAACTAAGTGCCGATAATACACGCCCTAATCCATGACCACCACCAATAGCAACAATATGTTTGATTTCGTCTAAATGTTCATGACGGCTGTGACGAGATAAATCAGACATTTTTCTTCCTTTTTTACCTATAAATAATTATAAAAAATGATGTTATATATTTTTTTATATAAGTTAATGCTGTTATTTTTATCAATATAGTCGGGTTATTCTACCAAATTATTGCTATTAACCGCTTGCTTTTATTACAATACCAACACAATTTATTTTTAACGCATAACTCCGAGCTTGTTTAGCCTAAGTTTCACAAGAAATACGGTGGCAAGCCAATAACGCGGTACGTTATTCAGGGATACGCTGGAAACGGTTTATCCTCTCCATATTTAGAAAGGTGTAAAATGCAATCCATTCCTATTAAAAACGTAGGAGAGTCTCGCTTAGTCGATCCTTTCCAACGCCAATATTACTATCTACGACTGTCGATTACCGATCAGTGTAATTTTCGTTGTACCTATTGCTTGCCTGATGGTTATCAACCTGAAGCTAACAAGCCAAGTTTCTTAACGTTAAAAGAAATTACCCATCTTGCTCAAGCATTTGCTGAAATGGGCACAGAGAAAATCCGTTTAACGGGTGGCGAACCCACTTTACGCAAAGATTTTATTTCTATTGCTGAAAGCATTGCTAATATTGATGGAATCCGTCAATTAGCTGTTACGACAAATGGCTATCGCATGGCAAAAGATGTGGCTGCTTGGAAGAAAGCAGGAATTACATCTATTAACGTCAGTGTTGATAGCTTAGATCCGAAAATGTTCCATCAAATTACGGGTATCAATAAATTTGATGACGTGATGCGTGGTATCGATCGTGCATTTGAAGTGGGTTACAACAAAGTCAAAGTCAATTCAGTTTTGATGAAAAATTTGAATGACAAAGAGTTTGAGCAATTCCTTGTTTGGGTGAAAGATCGCCCAATTCAAATGCGCTTTATCGAACTCATGCAAACGGGCGAAATGGATAGTTTCTTTGATAAATTCCATCTTTCAGGACAAGTATTAGCGGATAAATTGCTGCAAAACGGTTGGCAATTACAACACAAATCCCATACTGATGGTCCTGCTAAAGTATTCACACATCCTGATTATGCAGGCGAAATTGGCTTAATTATGCCTTATGAGAAGAATTTCTGCGCAAGCTGTAATCGTCTTAGAGTATCAGCGAAGGGCAAACTTCATCTTTGTTTATTCGGCGAAGAAGGCATTGAATTACGTGATTTATTGCAATCCCATGAACAGCAAGATATTTTGCAAGCACGTATTTTTTCTGCATTGCAAGGTAAGCGTGAACATCATTATTTGCATATCGGTGATAGTGGCGTAAGAAATCATTTAGCCTCTATCGGTGGCTAAAAGAAAATAGGTGAATTTTGCTATTCACTTATTTTGCTTTTGTCACACATGTAAAACATTCAATATTTTAACCGCACTTTATTTTATTATGACTACATTTACGCATATCAATTCTCAAGGCGAAGCCAATATGGTGGATGTTTCTGCAAAAGCAGAGACTGTTCGTGAAGCTCGTGCTGAAGCCATTGTGACCATGTCAAAAGAAACCCTTTCTATGATCGTGGAAGGCAAACATCACAAAGGCGATGTATTTGCTACTGCTCGTATTGCAGGGATTCAAGCGGCAAAACGTACTTGGGAACTTATCCCGCTTTGCCATCCCTTATTACTTTCTAAGGTAGAAGTGAATTTAGAACCGTTACTTGAAACCAATCAAGTTCGCATTCAATCTCTTTGCAAATTAACCGGAAAAACCGGCGTAGAAATGGAAGCATTAACGGCAGCAAGTGTGGCAGCTTTAACTATTTACGATATGTGTAAAGCCGTACAAAAAGACATGGTAATTGAACATGTTCGCCTGTTAGAAAAGAGCGGGGGAAAATCCGGTCATTTTATTGCGGAGGAAAAATAAGATGTTAAATGTTTTATTTTTTGCTCAAACTCGAGAATTAATTGGGGAAGATTCTATTCAGCTTGAAGGCGACTTTGCGACAGCGGAAGCTGTGCGTGAACATCTTGCTCAAAAAGGTGATAGATGGGCGTTAGCGTTAGAAAAAGGGAAGCTTTTAGTCGCTATCAATCAAACCTTGATGCCATTAGAAAGTGCGGTCAAAAATGGCGATGAAATTGCGTTTTTCCCACCGGTAACAGGAGGCTAAATGGCTGATATTCAAATTTCAGTACAAGAACAACCTTTTGATCAAAATGCCGTTTACCAATGGCTTTCTGAGCAACATTCAGTTGGCGCAACGGTTATTTTTGTGGGTAAAGTGCGCGATCTTAATTTAGGCGATGAGGTATCCAGCTTATACTTAGAACATTATCCCGCCATGACAGAAAAAGCCTTACGTGAAATTGTAGAGCAGGCGAAAGCGCGTTGGGATATTCAACGAGTGTCAGTGATTCATCGCGTGGGACTTTTGCATACTGGCGATGAAATTGTTTTAGTCGGCATCAGTTCCGCTCACCGTGGTGATGCCTATCATGCCAATGAATTTATTATGGACTTCTTAAAATCCAAAGCACCGTTCTGGAAAAAAGAACAAACCAATCAAGGTGAACGTTGGATTGAAGCAAGAGAGAGCGATAAAGAAGCGTTAAATAAGTGGTAATTCAATATAAAAAATATGGTCATTTTTATGGCCATTTTTTCTTTCTGTAAAAAGTATAACTGTATTTTAGTATATGATGGAATTATTTATAAATTTCTTTATCTTTCAATAAGAAAGATTGTTTTATTGTAATGATATGTAAAGTAATGTAAATCCAGTATTCATTGTAATAAATGTTGTATTATACTTGCACAGTATTAATCAAGGTTCTTTGTACTTGAATATTTATAACCATATACAATAGGAAATTAATTATGAATCATGTTTTTAAAATTATTTGGAATACAGTAAACCAATGCTGGATTGCTGTTTCAGAACTAAGCAAATCTGTTGGTAAATCATCTCAAACAGACAAACGTAAAGCATTAAATGTAATTATTGGTGCTGCAGTTTTAGCGGGTGTAAGCACAAGTGCAATGGCTGAAACCAATGTAGTATTAAATAATGATGGAAATATTGTTGGTGGAACTGAGGTGAGTGCTGTAGCCGGAGTTGGTACAACAGGAGATTCTGTCGTTTTAGGCAAAAAAGCAAAATCAGAAGCAACAGAGAGCATAGTAATTGGTAATAACGTGACAAACAAAGCACGTTGGTCAATAACATTAGGAAATAATGCAACAAGTCAATCAGGATATGGTGTCACTCTTGGTGATCGCGCATCAAGTGGCACAGGTTCAAACTCGGTTGCTATCGGTTTGATGGCAAAAACCTCTAATGAGAAAGCGGGGGGAAATAGTCAAACCGCAGTTGGTGTAGCGTCTTATGCTGATGGAGAAGGATCTTCAGCTTTTGGTGCAAATGCAAATGCAACGGGCTCAACTGCGACAGCTATAGGTCGAGCCACGAAGGCTATTGCGCAAAGTGCTTCTGCTTTTGGGGATAGCGCATCAGCTTCTGCATGGGGAGCGACTGCATTAGGTGTAGGAGCATCGGCTAGAGCAGATAATTCTATTGCTGTGGGTTCAGCTGCTGTAACCGAAGGACGAGAATCAACTGCGTTAGGACGTCGTTCTTATGCTGGTGCTCAAAGTGCGACGGCTCTAGGTACCTTGGCTAATGCTAGTGCAATTGTTTCAACAGCTGTAGGTAATGGGGCTAAAGCGAGTGCTTTAGGAGCTTCAGCATTAGGTAATACTGCAGCTGCTAGTGGTAGAGGTTCAATGGCTTTAGGTTATGCATCTAAAGCTTCAGGTGTGGATGCAATGGCATCTGGCTCTAATGCTAGTGCTTCATCAATGAATGCCGTTGCGGTTGGTAAAGATAGTAATTCTTCTGCGGTTAATTCCATTGCTCTTGGTACATCTAGTAACGTCTCTGCAGTTAGTGCTGTTGTGATTGGTAATCAAGCAAAAGGTACGCATGAAAACTCTGTGACATTGGGTTCTTATTCAAGTAGTGCGGCGAACGTATTTGATAATACAGCAAAAACTTTATCTTCTTTTGACGATAATGCGGCAGGCACAACCGTTAACTACAATGGTACTTCTTCAACTCAAAAAGGCGCAGTATCTGTCGGTGATGGAACACTTGTTCGTCAGCTCCAAAATGTAGGTGCGGGTCGAATTACGGCTACTTCAAATGATGCGGTAAATGGTAGTCAGTTATATCAAGCATATTACAATGCAGGCTTTAACATTCAAAACAATGGTACAGAAACATCACGTATTAATACCCATGGCAAAGTAAATTTTGTGAATGGTGAAAATACCGAAGTTGTTGTAAAAGATGGTGAGAATGCAGCAGAAATTAAAGTGAATGCAAAAGACACTTCAGCATCAGTTGAAGCAGGCTCAGATGCAATTACTGTAACAGTGGGCGAACCAACCAAAGTTACTGGAAAAGACGGTGTAACTGTAACTACAGTGACCAATTATAAAGTGGATCTTTCACAAAAAACTAAAGATGAAATTAAAAATGCGGCGGGTCGTGGATTTAACGTGACTGCAAGTGCATCTGAAGGTACTGTTGTAAATGAAGTAACAGAAGAAACGGTTCAATCTACAGCAACAAAAATGGATAAGTTAACACTTGATGCGGGTAAAAACATTAAATTAACCCACAAAAAAGGCAAAGTGTTAAGTGTTGCGGTATCTGATACGCCAACATTTACCAATGTCACAACAACCGGTGATATCAACGTTGGTGGTACAGTCCATGCACACGGTGGCTTGGATGTTCACAATAATCGTATTGTGAATGTGGCTGATCCTAAAGACCCAACTGATGCAGTAAATAAACGTTATGTTGATAATGCCGTGAAAAACATTAATAACAACATCAATCGTTTAGACAATAAAATTGATCACGTTGATCGTCGTTTACGTGCAGGTATTGCAGGTGCGACAGCGATTTCTTTCTTACAACGTCCAAATGAAGCAGGTAAAAGCTTAGTTTCTGTTGGTGTTGGTGGTTATCGCAATGAAAATGCATTAGCGGTTGGTTATGGTCGAAATTCTGATAACAACAAAATTTCGATTAAAGTTGGTGCAAGTATCAATACCCGCAGTGATGTAAACTGGGGTGGAAGCATCGGTTACCAATGGTAATTATTTGATAAAAAGGCAGAGTAAAATCTGCCTTTTATTTTGTTATGTTGAGATGAAAAAAGTGCGGTCAAATTTAACCGCACTTTTTATTTTTATTGATTAAAGCACTTTAACGATGCTTTCACATAAATAACGAATATTGTCTTCAGTGATACCTGCTACGTTGATACGACCAGAGCGAACAGCGTAAATCGCAAATTCATCTTTTAAGCGATCAACTTGTTCAGGTGATAAGCCGCTGAAAGAGAACATACCGTTTTGTTCCATGATAAAGCTGAAATCTTGTTCTGCACCATATTCTTTTAATAACTGAACGAATAAATGACGCATTTTTTTGATGCGATCACGCATTTCAGCTAATTCATTTTCCCATTCTTGACGAAGTTGTGCATCATTTAACACCGTTGCTACGGTCGCACCACCGTGAGATGCTGGGTTAGAGTAGAGAGTACGAATAATTGATTTTACCTGTGTTAATGCAGTTGAAGCAATTTCTGCATTTTCAGCCACAAGGGTAAAGGCACCTACACGCTCATTGTATAGACCAAAGTTTTTAGAGAATGAACTCGCCACTAATAATTCTTTATGATTTGCTGCAAATGCACGTAAACCGTAAGCATCCTGGTCTAAGCCATTGGCTAAACCTTGATAAGCAAAGTCAAAGAGTGGCAACCAGCCATTTTTCGCTGAAAGCGCGGCTAATTCTTGCCATTGTTCTGGGGTTGGGTCAATACCAGTTGGGTTGTGGCAGCAACCGTGTAAAAGCACCACATCACCTTCGCTTGCTTGGCTTAAATCTTCAAGTAAATGTTCCCAGTCAAGGGCTTTGCGTTCAGCATCATAATAACGATATTCACGAATCGTCATACCCACCGCATTGAAAATTGCATTGTGGTTTGGCCATGTTGGTATACTAATCCACACATTTTGAGCTTTGGTTTGGCGTTTGATGAACTCCGCAGCAATACGTAATGCACCTGTACCACCTAAACTTTGTACCGTTCTTGCTCGATTAGCTTTAATAACTTCTGAATCTTTACCGAAAAGGAGTTCTTTTGTGCGTTCGTTATAATCGGCAATACCATCGATAGTCAGATAGTTTTTGGTTTTTTCGTTATCAAATAAGCGTTTTTCGGCTTCTTTTACTGCACGCATAATCGGCGTTGTACCTTGTGCATCTTTATAAACGCCAATACCTAAATTGATTTTATTTTCACGGGTTTCAGATTTGAATGCTTCGCCTAAGCCTAAGATAGGATCGGCCGGAGCCGCTTTGATATGTTCAAACATAGCTTTTCCTTATGTATGTGTTGTGAGATAAGTAATTTTATACTTCAGCCGATAGATTTTATCAAGAAGAACCTGATAAAAATCAACCGCACTTTGATGTTTTTAGATATTCATCAAAAAGTGCGGTTGTTTTTTCGATTATTTTAATTTCTCAATCGCCCAATTTAAACCAGATTGATAGTCTTCAGGGAGTTCGTGACGAAGTTTTTCAAGCTGTTGAATAATGATCGTTTTGTCTGGATGCGTGATATTGATATGACCTAACTTTCTACCCGGACGAACTTCCTTACCATACCAATGTAATTGGGAGAAAGGCGTGTTCAACCAGTGTGGATTATGTTCTGTGCCAATTAAATTAACCATGACACTTGGTGCAATAGGTTGTAATGACGGTGTAGGTAAATCTAATAAAGCACGTAGGTGTAATTCAAATTGACTAATGGCACAGCCTAGTTGGGTCCAATGTCCACTGTTATGTACACGAGGGGCAAGTTCATTAATTAATAATTTATCACCCACCACAAAGCATTCCATTGCCATTACACCCACATATTCAAGCTTATCCATGATTTTTCCGAGCATAGATTCAGCCTGAATTTGTTGGCTGTGTTGTTGAGGGAATGAAACATCTGTCACACTGTAACGTAAAATGCCATTTTGCTGTAGGTTATGCGTCACAGGATAGAAACGTTTTTCACCATTTTTAAATCTTGCGCCTACGATAGACACTTCGTAATCAAAAGGAATAAATTTTTCTGCGATAACTTCACCGAATAAATCATCCGTAATATCATGTTGATTATTTTCAGTGATAATCCATTGGCCGCGACCGTCATAACCACCGGTACGACGTTTTACCACGACTTTTTCGCCTACGTTTTTAAATACTTCAGGCCATTGCGTTTTATCTTTTAATAAACACCATGGCGAGGTAGAGAGATTGAGTTCATCCAGTAAAGATTTTTGGGTAAAACGATCAGCCAATAAGCCAAAAACATTCTGATTAACGAAATTTTTATGATGACCTAATAATTCGGTTAAAGGTGTTTTTTCCCAACGTTCAATTTCTGCAGTGATGATGGCATCTTTAGGTAAATCAAATACGGGCGCATTAAACTCAAGAGGTTGAACATGAATGTCTAATGGTGCGCCGGCGTAACGTAACATTCTGCCGAGTTGACCATTACCAAGCACATAAACGGTAGGATATAGGGTAGAGTTTTGCATAAAATTTCTCATCAAATCTAGCTAAAAAAACAACCGCACTTTAAAAAGTGCGGTCAAAACGAAAGGTGTTTTATTTACGTGGATCAGGATTATCCAATACCACATTAGTTTGATTTTCGCGGAATGCTTGTAGGCGAGCAAATAACGCATCATCCCAACCAGCAAGAATTTGTGCGGCGAGTAATCCTGCATTCGCTGCACCAGCAGGGCCAATTGCTAACGTACCGACAGGAATACCTTTAGGCATTTGCACGATAGAATAGAGACTATCAACACCACTTAACATCGAGCTTTTAACAGGTACCCCAAGAACTGGCACAAGTGTTTTGGCTGCAATCATACCCGGTAAATGCGCTGCACCACCTGCACCTGCAATAATCACTTTGTAACCATTTTTTTGTGCATTTTCGGCAAATTCAAACAATTTGTCGGGGGTTCGATGTGCAGAAACGACTTCAACATGATATGCCACATTGAGTTCATCTAAAATTTGAGTAGCTTCTTGCATGGTTGCCCAATCGCTTTTTGAGCCCATAACAATAGCAATTTGTGCGGTATTTGACATATTTTTAAAAATTTATCTGATAAAAAACGATGCGTAGAATAGCATATTTGCCTACTTTTAAGCAATCGTTTGCTATACGGTAAAGACTGAAAATTACATTGCAAGTTTTGTCATAAAATTTTATCCTAATAGGAGTTTTTTTCTTAGAAATAGAGCAGATTATGTTAGCTAAAGCGAAATATAGAAAAGATTACAAACAACCTGATTTTACAGTTACGGATATTTTCCTTGATTTTCAATTAGATCCTAACCATACCGTTGTCACTGCAAAAACAACCTTCCAACGTTTAAACGACGAAGCAACCCATCTACGATTAGATGGTCATGGTTTCCAATTTGCCTCCATCAAATTTAATGGCGAAGATTTCAAACATTATCATCAAGACCACGAAAGTTTAACGTTAGATTTAACCAATCAAAGTGCGGCCAATTTTGAACTTGAAATTGTGACGAATCTAGAGCCTGCACAAAACACCTCTTTACAAGGGCTTTATCAATCAGGTGAAGGCATTTGTACTCAATGCGAAGCAGAAGGTTTCCGTCAAATTACCTATATGCTTGATCGTCCTGATGTATTAGCTCGCTATACAACCAAAATTACTGCAGATAAAACTAAATATCCTTACTTGCTTTCTAATGGTAACCGCATTGCAAGTGTTGAATTAGAGGATGGTCGTCATTGGGTTGAATGGAATGACCCATTCCCGAAACCAAGCTATTTATTCGCTTTAGTAGCAGGTGATTTTGATTTATTACAAGATACCTTTACCACAAAAAGTGGTCGTGAAGTAGCTTTAGAGCTTTATGTTGACCGAGGCAATCTTGATCGTGCTTCTTGGGCAATGGAAAGTCTGAAAAAAGCGATGAAATGGGATGAAGAGCGTTTCAATTTAGAGTACGACTTAGATATTTACATGATTGTTGCCGTGGACTTCTTCAATATGGGCGCCATGGAAAATAAAGGGTTGAATATCTTTAACTCTAAATTTGTGTTGGCAAATCCACAAACGGCAACCGATAATGATTACCTTGCCATTGAAAGTGTGATTGCGCACGAATACTTCCATAACTGGACAGGAAACCGTGTGACTTGCCGTGATTGGTTCCAATTAAGTTTGAAAGAAGGTTTAACAGTTTTCCGTGATCAAGAATTTTCATCTGATACGGGCTCTCGTGCCGTTAATCGCATTAATAACGTGAAATTCTTACGTACGGTACAATTTGCCGAAGATGCAAGCCCAATGTCACACCCAATTCGCCCTGAAAAAGTCATTGAAATGAATAACTTCTATACCGTGACTGTATATGAAAAAGGGGCAGAAGTGATTCGTATGTTGCATACCTTATTAGGTGAACAAGGTTTCCAAAAAGGAATGCAACTTTATATTGCAGAAAACGATGGTAAAGCGGCAACCTGTGAAGATTTTGTGTCTGCAATGGAGCGTGCGAATGACGTTGATTTAGCACAATTCCGTCGTTGGTATAGCCAATCAGGTACGCCAGAATTATTGATTAGCGATGCCTATGATGAACAAACTCATACTTATCGGTTAACCGTTTCGCAATCTACGCCACCAACAGCAGACCAAATGGAAAAAGTAAACTTACATATTCCATTGAAAATTGCGCTTTATGATGCCAAAGGCACTAAACAAATGTTACAGCATAACGGTGAATTGTTAAGTGATGTATTAAATGTAACAGAAAAAGACCAAGTCTTTGAGTTCCATGGCATTTATGGTCGCCCAATTCCTGCATTATTATGTGATTTCTCTGCACCGGTGAAACTGGATTATGATTACACCACAGAGCAGTTATTAGGTTTGCTTAAATTCGCTGATAACCAATTTGCTCGTTGGGATGCAGCACAAATGCTGTTTACTCAAGAATTACGTCGTAATGTGGCGCATTTCCAACAAGGTGAAGCCTTTGAAATTTCACCTGATGTTTTGACCGCACTTGCGCATGTATTGGAAAATTATGAACAAGATATTGAATTAGCCACATTAATTCTAACCTTGCCAAAAGATATTGAGTTTGCAGAAAGCTTTAAAACGATTGATCCAGATGGCATTGCAGCCGCAAGAGAATTTATGTTGGTGCAAATTGCAGAATACTTGAAAGAAGATTTATTGCGTATTTACACCCATATTCGTCTTGAAGATTATCGAGTAACACAAGAAGATATTGCCTTACGAGCAATGCGTAATCTTTGTTTAAGTTACTTGGCTTACACCAATCTAGGTAATAATGTCGTTCAAAAACATTACAATAATGCCAATAATATGACAGATACGTTGGCTGCATTAAATATGGCAACCAAAGCAGCATTACCTTGTCGTGATACCTTGTTAGCGGATTTCGAACAAAAATGGCAACATGATGGCTTAGTCATGGATAAATGGTTTGCTTTACAAGCAACTCGTCCTGATGAAAACGTATTGGAAATTGTACAAGCATTAATGGATCACCCAAGCTTTAACTTCAACAATCCAAACCGTTTACGTTCATTAGCGGGTAGCTTTGCAAATCACAACTTAAAAGCTTTCCATCATATCAGTGGTTCAGGCTATCGTTTCTTAACGGATGTTTTAATTCGTTTAAATGAAACAAATCCACAAGTGGCTGCGCGTTTAATAGAACCATTAATTCGTTTCTCACGTTTTGATGCACAACGTCAAACGTTAATGAAACGTGCCTTAGAACGATTAAGTGCTGTTGAAGATCTCTCAAAAGATTTATTTGAGAAGATTGAAAAAGCCTTGCAATAAAACAAAAAGTGCGGTTAATTTTGACCGCACTTTCCATTTACAGTGAACTATCCTGAGAGATAAACGAGTATGTATTCTTTAATCCGTAAAGCCATTTTTTCCCTTGATCCTGAAACCGCTCATGATTTAGTGATTAAATCATTGCATTTAGCAGGTAAATCACCTTGCCAATTTTTATTAAAGCAGCTTTTGGCTTGTCCACAAGGTACGCCTAAGCAAGTAATGGGCATTACCTTTAAAAATCCTGTTGGGTTAGCAGCGGGCGCAGATAAAAATGCCGAAGCTATAGATGGATTTGGTGCGATGGGATTTGGTTTTATTGAAGTCGGGACGGTTACGCCTTTGGCGCAGGAGGGAAATGCGAAGCCTCGTCAATTCCGTTTAGTGGAAGCAGAAGGGATTATTAACCGCAATGGATTCAATAATTATGGCATTGATTACGTGGTCGAAAATGTTAAAAAGGCAAAATTTGATGGCGTAATTGGGATTAATATTGGTAAAAATAAAATCACGCCGCTTGAAAAGGGTAAAGATGATTACCTATTTTGCTTAAACAAAGCTTATAACTATGCGGATTATATTACGGTAAATATTTCATCACCGAACACACCGGATTTACGCCAATTACAGTATGGTGATTACTTTGATGATTTATTGCAAAGTATAAAACAACGCCAAAAAGTATTAGCTGAGCAATATAACAAATATGTACCGATTGCAGTAAAAATTGCACCAGATTTATCTGAGAGCGAGCTCGTTCAAATTGCAGATACGTTACTTCGTCATCAAATGGACGGGGTAATTGCGACTAATACGACGATTTCACGCGACAACGTCACAGGTTTGAAAAATGCTGAACAACAAGGCGGCTTAAGTGGAAAACCGTTACAGCAAAAAAGTACAGAAATTATTCGAAGATTGCATCAAGAACTGAAAGGGAAAATCCCGATTATTGGGAGTGGTGGTATTGACGGTGTACAAAATGCACAAGAGAAGATTGAAGCAGGTGCTGAATTGTTGCAAGTTTATTCGGGTTTGATTTACCACGGCCCAAGCTTAGTTAAAGGCTTGGTTCAGGCGATTAAGTAAGAGAGAAATAATATGAAAACATTATTTCTAGCCTCTTATTTTGCAGCCGTAGAAAATCTTTTCAAACGATTTTTAAAACAGCATTTTTTATTGCATAAAGTGCTGTTTATTCCTACTGCTGGTAATGTAGAAAGCTATGTTGAATATATTGATGAGGCAATAAATATTTTTCATAAATTAGGTTTTGAAGTCGATGTTTTGGATATAGCCCAAGAAACAGAAGAGGTTATTAAAGAGAAATTAAATCATACACCGATCCTTTACGTTTCTGGTGGTAATACGTTTTATCTATTGCAAGAGTTAAAAAGAAAGCACTTATTACCACATATAAAAAAACGAATTGATGAAGGTATGCTTTATCTTGGTGAATCTGCCGGTGCTATTATTACCGCCAACGACATCGAGTATAATCAAATTATGGATGACAAAAATATAGCTATCGATTTAACCAATTATTCAGCTTTAAATTTAGTCGATTTTGCAATTGTTCCACATTATGGTGAGTTTCCTTTTGAAGAGAGTTCAGAGAAAACTGTTCAGATCTATCAATCCAAATTGAATTTACTCCCTTTAACAAATAGCCAAGCTGTAATTGTTGATGAAGATGATTACACTATTCAAACTAATTTATAGGAAAGCCGATGATCAAATATGATTTACATTGCCATAGTACGGCTTCAGATGGTGTTTTAACGCCTACGGAGCTTGTGCAACGAGCTCATGAGCAAGGTGTCAATGTGCTTGCTTTATGTGATCACGACACCGTGATGGGTATTGATGAGGCTAAAATTGAAGCAGATAAATTAGGTATTGAGCTAATTAATGGCGTAGAAATTTCAACGAATTGGGAAGGGCGTGGCATCCATATTGTTGGATTAAATTTTGATAAAACGCATCCTAAAATGACCGCACTTTTAGCTAAACAAAAATCACTGAGAGAAAAAAGAGCGGTCGAAATTGGCCATAAATTAGAAAAAACAGGCATTCCAAATGCTTATGAAGGCGCAAAAGCGTTAGCAAACGGGGAAGTAACTCGTGCTCATTATGCGCGCTATTTGGTACAAATCGGAAAGGTTTCAAATGATGGGCAAGCCTTTAAGCGTTATCTAGGCGGTGGCAAATCGTGTTTTGTCAAAGCTGAATGGGTGGATATCCCAACGGCGATTGATACGATTCATGCGGCAGGTGGTGTTGCTATCATTGCTCATCCTATGCGTTATAACATGGCAGGAAAATGGATTCGTCGATTAATTGTTGATTTTAAACAATGGGACGGAGATGGTATGGAAGTCGCAGATAGTGGACAGACCAAAGATCAGCGTCAATATCTTGCGCGCTTAGCCAATGAATATGACTTGGCCGCATCTTTAGGTTCAGACTTTCATTTTCCGTGCGGCTGGATTGAATTAGGAAAAAATTTGTTTTTACCTGAAGAGGTAAAACCGATTTGGACATTATTTGAATAATAAAGGGCGGTTAAATCCGCCCTTATTTTTTATATTTGACAGTTCTCACACAAACCGAGACTTGCGAGAAATTCAATAAATGCACGAACTTTTGCAGGCAAATGACGACGGTTTGGGTAAACCACATAAATATCTAAAGGTTTTTGTTTATATTCAGATAAAATTTCAACTAATTCACCTGAAGCAAGCGCATCTTTTACAAAGAAATCCGGTGCATTACTGATGCCCAATCCTGCTTTTGTCATTTCTAACAACGCCATACCATTATTGGAAACCACTTTAGATTGAATTTTATAACGTTGAATTTGATTGGCTTTTGTTGATTGCCAATGCACTTGATTTAACGATGATTTATAAAGTAAACCTTGGTGATATTCTAAATCGTCAGGTGTAAGTGGTGTGCCTCGTGCTTCTAAATAACTTGGAGAGGCAACAAAATGCATAGGGGAGCTACTAATTTTACGCGCAACAAGTGAGCTATCTTGCATATAGCCGATACGTAATGCTAAGTCATAGCCTTCCGCAACGAGATCAACACGTTTGTCTTCAAATTCAATTTCTACGTGTAAATTAGGGTGAAGCTCAATAAATTTAGATAAGTTAGGCGAGATATAAAGTAAGCCAAAATCACGCGGCACAGAGATTAATAAATTACCTTGTAAGCTTGTCGCCATATTACTAATGCTAGAATCAGCCTCGCTTAAATCTAATAAAATAGCTTGGCAACGTTGGTAATAAAGCATACCGGCTTCAGTTGGCACAATTTTTCGTGTTGTACGTTGTAATAATCGTGTTTTTAAATGTTCTTCTAATTGTGAAACTAGTTTACTCGCCATCGCCACAGAAATATTCTGTTGGTTTGCTGCTTGTGTAAAACTTTGCGTTTCGATCACTTTACAGAAAACCGAAATTGCATTGAGTTTATCCATTTATAAATCCTTTTTTAAAAAAAGCTTGATTTTATCGGCGTAAGTTTGCAGTATATCGCCAATTTTACAGAATTCTAGTTATATTTTAGGTAAGCAAATGAGCAAATCTTTAGTGATTGTGGAGTCGCCAGCCAAAGCGAAAACCATCAATAAATATTTAGGTAGCCAGTATGTGGTGAAATCCAGCGTAGGGCATATTTGTGATTTGCCTACTGCAGGGAGTAGCACAGGTGAGAAGGCTAAACCCGTTTCCACTAAAGGATTAAGTGCGGAAGAAAAAAACAAAATTAAAGCAGAAAAAGACCGTGCGGCCTTAGTGAAACGTATGGGAATTGACCCTTATCATGATTGGAAAGCCAATTACCAAATTCTACCAGGCAAAGAAAAAGTGGTAGCTGAATTAAAATCCCTTGCTAAAAAATCTGACCATGTTTATCTCGCAACCGACTTGGATAGAGAAGGAGAGGCTATCGCGTGGCATTTACGCGAAGTCATTGGTGGAGATGATAGTCGTTTTAGCCGCGTTGTATTTAATGAGATTACGAAGAAAGCAATCGAAAAAGCATTCCAACATCCAGCTCACATTAATATGGATCAGGTTAATGCTCAGCAAACCCGTCGTTTCTTAGACCGCGTGGTAGGCTTTATGGTGTCGCCATTATTATGGAAGAAAGTGGCGCGCGGTTTATCTGCAGGGCGAGTACAATCTGTTGCCGTGAAATTGGTGGTAGAGCGTGAACGTGAAATCAAAGCATTCCAACCGGAAGAGTTTTGGGAAATTGAAGCGCTAACCCAAACGAGCAAGAAAGAAGACTTGCGTTTGGATGTGGTGCAATATAAAGGCAAGAAATTTGAGCCGAAAAATGAAAAAGAAGCACAAACTGCGGTCGATTTCTTAAATAAATCACATTACGTTGTCACAGATTTAGAAACAAAACCAACAGGTTCTAAACCAAGAGCACCATTTATTACTTCAACCTTACAACAAACTGCAAGTACGCGTTTAGGTTTTGGGGTGAAGAAAACCATGATGTTGGCACAACGTTTATATGAAGCCGGTTACATCACTTATATGCGTACGGACTCTACCAACTTGAGTCAAGATGCATTAAATATGGCTCGCTCTTATATTGAAAGTCATTTTGGCAAAGATTATTTGCCCGCTAAGCCGAATTTCTACTCGAGCAAAGAAAATGCACAGGAAGCACACGAAGCGATTCGTCCTTCTGATGTGAAAATGCTTGCGGAGCATTTAAGCAGCATGGATAAAGATGCCGTGCGTTTGTATGATTTAATTTGGCGTCAATTTGTAGCCTGCCAAATGCCGGCTGCACAATATGACAGCACAACCGTCACTGTAATGGCTGGCGATTATGAATTGAAAGCCAAAGGCCGTATTTTACGTTTTGATGGTTGGACAAAAGTCTTACCACAATTAGGTAAGAATCCAGAAGACCAAATTTTACCGGCTGTGAGTTTAAACGAAACATTAGCACTAAAAACGGTTTCGCCAAGCCAACACTTTACCAAACCGCCAGCTCGTTTTACTGAAGCAGCATTGGTTAAAGAATTGGAGAAACGTGGTATTGGTCGTCCTTCGACTTATGCGGCAATTATATCGACTATTCAAGAACGTGGTTATGTGCGTATTGAAAATCGTCGATTCTATGCCGAGAAAATGGGAGAAATCGTTACTGATCGCTTAAATCAATCTTTTACTGATTTGATGAGCTACGATTTCACCGCCAATATGGAAAACGTACTAGACCAAATTGCATCAGGTGAGAAAAATTGGAAGGCAGAGTTAAATCAATTCTTCAAAGATTTTTCTACCCAACTTTCTACGGCTGAGTTAGACGAGTTAGAAGGTGGAATGAAGCCGAATAGCCTTGTACTCACCGATATTGATTGCCCAACTTGTGGCCGTAAAATGGCCATTCGCACAGCAAGTACAGGTGTCTTCCTTGGTTGTTCTGGTTATGCATTACCACCAAAAGAGCGCTGTAAAACCACGATTAATCTCATTCCTGAAGCAGAATTACTCAATGTATTAGATGAGGCTTCTGAGACCAAAGCCTTAATGGATCGTAAACGTTGTCCGAAATGTGGCACGGCGATGGATAGCTATATCATTGACCCACATCGTAAATTGCATATTTGTGGTAATAATCCAAATTGTGATGGTTATTTGGTTGAACAAGGCCAATTCAAAATTAAAGGCTATGACGGTCCGATTGTAGAATGCGACAAGTGTGGTGCTGATATGCACTTAAAACTCGGTCGTTTTGGTAAATATATGGGATGTACCAGCTGTGATAACACCCGTAAGATTTTGAAAAACGGCGAGGTTGCACCGCCAAAAGAAGAACCGGTTCATTTCCCTGAATTGAAATGTGAAAAATCTGATGCGTATTTTGTATTACGAGATGGGGCAAGTGGCGTGTTTATGTCAGCACATAACTTCCCTAAATCTCGTGAAACTCGACCAGCAAAAGTGGCGGAATTAGCACTTTATCGTGATCGTTTACCGGAAAAATTACGTTATTTAGCCGATGCACCACAAAAAGACCCTGAGGGTAATGAAGCCATTATCCGCTTTAGCCGTAAAGAAAAACATCAATATGTGACTTCTGAAAAGAATGGCAAAGCCACAAAATGGATTGTGGATTATATTGATGGAAAATGGGTAGAACGGAAAAAGTAGGATGAACATCACGGTTTATTGCGGTGCAAGTTTAGGCAATGATTCATCCTATCAGACTGCTGCAGAAAAATTAGGGAAATGGATTGCAGATGGCCAACATACTTTAGTTTATGGTGGCGGAAAATTGGGATTAATGGGCGTAGTTGCAGATACTGTACTTGCTCATCAAGGTAAAGTAATTGGCATTATCCCTCAATTTTTACAAGACAGAGAAGTTTCACATCCTAATTTAACTAAGACCGTAATTGTTGAAAGCATGTCTGAGCGAAAAAATAAAATGGTTGAGCTTGGCGATGCTTATATTGCTTTGCCTGGCGGACCTGGCACTTTAGAAGAAATTGCTGAAGTGATTTCTTGGGCGCGAATTGGAAAAAATAACAATCCTTGTATTCTATTTAATGAAAAGGGGTATTTTGATTCATTAAAGTCCTTTTTTAGCCATATGGTAAAAGAAGGCTTCTTTACTCAAGGTGATTTTGAGAAAATTTTATTCTCGAATGATCTTCAAGAAATCGAAACCTTTATTGAACATTACCAACCTCCAGCGTTAAGAACATATTAAAAAAGTGCGGTTAAATTTGACCGCACTTTTTTATGATTAATGATGATGTTCTGGTTTTGGTGGGAGTTTAGCTCTAGCTTTACCAACAGGGAGAATTAACGTCGCGTAATTCGCTGAATGTTGACAAACTTTTTGATCTTCAAATGGTTCTTTATGAATCACTTTAAGTTTCCAAACGCCTTCAATTAATGGAATAAAGTTAACTTTACCTTCTTTGTCTGTTTTACCAGAAAAGGCTTGCGGCTCACGGTGAGATGTTGCCGCTTCCATATCTTTTACAACAAATGTATCAGAGGTTGCGATAATCGTTTCGCCTGCAAGTGGTTGGTCTTTATAGAAAATCTGAACAGGGAAAGCTTCACCTGCTTTAATTGTTTTCGGATCTTTAAGTGGCACGATTTCAAGTGGTAAGCCGAGGCGTGTCATTGCCATATCTGCATTTAATGGTTTTTTGCCCACTACAGTAAAGGCTTTACCAAACATTTGAGTTTGTTCGCAATAGAATGCATTTGGTGTGCCTTGTAAGTTATCCATTTTCCAACCTTCATTATTTTGTGACCAGAAAGTTGGTTTATAAGTAGCTGTTACCCAATATGAACCGTCTTTTAACAGTTTTTCTGATTGATATTGGTAGTTTTCACCTTTTTGTACTAATGTTTGCATTTCACCATCTTGATTGATGAGTTCCATCGGTGGAAAAATCGCGAGACGTTTTTCAGGAATTTTTTCAACGTAGGGGTAGTCACCATAAGCTAAATCAGCTTTTAAAACGCTATTAGAAGCAAGTTGTGCTGGTGTTGCAACCCAAACTTCATGAGCTTGCGCGAGCGCAGAGAAACCAAGTAGTGCTGCAATTAATGTTTTTTTCATTGTCTTTCCTTTTTAATCAATAAATCAATTTATAGAAAGTCTTCGATAGGGCGGATGAGTATAACGAAAAAGAAATGATGAGACGAATGGAAAAAGTTGATTTTGTGAGGAACTTCACATTTTCTTAACAAAAAAGTGCGCTCACTAAACGATTGTTTTTTTGACCGCACTTATTTTAAATAAAAAGCTAAATAGGCTTATTTTTTAGAAGGTTTAATGGCTAATAGGTTACAGCTTAATTTACTGATTACATGTTCCGCTGTATTACCTAATAACGCTGCTGATAAACCTGTTCTACCTACTGTACCTAAAATCACTAATTCAGCTTCAATTTCTTTCGCCACTTCAGGAATCACTTCTTCAGGGAAACCTTCGCGTACGTGGGTATGATCTTCATCAATACCAAATTTTTGACGTAAGGCTTTCATATTGATGAGATGTTGGCCACGAATGCCATTTTCATAACCTGAAGTATTAAATTCAGGTAAATCAATCGCCATATTAATTGGTGCAACAGGGTAGGCGGCCACTAAATGTACATTACCACGGTTTAAGTTCTCCGCTAAACTTATCCCTGTTGAAACTAATTCTTGGTTAAATTCATCTTGATATTCTTGCTCACCCGATACATTTACGGCGACTAAAATACGGCGTTGGTGTTTCCAGTCACCATCACGGACCATTAATACTGGAATTGGGCATTTACGTAATAATTGCCAATCTACTGGTGTGAAAATCAATGAAGTGAAGCTTTCTTCATCTTTGGTGTATTTTACAACGAGGTCATATTGATTTTTTTCAACTTCTTCACGAATTGCATCCGCTTCATTGCTGCTCCATACAATGTGAGATTCAAACTCAATTTCTGGATCTGCATATTTATCTAAATAAAATTGTACGGCTTGACGTTGTTGTTCAATGGCTGTTTCATGCATTTGGCTACGTTCTTCCGAAGAAAGAAGTGCAGACATTTCATAAGATAAGTCATAGACACTCAGCAAGGTGGTGATTTTTACTTTTGTTTCATTTTGTTGTTCTTTAACAAGACGAACGGCACGAGCGAGCGCATATTGTTTTTC
>CAJZKN010000024.1:0-23523 GCA_916050345.1 Parahaemophilus parainfluenzae | reverse complement strand
TCCCCATGTGAGAGTAGGACACCGCCAGGTACTGAATGTGAACCCCGAGCTAAATAGCTTGGGGTTTTTGTTTATAGAATTTTGTTAAAGATTACTTTGACAATAAGTGCGGTAGAAATTTAGGCTATTTTTACGTAGAACATATATGAAAAAAGTTTATCCCAATATCTGGGGATAGACTCCTTTAATCTTTTAAGAAAATAGCTTATTCCAGAAAGAACAAACAAACTCTCTTTCTTCTGCAAATGCTGAATCATCAACAATGACAGGCTTTCCTAATAAGTTTAGATGATGGATTTTATTACGAAGTGTCACGTAGCAGGATTTGAGCTTTTCACACTCTGCTAGAGAAATAATGTGATATTTTGCCATGGAATCAAAGATACGGACGTTATCAGACCATTTAGTTAATATTGGATTAGCTGGCGCATTCGCAAGCATCAGATATTGGGCGATAAATTCAATATCGGTAATGCCGCCACGATCGGTTTTGATATTAAAAAAGCCTTCTTTTGTATGAGATAGATGTTCGTACATTTTTTCACGCATGTCTCTTACTTCAATTTTTAGCTGATTAATATCTCTTTGAGCAGAAAGCACATTACAGCGAATTTTTTCAAATTCTGTCTTTAATTCAGTTTCACCAAAAATGGCACGACTGCGGACAAGTGCCTGTTTCTCCCATGTCCAAGCTTCATTGAGTTGATAGTTTTCAAATGCTTGAAGCGAACAGCCTAGTAAGCCTGCATCGCCTGAAGGTCGTAATCGCATATCAACATCGTAAAGTATGCCTGCACTGGTATTCATACTAAAAATACTAACAATTTTTTGAGCCAATCTTAAATAGAATTGATTACTATCAATGGATTTTTTTCCACCAATGGTTTGGCCTTCAACCGCTTGGTATAAAAAGACTAAATCCAAATCAGATTTATAACCGAGTTCAATTCCACCTAATTTACCGTAGCCAATGACTAAAAAGCCTTTTTCTGTTTTACCTACTAGATGTTCAGGTACACCAAAGCGTTGACTGACTTGTTGCCAAGCAAAATTGACAACTGCATCAATAATTGCTTCAGCCAGATAAGTGAGATGATCGCTCACTTTCATAACAGGCAATACGCCAAGAATATCTGCGGCTGCAACACGTAATAAAATAGATTGTTTAAATTGGCGTAAACCGTCAATAAATTGTTCTTCATCGTCTTGCGGTAATCGCAGCATATATTGCTTTAATTCGTCAGGATACTGTGTGAACGGCAATGGATTACGTAGCGCTTCAGTATTTAATAATTCATCAAGTAAAATAGGATAGCGAGCCACTTGTTCAGCAATCATCTGGGATTGCGAACATAGTTCAATTAGCTGCTCAATGGCTTGAGGATTTTCTAAGAGCAATTCCAAATACGTCGTTCTACTCGCAATTTTATCCACAATATTGAGGATGCGTGGTAATAAAGTGCGGTAATTTTTTTGCTCAAATATTTGGGTAAAGATATTTGGCAATAAGTGAGCTAGAACTTCTCGACCACGAGAGCCAATAACACGGTGCGCAAGCCCCTCTTTGAATTGAATAAGTTTATCTAAGATATCGGAAATTGCGTCCTCATCAATGTGATTATCGACCAGCATTTGTTCAATATCATCGAGGTCACTTTCTAAAAAATCAATCCACTGATTATTGTCATCGGTACGTTCATCTTTTTCTTCACCAATTAATGCATCAAAAACTGACCGCACTTTTTGTTGGTGTGCTTGTAGTATTTGATAGAAATCATCCCAGTTTTCAATTGGATAAGATTTCATCATAGTCTGATTGTTCTCATCTAAATAAGTGTATTCTCGACAAGCAACCATTAATCTGAGGCGATTTTCTTCATCGGTTGGCAGAAGTTGCGTTTGTTGATCATCAATGGCTTGTAGCACGTTTTCAGTACGACGAAGGAAGATATAAGCGTCTCTTAATTCATGATATTGTTGAGGTGTAATTAAACCGAGATCTCGTATTTCAGGTAGAAGTTTAAGCAATTCATGTTGTTGGAGTTTGATCTCACGTCCACCACGAATCAGTTGAAAAACTTGCACAATAAATTCGATTTCTCGAATCCCACCTGCACCTAGTTTAATATTGTCTTTTAAGCCACGATGACGTACTTCACGCTCAATTTTACCTTTCATTTCACGTAAAGCTTGAATCACACTAAAATCAATATAGCGTCGATATACAAAAGGACGAAGTAATTGCTGCAAGGTTTTTACATTGGGATCTTGCGCATTAGCACCTAAAATACGCCCTTTGATCATGGCATAGCGTTCCCAGTCTCGCCCTTGATCTTGGTAATATTGCTCCATTGCCGAAAAACTTAAGGCAAGTGCACCGCTGTCGCCAAAAGGACGAAGACGCATATCTGTACGATAGACAAAGCCATCTGGCGTAAATTGATCCAACGCATTAATTAGACGTTGTCCTAAACGGGTAAAAAATTTAGCGTTATCAATGGCTCGTCTTGCTCCAACAGTTTCTCCCTGTGAAGGGTAAGTAAAAATTAAATCAATATCAGAGGAGAAATTTAGTTCAAAACCACCTAATTTTCCCATGCCAAGAATATAGAGTTGCTGAGGATTGCCATTTTCATCACAAGGTGTGCCCATTTCTTCGCAAGCTTGTTTGTACAGCCAATCTCTCGCACCAATGATAAGACTCTCAGCAAGTTGAGAAAGACGAATAAAAATTTCTTCTACGGTAGCAAGATTTAAACTTTGGCAGAAACTGAGTTTCGCCATTTCTTGATTACGAAAATCTCGTAGCGTTTTGTAAAGCTGTTCTTCGTTTTGGATAGTGGAGAGTTGGTCCGCTAAACGGATTGAGTAATGTTGACAATCAGAAAATTGAGGTGGTGTTTGCCACCATTGAGCTAAAAAGTGCGGGTGCTTTTTTAAGACTTTTTCCAAGAAATCAGACAGACTGATGGCATAGTTTATTTGTCCGATTGGTGTCGTGAGATCTGTTGCGTCCCGCTCAATTTGTTGGGTTATTTCATCAAGATTCATTGCAGGGAAATGTTGGCAAAGCACTTCGCCAAGTTGAATGAGTTTTTCAGTCGAAAGCGGAAGTGAAAGCGCCATAATTTACCCCTTAAAATGTTCGTCAATCTTGCGTAGTACGGTTTCTTTGGCTTGTTGCGGTTGCAGACTATCTAGCCAATTTAATGGTGTTTTCCAGCCACGTAGCCAGGTGATTTGTCGTTTGGCTAACTGTCGAGTTGCACAAATCCCCCGGAAGACCATTTCTTCATGATCATAGTCACCACGTAAATATTCCCACATTTGGCGATACCCCACACAGCGGATAGAAGGCAAATCTAGATGGAGATCTTCTCGTTGGTAGAGTTTTTCAACTTCTTCTTGGAAACCTAATTCGATCATTTTATGGAAACGTTGTTCGATACGTTGATGTAATACCGCACGATCTTCTGGTGCAATAGCAAATTGTAAAAATTGATAAGGCAATTCTTCGCCTTTTTGTTCGGTTAATTCCGTTAATGATTTGCCCGTTAAATAGAATACTTCTAATGCACGATTAATGCGCTGCGAATCATTTGGATTAATACGCTCTGCTGAAATAGGATCAATTTTTTGTAATTCTTGATGAAGTGCTAACCAGCCAAATTTTTGCGCTTTTTCTTCAATCTCTAAGCGTAAATTTTCATCAGCAGATGGAAGAGGAGAAAGTCCCTCAATCAATGCTTTGTAATACAACATCGTGCCGCCAACCAAAAGCGGAATTTTGCCTTGTGCGGTAATATCGGCCATTTCTCTGATTGCATCATCACGAAAATTCATCGCAGAATAACTTTCAGCGGGATCTAAAATATCAATTAAGCGGTGAGGGGCAAGGGCAAGTTCTTCTTTAGAAGGCTTTGCCGTACCAATATCCATACCTTTATAAATTAATGCGGAATCGACACTGATCACTTCCACTGGCAGGCTTTGACGTAATTGAATAGCAAGATCTGTTTTTCCTGAGGCCGTTGGCCCCATCAGAAAAAGTGCGGTTGGTTTGGAGTCAGTTTTTTGTGTCATATTACAAATCGCTTAAAAAAGGCTGCCAGTTAATTGGTTTCAGTAATGTATTAAATTTTTCTTGATGAACTTTATTCAGTAAGCGTTCCGTTTCGCTTAATAAGCTGACCGCATCCGCTAATACTTGAATTGGTTTCATTTCTAGAGTCTGACAAAGTGCGGTCAGAAAATCAGGCATATTTTCTAGATGTTCAGCAAGCAGGCTCACCACACATTTTTGTAAATTTTGTGTACGTAAAATCGCAGGGACTTTGTTTAATGTAAGACGTAGCTGAGCTTCATTTTCAATAAATTCAAAACCGCTTTGCTGAAAAAAGGCTTTTTGTTTTTTCCATTGTTCAAATTGTTTTTCATCTAAGCGAAAAATAATCGGAATGAGCAACGGCTGTTGTGAAATTTCACCTTGTTGTAAGGTTAATTCATAATTTAAGGTTTGCAATTTAGCTAATGACATCAAATAAAACTGCTGATTTTGTTGTAAAAGCAATGCTTTATTTTCAATTAATGCCAATGCACGTAAATAGCCTGCATCACTTGTCTGTGGGAGTTGTTGTTCAACGACAGGTGTTGTTAAAACTTGAGATGTTTCTGTTGGACGTACTAATTCACCATATAAGCGTTGTTCGGTCTTTGTAGGTTGTTCGCGATAACCATACGACGGAACGTACTCACTACGGTTTGAAAAGAGCGGTCGATTCTCTGATTGTTTTTCACGAGGCTGATGATAATGCGAGGCAAAAATATTTTGCCCAGCCGCCGCACGATTGGGTTTAGGTTCATAGTGGGGTTGATATGAAGCCGAAGGCTCTCTTGCTTCATTTATCGTCGGTACTAAATCCAATTCAGCTTGAGGAATGGCATTGAGCGCATTTGTTACGCCTTGGCAGATAAAATCATGAATTAAACGCGCTTGATGGAAACGCACCTCGTGTTTTGTTGGGTGCACGTTGACATCGATATCATGTGGATTGAGATCGATAAATAGTACAAATGCAGGGTATTGCTCAGTATGCAAATGCTCCGCATAAGCTTGACGAATGGCGTGGGTGATCACTTTATCGCGCACCATTCGTCCATTGATATAGCAATAGCTTAAAT
The DNA here is from genome assembly GCA_916050345.1 of Parahaemophilus parainfluenzae. GTDB lineage: Bacteria > Pseudomonadota > Gammaproteobacteria > Enterobacterales > Pasteurellaceae > Haemophilus_D > Haemophilus_D parainfluenzae_AA. Next base: position 18,342 of record CAJZKN010000024.1, on the reverse strand, counting down.
CATTCTGAGAACGGGTAAATTCAGGTGTCGCCACCCAGCCAGAAAGATGCAGATCATCATGTTTCCAATCAATACGTAAGGCATGTTGAACAAAATCATCGCCACAAATGGCAGCAACGCGTTTTAGTTGTTGTTCTTCATTTGCCGCTGGGCGGTATTGTCGAACAATTTTGCCGTTATGAGTGAGCGTAAAAGCGATATTAAATTTTGCTAAAGCAATTCGGCGAATGACTTCATCTATATGAGCAAATTCTGTTTTATCAGTGCGTAAGAATTTACGACGAGCAGGCGTGTTAAAAAAGAGATTTGCCACTTCAACTGTCGTACCGACTGGATGAGATGCGGGTTTGATTGTGGTTTCCATCTCTCGTCCTTGCGCATAGACTTGCCATGCTTCATTTTGCTCTGCAGTGCGAGAGGTAAGGGTTAGACGAGAAACAGAACTGATACTGGCAAGGGCTTCACCGCGGAAACCTAAACTTAAAATGGCTTCGAGATCATCAAGATCGGCAATTTTACTGGTTGCGTGTCGAGCGAGTGCGAGGCTTAATTCTTCTTTAGGAATGCCACTGCCATTATCTCGAATACGAATCAGGCTGGCGCCGCCGTTTTCAATATCTATATGAATTTTATTGGCGCCCGCATCAAGGCTGTTTTCCACCAATTCTTTCACCACAGAGGCAGGGCGTTCGACCACTTCACCTGCGGCAATCTGATTAGCCAGCTGTGGAGAAAGAATTTTGATTGCCATAGGATTCCTTATTTTTCTTTAAGTTTGATTTTTTGCCCAGTCACGACTTTGCCGTTTTTCAATATAGGGTTAAGTTTTAAAATACGATTAACCGGTACATTGTATTCACGAGAGATAGCATAGAGAGTTTGATCGGCTTTCACTGTATGGTAAAGCGGGGTTTCTTTCTTGCCATCATCTTTCTTCTCATTTCCTTTTGAAGAAGTGTCTTTTTTATCGTTACCTTTTTTCTCAGGCTCTTTTTTATTCTCAGCTTTTTCTTGTTTTTGATCTTTTTTAGAAACCGCTTTTTCAGCTTCAACAATTTTGCTGTTTTTTCCTTTGTTATCGGCTTTGGCTTTATCATCCGATTTAGGTTTCTCTTCTACCTTTTTACCTTTGCCGTTATCAGGAATTTTAATGGTTTCATTCAACCAAAGTTCTTTGCGTTTCAGTTTATTTAACTCAATAATTTCACTGACTTTCACATCATATTTGTTCGCCAGGCTACCAATGCTTTCACCTGGTTTCACTTTATGACGTATACCGCTGTCTTTGACATCGGAAGTGCGGTCAGATTTTTCAGTGTTTTTCTCTTCTTTTTTGATCGGTTCTTCTGCTTTTTTACCTTTGCCATTATCAGGAATCTTAATGGTTTCATTTAACCAAAGTTCTTTGCGTTTCAGTTTATTTAACTCAATGATTTCGCTGACTTTGACATCATATTTATTTGCCAGGCTACCAATGCTTTCACCTGGTTTCACTTTATGGCGAATACCGCTGTCTTTCACATCAGAAGTGCGGTCAGATTTTTCATTGTTTTTATCGTTTGATTTTGTAGATTTGCTGTCTTGCTCATCACTAGGTGGAACGGCAATTGCTTTTAAATTACCATTACGATAAGCAACCAAACCTTCATAAATCATATAAGCAATACGACGACGATAAGCGATAGTATTCAGTTTTTGTTCTTCTTCCATATTGGAAAGGAATCCCGTTTCCACCAGAACAGAAGGAATGTCGGGTGAACGCAATACGCCAAGGCTCGCATGTTGTGGGGTACTACGGCTTAAGGAGGTCACGCGAGCAAAGCGACGTAAAATGCTGTTGCCAAGTTCATAGCCTGTACGTTGGCTATGACCAAATTGCAGGTCGAGTACAGTTTGATCTAAATATTTGTCATTGTTATTGGAAAGTACTTTACCGGCTCCGCCTAAAAGCTCTGAGCGTTTTTCATCGTCTTCTAACCATTGTCCCATTTCATCATTGGCTCGGCGATTGGATAGTACCCAAACTGATGCGCCACGTTGGTCTGAATTAAGAGAGGAGTCAGCATGGATCGACACAAGGAAATTTGCTTTATATTTACGTGCAATTTCAGAACGTTCTGGCACCGAAATGTAGTAATCACTACTGCGTGTTAAGACACCTTTGAAGTTAGGATCTTTATCTAATAAAGCCTTTAATTCTCGTGCGATAGAAAGGGTGACATTTTTTTCATAAATGCCGAGATTTTTTCCGATTGCACCGGGATCTTTACCACCGTGGCCAGGATCAATCGCAATTGTCCATTGTGGGGCGGCGAATACGGTAGTAGAAATTAGAGAAAATATTCCAAAAAGAAACGAAAATTTTGCTTTCATGTAAGTCAGTTTTATAGTTGTGTCAAAATATGCTCGCCCACCAGATTTTGAGCAATTAGCGTAATGTTGCGAGCATCGTCGTAATAATCAATATTCACCAATAAATCAGCCTCGGGAAGAATACCTTCACCTTTTTCTGCCCATTCGATTAAGCAGATACAATTTTGGCTGAAATAATCACGAATGCCCATAAATTCCAATTCTTCAGGATCGGCAAGGCGATATAAATCAAAGTGATAAATCATTTTCCCTGCAATGCTATATTCTTCCACTAACGTATAAGTAGGGCTTTTGACATTGCCTTGGTAGCCTAAACCTTGCACCATTCCGCGAGTCAGGGTGGTTTTTCCTGCACCAAGATCGCCATTAAAATAAAGCACAATGGCATTATCTTTCGGTTGTTTTACAAGCACTTCTGCGAGTTTTTTACCAAAACGGAGCATCGTGCCTTCATCAGGAATGTATTGGGTTAATTCGGTCATTATTAGAGTGATTTTTTAGGTTAAAGTTTCTGGGGGATTTTATCGTATTTTGAAGGGAATATGTAGGGAAAATACAATAAAAAAATCCGCTACTTTTCAGCAACGGATTGAGAATTTGGAGCGGGAAACGAGGCTCGAACTCGCGACCCCGACCTTGGCAAGGTCGTGCTCTACCAACTGAGCTATTCCCGCAGGGCATTCATGTGAAAATTTGGAGCGGGAAACGAGGCTCGAACTCGCGACCCCGACCTTGGCAAGGTCGTGCTCTACCAACTGAGCTATTCCCGCATTTTACATTGGTGAATGAGGCAACATTATACGAAAAAATTTATTCAACGCAAGCGCAGATTTCGCAAATGATTGAGTTTGTCTAAGTTTTCATCAACCTAGATTAATAAAGTGCTCACGGTAGTAAGCTAACTCTTTTATTGACTCTCGAATATCGTCAAGGGCTAAATGAGTATTGCCTTTTTTGAACCCGTCTAAAATTTCGGGTTTCCAGCGAGCGGCTAATTCTTTTAATGTGCTCACATCTAGATGACGATAATGGAAATAATCCGCTAAATCAGGCATATATTTATAAAGAAAGCGTTTATCTTGTGCGATGCTGTTGCCACAAATCGGTGAAGCACCTTTTGGTACCCATCGTTTTAAAAAATCTAATGTTTGTAATTCAGCCGCACGTTCGGTGAGTTTGCTCGCTTTGACACGGTCAACTAAGCCATTTGCCGTGTGTGTTTTTACGCACCATTCCGACATTTTGTTTAATAATTCATCACTTTGATGCACCGCAATCACAGGTCCTTCCGCTAAAATATTGAGATCTTTATCTGTCACGATGGTTGCGAGTTCAATAATTCGTTCTTTTTCAGGATCTAATCCTGTCATTTCTAAATCGATCCAAATCAGATTTTGTTTATCTAATTGCATAATATAAGGTATCCTATGAACATTTTTTAATCTCGTTTATTTTAACGAAAAACATCGGAAAAAACGACCGCACTTTATGAGCAAACGTAAACTAACGCAAAATCAAACTCGTCGAATTCAATCAAATAACGCGAAAGCCTTGCATCGCCACAAGAAGAAAGAAGTGGAATGGCAAGATGATATGCTAGGCGAAAGCCAAGATGGGGTAGTGGTCACGCGTTATTCAGTTCATGCAGATGTAGAAAACGCACAAGGTGAAATTTTCCGTTGTAATTTACGTCGCACACTTTCTAGTCTCGTGGTTGGAGACAAAGTGATTTGGCGACAAGGCAATGAACAGCTCCAAGGTGTGAGCGGAGTGATTGAAGCCATTCACCCAAGACAAAATGAAATAGCTCGTCCAGATTATTATGATGGGTTGAAACCCATCGCGGCGAATATCGATCGTATTATTATTGTTTCTGCGGTGGTGCCAGTACTTTCACTCAATATTATCGATCGTTATTTAGTGGTGTGTGAAAATGCGGGGATCGAGCCTGTCATCGTGGTGAATAAAGGCGATTTACTAGATGCTGAGCAAGAGCAGGAAGTGGAAAGTCAGTTACAGATTTACCGTGATATTGGTTATCAGACCATCATTATTTCTGCTGAAACCGGAAAAAATATGGAAAAATTGACCGCACTTTTAAGTGATGGAACTTCCATTTTTGTAGGGCAATCAGGGGTAGGTAAATCCAGTTTAATTAACCATATTTTACCAACCGTCAATGCGCAAGTCGGTGGCATCAGTGAAACCTCAGGCTTGGGACAACATACCACCACTTCTTCTCGTTTATACCATCTGCCACAAGGTGGTAATTTGATTGACTCACCAGGGATTCGTGAGTTTGGTTTATGGCATTTGGAGCCAGATCAGATCACCAAAGGCTATCGTGAATTTCAATATGTCTTAGGTACGTGCAAATTCCGAGATTGCAAACATTTGAATGATCCAGGCTGCGCATTACGTGAGGCTGTCGAAGCAGGTCGGATTTCACCTATACGTTATGAGAATTATCATCGCTTAATTGAAAGTTTAAGTGAGACAAAATCACAACGTCATTTTTCTGTGTAGTAGACAATTTACTGTAAATTAGGTATAAAGTACCCCTAATTTCGTGATGTAGCTCAAGTTTTTTTGTGTTTAGCCTTGATTATTGGGCATTTAATAGAGATACTACAGCGGATTTATAGACTAAATTTTACAATTACTATAGAGGTAACATTATGTTCTCAAAAGATGTAGAAATTACAGCTCCTAATGGTTTACACACCCGTCCGGCGGCGCAATTTGTTAAAGAAGCTAAAGCATTTGCTTCTGATGTAACAGTGACCTCCGGTGGTAAAAGTGCAAGTGCGAAAAGCCTATTTAAGCTACAAACCTTAGGCTTAACGCAAGGAACTGTAATCACCATCTCGGCGGAAGGTGAAGACGAACAACAAGCCGTTGAACATTTAGTAGCATTAATTCCTACTTTAGAATAATTTACGATTAGCCATAGGATTTCTATTCTATGGCTATTGTTTATCTAACCTTTAATAAATTATCTCGGAAGGTAAAAGTATGATTACAGGTATTCCAGCGTCACCAGGTATCGTTTTTGGTAAAGCCTTAGTATTAAAAGAAGAAAAAATTGTTCTTGATACGCAAAAAATTTCAGAAGATCAAGTTGAGGCAGAAGTTGCCCGTTTTTATGCGGGCCGTGAAGCGGCCGTTGAGCAACTTAATTCTATTCATCAACGTGCATTAAAATCTTTAGGTGAAGAAAAAGCGGCCATCTTTGAAGGCCATTTAATGATCCTTGAAGATGAAGAGTTAGAAGAGGAAATTATTGATTATCTTCGTTCAAACAAAGTGAATGCGAGTGTGGCAGCAAGTAAAATCATCGATCAACAAGTTGAAATGTTGTCTGAAATTGATGATGAATACTTAAAAGAACGTGCGGGTGATATTCGCGATATCGGTAATCGTTTAATCAAAAATATTTTAGGCATGCATATTGTGGATCTTGGTGATATTACCGAAGAGTCCATCCTTGTGGCTTACGATTTAACCCCATCAGAAACTGCTCAATTAAACTTAGAAAAAGTATTAGGTTTTATCACGGATATTGGTGGTAGAACATCTCACACCTCAATTATGGCTCGTTCACTTGAATTGCCGGCCATTGTAGGGACAAATGATGTCACAGCACGAGTAAATACAGGTGATTATCTTATTTTGGATGCGGTAAACAACCGTGTTTACGTGAATCCGACTCAAGCTGAAATTGATGAATTAAAAACCTTAGAAGCAAAACTCGCTGAAGAAAAAGCAGAATTAGCGAAATTAAAAGATTTACCAGCTGTGACCCTTGATGGTCATAAAGTCGATGTAGTAGCGAATATTGGTACGATTCGTGATTGCGAAGGTGCACATCGTAATGGTGCTGAAGGGGTAGGTTTATACCGTACAGAATTCCTCTTTATGGATCGCGATCAATTACCGAGCGAAGAAGAGCAATTCATTGCTTATAAAGAAGTGGTTGAAGCAATGGAAGGGCGTCTAGTGGTATTACGTACCATGGATATCGGTGGTGACAAAGAGCTTCCATATTTAAATTTACCAAAAGAAATGAACCCATTCTTAGGATGGCGTGCGGTGCGTATTGCCCTTGATCGTCGTGAGATTTTACACGCACAATTAAGAGCGGTATTACGAGCGTCTGCATTTGGTAAACTTGCCGTGATGTTTCCAATGATTATTTCGGTAGAAGAAATTCGCGAATTAAAATCTGTATTGGAAACCTTAAAAGCAGAATTACGTGCAGAAGGTAAAGCTTTTGATGAAAACATCCAAGTGGGGGTCATGGTTGAGACCCCATCTGCAGCAGTGAATGCGAAATTCTTAGCGAAAGAAGTGGATTTCTTTAGTATTGGTACAAACGATTTAACCCAATATACCTTAGCCGTTGACCGTGGTAACGAATTGATTTCTCACTTATATAACCCAATGTCACCTTCAGTACTAGGATTGATCAAACAAGTGATTGATGCTTCTCATGCTGAAGGTAAATGGACGGGGATGTGTGGTGAGTTAGCCGGTGATGAACGCGCGACCTTATTGTTACTCGGTATGGGCTTAGATGAATTTAGTATGAGTGCAATTTCTGTACCACGTATTAAAAAATTAATTCGTCATGTGAATTATCAAGAGGTGAAAGCCTTAGCTGATGAAGCATTAGAAAAACCAACTGCTACTGAAATTGAGCAATTAATTCAAGCTTTTTTAGCAGAAAAATCGTTAAACTAGATACAAAAACAGAGTTTTACGTTAAAATACTAGCCATCTTTAATAGATAGGAGATTAAAATGGGCTTATTTGACAAATTATTTGGTTCAAAAGAAAATAAAACAGTGGAAGTCGAAATTTATGCGCCACTTTCTGGTGAGATTGTGAATATCGAAGATGTACCAGATGTTGTTTTCTCTGAAAAAATCGTGGGTGATGGTATCGCAATTCGTCCAACAGGTAACAAAATTGTGGCGCCTGTTGATGGTGTAATTGGTAAAATTTTTGAAACCAACCACGCTTTCTCAATGGAATCAAAAGAGGGTGTTGAATTATTCGTTCACTTCGGTATTGATACCGTTGAATTAAAAGGTGAAGGATTCACTCGCATCGCACAAGAAGGTCAAAGCGTAAAACGCGGCGACACAGTAATCGAATTTGATTTAGTAACATTAGAATCAAAAGCAAAATCAGTTTTAACACCTGTTGTTATCTCTAATATGGATGAAATTTCATCTATCGAGAAAAAATCAGGTGAAGTGATTGCTGGAGAATCTGTTGTTTTAAGTTTAACAAAATAAGATTTATAGACTAAAAGATCCGCTTTAAATAAGCGGATTTTTTTATCCTTATTCTTTTTAAAGAAGGTAAAGATGATTTATCGATTAACTGGCCAAGTGCAGCATTATGCATGGGGCGGGAAAAACTATATTGCATCATTGATTGGATTAAATTCAGCGAAAGAACAACCTTGTGCTGAGTGGTGGTTAGGCGCACATCCATCAGCGCCTTCTGATATTGAGAATGTAACAGGTAAACAATCCCTTATTGAATTTTTATCGCAAAATCCGACCGCACTAGGGCAAGCAAGTCGTCAGCAATTTGGTGATGAACTCCCTTATTTGTTAAAGATTTTAGATGTTGAAAAGCCGTTATCGATTCAATTACATCCGACTAAAGAGCAAGCTGAAAAGGGCTTTGAGGCTGAAAATGCAAAAGGTGTATCACTCACTGATAGCACACGGATTTATAAAGACCGAAACCACAAGCCTGAAATGATGATTGCCTTATCTGATTTCTGGCTTTTACATGGTTTTAAAACAAAATCTCAAATTCTTGCTACATTAAATGCGCGCCCCTCTTTGCAACCTTTGGCTGAAAAACTTGGCACACAGAGCCTTGCTGAATTTTATGCAGATGTGATGTTGGCGGATCAATCAACGCTCGCAAATTGGCTATTACCTATTATTGAAGCCAACCAACAGCCTTATAAAAATGGTGAGTTGACGCTAGATAATCCTGATTATTGGGTGCTTTATACCATGGAAGCCATGGCGATTTCACCTGAAAAATTAGATGCCGGCTTGGTATGTTTTTATCTCTTTAATATCGTGCATTTAAAAGAAGGAGAGGGCATTTTCCAAGATGCGGGTATTCCTCATGCTTACCTTCGCGGACAAAACGTGGAGTTAATGGCATGTTCTGATAATGTGATTCGTGGTGGCTTAACACCAAAATATGTTGATATTGTTGAATTATTAAAAATTGTGGATTGTCGTGAAGTGACACCTCAAATTATCTCAGTCGCACCTCACAATCAGTCAGAATTTACTTATAAAACGCCAGTAAAAGATTTTGCTTTAGCTCAAATTCGTGTTGACCCCGAGCAGCAAACAGAAGTGAATCTTCAAAGTGCGGGTATTTTGTTGGTGATGCAAGGCGAGCTGAAAATACAAGAAAAATCAACCGCACTTACCTTGAAACAAGGTGAGTCAGCATTCATTACAGCGGATTCTAACGTTGAGATAATGAGTGAAAAAGGCGGTTATGCCTTCTTGGCAAAATTACCATAAAAATTAATGTGATAAGTATCACGATTTATAAACTTATCACTAGATTAGTCGAAGATTTTAGGTATAGTGGGCGTCATTCAGGCGCCCTTTTTTATATGTCTAAATTGCATTGGGAGTTTTTATGTCGTTGCCTCGCTATTTTGAAGATCCACAAACCTTACATGTGAATACCACACCACATCATGCTTATTTTATTCCTTTTTCTTCAACAGAAAGTGCGGTTAAAAAGACACGAGAATTTTCCCCTTACTTTACTTTACTAAATGGTGAATGGGATTTTGCTTATTTTGAAAGCTATACTCATTTGCCTCAAGATTTCCTTCATTTTTTATTTACAGATAAAATCCCCGTTCCTTCCAATTGGCAAAATCATGGTTATGATAATCATCAATATACTAATGTAAATTATCCTTTCCCTTTTGATCCGCCTTATGTGCCCATTGAAAACCCTTGTGGTTTGTATCATCGCGTTTTTAATGTTGAAATCAATCCAGAAAAACGGTATCTCTTAAATTTTGAAGGGGTAGACAGTTGTTTATTTGTCTATGTGAATCAACAATTTGCGGGCTACAGCCAAATTAGTCATTGCACTAGCGAATTTGATATCACTGACTTTTTGCAACAAGGGAAAAACCACTTACATGTTTTAGTGTTGAAATGGTGCGATGGCAGTTACTTGGAAGACCAAGACAAATTCCGAATGTCTGGTATTTTTCGAGATGTTTATCTGTTAGCGCGAGAAAGAAATTACTTACAGGATTTCTTCATTCAAACACAATTTAATCAAGAGCTTACTAAGGCTCAATTACATGTAGCCTGTCAGTTTGCAGAACGTGAACAACCCATTTCTTGGCAATTATTTGATCCTCAAGGCAAATTAATAACTGAACAAAATGGACATGCTTTTCATACTGAAATTGAAAATGCACAATTATGGCATGCGGAGAACCCTCGTTTATACACGTTGATTTTGCAATATGGATCAGAAGTGATTTGCCAAAAGGTTGGCTTGCGTCATATCGAAGTGAAGAATGGCGTAATGTTATTTAATGGGCAAGCGATTAAGTTTAAAGGCATTAATCGTCACGATAGTGATCCGAAAACCGGTTATGCCATCAGCCGCGAACAAGCATTGCAAGATTTACGCGTAATGAAACAGCATAATTTTAATGCCATTCGCACAGCGCATTATCCTAATGCACCTTGGTTTACTGAATTGTGTGATGAATATGGTTTTTATGTGATTGCGGAAAGTGATATTGAATCACACGGCACGAATGCGGTTTATGTAGAGTCGCCAGAAACAAGCATTTTGTTAGGGGTAAAAACAGAGATTGATCATGACGCAATTCGTCAAAAAACAATCGACAATTATTGCTATATGGCTCGAAGTCCTGAATTTAATCAAGCCATTTTAGACCGCACTGATGCCAATATTGAGCGAGATAAAAATCGGCCTTCTGTTGTGATTTGGTCATTAGGCAATGAGAGTGGTTATGGTGAGAATTTTGAGCAAGCGGCCGCTTGGGTAAAACAACGCGATCCAAGTCGCTTAGTGCATTATGAAAATGCGATATTTCAACATTCAGCGCATCAAAATGATACATCCAATTTAGATTTTCATAGCGAAATGTACACCAGTACGGAAGAATTGGATGCTTATTTTGCCGATGCCAAAAATCAAAAGCCGTATCTTTTTTGTGAATATTTGCATGCGATGGGGAATTCTTGCGGAGACACGGAAGATTATTTCCAAGCTATGGAAAGACATGCTGGCGCTTGTGGTGGCTTTGTGTGGGAGTGGTGCAATCATTCCCCTTATTTGCTAAACTCAAGCAAGATGGGCTATGGCGGGGATTTTAATGACACACCGAATGACGGTAATTTTTGTGCTGATGGATTAGTCACGGCAGACCGCCAAATTCAAAGCAATTTGTTGGAATACAAAAATGTGTACCGCCCACTTCGAGCTGCATTAAAAAATAGTCATATTGAACTCAAAAATTATTTGGATTTTACGGATGCGGCAGAGGCTATTTCGATTCATTATCAAATCACCGAGGACTTTTCTGTTGTACAAGAAGGCCAAATAGATGATTTAAAAATTGCGCCAAAATCAACCGCACTTTTACCTTTACCATTGCCAGCAAGTAACGGTTCATTACAAATTTTGACCTTGACCTATCATCAAAAAACAGAAACAGGTTTAATTCCTCAAGGACATAGTTTGGGATTTGATCAGATTATTTTGTCGGCGCAATCACATTTATTCGCTGATGAGATCAAATCAAATATCCAATCGATTTCTGTTTCAGAATATGCCAATTTAATTTCAGTTAAAGTTTCAGATATTGAATACCAGTTTGAGCAATATAAAGGCACTATTCAACAAATTCGTAAAGCTGGCGAGCCTTGGTTGAATCAACCTGCCGATTTTAATATTTGGCGAGCGCCTTTGGATAACGATAGTTTAATTAAAGCACATTGGCTTGCTGCAGGTTACGATCGTGCTACGAGCCGTGTTTATAATTACCACGTAACCAAGCTGGAAAGTTCGGTTGAAATTACCTTTAAATTGGGGCTGGTTGCCGTATCAAAAGCGCGAATTTTGACATTGAATGTAGTGTATTGTATTGAACAAAATGGGTTGCTTCACATCAATATTCATGCTGAAAAACAACCGCACTTACCATTCTTACCACGCTTTGGCTTGCGTTTCTTCCTTAATCAAGGATTTAACCAAATGGAGTATGTAGGCTATGGCCCAACGGAAAGTTATCTGGATAAACATCACGCCACAGCTTTCGGGCGTTATAAGACAACGCCAGAAAGCAATCATGTGCCTTATTTAAAACCGCAAGAAAATGGCAGTCATTATGGTTGTCGTGAGGTGAAGGTGGTAAATTCGGGTGATTGCTTTACTGTGCAAAGTCATACGCCTTTTAGTATGAATGTTTCCCCTTATTCTCAAGAAGAATTGGGCAGTAAAAAGCACCAATATGATTTGGAGAAAAGTGGCAGTACGATCTTGTGTGTGGATTATAAAATGAGTGGGGTAGGTTCTAACTCTTGTGGACCCGCGTTAAAAGCGCAATATCGTTTGAATGAAACAGAATGGGATTGGGCGATCTCGTTACAAATTAAATAAGATTAAATAAAAAAAGTGCGGTTGAAATTCACCGCACTTTTATGTTTTTAGCAAAAATTAAGCAATAACGTTAAATTGTTCTTTCATTAATGCTTCGAAATCAGTGCAACCGCCGATTGGTTTTTCATCGATAAAGATTTGTGGCACAGTTTCCACTTCTTTACCGACAGATTTTGATAAATCTGCTTTAGAAATACCTTCAGCGATAATATCTACATAGCGATAATCGAAATCCGCGACTTCACCTTTCAATTTTTCAGCAAGGTTTTTTGCACGTACACAATAAGGGCAGCCTGGACGACCAAAAATAACTACGAACATAAAATTTTCCTTTTTCTATTTAAACAAAATTCTCAACAATTTTACTCTATTTCCACAAAAGCAGAAATCATTTTTCAGGATTATTGTGATTGGTGTAATATATCAACTCATCTTTTCCTAAGGATATAACTGAATGAAATTATTGATGCTTTGCCGTGAGTCTCGCCTTTATAGCTGTCAGCGTTTAAACGAAGCAGCAGAAAGTTGCGGGCATCAAATGGATATTTTGGATCCTAATCGTTGTATTTTAAAACTCGATAAAAATCAACCGCACTTTTCTTTGTATTATCAACAAAATGCAGAAAGTGAGCCCTATTTATTACCTGATTATGATGCGGTGTTACCACGCTTTGGGACGACAAGTACCCAAATGGGCTGTGCGGTATTGCGTCATCTCCAAGGAAAAGGTGTCTACTGTCTTAATAAAGAACAGGCATTTTTAGCTGCTCGCGATAAATGGCGTAGTTTGCAGATGTTATTGGAGCAAGGCATTGCAGTACCGAATTCAGTCTTATCGGGTTGTGAGGTCGAGCCGAAACAAGCCATTAAGCAAACAGCCGCCCCAATGATTATTAAAACCTTAAAAGGATCACAAGGTATTGGTGTGATTTTAGCCGAACGTCCAGAAAGTGCAGTCAGTATTTTAGAAACGTTAAAAGATGCGAATGTGCCTGTTTTATTGCAAGATTTTGTCGAAGAGGCAAAAGGGACAGATATTCGCTGCTTTGTGATCGGTGATAAAGTCGTCGCTACAATGCAGCGTATTGGACAGGATGGCGAGTTTCGCGCAAATTTTCACCGTGGTGGCACAGCAGAAAAAGTTAAACTCACTGAAGAGGAAAAATCCATTGCCATTCGAGCAACTAAAACCTTAGGGCTTGTCATAGCAGGTGTTGATTTGATTCGTTCAAAAGAAGGGTTATTGGTACTTGAAGTAAATGCTAGCCCGGGGTTAGAAATGATTGAGAAGACCAGTGGCATTGATATTGCCTTGCAGATGATCTTGTTTTTAGAACAGCAAGTGAAACAATAAAAGAAAAGGGCGAATCATATCATGTTCGCCCTTGTTATTTATCCTTTTGCATCTTGTTTGAAATCGTAATTTGGTGGTAATTCCGGCATCGTATTTTCTTCATCAAAAGGCTCGCTTGCTGGTTGATGTTGAAATTCTTTGCTATCGTGAGCCGGTTTTTCTTTACCTAATAATTGCGGTTGTAATTTGATAAAACTACTTTTATCTGAAAGCCACACATCAATAAACGCTTGTGTAAATTTTTGATCGAATTCGTGATCTAACACGGTATCATTCAACACAAAATAGCCTTTATCCGATAAAGCAACAAAATTTAAGATGTCGTTTGGTGAAAAATCAGGGAAGATTTCCTGCATTTTTTTGAGCCATGCAGTGGTGTCATCTTTACTCAAATTTTGTGATTCCATTTCTTTGGTTAAAGCAATGGCGAAGTTTTTTCCTTCTACTGGCTTTTCATATTTAATCGAAAACATTAACGGACGTTCATTTTTTTCATAGGAACCCGTTTCAGAATACAAGCCGACAGTGTAAACATGGAATGGCCCCCATGTGTATTCAGCATTGCCAACTGGTTGCCATTGGGCAAAAAGTGCGGTGGAAAATAAGGCTGAAATGGCAGCAATAATAAATTTCAGTTTCATAGTTTTTTTCATATCAAAAATATTGCCGTGATTATAACAAAAAAGCCCTCTAAAAAAACACAAATAAAAAGGCAGGAATACCTGCCTTTGACATCAAATTATTGGGGGAGTTTATTTTAAGCTACCCACCATATCTTCTGGGCGAACCCATTTGTCGAAATCTTCGGCTGAAACTAAACCTAAGTTAATCGCTTCTTCACGTAAGGTTGTACCATTTTTGTGTGCAGTTTTCGCAATTTTCGCTGCATTTTCGTAACCGATATGGGTATTAAGTGCAGTTACTAACATCAATGAATTTTCCAATTGTTGTTTAATGCGTGGGTAGTTTGGTTGAATACCGGTTGCGCAGTGTTCATCAAATGATACACAAGCATCACCCAATAATTGTGCAGATTGTAAGAAATTCGCCACCATTACAGGGTTAAATACGTTTAATTGGAAATGACCTTGTGAGCCAACAAATGCGATAGTGGTATCGTTACCAAATACTTGCGCACATACCATGGTTAATGCTTCACATTGAGTTGGGTTCACTTTACCCGGCATGATTGAAGAACCTGGTTCATTTTCAGGAATTAAGATTTCACCGATACCAGAACGAGGACCTGATGCTAATAAACGAATGTCGTTTGCAATTTTGAATAAGCTCATCGCTAATTGTTTAATTGCACCGTGAGTTTCCACAATCGCATCGTGTGCAGCTAACGCTTCAAATTTGTTTTCTGCAGTCACAAATGGTAAGCCAGTGAATTTTGCAATGTAATCTGCTACTTTCACATCATAGCCTTTTGGTGTGTTCAAACCAGTACCCACAGCAGTACCACCAAGCGCTAATTGGCTTAAGTGTGGAAGGGTGTTTCTTAGTGCACGTAAACCGAAATCTAATTGTGCAGCATAAGCAGAGAACTCTTGGCCTAATGTTAATGGGGTGGCATCCATTAAGTGAGTACGGCCAATTTTTACCACATCTTTAAATTCTGCTGATTTTTTAGCGAAAGTTTTTTGTAAACGTTCTACACAAGGAATAGTGTGTTCAACCACTTTTTTGTATGCCGCAATATGCATCGCAGTTGGGAAAGTGTCATTTGAAGATTGTGATTTGTTCACATCATCATTTGGGTGAACGAAAGATTTTTCACCTAATTTACCGCCATGTAAAACGTGAGCACGGTTTGCTACCACTTCGTTCACGTTCATGTTTGATTGTGTACCTGAACCGGTTTGCCAAATGACTAATGGGAATTGGTCGTCTAATTTCCCTGCCAGGATTTCATCACAGGCGGTTGCGATTAAATCACGTTTCTCTGCAGGTAATACACCTAAATCACAGTTTGCGAAAGCAGCGGCTTTTTTCAAATAACCAAACGCTTCAATAATTTCGTGCGGCATAGAGGCAGCCGGACCAATTTTGAAGTTATTGCGAGAACGTTCGGTTTGTGCTGCCCAGTATTTGTCTGCAGGAACTTGAACTTCGCCCATAGTGTCTTTTTCAATACGAAATGCCATGTGATACTCCTATCATCGAAAATAAAAATAAATCTTGAAAATTCTAACACCTATGAGTTATGAATGGAATGTAACATAAAGGTTAAAAGTTACTTTTGTGATGTAGATCATAAAAGTGCGGTAAAAAATTTCCGTGTTTTTTCTATTTACGTTAATCACCTTGTAGATGATTTATTTTTTGCTGCTTTTTTGATAAAATCCGCCAGTTTATAAAACGATAAATGGGGAAGTCACAATCATGGCAAAAAACGCACAATTTTATCTCTTAAATCCAGAAAAGAAGATAACCGTTGAGCAACTTGCCTGTGATCTTGCCGCTCAAGCGTGGCGTTTAGGCAAGCGGGTTTTAATCGCGTGCGAAACAGAAGAGCAAGCATTTTTAATTGATGAAGCATTATGGCAACGGGAGCCGAATGAGTTTGTTCCTCATAATCTTTCAGGCGAAGCAACACAATATGCACCGCCAATTGAGATTAGTTGGAAAGGCAAACGAAATGCCCAGCGTCGTGATTTGCTGATCAATTTACAAATGGAAGTGCCGGATTTTAGTCACAGCTTTACGCAATTAATTGATTTTGTACCGGTAGAAGAAACGCAAAAAGCCCAAGCGCGTGAACGTTATAAAATTCTTCGCTCACAGGGTTGGACGCTTTCTACTGAAAACACTTAATATTTTTAACTTTAAAACCATAGGAAATTAACATGAATTTAAACGCTAAAGTGGCTTTAAGCCTTATTCTTGGTGCTAGCACCTTATTATCTGCTTGTGACAATAAAGAAAATACATCAACCCAAGTTGAGAAATCTGTAAAAATACCTACATCAACCGAAAAAGCGGAAAGTGCGGTTGAAAAATCAAAAGAATTAGTGGCTGAAACTAAATCAGCCGAAAAAGTCGCTGAGAAAACAGAAAGCACAGACGTTAAAGCTGATGCAAAAAAAGCAGATGTAAAATCTGACGCAGTGAAAGCTGAAGTTAAAAAAGAGGCGAAAGCGGATAATGCGGCAGAAAAAGTATCTGAGAAAAAGGAAACGGTTGTCGCGCAACAAGCGGCAACGGCTCAGAAACCACGCGTAATTCCTGCTGAAAAAACATCGAAAGAAAGTGCTAAATATAAACAGAAAAAAGCGGTATTGAATGTGTTAGAAAAACAATATAAACAAGTTCGTTGTTCTGCTGACGCGAAAAATTTAAGTGGCGATAGTTTCTGCCGTCAAGAAGAACGCCGTTTATTCTTAGAAATTCAACGCATTAAAGATGAATTAAGAGGGATTGAGGCATAATCTCATTTTTACCAATATGAGGGCGTGATCAAATCGCCCTCAAAATAAAAAATAGATTTTTTGTGACCGCACTTTATGAACGATATTACCTTTTATCAACGCTTCGAAGCCGATATTCTCGCGGGACGTAAAACCATCACCATTCGAGATAAATCCGAAAGTCATTTTAAAGCGGGTGATATTTTACGTGTTGGTCGATTTGAAGATAATCAATATTTCTGTACGATTGAAGTGTTAGGTGTATCACCGATTACTTTTGATGAACTGACGGAACAACATGCGACGCAGGAGAATATGGGATTGGATGAATTGAAAGAAGTGATTCGGGGGATTTATCCCTGTGAAGTACAGTTTTATTTGATTGAATTTATAAAAATTTAGGACTTTTATGGATAGTAAAGAGCAAAAAGCAAAATATGCTAAGCAATCTAAAATTTTTCTTTTAATATCCCCTCTTATTGCAATTCTTGGATTGTTTGATTATAGCAAGCTTAAAGGAACTGGTGGTGAGGTAAGTTTAGACTCTTTAACATTTACAGCGCAATTTCTATACCATCATGGTGGTGAGAAGGCTGTGTTATTGGGACCTCTGATCTTTGCATTACTTGTCTTTTCTACTGGACTTTTTTACTCATATAAATCCAAAAGGTAAATCATATGTTTCAGCGTATAGCTTTTCTTTTTTTGTTCATGTTTTTTTCTAATTTTGCTAATGCGATTGATGAAAATGGAATGTTTAGCGAAGCAGCTAAGTTCACTCAACAAGGAAATTATTCAGAAGCAGAAAAAATTTATAAGAAACTCTTGAATGGGAATAACCCGCAAAGAGCTGCAACTATGCTCGGTACTATAGCTGAAGAACAAAGAAAATATCCTGAAGCCATAAAATGGTATGAAAAATCAGGTGATAGCATTGCTAGGTTTAATTTGGCTGCAATGTATTTGGAAGGGAAGGGTGTAGAGCAAGATTACGATAAGGCTGTAAAATTATACCTTCCATTGGTACAAGAAAATTTTCCATATGCGAAGCATTACCTTGGACGTTTATATCTAGAAGGACTTGGTGTTCCTTTGGATGTTAATAAGGCAATTCAATTATTGACTGAGGCATCAGATGTAGTTGATAAAGCTGGGTATGATTTAGGCCAGATTTATAAAGAAGGATATAAGGTGCCTATAAGTTCAGAAAAATCATCTAAATTTTTTAGAAAATCATGTAAGTTAGGTTATCAATTAGCCTGCCAAGAATATGATATGAATATTAAGAAAATGGCAAAAATGATAGGTGTCTCAGAAGAAACATTAAAATATATGGATAATAAAGAAAATTAATTTATAAGGTTATTTAACCTGTTATATTTAAAATATTCGGAGGAATAAATTCCTCCTTACCAAAAGAGAGCAACAATGACACAAAAATTCGAAATGGCAGACCGTTTTAATCCGTCTGCGGTAGAACAA
>CAJZKN010000023.1:0-25607 GCA_916050345.1 Parahaemophilus parainfluenzae | reverse complement strand
TGGTGCATTGCTGCAAGATTACCCTCTTCATCACGTTCAAACATTGGGAAATCGATCACCCAAAGTGGTTGCCACTCATCTAAACGAGTGAAGCCAAGATCACGACCTAATTTCAAACGTAATGCGCCCATTGCATCCGTGGTGGTTTGCCATTTGTCTGCACCGAAGAATAAGATATCGCCAGTTTGAGCTTTCACTCGTTCAGCTAAGACTTTCCATACCTCTTCATTTAAGAATTTCGCAATCGGGCTTTGTACACCTTCAAGACCAGCATTAATGTCATTTACTTTCGCCCAAGCTAAACCTTTTGCACCGTAAATACCGACAAATTGTGTATATTCATCAATTTGTTTACGAGTGATTTCAGTACCATTTGGTACACGAATGACTGCCACTCGGCCGTTTGGATTATTTGCAGGCTCGTTAAATACTTTAAATTCAACGTCTTTAACGATATCAGCCACATCGACTAATTCAAGCGGGTTACGCAAATCTGGTTTATCTGAACCAAAACGAGTCATCGCTTCCTGCCAGGTCATTTGTGGGAATTTACCTAAATCCACACCAATGATGTTTTGCCATAAACCATGCACCATGCGTTCCATGATCTCACGCACTTCTGGCGCAGTTAAGAAAGAGGTTTCCACATCGATTTGAGTAAATTCAGGCTGACGATCTGCACGTAAATCTTCATCACGGAAACATTTCACGATTTGATAATAACGATCAAAACCAGACATCATCAAAAGCTGTTTGAAAAGCTGTGGTGATTGAGGCAATGCATAGAATTTGCCTTTATGTACACGGCTTGGCACTAAATAGTCACGCGCACCTTCTGGCGTTGCTTTGGTAAGCATTGGGGTTTCGATATCAAGGAAACCATTATCATCCATAAAACGACGAACAAAACTGGTGATTTTCGCACGGGTTTTTAAGCGTTGTGCCATTTCTGGACGACGTAAATCTAAATAACGATATTTTAAACGTTGTTCTTCTGTGTTGTTTTGGTTGAAGTCTAACGGTAAAACATCAGAAGCATTGTAGATGTGTAATTCTTTTGCTAACACTTCCACTTCGCCTGTCGCCATATTTTTATTAATTTGATTGTCAGGACGCGCGATTACTTCACCTTTAATTTGAATACAAAATTCATTACGTAAGCCTGAAGCTGCAGTTAACGCTTCTTGATATTTCGGGTCAAAACAAACTTGCACGATACCATCACGATCACGCATATCGATAAAAATTAAACCGCCTAAATCGCGACGACGATGAACCCAACCGCTTAATGTTACCTCTTGTCCAATATGGTTGCGGTTTAATGCACCGCAATAATGTGTACGCATCATTTCTGTATTCCTTTCATTTTTCTAAAAATGGATAATTAACGCGTTGATTATACGGAAAAAGACGGGGCATTTAAATTGAAAAGCGAAATTTATTTGATCCTTTAAAAACTTTCACTAAAATGACCGCAGTTTTTTGCATTTTATCTAAATAAATGCACTCTCAAGACAACCACAGAACTCAATAATGATGAAAGATACAATTTTTGCCGTCCCGATTGAAAAACTGGGCGATTTTACTTTTGATGAAAGCGTGGCGGAAGTTTTCCCCGATATGATTCAACGCTCGATTCCGGGCTACTCCAACATTATCACCGCGATTGGTATGTTGGCTGAACGTTTTGTGACGGCTGACAGCCAAGTCTATGATTTAGGCTGTTCACGCGGCGCAGCAGCCCTTTCTATGCGCCGTAATATTAAACAACCTAATGTAAAAATTATCGGTGTCGATAATTCTCTGCCGATGGTTGAACGTTGCCGTCAGCATGTGGCGGCTTATCATAGTGATGTGCCCGTAGAAATTCTTTGCGATGATATTCGTCAAATTGAAATTAAGAACGCGTCAATGGTGGTGCTCAACTTCACGCTGCAATTTTTACCACCGGAAGATCGCGTAGCCTTGCTCACAAAAATCTACCAAGGTTTAAATCCAAATGGTGTATTGGTGCTCTCTGAAAAATTCCGTTTTGAAGATGAAAAAGTAAATGAGTTGCTGATTGACCTCCACCACCAATTCAAACGTGCCAACGGTTATAGTGAGCTTGAAGTGAGCCAAAAACGCACCGCACTTGAAAATGTCATGCGTACTGACTCGATTAACATCCACAAAGAGCGGTTAAAAAACATCGGATTTTCACACGTCGAATTATGGTTCCAATGTTTTAACTTTGGATCGATGATTGCGGTGAAATAAACTGAAAGAATAAAGTGCGGTCAAAACATCATGTTTTTTGACCGCACTTTTTATATGTAATTAACGTTAATTACGCCGCATTCGGCTTATGAAATAAGATAGCTAAATTATTCCCCCGTATAACCATCTATTAACGCTTCCAATGCAGGAATTGGAGCCGAGTTATTATCTTCCACAGCATTATCAAACTTAAATTTTAACGAACCATGATTAAGACGACCAGCACCATAATAGCCTGTTACACGTTCAGGTACCACCGATGTTGCATCTGGTGCATAGGAATACATTAACGATGAAGTCGTATCAAAATTATTATAAGTATTGCCTCCGTTGAGTGATACTACCGAAGATGGTACTTTCTCATCACGGGAAGTTGCTTGGAAGAAATCAAAGCTTTTATTGTTAGCCGCATAGGTAATTGGAGAATAACTTTCCGCGGTACCCCTCTCTGCAAAAATACTTCCATATTCTTTTATCATGCCGCCTGGTTCACCAGAGAATTTACCCGCACCATTTGCATCATTACCTTGTCGAGAAATCAAAATAGGTTCTTTCGTTGCTCGGAAGTAGTTATTTTCAGAAAATACACTCGACCCCATCGTTGCACCAATACCATACTTAGCACAACCATCATAGAAATTGTTCCACATATGTACACTCATTGTGCGGACTCGAGCATGACGAGAATCACTATGATCAAACCAATTATGATGATAGGTAATGTAATTCGGACCAGACTCACTCTTCATTCCAGCCATGCTTGTTTTTCCTGTATCCCAGAAATGGCAATGATCAATTGTAACGAATTTAGAATTTGTCTTCACATCAATGGCACCATCACCTTTAGCATGATCACCACTTCCAGATTTGCCGTAAAAAACATCGACATGGTGAATCCAGATATTAGAATTATCCGTATCAAGTGATATGCCATCATCCATCGCTCGCATAATTCCTAAATTACGAAACTCGACACTCTTAGCATTTCTGACTAAAAAACCAAAACCATAGATAGTAGCATCTTCTCCAATACCTTCGATGGTAATGTTCATTTCGCTATCGGCTTTCTTTCCTTTAATTTGAATGCCTTCAGAACTACTTCCAAAAGTATCTGTATCGCCATTTTTTATTAAACCAAGAACTCTTACTGCCAATGGCGTAGTTACATTGCCTTTCTGATAAGCATTGAGAATAGATTGAAGTCCAGTAAAGGAGCCATTACCTAAATGAGCAGTGACAGTCTTCGCATTGTCTTTATTCACATAAATCACGACTGCATTGGATTTCAGCGAGCCGTCATCGTTATAAGCACCAACGCCAGAGAAGCCTTTATGGGCAAAACCTTCTCGACTGTAATTTTTCACTTGTAGAGCTGTTACTTCACTAAACAAGGTTTCACCCCCTCCTTTTATCGCCACCACTTTTAATGAATAGCTACCCGCCTTAAGTCCTGGAATATCTGCTCTCATATATCCACTATATGCACGTATCAATTCAGCATCAATAGGCATGTAATCCGTATATTGTCCGCCTTTGATATAAACACGATAGGAATCTACTCCTTCTAAAGGCATCCACTTAACATAAACACTTTCTAACCACCCTTTCGCTTCAATAATACTTACGCCATTGTCAGCAACGTTAGAACTAGCACTGTTATTAGTACTTTGACCATTCGTTGCAAATAAATTTACGGGATGTTCAACATTCGAGTGAGCCTTATTTACTGAAGGTGATGAACTATCATTCAATGATTGTGCCCCAATAGACATACTCGTACATGCAAGAAGCACTGAGAGTAAAATATTTTTTTTCATATAAATACCCATATTTACTTTAATTTGACTGAATAGTGATATCTATGAGCTATTTTTTCTTATTACAAAGATAACCATATTTTACAATTCGGCATCACTATCGATATTTGTCAGATTATGACTATAATTTCACCAAAATAGAAGTATAAAAAATATTTTTCTTGAATCTAAATTTTAAGTTCCATTCGCGCCAAATCGCATTCTATGGCATAATTTAGCGAACCCAATTAAAGAAGGAAAACAAGATGCAAATTTTACACACGATGCTTCGAGTAGGTGATTTAGACCGCTCTATTAAATTTTATCAAGATGTTTTAGGTATGCGTTTATTACGTACAAGCGAAAATCCTGAGTATAAATATTCACTGGCCTTTTTAGGTTATGAAGATGGCGAAAGCGCTGCAGAAATTGAATTAACATACAACTGGGGCGTAACGGAATATGATCTTGGTAATGCTTACGGGCATATTGCTATTGGTGTAGATGATATTTACGCGACTTGTGAAGCAGTACGTGCTAATGGCGGTAAAGTCACTCGCGAAGCCGGCCCTGTTAAAGGTGGCACAACTGTGATTGCATTCGTTGAAGATCCAGATGGTTATAAGATCGAATTTATCGAAAACAAAAGTGCAAAATCAGCTTTAGGGAATTAAGGAATATATTGTGTCAGATACACCTGAAATTCCTTATCATCACCAATTAAAAAATCGCTTCCGTGGCTACTTTCCTGTCATTATTGATGTGGAAACGGCAGGGTTTGATGCCAAAAAAGATGCGCTTTTAGAGCTTGCGGCAATTACCTTAAAAATGGATGAAAATGGCAATTTACAACCTGATCAAAAATGCCATTTTCATATTGAACCATTTGAGGGGGCAAATATTAATCCCGAATCTCTCAAATTCAATGGGATTGATATTCACAATCCATTGCGAGGTGCTGTATCTGAATTAGATGCGATCACGGGATTGTTCCAAATGGTGCGTCGTGGACAAAAAGATGCTGAATGTCAGCGTTCTATCATCGTGGCACACAATGCGGCTTTTGACCAAAGTTTCGTGATGGCTGCTGCAGAACGTACGGGCGTAAAACGCAATCCATTCCATCCTTTTGGGATGTTTGATACGGCAACGCTTGCCGGTTTTATGTTTGGACAAACAGTGCTCGTCAAAGCATGCCAAGCAGCAAAAATTCCTTTTGATGGTAAACAAGCACACTCGGCACTATATGATACCGAACGTACGGCAGAATTATTTTGCTATATGGTGAATCATTTAAAAGAGGTTGGTGGTTTCCCGCATATTGCTCAAACAAATGAAACGGAAAAAACAGCTGAAAATCAGACCGCACTTTAATTTTCAAAATTTTTTAGAAAAAAGGCTTGCAATCGTTTTCGGTTTACCGTATTTTAAAAAGTAATTCGATTTAGTTATCTAAATAAGAGAGTTTCAAATGAACTTTATCCTTCGTCACCATCATCGCCATTCAACTGAATAATCTTTCAGGCTGTTGGCGTGCTTGGAAGATTTCTTCCGAGCTGACAAGATAAAGATCAAAAAAATCTTACCCCTCGGAAGGCAACTTTCGAGGGGTTTTGTTTTATTATCAATTTACAGGAGTTTATTACTATGCAACATTTAACCTTAAATCAATTTTCTTTTATGCGACCTTTTTCTTTTAATTAATCAATAAGGAACAACAATATGCTATCTAATCCCGTTGTTATTTCAATTGTCGTGCTACTGGCGTTAAGCCTACTGCGCGTGAACGTGGTTATCGCACTTGTGATTTCTGCTCTTACAGCTGGCTTATGCGGAGACCTAGGTTTAAGCAAAACCATTGAGGCCTTTACAGGCGGTTTAGGTGGTGGTGCTGAAGTTGCCATGAACTATGCGATGCTCGGTGCATTTGCCATTGCGATTTCAAAATCTGGCATCACTGATTTGCTTGCCTACAAAATTATTACCCGAATGAACAAAACACCAACTGGTAAAAATTTAGCGTGGTTTAAATATATGCTGCTTGGTATTTTGCTTTTATTCGCCATTTCATCCCAAAACTTGCTCCCAGTGCACATTGCGTTTATCCCCATTGTAGTGCCACCTTTACTTTCTATTTTTAACCGTTTAAAAATCGATCGTCGTGCAGTCGCTTGTATTATTACCTTCGGTTTAACCGCAACCTATATGATCTTACCGGTTGGTTTCGGTAAAATCTTTATCGAAAGCGTTTTAGTAAAAAATATCAATCTTGCTGGGGCTCCACTCGGCTTACAAACCAGTGTTGGTGAAGTTTCTTTCGCTATGCTTATCCCTGTTATTGGTATGATTCTTGGTTTACTCACTGCCGTATTTGTTACCTATCGCAAACCGCGTGAGTATGTTGTGACAACGGCAGAACCAACTACAACTGAAATTGAACAACACATTGCGAACATTAAACCTATTCAAATTACCGCAAGTGTAGTCGCCATTGTCGCCACGTTTGCTACCCAGCTTTTCACAAGTTCAACTATCATTGGTGGCTTAGTCGGTTTAGTAATTTTTGGCGCATTTGGTATTTTCAAACTCAAAGAAAGTAACGATATTTTCCAACAAGGTTTACGCTTAATGGCAATGATTGGCTTTGTGATGATTGCGGCTTCTGGTTTTGCCAATGTGATTAATACCACAAGTGGTGTGAAGGAGTTAGTTGATGCACTTTCAACGGGTGTGATTCAAAGCAAAGGCGTTGCGGCATTCTTAATGTTACTCGTCGGGTTATTAATCACCATGGGTATTGGTTCTTCTTTCTCAACCGTGCCAATTATCACCTCAATTTATGTACCACTTTGTCTCTCTTTTGGTTTCTCACCACTTGCGACAGTGGCTATCGTAGGTGTAGCGGCAGCATTAGGGGATGCGGGTTCACCGGCTTCTGACTCCACACTTGGTCCAACATCCGGTTTGAATATGGATGGCAAACACGACCACATTTGGGATTCTGTTGTACCAACCTTTATTCACTACAACATCCCATTATTAGCATTCGGTTGGATTGCAGCCATGACCCTTTAATCGTTATAATCCCTGCATTCATTATGCGGGGATTTTTTATGTCTATTCAATCATTACTCAATACGCTCGAACAAAAAGTACAGCAACTTGCTCAATCTTATCAAGCTGACTTAGATAAAAAAATCAACGCTAAATTTAACCGCACTTTATTTACTGAAGATTTTGAAACCGTCGGTTTTTATCTCAAAGAAATTCAACAAAGCTTAACGAAGCTATGCAGCCTTCCCCATCAAAATGAAGAGCAAATTGTATTTATGGCTGAACATCTTTTAGGGCAATGCACCGCATTGACTGAAGCTATGAATCGCAAGCATAAAAAAGCTATTCAACCGAAAAAAATGGAACAACCAGTTACAAGCAGTAAATCACAGCACAGCATTCATCGACTTCCGCCAAGAGAGCGTCTAGAAAAATATTATGAAGCCTTACAGCAACTCACGGAAAAATATGAAGAAGCTAAAGCACAAGCGAATACGGCACAAACAGACATTCAGCGAGATATGCATAAGCAAATAGCCGCGATTTATTTAACACGTCGTCAAAAATGTTTAGAAGCCATTGAGACCTTAGAAGAATACCTTGCCTTCAAAGAAGCCCAAGAAAGTGCGGTCAAAAAATAAGATCTTTTTGAAATAGACTGGAAAGCAAAAATCCCTAAATCTTTCGACTTAGGGATTTTTTGAATTTGATGGCGGAGGAAGTGAGATTCGAACTCACGGAGGGCGTAAACCCTCGCCGGTTTTCAAGACCGGTGCCTTCAACCACTCGACCATTCCTCCGTGATTTAAGCGAGGTGAATAATACGTTTTTTCCCCCACCCCGTCAAGCAAGAAAATAAAAAAATTATCTGACTGACTACTTTTAAATCACAATGTTTTAAAAATACACAAAATAAAAAACGGAACCTATTGGTTCCGTCTTTTATTATTAGGATATTACTCTGCTTTCGCTTGTGTCGGTTCAGAATAAATATGGCTAATTGCACTATGATGACCTGCCGCGCCTTTACCATTAAAGTAATAACGAGACTCCGTCCATTCTACAATTGGGAATGGTTCAGACTCATCATCAGGTGCTTTCGCTAATGTCATGGCTGCTTTTGTATGTGGTACGGCTGAAATAGTACCTGCACGGCCAGTGAACACATAAGAACTTACAAATTTTGCTTTTTCTTGTGGTTCAACTTCTGCCGTATCAACTTGAGCAACAGGTTCTGATTTATGATGCAAACGTTCTAATGATTCTTGTACTTTCTGTTGAACCGCTTCATTTGCCGGTTGAGTAATGAAATCTAACGCAGGTTGTGCTTCAACAGATTTCTCTTCCACAACAATACCTGTTGCAGGCGTAATCACACCTTTTTTCGTTTTTTCTTGCTCAAGCAACTCATCCACCGATAAGAAATTATTTTCTTTCGGTGCATTCACAGCAGAATAATCGATGCATACTTTACCGCTTGCTAATTCTGGTGAAGCCACTGCAGCAAATAATGGCATTGGTGATTTCACTTCATTACGGCGACGGCGTTGATTATTCGATGCACGTAAATGACGAGGTGTACGGCGCTGACGTTCCTGACGTGGTTTATCTTCGGTATTATCAACAACGTTGTTTTCAACCACTTCATTTTTAATCGCAGGAACTTCAACCGCTTCAATCACATTCTCATTTGCGTTATTTGCACTGTCATCAATACGAACACGTTTACGTAAATCACGACGTTGACGACGCTCAGCTACCGGTTTCTCTGCTTTTTCTTCTTGACGATTATCATCAGAAACATTCGCTAAATTAACCGCACTTTCTGAAATAACCTCTTCATTAACGTTACGACGATTACGACGATTATTCACACGCTCACGAGTTGGACGTGCATTTTCTTCGTCTGTATTTTTCGCATTTTCACTATTTTCGTTGCGAGAACGACGATTATTACGACGATCTTGATTACGGCGATTATTACGATTGCCGTTACGATTATTACGATTGTTTTGGTTTTTCTCTTCTTCTTTTGGCTCAGAAGCAAATAAACCTTTAATTGCAGCAACAATTTTTGCAAACAGTGAAGGACCTTCGGATTTGCGCTCAACAGGTGCTGGCGCTGCCGTTGGGATCGATAGCGATACCGCAGCACTTTCCACCACTTGTTCAGATGTCACGGCTGCGGTTTCAATATTACGTGAAACAAGGGATTCTTCTGGTACGAATGCATCATCTTGTGCTTCATGGAATTTTGCTAAGTTATAGCTTAATTCATTCAGCTCTTCACCTTCACGCACGCGGAACACGCTGAAGTGCGGGGTTTCCATCGCTTCATTTGGTACCACGATAATCTCTACATCATGGCGTTTTTCGATGCTGCTTACTGCTTTACGTTTTTCGTTAAGTAAGTAAGACGCAATTTGTACCGGCACAATAGTGTGTACTTGTTTGGTATTTTCTTTTAATGCTTCTTCTTCAATTAAACGCAAGATTGAAAGTGATAAACTTTCGTTATCACGCACTTTACCCGTACCTTGACAGCGTGGGCAAACATGGTGAGAAGATTCACCTAATGACGGACTTAAACGCTGACGCGACATTTCCAACAAACCGAAGCGAGAAATTCGGCTGATTTGAATACGCGCACGGTCTTGACGCACCGCATCACGGATACGGTTTTCTACTTCACGTTGGTGACGAACTGGTGTCATATCGATGAAATCGATAACCACTAACCCACCTAGGTCACGTAAACGTAATTGACGAGCAATCTCATCTGCCGCTTCAAGGTTGGTATTTAATGCGGTTTCTTCAATATCACCACCACGAGTTGAACGCGCTGAGTTGATATCGATCGCTGTTAACGCTTCTGTCACATCGATCACAATCGAACCACCAGAAGGTAAACGTACTTCACGTTGGAAGGCTGATTCAATTTGTGACTCAATTTGGTAGTGGCTAAATAGCGGCACTTCGCCTTGATACAGTTTCACACGATTGATGAAATCAGGACGCACAAGTTTGATGTGCGCTTTTGCTTTTTCAAATACTTTCGGGCTATCAATTAAGATCTCACCGATATCACGACGCAAGTAATCACGGATCGCACGAACGATCACATCACTTTCTTGGTGGATTAAGAATGGCGCCGGACGGCTTTGTGAAGCTTGTTTGATCGCTTCCCAATGATGTAAAAGTACTTTTAAGTCCCATTGTAATTCTTCTGGTGATTTACCCACACCCGCTGTACGCACGATAAGACCAACGCCTTCTGGTACATCTAAAGAACTCAATGCTTCTTTTAATTCGATACGTTCATCGCCTTCAATACGACGAGAGATACCACCTGCACGCGGATTATTTGGCATAATCACCAAATAACTACCGGCAAGGGAAACAAAAGTGGTTAAGGCTGCACCTTTATTGCCACGTTCTTCTTTATTCACCTGAACGATCACTTCTTGGCCTTCGGTCAAAATATCACGGATATTTGGACGACCTTGGAACACATAATCAGCAGGGAAATACTCGCGGGCAATTTCTTTTAAAGGAAGGAAGCCATGGCGCTCTGCACCATAATCCACAAAGGCTGCTTCTAAACTCGGCTCTACGCGAGTGATTTTTCCTTTGTAAATATTTGCTTTTTTCTGTTCATGACCAGGACTTTCAATATCCAAGTCGAATAAACGCTGGCCATCGACCAACGCAACGCGCAACTCTTCTTTTTGAGTCGCATTGATTAACATTCTTTTCATTGTCAATTTCTCGTTTGAATTATCTAAAATACCTTGAAAATTAACCGCACTTTACAGATTTACTGACCTTAGCCATCGACCTCGTGTTTCTCGCGAACAGTCAATCTCACGACTGTGTGTTGCTGGGTGCATTGATAGCATACTCAATTGTTATCTAAGACAATTTTCGTAAAACAATGCGGTGTGTTAATTACGCATTGCAAGGAAGCGTTAACCTTCATGAAAAATATGTTGATTATCAATGTCTTATGCCATTCGCCGCATTGAGTTTTGACCAACATACAAAATCGCTTTCTAAATGCCAAATTTTAGGCGCAGAAAGACGCTCTATTATCCACATTCAGGGCTAAATTAGCAAGGCATTCTTGCTATTATCACCAGGGATATTGTGATATGATTCAGCCCAATTTTTAAAGGACAGATTCAATGACTGAAAAACAAGAAAAAATCATCAATCAATCCGTCAAAATGCTCACGATTTCTGAGGATGAAGCAGGACAACGCATTGATAATTATTTATTGGCAAAATTAAAAGGTGTGCCAAAAAGCTTGATTTATCGCATTCTGCGTAAAGGTGAAGTACGTGTGAACAAAGGGCGAACCAAACCTGAATATAAATTACAAAATGGTGATGTGGTGCGTGTACCACCAGTTCGTGTTTCTGAAAAAAATACTGCACCAATTTCTAAAAACTTAAATAAAGTCGCCTCCCTTGAAAGCCATATTCTTTTTGAAGATGATTGTTTATTAGTATTGAACAAACCTTCTGGCATTGCGGTTCATGGCGGGAGTGGTCTGAATTTTGGTGTGATTGAAGCCTTACGCGCATTACGTCCTGAAGCCCGTTTTTTAGAATTGGTTCATCGCTTAGACAGAGATACATCGGGTATCTTATTAGTGGCAAAAAAACGCTCTGCCTTACGCAACTTACATGAACAACTTCGTGTTAAAACCGTACAAAAAGATTATCTCGCACTCGTACGTGGACAATGGCAATCTCATGTGAAAGTTGTGCAAGCGCCTTTATTAAAAAATGAACTGGCCAGTGGTGAACGCATCGTTAAAGTCAGTGAACAAGGCAAACCTTCTGAAACGCGATTTGCCATTGAAGAACGCTATCAAAATGCGACCTTAGTAAAAGCGTCGCCTGTAACGGGAAGAACCCATCAGATCCGAGTTCATACTCAATATGCAGGTCACCCAATCGCGCTGGATGATAAATACGGTGATAAAGAATTTGATAAATATATGCAAGATCTCGGACTCAATCGTTTGTTTTTACATGCATTTTCTATTCGCTTTGAACACCCTAAAACGGGCGAAACATTACGTTTCAATGCACAACTAGATGAAAAAATGAAAACAATTCTGAAAAAACTGCGTGAAAGCAAAGAGATAAACCCATAGACAAGAAAAATGTTTATTGCTATATTTGGTGACGGAGACAACTCGTTTCTATCATTAATTAACATATAACAACAAAGGATAGCAAAATGGCAAAAGGACAATCATTACAAGATCCTTATTTGAATGCGTTACGCCGTGAACGTATTCCTGTTTCGATTTATCTCGTTAATGGGATTAAATTACAGGGTCAAATCGAATCATTCGACCAATTCGTGATTTTATTAAAAAACACTGTTAATCAAATGGTGTACAAACACGCTATTTCAACTGTGGTTCCAGCACGTTCTGTTTCTCACCACAATAATAACGGCGGTCATCATGCAGCACAAACTTCTGACGCTGCAGCGGAAGTAGAAACACAAGCAGAATAATTCTGTTCAATGAATGATTTCATCAATTTAAGTGCGGTTGAAAATTCACCAGAAATTTCAACCGCACTTTCGTCATCTAAAACAGGCGACAATAGCCAATCGGCGAAAGATAAAGCTGTCGTCGTGCATGTTTTCTTTTCTCAAAATAAAAACATTGAAGATCTACAAGAATTCCAACTTTTAGCGGAATCTGCCAATGTTGAGATTTTACAAATCATCACCACGAGCCGAGCGACGCCACAAGCGAAATATTTTATCGGTGAAGGAAAAGCACAAGAAATTGCGGATGCAGTGAAAGCCTTAGATGCCGATGTTGTTTTGGTGAATCATCAATTAACCCCTGCACAAACCCGTAATTTAGAAAGCATCTGCCAATGTCGCGTTGTGGATCGCACTGGGGTAATTTTAGATATCTTTGCTCAACGAGCCCGATCGCACGAAGGGAAATTACAAGTTGAATTAGCCCAACTCAAGCATTTATCGACTCGGTTAGTTCGTCGAAAAACAGGCTTAGATCAGCAAAAAGGGGCGGTTGGATTACGTGGTCCAGGGGAAACGCAATTAGAAACGGATCGCCGTTTAATCAAGGTGCGTATTGCGCAGTTGCAAAATCGTTTGGCAAAAGTCGAAAAACAACGCAACCAAAATCGCCAAACCCGACAAAAAGCGGATATCCCTACCATTTCTTTGGTTGGTTATACCAATGCGGGAAAATCAACACTATTCAATTTCATCACACAAGCCAATGTCTATGCAGCGGATCAGCTTTTTGCCACCCTTGATCCCACCTTAAGACGTTTACAAATTCAAGATGTTGGAACAGCCATTCTCGCCGATACCGTTGGTTTTGTTCGCCAACTTCCCCATGATTTAGTTTCCGCTTTTAAATCTACCTTGCAAGAAACGGTAGAAGCGAGTTTGTTATTGCATGTCATTGATGCAGCTGACGCTAGAAAGATCGAAAATATTGAAGCCGTGAATTTAGTGTTGGAAGAAATTAAAGCTGACAAAGTGCCTGCATTATTGGTGTATAACAAAATTGATTTATTAGAAAATGTGGCGCCCCATATTGAATATGATGACGAAAATAAGCCCGTTGCCGTTTACCTTTCAGCACATTCAGGTGAAGGATTAGATCTACTGCTTGAAGCTATAAAAGTGCGGTTGAAAAATGAGATACTTTCTTTCACCCTCACGCTGCTCCCGCAAGAGGGGAAAATTCGCCACGCACTCTATCAATTAGACAGCATTCGTCACGAAAAAATTTCAGATGAGGGGGAGTTTATCCTCAATGTACAAATTGATAAAGTCGAATGGCTTAAACTTTGTAAACAATTCCCTAAACTGTCAGAAATTATTTACTAATACCGTATTGTTTTAATTTATTGGCAATCGCCGTATGTGATACGCCTAATCTTTGTGCCAATTTTCGCGTACTTGGATACTGGGCATAAAAAGCGCGGAGTACACTCGCCTCATATTGTCCCATGATCTCATCTAGCGTTTGCTCACCAAAATCATCCGCAGAAATGACCGCACTTTGTACTGGTTTTAAATTTAAACTTTCAATATCAAGTTGGTTATTTTTCGCTAAGGAACAGGCGCGATACAAGACATTGTATAGTTCTCGCACATTGCCTTGCCAAGGCTGCCCTTTTAAATAATTCAGAAAATCAGCATCATATTGCGGCATTGAAATCTTAAGCTGTGTGCTGATTTCTTGTAAAAAACCTTCCGTTAAAGGCTGAATGTCTTCTACTCGTTCACGCAGTGGTGGCACATTTAGTGCTAAAACATTTAAGCGGTGGAATAAATCACTGCGTAATTTCCCTTGTTCTAACAGTTTTTCCATCGGTTCTTGTGAAGTACAAATCACTCGAACATTCGCATGATGTTCTTTTTCTTCACCCACTCGACGGAAAGAACCATCCGTTAAAAAACGCAATAATTTTGCCTGTAAACTTAATGAAAGCTCAGCAATACCATCCAGTAATACCGTGCCTTCGTTAGCATATTCAAAAAAACCAATGGTTTCACTGTCACCCACTTTACGCCCAAACATTTCGCTTTCCGCATCTTCATCCGGCAAGCCTGCACAGTTTACTGCAATGAATTTTTTCTCACGACGCAAGCTCGCAAAATGGCAAGCTTTGGCTAATAAGTCTTTACCCGTACCCGTTTCACCTTGAATTAAAAGCGGCACATCAAACATCGCAAAACGTTGTGCATTTTCGACCGCACTTTTCATGGAAAAGCTTTGAGTGACAAAGCAAGAAAAAGGATCTTGTGGATTAAATGTCAGCATAAAATAAGCTCTGTTTTATTAAATGATGCCGATATGATAGGAAGTTTATTGATATGTGTAAAGATTAATTTACATATAAAAAGGGCAATCCTTGACTGCCCTTTTAGATGATTTTTGTATTATTTTTTCACTGCACGATCAAGTTCTTGTGCGATGATTTCCATACTTTCTAAACCACCAAACGCAAGATACCAATTGGCTGCATCTAGGTACACAATGTGTCCATCTTTATACGCTTTGGTTTGTTTGATGATATCGTTATCCAATACTTTTTGTGCATTGTTGGCTTTTTCTGTAATGGCGGCTGTACGATCCACTACGAGTAAAAAGTCTGGATTTTTTTCTAAGATATATTCAAAACCAACGCTTTGTCCATGCGTAGACGATTTGATGCTGTCATCAATCGGTTTAAAACCAAATTTTTGATACACCATGCCATAGCGAGAACCATCACCAAAAGCACTGATTTTACTTTCATTAACCAACACCAATAGTGCCGTTTTGCTTTGTGCGTCTTTCGCAACTTGCGCGACTTTACTGTCTAACGCTGATAATTTCTCTTTTGCTACATTTTCTTTGTCAAAGATCTGACCAAGTGCGGTCACATTTTGTTGAAAACTCGGGTAGTAATTGTTGTAATCATTTTCAACATTAAATACTGGTGCAATTTCTTTAAATTTGTCGATCATTTTTTCTTGACGTTTAGACGCGATGATCAAATCAGGATTGAGTTCATTAATTTGCTCCAATGATTGTTCTTTCAAATCACCGACATTCTTATATTTTTTGTCTGCAAATTCTGAAAGATAGCTTGGAATTTTTCCGCTTTGTGGGAAACCCACGATTTTATCTTGCACACCTAATGCACGAAGTGTGTCTGCTGCACCAAAATCAAGCACAATGACTCGCTGTGGATTTTGTGGCACAACCTGCTTTCCAGCGGCATTTTCAACGGTAATATCTGCTGCTTGAGCAACACCGACCAAAGCAAAAAGTGAAAGTGCTAATGTTGATAATGTTTTTTTCATGAAAATTTCCTTATTTATCTAAAATAAACGGCAATTTTATGGTCGTCGATATCCTGAATAGGTATCGCCATATCATAAATATCTTGTAGCACGGGCGATTGCATAATGTGGTTAACTTCCCCTTGATGCACTAATTTTCCATTTTTCATGGCGACAATGTAGTCTGAATAACAAGAGGCAAAATTAATATCGTGAATCACAATCACCACGGTTTTGTTGAGTTCTGTCGCTAATTTTCGCAAAACTTGCATGATCTGCACTGAATGTTTCATATCCAGATTATTTAATGGCTCATCCAACAAAATATAATCCGTATCTTGTGCAAGCGTCATCGCAATATAAGCGCGTTGTCGCTGCCCACCACTTAAGTTATCGATATATTGATGACGGATATCATCTAAATTCATATAGGCAATAGCATTATCAATAAAAGTGCGGTCAGTTTGGGTTAAGTTTCCTTTGCAATAAGGAAAACGCCCAAAAGCGACTAAATCTTCAATGGTTAGACGCAAATTAATGTTGTTAGTTTGCTTTAAAATCGCAAGTTGTTTCGCAATATCGCTACTTTTCTTACGATTGAGCAATTCACCGTTGAGATAGATCTCACCACTATCCGCATTCAACAAACGGCTCATAATAGACAGCACCGTACTCTTCCCCGCGCCATTCGGCCCGATAAAAGACGTAATTTTCCCCGTAGGAATGGTGACGGACACATTATCCACCACCTTTTTGCTTCCGTAACTTTTAGTAATATTGCGAATTTCTATTGCCATTTTTTGTTTGCTCTTAATAACAAATAAATAAAGTACACGCCTCCGACAAAATTAACGATGATGCTTAATGTCGTGCGGAACGTAAAAATATGGGTCACTAATAATTGCCCTAAAACCAATGTTATGATGGAAATTAACATCGCGGCAGGAATGAGGACTTTGTGGCGATAATCACGAACAAATTCAAAGGTCACGTTCATCACTAATAACCCGAGGAACGTAAGTGGGCCAACAAGTGCGGTCGACACTGACGTTAAAATTGCCACGAGAATTAAGAGGACTTTTAAGGTCTTTTGATAATCGATACCTAGGTTAATAGCATTTTCTCGCCCTAACGCCAACACATCAAAGCAATGCCAATATTTCAAACTGAAAACAATCGTCGCCACTAAAATGGCTAATGCGACCCACAAGATTTGAGTATTGATTCGGTTGAAACTTGCAAAGCCAATATCTTGAGCGATCTGGAATTCATTTGGGTCAATCAACACTTCCATAAACGTCGTTAAGCTACCAAAGAAGGTGCCGAAAATAATCCCGACAAGCAACAAGAAGAAAATATTTTGGTTTTCTTTCTTAAACAGGAAATGATAAAGCACTAATGAAAACGCCATCATTAATCCCGTACACAAGACAAACAATGCAATCGAATTCATGGAAAGCAATGTGCTCGAACCGAAAAGGAAAATAATCGTTGTTTGAATCAGCAAATACAGTGAATCTAAACCTAAAATACTCGGTGTGAGAATTCGGTTATTCACGACCGTTTGGAAAATCATCGTAGCGAGTGCAATTGCCGCGCCTGTAATCACAATCGCAATTAAGGATAAGGCACGATTTTCCAAGGCATATTGCCAACGGTTCGGTAAGTTGTAGCCTAAATAAAGTGCAAGAGAAACAATGGCTAACAACGACAATACAATCAGTTGAGAAGAAGATTTCTTAGCCATTTCTATACCGCTTTAATAATAAAAATAAGAAGATACCACTGCCAAATACGCCAACCACGGCATTAATGGAAATCTCATAAGGATAAATCACACTTCGACCTAAAATATCGCAGAACAAGACAAATACAGCTCCTAATAAAGCAGTGTGAGAGAGTACTTTCTTCAAGTTATCCCCAAAATAAAGTGTGACGATATTCGGGATAATTAACCCCAAGAAAGGGATCACGCCAACAGACACGATAATAATCGAAGATACGACCGCCACAATGAGCAATCCGAGATAAAGTACTTGGTTGTAATTTAGACCAAGATTGACGGCAAAATCTTTCCCCATTCCAACAATAGAAAAACGATGTGCAAATAAATAAGCC
Source organism: Parahaemophilus parainfluenzae (assembly GCA_916050345.1). GTDB lineage: Bacteria > Pseudomonadota > Gammaproteobacteria > Enterobacterales > Pasteurellaceae > Haemophilus_D > Haemophilus_D parainfluenzae_AA. The sequence goes on along the minus strand of CAJZKN010000023.1, from coordinate 7,532 downwards.
ACGATGAGTGTAGGAATACTGAAATACAACAATTCATAACGACCAGACATCACAAGCGAAAAATCCCCTTGTAACCATCCCGATAAGTTTTGCAATAAATCTTCTTTGTAAGCAATAAAGGCGGTAATCGAACTGATGATATTGCCAAACATAATCCCCACTAAAGGTACAAAAATGGTGTCCTTGAATTTCAAACGGGACAGAATAGTCATAAATAACAATGTGCCAAGGAAAGACACAATCACCGCAATGGTCGTTTTTAACAACATTGAAGCCGTTGGGAAAAACAGCATCGCCATTAAAATCCCTAATCTTGCACTATCCATGGTGCCCGCAGTGGTGGGAGAAACAAATCGGTTTCGACTGAGTTGCTGCATCACTAAACCACAAATACTTAAGGATGCACCCGCAATCAAGATACTGATTAACCGAGGCACACGACTGATGAAAAATATCTGCCATTGATTACCTTCAAAATTCAGTAACCCTTGCAGATTAACAGTACTTACCCCGAGAAAAAGTGAAACAAGGGAAAGCACGATCAAAAGAAAAATCAGATAACGTCTCTTAATCATAAAAATGAGAATAATTCTAAAATGCAAAAAGAATAGCATATTGAAGGAAAAGAGAAAAGATTAAGTGCGGTCAGTTTTCGGCTAATTTTTAGGCGTATAAAAAATGCAGTCAAATTTGACCGCACTTCATTCGCTATAATTTTAACGTTCTTTCGACTTCTTTCGCTCGAACTAAGAATTGCTTACGTTCTGCTGTTGCCATTCCGCTGCTAGTACCCGGCAATTTCACCGTAAGCGGGTTCACCGCACGTTCATTAATATGAAACTCGTAGTGTAAGTGTGGACCGGTTGAAATCCCCGTATTACCAGTTAATGCAATACGCTCCCCTTTCTTCACAGTTTGACCTGCACTCACCAAAGCACGACTTAAATGCATATACACCGTTTGATATTCACGACCATGGCGTATCACCACATAACGTCCTGCACCACCTGCTTGATAAGCCACTTTTTCTACTACACCTTCTGCTGGTGCAATAACTGGCGTACCTGGTGAAACAGCAAAGTCCACCCCTTTATGTGGACGAACGCGTCCTGTTACTGGGTGTCGACGATTTGGGTTAAATGGTGACGAAATACGCGCTTGACGTTGCAATGGATAACGAGCAAAGCCTTTACCAAGGGTTTCCCCTTGCTTATCGTAGTAACGACCATTCGCTGCTTGAATACCATAATAGCTCTTACCGTCTGCCATAATATGAATGGCTTCAACGTTACCTTGACCGGTTAATTTATCGCCTAAATATTCACGTGATACCAAAATCGCAAATTTGGTGCCTTTGCTGAGTTTTTGAAGGCTTACCTGCCATTGTAATGCGGAACTTAATTGGCTGATTTGACGACCATCCAAACCAAGATCACGTAAACTTGAAGCAAAGGATCCGTTAATCGTGCCTTTCAGCACCTCTTTCTTCCAAATACTTTTCTTCTCTAAGATCTGGCGTTTAAACTTGCCGTCTTCCGTGCGCTCATAAATGCGCTCTTCTTTTTCAGATACCAACCAGTTTAAATACTCCAGTTGGTCTTCTTTATCTAAAATCCAATAGAACTGTTGACCTGCGCGCAGCGTTTTTAATTCAGGATACGCAGCAATCAAATCTTCCGCCGTATCATCTTCTAAACCGGAAAGCTCTAATACATCTTTTAATGAATCGCCACGTACTACGGTATGGCTAAATTGATCGGTAATACGTAATGCTTGATCGGCCACATCTAAAATACCACTCAGCGCATCTTGAGCGTCTTTTGGTAAATCATTGAGATCGTCAAACTGTGGTTTAATTTCATCGACTTCATCATCTTTGGCTTGAAGATCATCATCGTAAGAAGTCGCATCTTCCGTATTCGCATTCTGCTTAGTTTCAGGATGTTCGCCTTCTTGAGATTGAGGATTGCCCGATTCCGTTTTTTCAGGTGTAAGAGATTGATATTGAACATTATCCACCATCTCTGGTTCAAGATTACTTTGCAGAGAAGGATCATAATCAGCGGTATCTTTAAAGGCGAGGAAAATACCCGTTAAAATAAGCAAAAGTGCGGCGAAAAAAATCGCCGCTTTTATGCGGGATTTTCGTTTCCGTCTATCTCTGGCTAATTTAACGTGTTGAACCATTTGATACCTTTAAAATGAATAAAAAAGATTTTCGTTTTTCAGACTACAAACTCTGGGAAAAATTCATTTTACCCTAAAAATATCAAATCTTATGCCTAAATATTAGGCATAGTCGGAATTTCTTGAGAAAAAAGCGGAAATGAGCTATTTTAGTGAGCTATTTTTAAAGGGGGAATTATGCAGATTCGCGCCATTCAACCAGCCCAACCCACGCCATTAATTACACTGAAAAATATCAATGTGGTCTTTGAACAAAAGACCGCATTGCGGGATATTAATCTCAGCATTTATCCCAATTCCATTATCACCATTGTTGGGCCAAATGGTGGGGGAAAATCAACCCTTTTAAAAACCTTATTAAAATTACAAGCGCCAACATCCGGTGAAGTGATTTATAGCGCGAATGTCAGAATTGGCTATGTCCCACAAAAAATTCACCTCGATCACAGCTTACCAATGACGGTTGAGCGTTTTCTTGCGCTCAAAAAAGGTGTTAAAACACAAGAAATATCGACCGCACTTGAGCAACTCTCTATTACTCATTTGAGAAAAAATAATATGCAAAAACTCTCTGGTGGCGAGATGCAACGTGTATTATTGGCCCGTGCGATTTTGAATAAACCCAATTTACTGGTGCTAGATGAACCCACTCAAGGGGTGGATGTTAATGGTCAAGCTGAACTTTATCAGCTAATTCATCGTACTCAACAAGCCTTAAATTGCGCAGTATTAATGGTTTCCCATGATTTGCATATCGTGATGGCGGACAGTAAAGAAGTGCTGTGCATCAATCAACATATTTGCTGTGCCGGCACACCAGAAAGCCTATCGAATGATCCCACATTTATGCGTCTTTGGGGCAATCAAATCTCACAAAATGTGGGCTTTTATACACACCATCATAATCACCACCATAATATGCATGGTGATGTTTGTAGTTGCAGCGCCAATCCATCAGAATGCCAACAATAAGGAAAAATCATGTTTGAGATTTTATTTCCCGCCTTGCTTACGGGCTTACTGCTTTCCTTAATTACCGCACCACTGGGTGCCTTTGTGGTATGGCGTAAAATGGCTTATTTTGGTGATACCCTTTCCCACTCGGCCTTACTCGGTGTGGCATTAGGCATTTTCTTACAAATTAATCCTTATGTTGCCATTGTGATTTTGACAATTATTCTTGCCGTATTAATGGTATGGCTCGAAAGTAACACGCAATTTTCAGTGGATACCCTTTTAGGCATTATCGCACACAGTTGTCTTTCTCTTGGTGTGGTCACGGTTGGCTTACTTAAAAATGTCCGCGTAGATTTAATGAGTTATCTTTTTGGAGATTTACTCGCCATTAATTTTAACGATTTACCTTATATTGGCGCGGGTGTCGTCATTGTATTAGGCACATTGCTTTATTTCTGGCAAGCCTTACTCTCCACCACAGTTTCACCTGAACTGGCTCAAGTGGAAGGCATTAACATTAAAAAAATGCGATTTATTTTGATGATTTTGACCGCACTTACCATTGCCTTAAGTATGAAGTTCGTAGGCGCCCTGATTATTACATCGCTATTAATTATTCCCGCTGCAACAGCAAGACGTTTTGCCAAAACACCTGAACAAATGGTGTTTATTGCGATTTTAATCAGTATGCTTTCCATCGTTGGCGGGTTATTCCTTTCCGCCTTTTATGATACAGCGGCGGGGCCTTCTGTCGTGATTTGTTCCGCATTTTTGTTTTTGTTATCATTACTAAAAAAGGAATATTTATAATCCGCTCCAACCAGTGAAAACTATTTGCACCGCACCTTAAATCTTGATAAAGTGCGGGCAACTTTTGACGATATTTTAGGATAAGAAATGAGCCAAGAATATTTAGATTTTGAATTACCTATTGCTGAACTTGAAGCCAAAATTGAAGCGCTACGTTCAGCATCTGATGACAAAATTGATTTACACGATGAAATTAAACGCTTACAAAAGAAAAGCGATGAATTAACCAAAAAAACCTTTGCAAATCTTGATGCATGGCAGGTTTCTCGTATGGCACGTCACCCAAATCGTCCATACACGCTTGATTATATCGAACATATTTTTACTGATTTCCAAGAACTAGCGGGCGATCGTGCCTTTGCAGATGATAAAGCAATCGTAGGTGGTCTTGCTCGTTTAGATGGTCGCGCGGTAATGATTATCGGTCACCAAAAAGGTCGTACAGTAAAAGATAAAGTAACACGTAACTTTGGTATGCCAGCACCTGAAGGCTATCGTAAAGCGTTACGTTTAATGCAAATGGCTGAGCGTTTTAACTTACCTATCATTACCTTTATCGACACACCAGGGGCTTACCCGGGCATCGGTGCGGAAGAACGTGGTCAGTCTGAAGCGATTGCTCGTAACTTACGTGAAATGTCTACATTAAAAGTACCTGTTATCTGTACGGTAATCGGTGAAGGCGGTTCTGGTGGTGCATTAGCCATTGGTGTCGGCGACAAAGTGAATATGTTGCAATATTCAACTTATTCCGTTATTTCGCCAGAAGGCTGTGCTTCTATCTTATGGAAAAGCGCAGAAAAAGCGTCAACCGCAGCAGAAGTCATGGGCTTAACCGCTACTCGTTTAAAAGAATTAGGTTTAATTGATAATATCGTTCAAGAGCCATTAGGTGGTGCGCATCGTAATTATCATGAAATGGCACGTAATTTAAAACAATGCCTCCTTGAAGAACTAAACGAACTCGATACCTTCGACAAAGATGGCTTATTAGAAAGACGTTATGAACGTTTAATGTCTTACGGTTATTGTTAATAAAATAGAAAAAGAACGGTTAGTTTAACCGCTCTTTTTTGTGTTTTGAAAAAAAATGTTGCATGGATGCAAGAAGCAGCATCAATGCCTAAAATAATATAAAAGGAGAACTCAAAATGAAAAACGTATTAGCAATCCAATCTCACGTGGTTTATGGTTTCGCTGGTAATAAATCTGCTACCTTTCCAATGCAGCTATTAGGCGTGGATGTATGGGCACTCAATACCGTGCAATTCTCTAACCATACTCAATATGGTAAATGGACTGGCATGGTGATTCCACAAGAGCAAATTGGTGAAATTGCTAACGGTTTAGATGCCATTGGAAAACTGCAAGAATGTGATGCGTTGCTTTCTGGCTATTTAGGTTCAGCTGAACAAGTTGACAAAATTATCTATGCTTTAGAAAAAATCAAAGCACGTAACCCAAATGCACTTTACTTGTGCGATCCAGTGATGCCAAATGCCGAAAAAATCTGCGTGGTAGCCGATGGCGTACGTGAACGCTTAATTGAAAAAGCCATTCCACGTGCGGATATCATGACCCCAAATCTTTCCGAACTTCGTACGCTTTCTGACTTCCCTATCAATACGTTTGACGATGTGCTGAAAGCCGCTAATGCATTAGTAGCAAAAGGTGTGAAGAAAGTGTTGGTTAAACACTTAGGTAAAGCAGGTAAATTAAATGATCCTGATACCTTTGAAATTATTATGGCGACACCTGAAGGCGTATGGCATTTAAGTCGTCCACTTTACAAATTTAACTTTGAACCTGTTGGTGTGGGTGATTTAATTGCGGGTACTTTCTTGGCACATTACTTAAACTGTGGCAACGATGTCGAAGCTTTTGAAAAAATGAATAATGCCGTGGCGGGTGTAATGAAAACTACCTTTGATTTGAAATCTTACGAACTCCAACCTATTGCTGCACGTTTTGAGATCTTAAATCCAAGCACAAACTACAAAGCTGTTAAAGTTGCCTAATGGATCTTTTTTCATTATTCTACGCACAAATTCCAACCACCGCCAATAAGCTTCTCATCGCTTTTAGCGGTGGTTTGGATTCAACTGCACTGCTTTCTTTAATTAAAAAACTCAGCGAAAAACGACCGCACTTAAGCCTGCGAGCTATTCATATCCATCACGGATTAAGCCCCAACGCGGATGCTTGGACGGCTCATTGCCAACAACTCTGTAAACAATTTGAGATTCCACTTATTATTGAAAAAGTCAAAGTGGAAATGCATGATGGCATTGAAGCGGGCGCAAGAGAAGCCCGTTATCAGGCGATTTCAACACATATTCAACCAAATGAATATCTGGTCACTGCACATCATTTAAATGATCAAACTGAGACCTTTTTCCTCGCATTAAAACGCGGCACTGGATTACAGGGTTTAGGTGCTATGCAAAAAGAAAGCCAATTATTTGGGATGCCTATTCTACGCCCGCTCCTTTCTTTTAGCCGTAATGAATTAAAAGATTACGTTCAGCAAGAAAATCTGCCTTGGATCGAAGACGAAAGCAACCAAGATAATCATTACGATCGCAATTTTTTACGCAATCAAATTTTGCCTGAATTACGCCAACGCTGGGGGCATTTTGATCATGCAGTTCAGCGTGCCGCACAACATTGTTTTGAACAACAGCAACTGATTAATGAATTATTACAAGGTTGTTTTGAGCAGCATCTTCTTGAGGATCAAAAACAGTTTTCGCTCGTAAACTTTCTAGACTATTCCTCGCAAAAACAAACCGCACTTTTGCGAATGTGGCTAGCTAAAAATCAGATTGCCATGCCAACACAGGTTCAATTAATGCATATTATTGATGATGTGATTAAGGCCAAAGCGGATGCCTCCCCACAATTTCAACTTGGAGAGCATATTATTCGCCGTTATCAACAATGTCTTTATTTAACGAGAAAATTTGCTGATTTATCGCAAACTTGTCTTGATATGCCATTAAATCAACAGATTACCTTGCCCGATAATCTTGGAACAATTTATGCAACCCACAATGTGACAGGCATTTTAGTCAATTGGAACGAAAAACAGGTTCAACTTGCTGATACACAAGAGCCGATTCAAATACGATTTGCTTATACTGGCAAAGTAAAACGACAGCATAATCGCCCTGCCGAAACCATGAAAAAAATTTGGCAAGAGATCGGCGTTCCGCCTTGGCAACGAAATCGTATTCCACTCATTTTTTATGGTGAAACTTTACAAAGTGCGGTGGGTTTTTTCCGTGTTTTTCAGCACTTAGAGAAATAAAAAAAATGGGTGATGATTCACCCATTTTTATTATCTAGAAATGCCTTCAAAATACCTGCAGTAAACTCTTTACGTAAATAAAAGCCCAGTGGCAAGGTATCAATCACTTCCCCATTTTTACCAATGCCTTTCGTAATAGCTTTACTGTTTGCACCTTTTGGACGCAGCTGCATGACTTCACCAATACGTGCCGTAATCTGATCTAACTTTCCGAGCACAATATAATCCATCAACTCTTCCCAATCTTGGCGTAATTGATGTTCTTGTT
>CAJZKN010000022.1:0-27174 GCA_916050345.1 Parahaemophilus parainfluenzae | reverse complement strand
ACGACTAAGCGCGCTTTTTTCTCAATCGTGCTTGTGTCGTAGCTACCCGTGTAATCGCTAGAGTCATCGGCATCAGGATTTGGCGCTTGAATGTAGAATGGCCCTTGTGAAGCGGATTTTAATACGCCAACTTTTACATTACTGGTTTTCGCAAACTCTTCAGCACGAACATGTGCATCTTGTGTGGCTTTTGAAATTAATTCACGTTTAATTTGTTCAAGATTTTCTAAGTAATAGTTTGGATCACCAAAACTAATGTCTTGGTTGTTGGCAACTAATTGGTGAATATTGGTGAGTGCTTTTTGTAACTTAGTCAGTTCTTTGGTTGAAATTCTGATTGCTCTTGATGCATCAAAGCCATTGTCTCTACTTTTGGTTTCACCTTTTTCATTTTCATAATAGTCAGTATGAGTAGAAACATCTAATTCTGTGATTTCTCGATTTTCATCAGCGAAACCTTGTGCTTTAAGGAAACGAACGGCTTCATTCAAGTTTTTCTGATTCGCTGCCATTGCATCATTATATGTTGGACCCCAACCGCTTACACGAATAACCCATGTTCCTTGTGTTGAGGTGTAATGGCTTTCTGCCAAGCCCTTAACTGAAATAGAGCCGGTCTGGCGTAAATTTTTAAATTGATTACCTAAGATAAACGCTGATGCCATCAATCCAACTGCGAGAATGATGCCAAAAATAGCGAGATAAGATTTTTTGCTGTTCATATAATGTCCATGATATAGAGTAAATAGAATGCTCATTATAATGTAATTCAGCTGGTTGAGTAAGTTAATTTATTCACTATAACGCATATAAAAAATAACTTTAAAAGTTGACCGCACTTTTACCTTTCTAAATTTAAAAATTAAAACAAATTCTTGATTTACCATTGACTTTTTGACCTGTAGCCCTTACTTTACGGATTGATGTTTCATCAACTTTATTCTTTGTAAAATAAGGAGCTTTTATGCAATCTCGCATTGTTGTTAATTCACAGGAAGAATCACTACTTAGCACACATAAAGTGCTACGTAATACCTATTTCTTATTGGGATTAACGATGGCATTTTCGGCAGTTGTTGCTTATATTTCTATGAGCTTAAACTTGCCTTATCCAAATCTTATCGTGTTACTTGTAGGTTTTTACGGTTTACTTTTTGTCACAAACCGTTTAGCAAATAGTGCATGGGGAATCTTGGCTGCATTCGCGTTCACTGGGTTTATGGGTTATACCATCGGGCCAATTTTAAACATGTATGTGGCGAGAGGAATGGAAGATTTAATTATGCTTGCATTCGCAGGTACAGCAATCGTCTTCTTTGCTTGTTCAGCTTATGTGCTTACAACGAAGAAAGATATGTCTTTCCTTTCTACCGCGATTTTCTCATTATTTATCGTGTTATTGTTAGGAATCGTGGCAAGTTTCTTCTTCCAAATTCCAGCATTAGCGGTAGGGATCAGCGCATTGTTTGTGGTGTTCTCAACAATGACAATCCTCTATGAAACTAGCAATATTATTCACGGTGGCGAAACAAACTATATTCGTGCAACAGTGAGTATTTATGTGTCAATTTACAACTTATTCATTAGCTTATTAAGATTACTTTCTATCTTCTCAAGTGATGATTAGTCAGTATTAAATTTAAAGACGCTCCTGATTAGGGGCGTTTTTTTGTTTTGAACTAATTTTCTTAAGATAAGTCTTAGCATACAGGTTCGCTTGTCGTGCCTATTAATAACTAAATAGGAGTTTTTATGAAATCTTTAAAATCACTTTTAACATTAACATCACTTGCATTAGCCGTATCTGGTTCTGCATTGGCAACGAATACATCTGTATTACCAACAAAAGAATCAGTCGTAACTAATTCAACATCAATGGTTGAAAGTACAAAAGCTGATGTAAAAAATGTAGCAAATGATAAGCTTAAATCAATGACTGATAGTGCGAGCTCAACGAAATCAAGCGCATTAGATAAAGTTAATGCCGCTAAAGAAAAAGCGACTTCCACGAAAGATGCAGTGAAAGATAAAGCAACTTCTGCAAAAGATGCGGTAAAAGAGAAAGCATCTGCTTTAAAAGAAAAAGCGACAGAGAATAATCAACCGTCCATGAAAGACAAAGCCACTGAAAAATTCAATTCAGTTAAAGATAATGCGAAAGAAAAAGCATCTGAAGCAAAAACAAAAGCCGCAGATAAAGTAAAAGAAGTGAAAGAAAAAGCGACTTCAACAAAAGAGTCAGCAAAAGAGAAAGTGGCTTCTTCTACAAAAGTAAACATCAATAAAGCGGATGCAGAAACATTACAAAAACTTTCTGGTATCGGTGAGAAAAAAGCACAAGCGATTATTGATTACCGTAACAAAGTGGGCAAAATCAAAAGTGCTGCCGAGCTTTCTAATATTGATGGTATCGGTGAAGCTACAATTGAAAAAATTACGCCATTCTTAAGTTTCTAAGAAAACTCAGATAAAACAGACCGCACTTTATGTGCGGTTTTTTGTTGAAGTAGATCACAAAATTGTAACAAAGTGTGATTTGAGGATTATTTCTTTTTTTATCCTATGTATAATGGGTGGACAACATCATGTAATACAAGGGGTAGATATGCAGCATTACAGTGCCTTTGATGAATGGTTGGCTTCAACCGCTTTGGGTGGTTCTAATCAATCGTATATTGAGGAATTATACGAACGTTATTTAGAAGATCCATCTTCAGTCGATGAAAGCTGGCGTGCTACGTTTGATGCATTGCCGAAAACAACCGCAGTAGAGCAACCACATTCACCAGTCCGTGATTATTTCCGTCGCTTAGCGAGAGAAAATACAACAGAAGCTGTGACGGTTATCGATCCAGAAGCCAGTGCCAAATTAGTTAAAGTCCTCCAATTTATCAATGCTTATCGCTTCCGCGGTCATTTAGAAGCGAAACTTGACCCAATCAATTATTATCGCTGGAAAGTATCCACCGTACCTGAATTGGATTACCGTTATCACGGTTTTACCGAACAGGATCTCAATGAAACCTTCAATATTAATCACTACGTCTATCATCGCGATAACATCAAGTTAGGTGATTTAGCTGAAATGCTGAAAGAGACCTATTGCGGCTCAATTGGTCTTGAGTTTATGCATGTTCAAGATATGGAGCAAAAAAGTTGGCTACAAAGCAAATTAGAAAGCCAATTAAATAAACCGCTCTTTACCAAAGAAGAAAAAATTAATTTATTAAGTGAATTGACCGCTGCAGATGGCTTAGAACGCTATCTCGGTGCAAAATTCCCGGGGGCAAAACGTTTCTCTTTAGAGGGAAGTGATGCCTTTATTCCATTGATGAAAGAAATTATTCGTCATGCGAGCAAACAAGGTGTACAAGATGTGATGTTTGGTATGGCACACCGTGGTCGTTTAAATATGTTAGTAAACGTGCTCGGTAAGAAACCCGAAGATCTTTTTGACGAGTTTGCGGGTAAACATTCAGGCGAGCGTACAGGTGATGTGAAATACCACCAAGGTTTCTCTTCTGACTTCGCAGTCGGTGAGCGTCGCGTACATTTAACCCTTGCATTTAACCCGTCGCACTTAGAAATTGTTAGTCCAGTGGTTATTGGTGCGGTACGTTCTCGTCAAACGAAAAAGAACGATACAGAGCGTAATCAAGTATTAGCGGTTACTGTTCATGGGGATTCAGCGGTAGCGGGACAAGGTGTTGTACAAGAAACCTTGAATATGTCTAATGCACGTGGTTATACCGTTGGTGGAACAATCCGTATTGTGATCAATAACCAAATTGGTTTTACCACCTCTAACCCAAATGACACCCGTTCAACAGAATATTGTACAGACATTGCGAAAATGATTCAGGCACCGATTATTCATGTGAATGGTGATGATCCTGAAGCAGTGGCTTTTGCGGCGAGAATGGCGGTGGAATATCGTAATTTATTCAAACGCGATATTTTCATTGATCTCATTTCTTATCGTCGTCATGGTCATAATGAAGCAGATGAACCATTAGCCACTCAACCAATGATGTATAGCATCATTAAAAAACATCCAACGCCACGTAAAGTCTATGCAGATCGTTTAATTGCTGAAGGGGTGATTACCGAAGAAGAAGCCATTGAAATGATGAATCTCTATCGTGATGCCTTAGATAACGGTGATCGCGTAGTGAAAGAATGGCGAGAAATGGATATCGCCCAAATGGACTGGTTGCAATATCTCAACTATGACTGGACATCCCCTTACGAAAGTAAATTCCCACAAGAACGTTTCCAAACTTTAGCAGAGCGTGTCAGTGAATATCCAGAAACCTTGCGTGCACATCCTCGTGTCGAAAAAATCTATGCTGATCGCCGTGAAATGGCAAAAGGTGAGAAATTGTTCGATTGGGGTATGGCAGAGACTATGGCATACGCAACCTTATTAGATGAAGGCACTAATGTCCGTTTATCGGGTGAAGATGCAGGACGTGGTACGTTCTTCCACCGCCATGCAGTTGTGCATAACCAAAATGACGGGACAGGCTATGTGCCATTAACTCATTTGCACGCCAACCAAGGTCGTTTTGAGGTGTGGGATTCTGTATTATCCGAAGAAGCCGTATTGGCTTTTGAATATGGTTATGCCACAACGGATCCAAAAACATTAACCATTTGGGAAGCTCAATTTGGTGACTTCGCAAATGGTGCACAAATCGTAATTGATCAATTTATTAGTTCTGGCGAACAAAAATGGGGCAGAATGTGTGGCTTGGTGATGTTATTACCACATGGTTATGAAGGCCAAGGTCCAGAACACTCATCCGCTCGTTTAGAACGTTATTTACAACTTTGTGCTGAGCAGAATATGCAAGTGTGTATTCCATCTACACCAGCACAGGTTTACCACATGTTACGTCGCCAAGCGATCCGTAAAATGCGTCGTCCATTAATTGGTATTTCACCAAAATCCTTATTACGTCATCCACTCGCCGCCTCAAGTTTAGATGAATTAGTAAATGGCACATTCCAAACGGTCATTGGTGAAATTGATAATATCGATCCAAAACAAGTTAAACGCGTAGTCCTATGCTCAGGTAAAGTGTATTACGATCTCTTGGAACAACGTCGTGCGAATAACCAAACAGATGTGGCGATTATTCGTATTGAACAGCTTTATCCGTATCCACATGAAGATGTGAAGAAAGCGTTAGAGCCTTATGCTCATGTGACGGATTATGTATGGTGTCAAGAAGAGCCATTAAACCAAGGTGCTTGGTATTGTAGTAAACATAACTTTGACAGCTCGCTTCCTGAGCATGTGAAGTTAAAATACGCTGGTCGTCCTGCCTCTGCTTCACCAGCGGTAGGTTACATGTCTTTACACACCAAACAGCAAAAACAATTGGTAGAAGATGCGCTGACACTGTAAAAGTGCGGTCGAAATTTCAGTAATTTTTAAAGAAAGAATAATTTAAAGGAAAATAAAATGACAATCGAAATTCTTGTTCCAGATTTACCGGAATCCGTTGCGGATGCAACTGTTGCAACATGGCATAAAAAAGTCGGTGAGATGGTAAAACGTGACGAAGTCTTAGTGGAAATCGAAACAGATAAAGTGGTACTTGAAGTGCCTGCTTTAAGTGATGGCGTAGTGGCTGAAATTCTTCAAGAAGAAGGCGCAACCGTAGTAAGTAAACAGCTTTTAGGTAAACTTTCTACCCAACAGGCTGGGGATATTTCATCAGAGACAGTGAAAGGCAATGAGCCAACACCAGCAGATCGTCAAAAAGCAGCGATTGAAAATAGTCACAATAATTCAGCGGATCAAGGTCCAGCTATTCGTCGTTTATTAGCGGAACACGATTTAGACGCAGAGAAAATTCAAGGTTCTGGTGTGGGTGGTCGTATTACCCGTGAAGATATTGCACGTGAAGTGGCAAAACGTGATGCACAGAAAGCGAAACAAGATGTGGCGACAGAGCAAAATACGATTAGCACTGTGGCATATAGCTCTCGTTCAGAAAAACGCGTACCAATGACCCGTTTACGTAAACGTATTGCTGAGCGTTTATTGGAAGCAAAAAATACCACAGCAATGCTCACGACATTCAATGAAGTGGATATGCAGCCGATTATGAAATTACGTAAAACATACGGCGAGAAATTTGAAAAACAACATGGTGTACGTTTAGGCTTTATGTCTTTCTACATTAAAGCAGTCGTTGAAGCATTAAAACGTTATCCAGAAGTGAATGCTTCAATTGATGGTGATGACATTGTGTATCACAACTATTTTGATATTAGCATTGCCGTTTCAACCCCACGTGGTTTAGTGACACCAGTATTACGCAACTGCGACAAACTCAGCATGGCAGATATTGAGAAACAAATTAAATCTCTAGCAGAAAAAGGCCGTGATGGTAAATTAACGGTTGAAGATTTAACAGGAGGTAACTTCACTATTACTAATGGTGGCGTATTTGGTTCTTTAATGTCTACACCAATTATCAATCCACCGCAAAGTGCAATTTTAGGCATGCATGCCATCAAAGAGCGCCCGGTTGCGGTAGATGGCCAAGTGGTGATTCGTCCTATGATGTATTTAGCTCTATCTTATGACCACCGCTTAATTGATGGTCGTGAATCAGTGGGCTTCTTAGTGGCGATTAGAGACTTATTAGAAGATCCAACTCGTTTATTATTAGAAATTTAAGTATATAGGCTTTTTCTCTTTTCAGGGAAAAAGCCTTTTTTATATCGAAGTAATTAAAAGGGCGGGAACAATGCCCGCCTTTCTATAGTTAAAATCCAATCTTTATTTAGTTATTTTGCGTACTAAGATTGCTAAGATAAAGGTAATGATGATAACAGGAAAAGTCAGACCTAAATCGCTTTCCCAACCTTTTGCCATAAGAAAACGATAGAGCACGAAGCCGACAAACCAAACGCCGAGTCCAACACTATCAACTGATTTTATCACATCATGCTGTTTAAGCACAAAGAAATCAGCGATAAGCACGGCGATCATTGGCGCGAATACTGAGCCAATAAAGAACAAGAAATGTTCGTATTCTGTTACAGGTAAGGTTGAGGCTAATATGATGCCCACAATCACGGTAATAACTGAGATTGGCGTAACTTTTAGTTGAGGGAAAATATTATTTAAACTCATGCCAGTGGAATAGGCGGGAAGTGCAGTGTTAATCATGGTAGAGGCGATGACAATTAATACGCCAATAACACTTACACCAGCAAGCGAAAGAATTTGTGAGATTTCAGATTTACCGGTCACTAATGCTGCACCTAAGCCAAGCGCATACATCCAGCAGCTAGTCGCGGTATAAGTCAGCGTTGAAAGTGCGGTCGTTTTAAATGGTGTTTCGCTATTCTTCGTGTGGTCAGATACTACCGGTAACCAAGAAAGCGGCATGACAGCAGCAATTTCAACAGCTGTACCAAATTTAATATTTTGTGCTACATCCATGGTAATGAATGGTTTATTGGCGACTTGAATACTAAGCCACAACATCAGTAAAAACATGGTGACAAGTGAAATGCTTTTAAAGATACCTAATTTAGTAAAGCCGAGTAGTAGCCAAAGTATGATGAGTATGCCTAAACCAAGTGTGAGAAATGGGAAGAGTGATGCATCAGGTGTTTGATTTAAGATGGAAATGACGTCAGCGCCCATATAAATCATGACTGCAGTCCACCCCATTAATTGCATGGCATTGAGTAAAGAGAAAAGCGCAGAGCCTTTTTCACCAAATGAAATTTGTACCGTTTGCATAGCACTTTTTTGGGTTTTCGCACCGATGTAACCTGCACAGAAAAACATCGAACCACCAATAAAGTGCCCAACGACGATGGCGATTAAACCTTGTTGCCACCCTAGTGGCGCAAACCAAGTACCGGTGAGAATTTCTGCCATTGAAATAGCAGCAGTAAACCAAATGAGTGCAATCGCAAGATTGCTTGATTTTTTCGTTTGCATGTTGTTATCCTTAACATGAATTGTGGTTATTCTGTCCCAGTATATAACTCAATATAGAAAGGGCAAGCCCAGAATTTAAAATAAAACAAAGTGCGGTCAAATTTTTGTTTGTTTCGCTAAACAACATCAAAAATAGGAAGGAAATATGAATTTACATGAGTACCAAGCTAAGCAGCTTTTTAAGCAATATGCTCTGCCTGTGAGTGAAGGTGTCGTGTGCCAAACGGCAGATGAAGCTGAAATGGCACTCTTTCAGCTGAATGGTGATGTTTGGATAGCGAAATGTCAAGTTCACGCAGGTGGACGTGGAAAAGCTGGTGGTGTGAAGCTCGTGCATAATGCAGAAGAAGCGCGTGCTTTTGCAGATAAATGGCTTGGCCAGCATTTAGTCACCTTCCAAACTGATAAAAAAGGCCAACCCGTTAATAGCATTTATATTGAAGAAACCTGCCAGATTGAGAAAGAACTTTACCTTGGTGCAGTGATTGATCGTGCTTCGCAGAAAGTGGTTTTTATGGCTTCTTCAGCAGGGGGGGTGAGCATAGAGGATGTGGCAAGAGAAACGCCTGAATTAATTCATAAAGTGACCATTGATCCTCTCGTGGGGGGAATGTCATATCAAGGCCGTGAATTAGCCTTTAAGCTCGGTTTAAGTGGCGAACAAAATAAACAATTTGCCGAGATTTTTGTAAAACTTGCTCAGCTTTTTATCGAAAAAGATTTTTCTCTAGTTGAAGTCAATCCGCTCGTAGTGACAAAAGAAGGCAATTTAATTTGCGTAGATGCGAAAGTGGGCATTGATGATAACTCACTTTATCGACATCCTGATTTATTAGCCTTACGCGATTTAAGTCAAAGTGATGCACGTGAAGCCGAAGCAGAAAAATATCAGCTTAACTATGTTGCCTTGGAAGGTGATATTGGCTGTATGGTCAATGGCGCAGGACTTGCTATGGGCACAATGGATATCGTGAAATTATATGGTGGTAACCCTGCAAACTTCCTTGATGTTGGTGGCGGTGCAACAAAAGAGCGCGTAGCTGAAGCCTTTAAGATTATTCTTACAGATAAAAATGTGAAATCTGTATTAGTGAATATTTTTGGTGGAATTGTACGCTGTGATCTGATTGCTGAAGGTGTCGTGGCGGCGATTCAAGAAGTCGGTGTAAAAGTACCTGTTGTGGTTCGATTAGAAGGAACCAATGCCCCACAAGGCAGAGCAATTTTAGCCGAAAGTGGTGTGAATTTAATTGCAGCACATAGTTTACAAGAAGCGGCACAAGCGGCAGTGAAAGCGGCAAAAGGAGAATAATCATGGCGATTTTAATTAATAAAGAGACAAAAGTAATTTGCCAAGGTTTCACTGGTGCACAAGGGACATTTCACAGCGAACAGGCATTGGCTTATGGCACAAAGTTAGTGGGTGGCGTTTCACCGAATAAAGGCGGAACAACTCACTTAGGTTTGCCGGTATTTAATACAGTGCGTGAAGCGGTGCAAGCTACAGGGGCTACGGCAACCATGATTTACGTGCCAGCATCATTTTGCAAAGATGCCATTTTAGAAGCTATTGATGCAGGTATTCAGTTGGTAGTTTGTATTACAGAAGGCATTCCAACATTGGACATGTTGTTGGTAAAACAAAAATTAAATGAAACGGATGTCGTAATGATTGGCCCAAATTGTCCAGGCGTGATTACACCGGATGAATGTAAGATTGGTATTATGCCGGGCAATATCCATAAAAAAGGCAGAGTCGGCATTGTTTCTCGTTCAGGCACCTTGACTTATGAAGCGGTAAAACAAACAACAGATGAAGGTTTTGGTCAATCTACTTGTGTAGGGATCGGCGGCGATCCTATTCCAGGATCCAACTTCATTGATATTCTAAAACGTTTCCAAGAAGATCCTGAAACTGAAGCTATCGTGATGATTGGTGAAATCGGTGGCTCAGCAGAAGAAGAGGCTGCTGCGTTTATTAAATCTCATGTAACAAAACCGGTAGTGGCTTATATCGCTGGCGTGACGGCGCCAAAAGGTAAGCGAATGGGACACGCAGGAGCGATTATTAGCGGTGGAAAAGGAACGGCAGAAGATAAAATTGCAGCTCTTGAAGCGGCAGGCGTGAAGACAGTGAGAAGTCTTGCTGAAATCGGTTCAGCCCTTCGTGAATTGTTGAAATAAAATACTTAAAAAATTGACCGCACTTTGGATTAGTTTTCAAAGTGCGGTCGTTTTTTATAACAAATCCTTATAACTACATCTAAATCGGTGTATAATCTCGTCAGTTTTTTAAGGACAAAATTATGAGCCAATTTTTCTATATCCACCCTGAAAATCCGCAAGCACGTTTGATTAATCAAGCGGTAGAAATTTTGCGTCAAGGGGGCGTCATTGTGTACCCGACAGATTCGGGCTATGCCTTGGGTTGTATGATAGGCGATAAACATGCGATGGATCGTATTGTGGCGATTCGTAAATTGCCAGAAGGGCATAATTTTACGTTGGTATGTAGCGATTTATCCGAGCTTTCAACCTATGCAACGGTCAGTAATGTGGCTTATCGCTTAATTAAAAATAATACACCGGGGCGTTATACCTTTATTTTGACGGCAACGAAAGAGCTTCCTCGTCGCTTAATGACGTCAAAACGCAAAACGATTGGCTTGCGTGTACCAGATAATCAAATAGCCTTAGATTTATTGAAGGCATTAGGTGAACCGATTTTATCTTGCTCACTGATGCTGCCTGATAATGAACATATGACTTATTCCGATCCCGAAGAGATTCGCGAATGCTTAGAACGTCAAGTGGATTTAATTATTCATGGTGGCTATTTAGGTCAAGAGCCAACAACGGTGGTGGATTTAACGGAAGAATCGCCAGTGATTTTACGTGAAGGAAGTGGTAGTACCGATCCTTTCATTTAACTTATTTTAGACGCTTGGGAAAGCGACAAAGGAAAAACAGATGAAACCTATTCAAAAACCAGTCAGACAAGAACGTGAAAAACAAGCGGGAAAACAACCGCACTTTGAGCGTAAAGATCGTAAAAGTGCGGTCAATTCTGACATCAAATCAACTCCTAAGGCTAAGGTGGCTAAGCCATCTCGTCAATCTACTGTAGAAGGTGAAAAATTACAGAAAGTGCTTGCGCGAGCAGGACAAGGTTCTCGTCGCGAAATTGAAGCGATGATTGCTGAAAATCGTGTGAGTGTCGATGGCAAAATGGCGACCCTTGGCGATCGTATCGATGTACATTCCGGTGTAAAAGTGCGTATTGATGGTCGTATCATTAATCTTCAACAAGCACAAAAAGAAGTATGCCGTGTATTAATGTATTACAAACCAGAAGGCGAACTTTGTACGCGTAGTGATCCTGAAGGTCGTCCAACTGTATTCGATCGTTTACCACGCTTAAATGGCGCAAGATGGATTGCTGTCGGTCGTTTGGATATTAATACTTCAGGCTTATTACTTTTCACAACAGATGGCGAATTAGCGAATCGTTTAATGCACCCTAGCCGTGAAGTTGAGCGTGAATATTCTGTACGTGTATTTGGCCAAGTGGATGATGCCATGTTAGCGCGTTTACGTAAAGGCGTGCAGTTGGAAGATGGGCCTGCTAATTTCAAAGAAATCAAATTTGCGGGTGGCGTGGGAATTAACCAATGGTACGATGTGACTTTAATGGAAGGTCGTAACCGTGAAGTACGTCGTCTATGGGAATCACAAGGTATTCAAGTGAGCCGCTTAATTCGTATTCGTTATGGCAACATTAAGCTGATGAAAGGCTTACCGCGTGGTGGTTGGGAAGAAATGGATCTAGAAAACGTCAACTATTTACGTGAATTAGTGGGCTTGCCACCAGAAACAGAAACTAAATTAGATGTGACGAAACCTCGTCGTCGACCAAAATCAGGTCAAATTCGTAAAGCAGTAAAACGTTATACTGAGTTAAGTAAACGCTATAAAAAATAGGTGGTATTCGCGATGAAAATGCAGCAACTCCGCTACATTGTTGAGATTGTAAACCAAAATTTAAATGTGACTGAAGCCGCGAATGCGCTTTATACCTCTCAACCTGGTATCAGTAAACAGGTTCGCTTGTTAGAAGATGAATTAGGTTTAGAGATTTTTGAGCGTAATGGTAAACACATTAAATCTATTACACCGGCAGGTAAAAAAATTGTCGCTATTGCTCGTGAGCTTTTAGTAAAAGCCCAAAGCATTAAATCAGTGGCCAATGAATATACTTGCCCGAATCATGGTGTGTTACGCATTGCGACAACTAATACGCAAGCGCGTTATATGTTGCCGGCTGTGGTGGAGCGTTTCTCTAAACAATATCCGGATGTGAGTTTACATATTCATCAAGGTTCACCGACGCAAATCCATGATGCATTGATCTCAGGTGAAGTAGATTTAGCGATCACAACAGAAGCACCGTATCTTTTTGATGATTTGATTCAACTGCCTTGCTATTTGTGGAATCGTTCGGTAATTGTTAAACCCGATCATCCTTTAGCAAAAGTGAAAAATCTTACTGTTGAGGAGTTAGGCAAATATCCGTTAGTCACTTATACCTTCGGTTTTACCGGTGTGTCTGATTTGGATTATGCATTTAACCGCGCGGGGATTCTGCCGAATATAGTGTTCACCGCAACAGATGCTGATGTGATTAAAACTTATGTGCGTTTAGGATTAGGTGTGGGCATTATGGCATCTATGGCGCATACACCGGCAGATAAGGATTTAGTGGCGATTGATGCAGGGCATTTGTTCCGTGCGAGTATGACGCAAATTGCCTTTAAACACAGCACTTTCTTACGTAACTATATGTATGACTTTATTGAATTTTTCTCTCCACACTTAACCCGACCAATGGTTGAAAAGGCTGAGAAATTGCGTGATAACAGCGCGGTGAAGAAATTGTTTGATAATGTTGAATTAGATGTGAAGTAAATAATTTCTTAAATGTGTTAATTCATACAAATAAAGGATGCCTTTAGCATCCTTTTTAATTATCGTTGTCTTCCTAATACGCCTGTGATGACAAGAGCAACAAGGTCAATGACGAATGAAAATAGTATTGTACCTATAAATCCACCAAAAGAACTTGGTTGAATGATGGCATAAGATATAGCTAAGGAAATAATAAGCCAAATCATCTTATTCTCCACTAGTTACAATAAGTTGTATTTCCATAATTTGAACAAGACGAACCATTGCTACCATAAGTTGTATTTCCATATGTAGTATATGATGTTCCGTTATTGTCATAGGTAGTATTACCGTATGTTGTATAAGAAGAACCATTACTGCCATAAGTGGTATTGCCATATGTAGTATATGATGTTCCATTATTACTATATACAGTATTTCCATATTGGGTATACGCAGAGCCATCACTACCATATACGGTATTTCCATACTGTGTATAAGTCGTTGCATAAATAGGGCTTGATAGCATACTAGTCAACCCTAGACAAACTAATAATTTGTATTTCATATTGAAATTTCCAGTTGTTAAGTTATTGTTATATTGGTTCCGTTTTAGTTTTATCCTAAAACAGGCAGAAGTATAATGGTTGTTTAAAAAATAAGCAATAATAAATTCAATATTTACCTTATAAAGTTTTATTCATTTAAAGATATTTCTATAAAATTGAAAGAGATTTTTATTATTAATAAAGTGTGATGAATAGATCGTTAATACTTTTTTTACAATAAAAACAAATGTGGCACTAAGTTCATGACGATAACTGTTGCGATAGAAAGCAATAATCGTGATGAACCAAAGATAAACCCTCGGTTTGTACCATTATCAAATTTTACTAATAAATTTGCCATTGCGGTTAAAGCATAGACTTCAATCACCGTGAAAATGATCAAGTAAATATAAGCAGAAATCACAGAAATATATTTCAACGTAATAAACCAAGGCAGAATAATACCAATAGCCAATATTGGCGCCACCCATAGTGTTTGTTTAATTGTTAAATTAATTTTTCGAGAAAAATAACTTTGTAATGACACTGTCAGTAAACCATTCACAAAAAGTGCAATGGGGGAGTGTTCTGGCATGCCTAATTTGTTATCAAACAGGAAAGGGAAGATCACAAAGAATGACGTTGCAATGGAAAGGGGAATAAACAACATCAAATGCACCAATAAAAATTCTTTAGTGATGATTTCTTTAATTTGGGCAAAGCGAAATTTCACTAAGGTTTGCAAAGTTTGGATTTGATAAAACGGTTTAACCATTAAGGCAAAGAGAGCCGCTTCCATTGCAAAGCAGACCCAAATCAGCCATTCAATGTGATTGTATTTGATAAATGGAATCACCAATAAGGGCGCAAACATAGACGACATGGAGGTAACTTTCAAATATTTTCCCTGTAATCGGGTTTTCTCTTTGTATTCTTCACCCGCGAGAACCAATAGGCAGGCTTTCGCATTGGTACCAAACAAACAGCTGCCTAGGCCAAAAGAGGTGGTGGCAATTAAAAGCAGAAGGTAATTGTCAGCAGATAGAAAGAAAATATAGGCGATGACATCTAAAAAGCATCCGAGCAACATCATTTTTGCCAGTCCAAAACGGTCACCCCAGATACCGGCTAAAATAGCCAATGCTTGGTTGCAGAAGAAAAGCAACGAGAGCGAAAAGGCAATTTCGCTGTTGCTTAATCCTTTTCCTTGTAAATAGATGAAAAATACCGTTTGCATGGAAAAGAATGCAAGGGTAGAAAAGAAACGACGAGTCAGTAAAAGTTTTTGTAAATTCATTGTTTTATTAAAAAAAGAAAAGCACGCGTTAAGAACGCGCGCCAGCAATTTGTTAAGTTCGGTCAAAATTCACGACGATTTTTAACCGCACTTGAGATTAAAAAGAATCGTGATATTTCACTAAATCTTCGCGGCTAATGGCAAATACACCTAGACCACCATTTTTTAGTTCAACCCATTCAAATGGCACATCTGGGTATTGCTCGATAAGGCTCACCATGCTGTTGCCTACTTCACAAACGAGCATGCCATTTGGCGTTAAATAATCTGGTCCTTGTTTTAAAATTTGTTTTGTAATTTCTAAACCATCAACACCGGAACCTAAGGCTAATTCAGGCTCATAATGGAATTCTTCAGGCATATCTGCCAAGTCTTCCTCATCCACATAAGGCGGATTGGAGACGATTAAATCATATTGTTGACCGAATAGATTTTGGAATAAATCTGATTGAATCGGGAAAACACGATGTTCTAATTGGTGGCGCGCAATATTGATCTCAGCCACATTTAACGCATCTACAGAAAGATCGACCGCATCCACTTCAGCTTCAGGAAAGGCTTCAGCCGTCGCGATTGCGATACAACCACTACCGGTACAAAGATCTAAAATACGTTTTGGTTCAGATTTTAAAAGCGGAGCAAATTTATCTTGGATTAATGCACTAATTGGCGAGCGAGGAATAATTGTACGCTCATCCACATAGAATTCTAATCCGCAGAACCACGCACTATTCGTTAAATAAGCGACTGGCACACGTTGTTCAATTCGGCTTAAGACTAATTGTACTAAGGTTTCTTTTTCTGAATGAGTGAGCTTACTGTTAAATAAATCTTGCGGTAAATCGAGCGGTAATTGAAGCCCCGCAAGGACTAATTGAAGACTTTCATCCCACGCATTGTCATGGCCGTGCCCGTAATAAATATCAGAACGGTTGAATGTGCTGTATGTCCAGCGTAAAAAATCTTGAATAGTTGTTAAATCACTTGCTACGTTATCTTCTAAAATTGTCGCAACAAGTTCTTGATTGTGTAAGGTTTCCATTTTGTGCCTCAATAAAAAATTTGGCTAGTTATACCATAGAATAGATGTGCTATCATTAAGCAAAATAACAAATTGAGAAAAATAATGACAGAACCAGATGATTTCGATCTTTTTCGGGCGGAAACAAAAGGGATCAAACCCATTAAGCAAGATACCTTTGTGGCGCCCCGTCAAAAGAGCGGTCAAAAAAAATCCCATTTACGTGATATTCGAGAAAAAGAAGGTACGCTTTTCTATTTTTCCGATGAATATGAACCATTGCTAAATGAACATGATGGTGTCATCAAATATTTACGCGAAGGGGAAGATAGCCATTTATTGAAACAACTTCGTCGTGGCGATTTTTCACCCGAATTATTTTTGGATTTACATGGTTTAACCCGTGAGCAAGCCAAAATGGAATTGGCAGCACTGTTGTTAGCTTGTGAAGATGAGCATGTTTATTGCGCGAGCATCATGACCGGCTACGGCACGTTTACGTTGAAAAAACAAATTCCACGTTGGTTAGTTCAGCACCCTAAAGTCCGAGCGTTACACCAAGCTCCCAAAGAATGGGGCGGAGAAGCAGCGATACTCATTTTAGTGGATGTATAAAGAAAAAGTGCGGTCGAAATTGACCGCACTTTTTTTACATTTTTTCGATTGTCTTAATGCCTAATAACTCTAGACCTTGTTTTAAGGTTTTCTCTGTAAGAGAAGCGAGTTTTAAACGGCTTAATTTTACGTTTTCATCTTCTGCATTTAAGATTGGGCAGTGTTCATAGAATGAAGAGAACACACCCGCCAACTCATATAAATAAGCACAGAGCACATGCGGTGTACCTTCTTTGCCCACCGTTTGAACGGCTTCCTCAAATTGAAGCAATTTGATCGCTAATGCACGTTCTTTTTCATCTGAAAGCTGAATTTTTGCTTCTGCAAGAGCGGTTGGATTCACGTCTGCTTTATTGAAGATTGAACGAATACGCGTATAAGCATATTGCATATAAGGCGCGGTATTACCCTCAAAGCTTAGCATATTATCCCAATCGAACACATAGTCTGTGGTACGGTTTTTAGAAAGATCCGCATATTTCACCGAGCCAATACCTACCGCTTCAATAACCGCTGTTTTTTCTTCATCAGATAAATTGGTATTTTTCTCGTTGATTAATACAGTTGCACGCTCAATGGCTTCATCTAATAAATCTGCTAATTTTACGGTGCCGCCAGTACGAGTTTTGAATGGTTTACCATCTTTACCCAACATCATACCGAAGTTTTTATGTTCAAGTGAGAAACTGTCTGGTACATAACCGGCTTTACGCGTAATTAACCACGCTTGCTGCATGTGTTGGCTTTGACGTGTATCAGAGAACACTAATGCACGATCTGCTTTTAAGGTTTCATAACGATATTTCGCTGCAGCGATGTCAGTAGTGGTATAAAGGAAACCGCCATCTTTCTTCTGAACGATAACACCCATTGGCTCGCCTTCTTTATTCTTGAATTCATCAAGATAAACCACTAATGCACCTTCATCTTCAACCGCTAAACCTTGTTTTTTCAGATCTTCAACGATAGCAGGTAACATTGGGTTATAAAGGCTTTCACCCATCACATCTTTTTCGGTCAATGTGACATTCAAACGATCGTAGTTACGTTGGTTTTGTTGCATGGTGATATCGACTAATTTTTTCCACATTGTGCGGCAATATTCATCTCCACCTTGCAATTTCACTACATAGTTACGGGCTTTTTCAGCGAAAGACTCATCTTCATCGTAATGTTTTTTCGCTTCGCGATAGAATGCTTCAAGATCTTGAAGTTCCATTTCACTCGCATGTTCATTTTCCACTTTTTCAAGATAAGCAATAAGCATACCAAATTGCGTACCCCAGTCACCTACGTGGTTCGCACGAATAACGTTATGACCTAAAAATTCAAGGGTACGAACAACGGCATCACCGATGATGGTAGAGCGTAAATGACCTACGTGCATTTCTTTCGCAACGTTTGGTGAAGAATAATCAATCACGATGGTTTGTTTTTCATTTGCGCTGACACCAAGATTTTGATCTTTTAATGCGGTAGAAACATTATTCGCTAACCAAGTTGGATTTAAGAAAATATTGATAAAACCTGGACCAGCAATTTCAGTTTTTTCAGCGACATCAGAAAGATCAGCATGATCTAATACTTTTTGTGCAAATTCACGTGGATTTAAACCTAGTTTTTTAGCAGCAGCCATGATGCCGTTTGCTTGGTAGTCGCCAAATTGTGGTTTACCTGATTGGCGAATAAGCGCATCACATTGTTCATCTGCGCCAGCAGCAATCATCGCTTGTTTAATTTTATCGGATAAAATAGATTGAATATTCACGGTTTTTCCTAATCTTGAAATTGAATAATGAAAATAATCGGCTATGATACCGTTGTTTATAGATTTCTCAAAGTAAGAGCAGGAGAAAATGTCAAATTTAATGGAAAAATCGACCGCACTTTATCAAGAGTTGCCTTTATTTCAGGAAAAAATTCAGCAATTAGCTGCTGTCATGAAAGTGAATTTAGCGGATTATCAAATTGATCATTTAGCTTTAAGAGCAAATACTGAAGAAAAAGCAAAAAATTGGCTGACAGAGTTATTAAAGTGCGGTAGAATTTTAAGCGATAATATCGTCAATGGGCGTCCTATCTATTTGATTGAATTAGATGAGCCAGTTGATTTCATTGGTCAGCCTGTCGATGTTATTGAATTACCGTTTCCTAAAAATAAACAATATCCCCAAGAAACTTGGGAACATATTGAAATTGTAATGCCGTTTTTATCTCATGAATCTGTTGAGGATTGGGTTAATCGAATTTGCAATACATTTTTATGGAAGGAACTAACTCAATTAACCATGAAGGTGAGCGAACCTAAGGTGGAAGGGGAGCAATTGCCCAATCCATCCATTGCAGTGAGTTTTGTTGATAAAACAGAAAATCACGTTTGCATAAAGGTTCATCCTTATACAATAAAGAAAATACTCGAGGTTTAGTGTAATGAAAAAAATTACCTTAGCATTAACTGTCTTATTAAGTTTAGGTTTATCAGCTTGTTCATCTCAATCACAAAAAGATGAAAGCGCTTATAAAGGTCAAGTTATCTTCACCGAATTCCAAGGTGATGATGTAAAATTAACCGTTCGTAAAAACGACTGCTCATACAAACAAGAAGGTGAAACAGAAGTTATCGTTCACAAATACGATTCAACTTTAGTAACTGGTGCTTGTGTGAAAGTGTCTGACAACGGTCAAGGCGTGAAAAACGTTTCTACTTGGTCTCCAAGAAACCCAATCTAATTCATTTTTAGAAGGTTAGTTTTATGAAAAAAGTAACAGTAGCATTAGCACTTATGATGTCTATCGGCTTAACCGGTTGTGCAAACACTGATATTTTTAGCGGTGATGTGTATGAAGCTGGACAAGCAAAAGAAGCGCGTTCAATTAGCTATGGTACTATTGTTTCTGTTCGTCCTGTTAAAATCCAAGCGGATAATCCAGGTGTAATCGGTACAGTTGGTGGTGGTGCTTTAGGTGGTATCGCTGGTAGTACAATTGGCGGTGGCACTGGACAAGCAATTGCAACTGCAGTAGGTGCAATTGGTGGGGCGATTATTGGTAGCAAAGCTGAAGAGAAAATGAGCCAAGTTAATGGTGCAGAGCTTGTTATCAGAAAAGATAATAGAGAAGAGATCGTTGTGGTTCAAAAAGCGGATCCTAGCTTCAAAGCAGGTCGTCGCGTAAGAATCGTTGGCGGTTCATCATTAAATGTTTCTGTTATCAACTAACTTAAACGAAAAAATAGAAAAAAGCGAGCCATAATTCGGTTCGCTTTTTTTATGTTTTAAATCAAAAGAAAGTGCGGTTGTTTTTTGCTTGAAAGTCAAAAATATGATAAAACTATTAACCGTTATTTCACATCAACAATAGGAAGCAAAATGTCAAATTTACAACAAGTTATTGAAGCTGCATTTGAAAAACGTGCGGAAATTACCCCTAAAACAGTTGATGCACAAACTCGTGCAGCAATCGAAGAAGTGATCGAAGGATTAGATAGCGGTAAATACCGTGTTGCAGAAAAAATTGATGGCGAATGGGTTACTCATCAATGGTTGAAAAAAGCGGTATTATTATCTTTCCGTATCAATGATAACCAAATCATTGATGGCGCTGAAACTAAATACTACGACAAAGTAGCATTAAAATTTGCTGACTATACTGAAGAGCGTTTTGCTCAAGAAGGTTTTCGTGTCGTACCTTCTGCAACAGTACGTAAAGGCGCATACATTTCTAAAAACTGTGTACTGATGCCTTCTTATGTAAATATCGGTGCATATGTGGGTGAAGGTACCATGGTTGATACATGGGCAACTGTTGGTTCATGTGCGCAAATTGGTAAAAATGTACACTTATCTGGTGGTGTAGGCATCGGTGGTGTATTAGAGCCATTACAAGCAAACCCAACCATTATCGGTGATAACTGTTTTATCGGTGCACGTTCTGAAGTGGTTGAAGGCGTGATTGTTGAAGATGGTTGTGTGATCTCTATGGGCGTATTCATCGGTCAATCAACTAAAATCTATGATCGTGAAACTGGTGAAGTGTTCTACGGTCGCGTTCCTGCTGGTTCTGTGGTTGTTTCAGGTAGCCTTCCATCAAAATGTGGTAAATACAGCTTATACTGTGCAGTGATCGTGAAAAAAGTTGATGCAAAAACTTTAGGTAAAGTGGGTATCAATGAGTTATTACGTTCTATTGAAGAGTAATTAAAATCCCATAAAAAATGACCGCACTTGATAGATAAAGTGCGGTCATTTTCTTTTCTAAATTAGCGAATTATTTTTTTCTTGCTAACATTGTCGCAAATTTTAATTTAATGCGATTGCCGTTTTCATCGGTTTTATGTAATTCGCCCATATTTTCGTTGTATTCTAAGAATTCCCAATCTTTATAGTATTCTTTTAATTCACCTTCAGAGAACGTAAATGAGAATGCTAATGGACAAGGCACCTCAGGTGTAGACATCGCTGCTACAATTAAGTTGTAACCACCTTGGTTGGTGTGTTCTTGCATATTCTTAATAATAGCTGGAATTCGCTCACGATTTAAGAACATAAATACCACGGTTGATACAATAAAGTCGTAGTTTTCTTGAATATTGGCGGTATTAATATCATAAACTGCAGTCTTGATATTCAAGTTTTCTTTATCTTTAGTTTCGTTCAAGAAGGCGATGCTGTTTTCGTTGTGATCCCACGAAGTCACATCATAACCTTTTAAACTTAAATAAAGGGAGTTACGACCTTGTCCGCAGCCTAAATCTAACACTTTACAAGGCTTAATAATTTTAGCTGCATCAACCACATCACCATGTGTTGCAGTCATATTATATTTTTTGCTGAAGTAATCTTCTTTTTTACAGTAGAAACCAAGTGTACATTCTAAGTCATCAGAAAGGGCTTCAACTCGGTGCCAGGCTTGTGGCTCGACGAACGGAATATTACTTTCAGGCGTGAAAATATGTTCAGCAATAACATCACTATCTTCAGTTAGCTCATAAAACTTAAGTTTACCTTTTAGCACCGTAAGTTTGCCCCAAGTGCCCACTTTAGTATTGTGCTTTTCTTGGAACATTTTAGGTAATTTATCTTTTGTCCAAACTGGCATTTGTTTATAACAGATAAGTTCGTTTGTCATAATGAATTCCTTTTAATTTGCGTGATAAATATCTGATTGATATGGTAGGGTATTTAATTCTATTTGGCAATAAAAAAGGCGACCGAAGTCGCCTAAATATTAAATTATTTTACTTGCATACCTGCAGTGACACCGCTATCAGCTGAAAGTAAGAATAAATCACTTCCGCCAGTACCAGCAGAAAGAATCATTCCTTCTGACACACCGAATTTCATTTTGCGAGGAGCCAGGTTTGCTACCACAATAACAAAACGACCTTCTAATTCTTCAGGTTTGTTGTAAGCCGCTTTAATGCCAGAGAACACTTGGCGAGTATGGTCACCTAAATCTAATTCAAAACGTAAGAGTTTGTTTGATTCAGGTACTGCTTCGCATTTCAGTACTTTTGCCACACGCATATCGATTTTAGCAAAATCATCAATGGTAATGGTGTCAGCAATTGGTTCAACATTTGAAAGTGCGGTCGATTTTGCCGCTGTTTTTTCTGTCGCTTTGTTTGCTTCAGCGAAAAGTGCTTTAGTTTCTTCTACAACAGCATCAATTTGTTTTTTCTCTAAGCGCGAGAAAAGGGCTTTAAATGGAGTAAGCTGATGACCAAATAATGGCTGTGCAATATTATCCCATGTTAGTTCTGTTTGTAAGAACGCTTCTGCACGTTCAGCCAGTTTCGGAAGAACCGGTTTTAAGTAAGACATTAATACACGGAAAAGCTCGATACCCATTGAGCAAACTGCTTGTAATTCGGCATCTTTACCTTCTTCTTTTGCAATGACCCAAGGGGCTTTTTCATCAATATATTTATTGGCTTTATCAGTTAATGCCATGATTTCACGAATCGCTTTGTTGTATTCGCGGCTTTCATAATAAGCAGCAATTTGTTCAGCTTGTGCAGTGAATTCATTGAAAAGCGCTTCATCTTCTAGTTTATCTGCTAATTTGCCTTCAAAACGTTTTGTGATAAAGCCCGCATTACGAGACGCTAAATTGACTAATTTATTCACGATATCCGTATTGACACGTTGAACGAAATCTTCCAAATTAAAATCAAGATCTTCGATGCGATCGTTTAATTTCGCTGCGTAGTAGTAACGCAAACATTCTGGATCAATGTGATTTAAATAGGTGCTGGCTTGGATAAATGTACCGCGTGATTTTGACATTTTTGCGCCATCTACGGTGACATAACCGTGAGCAAACACATTGGTTGGTTTGCGGAATTCGCTCCCTTCTAACATCGCTGGCCAGAATAGACTGTGGAAATACACGATATCTTTACCAATAAAGTGATAAAGTTCTGCATCGCTGTTTTCGCCCCAGAATTCATTAAAATCAATGCCTTCACGATCGCAGAGATTTTTGAATGAAGCCATGTAGCCGATTGGGGCATCTAGCCAAACATAGAAGAATTTATCTTTTGCACCTGGAATTTCAAAACCAAAATAAGGGGCATCACGAGAGATATCCCATTGTTGCAAACCACTTTCAAACCATTCTTGCATTTTGTTTGCAATTTCCGGTTGAAGTGAGCCAGAGCGAGTCCATTCTTTTAACATCCCTTCAAAAGCAGGTAAGTCAAAGAAGAAGTGTTCAGATTCTTTAATGATTGGTGTTGCACCTGATACAGCAGAACGCGGATTAATTAAATCCATAGGGCTATAAGTCGAAGCACAAACTTCGCAGTTATCACCATATTGATCTTCAGCTTTACATTTTGGACAAGTCCCTTTAACGAAACGATCCGGTAAGAACATATTCTTTTCAGGATCGAATAACTGAGAAATCACTTTCGTTTTAATGAAGCCTTTAGCTTTTAATTTATTGTAAATATCAGCGGTGATTTGTTTATTTTCTGCACTGTGAGTAGAGTGATAGTTATCAAAGCTGATATTAAAGCCTGCAAAATCACGTACGTGATCAGCTTTTGCTTTTGCGATTAATTCTTCTGGTGTAATGCCTAATTTATCAGCATTAAGCATGATTGGTGTGCCGTGCGCGTCATCAGCACAGACAAAATGAATTTTATTGCCACGCATACGTTGGAAACGCACCCAAATATCCGCTTGAATATGTTCTAACATGTGGCCTAAATGAATGGCGCCATTTGCATAAGGTAATGCACAAGTGACTAAAATTTTACGAGGTTGAGTTGTCATTATTTTTCTCTTATTCTTTTTGCAAAAATTGCGAGTATGTTACCCGATTAGTGCGATTTTTTCTAGTTTAGTTATACTTTTAGCTTAACATTTGAGGTGTAAAAAGGGTAAAATATCCCTGACAAATTTACTCTACTACCTACTACTATTAAAGGAATATTATGGCAACTGCTTTTTCTGAAAATTTAACGGCAGAACAACAATCTCAAGTTCTGCAAGTTTTCCAACAATTCCAACATCCAAGTTTGCAAAAAGACTTAATCGCATTAAATACTTTGAAGAAAGTAGAAAAAGGCGGTGACGTATTACGTATTGAATTACAACTGCCTTTTGCATGGAACACTGGCGTGGAGCAAGTGAAACAACAGCTTTCTGATGCATTATTAAAAGCAACGGATAGCAAAGAAATCAAATGGGTGGTGAATTATCAAATCGCTACTTTAAAACGTGCGAATAATCAACCTGCTGTAAAAGGCGTGAAAAACATCATCGCGGTGACTTCAGGTAAAGGCGGGGTTGGGAAATCCTCTGTTTCGGTGAATCTTGCGCTTGCTTTACAAGCTCAGGGTGCTCGTGTGGGTATTTTAGACGCGGATATTTATGGTCCATCTGTTCCGCATATGTTAGGTGCACCACATCAACGCCCAACTTCACCAGATAACCAACATATCACCCCGATTAAAGCACACGGTTTATCTGCAAACTCGATTGGTTTCTTAATGGATGAAGATAATGCAACTATTTGGCGTGGTCCAATGGCAAGTAGTGCATTAAGTCAGCTTTTAAATGAAACCTTATGGGATAGCTTAGATTACTTAGTGATCGATATGCCTCCAGGTACAGGTGATATCCAATTAACCCTTTCACAACAAATCCCTGTAACGGGTGCGGTAGTGGTCACAACACCACAAGACATCGCGTTATTAGATGCGGTGAAAGGTGTATCGATGTTTGAACGTGTGTCTGTCCCCGTGTTAGGTATTGTGGAAAATATGTCTATGCATATTTGTAGCAATTGTGGCCATCACGAAGCGATTTTTGGTACCGGTGGTGCAGAAAAAATGGCACAAAAATACAATGTGAAAGTATTAGGTCAGTTACCGTTGAATATCCAAGTTCGTCAAGATTTGGATGCGGGTAAACCAACCGTGGTTGCTGCACCAGACAGTGAAATTGCAAAATCTTTCTTAGATTTAGCAGAGAAAGTATCAACTGAGCTTTACTGGCAAGGTTCTGTGATTCCAAGCGAGATTTTATTCCGCGAAGTGAAATAATCACAAAAATATCATAAAAATTAACCGCACTTTAGGTCATCCAAAGTGCGGTTATTTTTTTAGGTAAATTTGCTTATTTTAAATGATCCGCATCATTTATTTTCTCAACGTAAAAACCGTTCTCATCGTCATAATGCACAACACTAATTGAGGTGTTAATGAGCGATACCGATTTATCTTCATCGCGGTGATTTTGCCACGTTGCACCGTTTAATAACGCAAGCAATAAACGTAGAGTATGGCCATGCGACACAATAAGAATATTGCCTTGATCGTGGATCTTAATAATATCGTGCAATGCTTTCATGGCACGCTCGCCCAATTGTTCGAAGGTTTCGCCACCATTTACTTGCGCTTTGTAATTGGCAGGATCTTTAATGAGTTGTTTGAACTCTGGGTGTTCTCTTAACGTATCAACAACTTTGCCTTCCCAAGAACCAAAATATTGTTCGTTTAAACCTTGGTGATGGAAAAGGGGAATATCACGTTCGCCGATAATATGAGAGGCGGTCGCGATAGTACGTTTCAATACGCTGGAATAAACGGCAATGAAAGGAATATGATTAAGTGCCACACCTGTTTTTTTCGCACCATTAACGCCTTCTTCAGTTAAAGGGGAATCGCCATGACCTTGCATTAAACCTTCTGTATTCCAAACGGTTTTACCGTGGCGAATGAAATAAAAAGTCAGCTGTTTTTTCATTTTTCATGTCCATAAAAAAGATTGAGGAAGCCGAAACTTCCTTAATCATGATTTTAACGGGAGTAATAACCAGCCATTGAGCTATATACGGCATTTTCAGCTTGAATGATGTTGTATTTTGCATTCAAGATAGAAAGTTGAGAGCTTTTCTCTGTGTTTGCCGCAGCGAGCCATTCACGTAATTCAGATACACCAGCATTGTAACGATCACGATAGTATTTGGTGATACGTTGGTTATAGCTGTGTGTTTTTTGCAAGTTAGCAAAGGCACTTTGTGCTTGTGTATAGGCAAAGTAGTTGGTATCTACATCATTCAAGGCTTTAGTGATGCTTTGTTCATAGTTTAAACGTGCGGTTTCATAATCTGCTTCAGAGATTTTCACGTTCCATTTTACGGTATTCCAGTTGAGGAATGGTAGGCTAATGCCGATTAAACCTTTACCAACAGGATTGTGCAATGCATTACCGACTTTAGTACCACTTGATGTTAAGCTACCACCTAAAGTGACTTCAGGGAACCAGCCTTTTTCAGTTGCTTTCGCATTTTTGAATGCACTGCTTAAGCGATATTGATAGCTTTTCACATCAGGACGATTCGCAATCACAGAAACGGGCACATTTAAATTTACGCCCACATTTTTCACATTAAGAATGTGTGGGAAGTTGATATTTAATGCT
Organism: Parahaemophilus parainfluenzae; assembly: GCA_916050345.1. Lineage (GTDB taxonomy): Bacteria > Pseudomonadota > Gammaproteobacteria > Enterobacterales > Pasteurellaceae > Haemophilus_D > Haemophilus_D parainfluenzae_AA. Next base: position 836 of record CAJZKN010000022.1, on the reverse strand, counting down.
TCTTCCGGTTTTAAGTTCAGTAAGTTACGTAAAGTTTGTTCTGCTGTTTTACGTTGTGTTTGATAGTTGATCAAGTTGTTACGTGCGGTTAATACCGATTGTTGTGCTTGATCTACACTTGCGCTGTCCGCCACACCTTGTGATAAACGACGTTGCATAATGCTGCTAATGTCGTTGTAGTATTTAATGGTTTCTTCGGTTGTGCTGATCGCATCATTCAAGTAGGCAATTTGATAATAGGTTGTTACAACAGCGTTGATGAGTGAAAGTTTCGTTGCTTCTAAATCTTCAGCCGTTGCTTTGTGTGACCATTCGGCGGCATCTGCGGTATCCGCTAAACGTTGCCATAGATCTAACGTATAACTCACATTTAATGTACCTTTATGACTGATGGTTGAGTTACCACCTGTTTTCACATTTTTACTTGCAGAAGATTGGGTTGAACCGCTAAATGCTGGAATTAAATTCGCGCCTGCAAGGTTTGCATTATATAAAGCACGGTTTACGGCGACAGACGCTTTGGCTAAATCTTTGTTATTAACTAATGCTTGTTCTACCACACGATTTAATTGTGAATCATTGTAAAGCGCCCACCAGTTTTCTTTTACATTAAATTGTTTGGTGATTTCCGCATAATTTTGGTAATCCTGCTGGCTCGCTTTATAAGAATCGCTGATATTAGCACAACCTGCTAGAGCAGTTGCCATTGCGATTGCTAAGGTTAATTTTTTCATTTTTAACATGGATTTTTCCTTTCTTTTTCAATTAAAGTGCAGTCAAAAATTAATAAGAATTTTAACCGCTCTTTTGTGTTTTACAAAATTTCTTTATTCTCG
>CAJZKN010000021.1:0-32480 GCA_916050345.1 Parahaemophilus parainfluenzae | reverse complement strand
ATTTATATGATTGAAAGCCAATCACCAAAAGGTTTGCAACTGAATCGTTTTCTTCCGCCTACACCTGTTCGCTTATTGCTGGATAGCAAAGGAAACGATCTCGCCGGACAAGTTAATTTTGATACATTGCAAAATAAACTTAAGCCGCTAGGTAAAGATATTGTGAATAAAATGGTTAAAATGGCTCGTCTAAATATTGAGCAATTAATTAAACTAGGAGATCACAAAATAACTGAAATTGCACAATCTCAAATTCGAGAAGCCAGTAGATTAGCAGATCAAACATTGAGTACTGAAATCAATCGACTTATAGCCTTGAAAGCAGTAAATAAAAATATTCGCCAGGCGGAAATTGATGTATTAGAAAAACAACGCGTGCTTTCTCTGGAAGAGTTAAGTAAAGCAAGCTGGCGATTAGATAGCCTTCGGGTAATAGTGACAAACAAGGAATAATATGGCACTTATTGAATACCATCCTCCTTTAGAACCTTATTTAGATATTATCTACCAAGATAATCATATCTGCGTGGTAAATAAACCAAGCGGTTTACTTTCAGTTCCTGGCAATCAACCTGAATACTATGACAGTGCTATGAGCCGGGTGAAAGAGAAATTTGGATTTTGTGAACCCGCACACCGTTTAGATATGGCCACTAGTGGGATTATTCTGTTTGCATTGAGTAAAGCAGCTGATAAAGAGTTGAAACGTCAATTCCGTGAACGTGAGCCAAAAAAATATTATCAAGCATTAGTGTGGGGATACTTAGAACAAGATAGTGGGGAAATTAATCTTCCTATGATTTGTGATTGGGAAAATCGCCCGCGTCAACGCATTGATTTTGTATTTGGTAAAAGAGCGGTCACATTTTATGAAGTTCTAGAAAGATTACCTACTAACTGCACTCGAGTTAAACTGACACCAATCACAGGACGTTCACATCAACTACGTTTACATACACTCGCACTAGGACATCCTATCTTAGGTGACAAGTTTTATTCTCACCCACAAGCTAAAGCGATGTCGCCTCGTCTATGCTTACATGCAGAAGAACTTACGATTACTCATCCTATTACAGGTGAAAAAATGACATTCAGAGCTGAAGCTGAATTCTAGAAAAAGAAATATAAAAAAGGCTCACATTAGTGAGCCTTTTCATTTTATAACAAATTATTATTCCGCTGCTGCTTCTGCAACTTCTGGACGATCAACTAACTCAATGTATGCCATTGGAGCGTTGTCACCTGCACGGAAACCACATTTTAAGATACGGGTGTAACCACCTGCACGTTTAGCAAAACGTGGACCTAATTCATTGAATAATTTCGCAACAGTTTCGATGTTACGAGTACGAGCGAATGCTAAACGACGGTTTGCAACGCTATCTTCTTTTGCTAATGTAATTAACGGTTCAACTACACGACGTAATTCTTTAGCTTTTGGTAAAGTAGTCTTGATGATTTCATGACTAACTAAAGCACTTGCTAAGTTACGGAACATCGCTTGGCGATGGCTGCTATTACGGTTTAGTTGACGACCACTCTTACGATGGCGCATGATCTTATCCTTCTCAGAAAAATCTTAACCTATGACCAAACTAGTCTTCAGCAATACTTGCTGGTGGCCAATTCTCAAGGCGCATACCAAGTGACAAGCCACGTGAAGCGAGAACGTCTTTAATTTCAGTAAGAGATTTCTTACCAAGATTAGGCGTTTTTAATAACTCAACTTCTGTACGTTGTACTAAGTCACCGATATAGTGAATTGTTTCTGCTTTCAAACAGTTAGCAGAACGAACTGTCAACTCTAAGTCATCAACAGGACGTAATAAAATCGGATCAAATTCCGGTTTTTCTTCCTTGACTTCAGGTTGACGAACATCACGCAAATCAACGAATGCATCGAGTTGCTCTGCTAAAATTGTTGCTGCACGACGAATTGCTTCTTCCGGATCAATAGTCCCGTTAGTTTCTAACTCGATAACTAGTTTATCTAAGTCAGTACGTTGTTCAACACGTGCTGCTTCAACATTGTAAGCAATACGGTCAACTGGGCTATAACAAGCGTCTACTAATAAACGACCAATTGGACGATCTTCATTTTGTGAATGAGTACGAGCAGATGCAGGTACATAACCTCTACCACGTTGAACACGAATGCGCATATTAATAGATGCGTTTTCGTCTGTTAAGTGACAGATTACATGTGATGGATTAACAATCTCAACATCACCATCGTGGGTGATATCTGCTGCAACAACAGGGCCAATTCCAGATTTATTTAATGTCAGAATAACATCATCTTTATTCTGTACTTTAACCGCTAGACCTTTAAGGTTTAAAAGAACTTCAAGAATATCTTCCTGAACACCTTCTTTACTACTATATTCGTGCAGTACGCCATCAATTTCTACTTCAGTTACAGCACAACCTGGCATTGAAGACAGAAGGATACGACGTAATGCATTCCCTAGAGTATGACCAAAGCCACGCTCTAACGGTTCTAAGATCACCTTAGCATGAGTAGAGCTAATTTGCTCGATATCTACTAAGCGTGGCTTTAAAAATTCTGTAACAGAACCCTGCATTTTATCCTCTCTTTGCTTTTAAGCTTAACTATTATTTAGAGTAAAGCTCAACGATCAGATGTTCGTTAATGTCTGCTGATAAATCAGAACGTTCAGGAACACGTTTGAACACACCTTCCATTTTTGCAGAATCAACTTCTAACCAAGTTGGTTTTTCTCTTTGTTCTGCTAATTCTAATGATGCTTTAATACGTGCTTGTTTTTTAGATTTCTCACGAACAGCAACTACATCATTTACAGAAACTTGGAAAGATGGGATATTTACAACACGACCATTTACGACAATCGCTTTGTGGCTCACTAATTGACGAGCTTCTGCGCGAGTTGCAGCAAATCCCATGCGATAAACAACGTTATCCAATCTACCTTCTAATAATACTAGTAAGTTTTCACCAGTATTACCTTTTAAACGGTTTGCTTCTTTATAGTAGTTACGGAATTGACGTTCTAAAATACCATAGATACGACGAACTTTTTGTTTTTCACGTAATTGACTACCATAGTCAGACAAACGCGGTTTACGAGCACCGTGTTGACCTGGTGCTGTATCAATTTTACATTTTGAATCAATCGCACGCACACCTGATTTAAGGAATAAATCAGTGCCTTCACGACGGCTGAGCTTGAGTTTAGGGCCCAAATATCTTGCCATTTTCTTTCTCCAACTATCCTATTACGCCATTAAACACGACGTTTTTTCGGTGGACGACAACCGTTATGAGGAATCGGAGTCACATCAGTGATGTTCGTGATACGGAAACCCGCTGCATTTAATGCACGGATTGTTGATTCACGACCCGGACCCGGACCTTTAACCATAACTTCCAAGTTCTTTAAGCCGAATTCTTTAACGATTTCAGCACAACGTTCAGCAGCAACTTGTGCAGCGAACGGGGTAGATTTACGAGAACCACGGAAACCTGAACCACCTGCTGTAGCCCAAGCTAAAGCATTACCTTGACGGTCAGTAATGGTAACGATTGTATTATTGAAAGATGCGTGAATGTGTGCTACGCCATCTACAACTTGTTTTTTTACACGTTTACGTGCACGAACTGGTGTTTTAGCCATTCTTTATTTACCCCGACTATTTTTTGATCGGCTTACGTGGACCCTTACGGGTACGCGCATTAGTTTTAGTACGTTGACCACGTACCGGTAAACTACGACGATGACGTAAACCACGGTAACAACCTAAGTCTAAAAGACGTTTGATGTTTAGTGTTACTTCACGACGTAAGTCACCTTCAACGGTAAATTTACCAACTTCGTCACGCAGTTTGTCAATCTGCTCTTCAGACAATTCGCTGATCTTAACATCTTCAGCAATACCCGCTGCAGCACAAATGCTTTTAGAACGAGTTTTACCGATACCGTAAATTGCAGTTAAAGCGATTACAGCGTGTTTGTGATCAGGAATGTTAATGCCTGCAATACGGGCCACTATGCACTCCTATTATTTTAACTAATTTGGTATTCTGATCTTGAAAAGCCCGTTTTCAGGATACTCAAACAGAATACCAAGGACATAAATGAGTTGAGTAGTATAACTACTCAACCGGTTCTTTGCAAGAAGAAATGTTAATTAACCTTGACGTTGTTTATGTTTAGGGTCGCTGCATAATACGCGAACAACACCTTCACGTTTAACAATTTTACAGTTACGACACATCTTCTTAACGGAAGCACGAACTTTCATTGCTTATCCTTTTTACTTAAATGAACAATTACTGTCCAAAACCTTTAAGGTTTGCTTTTTTTAACGCAGATTCATATTGAGACGACATTAAGTGACTCTGAACTTGCACGATAAAATCCATAATTACAACAACAACGATTAATAAGGAAGTACCACCGAAGTAGAATTTCACATCCCATGCTGATGTCATAATGTAAGGGACTAAACATACGAACGTTACATAAAGACCGCCAATTAATGTTAAGCGAGTCATTACTTTATCAATGTAACGTGATGTTTGTTCACCTGGTCTAATTCCTGGGATAAATGCACCAGATTTTTTTAGATTATCTGCTGTATCACGTGGATTATATTGCATTGCAGTGTAGAAGAAACTGAAGAAAATAATCGCTACCGCATAAACAAGAAGATATAAAGGTTGTCCAGGATTCAACAACATTGATAAGTCATTTAACCACTCAAACTTATCATTCTGACCAAACCATTGTGTCAATGTAGCAGGGAATAAAATAATGCTTGAAGCAAAAATTGCTGGCATTACGTTTGCCATATTAACTTTCAATGGTAAGTGAGTTGAATGACCACCTAAAATTTGACGTCCTTGTTGACGCTTAGCATATTCAACACGAATTCTACGTTGTCCACGTTCTACGAAGACAACAAAGTAAGTTACTGCAAAAACAATAGCAGCGATTAGTAGAAGAACTAAAGGATGCATTTGTCCTTGACGAGCTTGCTCAACTGTTTCGATAATTGCATGCGGCAATCCTGCAACAATACCACCAAAAACAAGAATTGAGATACCGTTACCAATACCTCTTTCAGTAATTTGCTCACCTAACCACATTAAGAACATGGTTCCGGTAACAAGACTCACTACTGCAGTGAAGTAAAAAGTAAAACCGATATTTGGCACTAATTGTGGCAACATATTCGGTAAACCGGTAGAAATTGCGATAGCTTGGATAGTAGCAAAAACCACCGTAGCATAACGAGTATACTTGGTGATTTTTCTTTGTCCTGCTGCACCTTCTTTTTTCAATTCTGCTAAAGCAGGTGAAACCGTAGCAAGCAATTGCATCACGATAGATGCCGAGATATACGGCATAATACCTAATGCTAAAATTGATGCTCGGCTCAATGCACCACCAGAGAACATGTTTAACATATCAATGATGGTGCCTTTTTGTTGTTCAACTAATTGAGCTAGCACGGCGGCATCAATACCAGGAAGCGGAATAAAAGAACCAATACGATAAACGATAAGTGCACCTAATACAAAAAGCAATCTGCTTTTTAGTTCACCAGTACCACTATTAGTACTTCTGCTTTGATAACCTGGTTGTTTAGCCATTTGCTAATTATTCCTCAACTGAACCGCCAGCAGCTTCGATTGCTGCTTTTGCACCTTTAGTTACACGTAAACCACGAACAGTAACTGCAGATTTCACTTCACCAGCTAAGATAACTTTAGCGAATTGAATATCTTTAGTTAAAATGTTTGCAGCTTTTAATGCTTCTAAAGTGACAACATTCCCTTCAACTTTTGTTAATTCGTTTAAACGAACTTCAGCAGTTACTGCTGATTTCATTGAAGTGAAACCAAATTTTGGTAAACGACGGTATAATGGCATTTGGCCACCCTCGAAACCACGACGAACACCGCCGCCAGTACGAGATTTTTGACCTTTATGACCACGACCACCAGTTTTTCCTAAACCTGAACCAATACCACGACCAAGGCGTTTTGCGCTGTGCTTAGCACCTTCAGCCGGAGATAGAGTATTTAAACGCATCTCTTACTCCTCCACTTTAACCATGTATGAAACTTGGTTAATCATACCACGTACTGCCGGAGTATCGATTAACTCAACAGTATGGTGCATATGGCGAAGACCAAGACCACGCAAGGTAGCTTTGTGCTTCGGTAAACGAGCAATTGAGCTACGAACTTGAGTTACTTTAATAGTTTTAGCCATTATCAATTACCCCAAAATTTCATCAACGGTTTTGCCACGTTTAGCAGCAACCATTTCTGGTGATTTCATATTTGCTAATGCATCAATAGTTGCACGAACAACGTTGATTGGGTTGGTTGAACCATACGCTTTAGAAAGAACGTTACGTACACCAGCAACTTCTAACACTGAACGCATTGCACCACCAGCGATGATACCTGTACCTTCGCTAGCTGGTTGCATAAATACGCGAGAACCAGTGTGAACACCTTTAACTGGGTGTTGTAATGTACCTTCATTTAAAGCGACATTAATCATATTGCGACGTGCTTTTTCCATCGCTTTTTGGATCGCTGCCGGAACTTCGCGAGCTTTACCATAACCAAAACCTACGCGACCGTTACCATCGCCTACTACTGTTAAAGCAGTAAAGCTCATAATACGACCACCTTTTACAGTTTTTGATACACGGTTTACTGCGATTAGCTTCTCTTGCAGTTCACCAGCTTGTTTTTCGATGTTTGACATCTCAATTTACCTCATTAGAACTGTAGACCAGCTTCACGTGCAGCGTCCGCTAAAGTTTGGACACGACCATGATATTTAAAACCGGAACGGTCAAAAGCAACGTCTTTAACGCCTTTTGCTAATGCGCGCTCAGCAACAAGTTTACCTACTACTGCTGCGGCATCTTTATTACCGGTATATTTAACTTGCTCACGAATTGCTTTTTCAACAGTTGAAGCAGCGGCAAGCACTTCTGAACCGTTTGGTGCAATAACTTGTGCGTAGATATGACGCGGAGTACGGTGAATAACTAGACGAGTTACACCTTGCTCTCTCATCATATGACGTGCACGAGCTGCACGACGGATACGAGCTGATTTCTTATCCATAGTGTTACCTTAATTATTTCTTCTTAGCCTCTTTCATACGTACTACTTCATCAGAGTAACGTACACCTTTACCTTTATAAGGTTCAGGACGGCGATAAGCGCGAATATCTGCTGCAACTTGACCAATTAACTGCTTGTCAGCACCTTTTAAAACGATTTCCGTTTGTGAAGGGCATTCAGCAGTAATACCTGCTGGTAAAGTGTGCTCCACAGGGTGAGAAAAACCTAAGCTTAATGCAACTACGTTGCCTTTAACTTGAGCTCTGTAACCAACACCCACTAATTGTAATTTCTTAGTGAAGCCTTCAGTAACACCGATAACCATTGCATTAACTAATGCACGAGCTGTACCCGATTGAGCATTCGCTTCAACAAAACCTTCACGTGGAGTGAAAGTAAATTGACCATTATCTTGTTTAACTTCAACTGAGTGATGAATTGTGCGAGATAACTCGCCATTTTTTCCTTTTACTGTTAATAGCTGACCGTCGAGTTTAACTTCAACGCCGGCAGGAATATTAACAGGTGCCTTTGCAACACGAGACATTTTCCTACCCCTCTATTAAGCTACATAACAGATGATCTCACCGCCTAAGCCCGCTTGACGAGCTGCACGGTCAGTCATAACACCTTTAGATGTAGAAATTACAGCAACACCTAAACCACCCATAACTTTTGGTAATTCGTCTTTACGTTTGTAAATACGAAGACCAGGACGGCTTACACGTTGGATGCTTTCTACAACCGGTTTGCCTTGGAAATATTTTAAAGTAATTTCCAATTCAGGTTTTGCACCTTCTAAAACTTTAACGCTTTCGATATAACCTTCAGCAGCTAATACGTTGGCAATTGCCACTTTTAGCTTGGAAGAAGGCATATTGATTGCAACTTTGTTCGCAGCTTGACCGTTACGAATACGGGTCAACATATCTGCGATTGGATCTTGCATACTCATTGTACTTTTTCTCCGATTCCAAAATAAAGTGGTATATTACCAGCTCGCTTTTCTAAGGCCTGGGATCTCGCCGCGCATAGCAGCTTCACGAACCTTAATACGGCTTAAACCAAACTTACGTAAAACGCCGTGAGGACGTCCAGTTTGGCGGCAACGGTTACGTTGACGACTAGGGCTAGAATCACGTGGTAAAGTTTGTAATTTTAACACTGCATTCCAACGATCTTCGTCAGAGGCATTGACATCAGAAATGATTTTCTTTAATTCTGCACGTTTAGCGAAGAATTTTTCAGCCAATTTAACGCGTTTTACATCGCGTGCTTTCATTGATTGTTTTGCCATTATAACCTGCCTTATTTACGGAATGGGAAATTAAAGGCAGCAAGTAGTGCTTGACCTTCTTCATCATTCTTAGCAGTAGTTGTGATAGTGATATCTAAACCACGTACACGATCTACTTTATCGTAATCGATTTCAGGGAAGATGATTTGTTCACGCACACCCATGCTGTAGTTACCACGACCATCAAATGATTTCGCGCTTAAACCGCGGAAGTCACGAATACGTGGAACAGCAATTGTAATTAAACGTTCAAAGAACTCCCACATACGCTCACCGCGTAGTGTTACTTTACAACCGATTGGATATCCCTGACGGATTTTAAAGCCAGCAACAGATTTACGAGCTTTAGTTACTAAAGGTTTTTGACCGCTAATTGCTGCTAAATCCGCTACTGCGTTGTCTAGCAATTTCTTATCGGTCAATGCTTCACCCACACCCATATTCAGGGTAATCTTTTCGATTCGTGGGACTTGCATGACAGATTTGTAGCCGAATTTATTTTTTAACTCGTTTACTACTTGATCTCTGTAGTAATCATGCAGTTTCGCCATCGCATTACTCCAGTTTGTTAGATAATTTCATTGTTAGATTTGAAGAAACGTACTTTTTTGCCGTCTTCAAATCTAAAACCTACACGGTCAGCTTTGTTTGTTTTTGGATTGAAAATCGCAACATTAGAAGCATCGATAGCCGCTTCTTTTTTCACTAAACCACCAGCTTGTCCTAAAGCAGGAACTGGTTTTTCATGTTTAGTGATGATGTTGATACCTTCAACAAACACTTTACCGTTTGGTAACACTTTAGTTACCTTGCCACGCTTGCCTTTGTCTTTACCGGCAAGTACGATTACTTCATCGTTTTGACGAATTTTTGCAGCCATTTCTCACTTCTCCTTACAGTACTTCTGGTGCCAAAGAAATGATCTTCATGAATTTCTCAGAACGAAGTTCACGAGTCACCGGTCCAAAAATACGAGTACCGATTGGTTGCTCTGTGTTATTGTTTAAAATTACACAAGCGTTACCATCGAAGCGAATGACTGATCCGTCTGGGCGACGAACACCCTTCTTGGTGCGCACAACAACTGCTTTTAATACATCACCTTTTTTTACTTTACCGCGTGGAATTGCTTCTTTCACAGTAACTTTGATGATATCACCAATAGCAGCATAACGACGGTGCGATCCACCTAGAACCTTGATACACATTACGCTGCGAGCACCAGAGTTATCGGCAACATCCAGCATAGTCTGTTCTTGGATCATATTTTATGCTCCGTTAAGTTAATAATACACCCTTGCGGGACGAACCTATCCATGCCTTATAAAGATATATGGCGGATAGGTGGCGGAGTTTACCAAAATCAAGCTATAAACGCAATCAAAATTTTATACTTAAGTTAGCGTATTTAAAGTGCGGCCAAATTTTTATGACTTTTTAGCAAGTCTTGGAAAGAAAAAAGCCAACGGCATAACCATTGGCTTTTATTTTTTAATTTGTTAATTAAGCAATAACTGCTTTCTCAACAACACGAACTAAAGTCCAAGATTTGGTTTTAGAGAGAGGACGACATTCGCGAATCTCTACTACATCACCTAATTTGGCTTCGTTGTTCTCATCGTGTACGTGTAATTTAGTTGTACGACGGATAAATTTACCGTATAACGGGTGTTTTACCTTACGTTCAATAGCAACAACGAAAGATTTTTCCATTTTGTCGCTAACAACTTTACCTTGTACGCTACGAATTTTATCAGTCATTACTCACCCGCCTTCTCAGTTAAAATGGTTTTAACACGTGCGATATCACGACGCACTTGTTTAGCCTGATGGGTTTGTTGAAGCTGACCGGTGGCTGTTTGCATACGCAATTTGAATTGTTCACCTAAAAGGTTCACTAATTCATTATTCAGCTCTTCAACACTTTTTGTACGTAAATCTTGAGCTTTCATTACATCACCGTCTTAGTTACGAAGGTAGTCTTGATTGGCAATTTAGCAGCTGCTAATGCAAATGCTTGTCTTGCGATCTCTTCTGACACACCATCCATTTCATAAAGTACTTTACCCGGTTGGATTAAGGCGACCCAGTACTCAACGTTACCTTTACCTTTACCCATACGGACTTCTAATGGTTTTTCAGTAATTGGTTTATCTGGGAAAACACGGATCCAGATTTTACCTTGACGTTTAACTGCACGTGTCATTGCACGACGAGCCGCTTCAATTTGACGAGCGGTTAAACGACCACGACCAACTGCTTTTAACCCGAATGTACCGAAGCTAACTTCAGTACCACCCGCGATACCACGGTTACGGCCTTTGTGAACTTTACGGAATTTTGTACGTTTTGGTTGCAACATTTAGCGTTTCTCCTTACTTACGACCTTTGCCACGCGGAGCCTTTTTAGGCTTGTCGGCAGGTTGTTGTTCTGATTGCGCAACTGCAGCCATTCCACCCAAAATTTCACCTTTGAAGATCCATACTTTAACGCCGATTACGCCGTATGTAGTATGAGCTTCTGCAGTGTTATAATCGATGTCCGCACGAAGAGTATGTAGAGGTACACGACCCTCACGATACCATTCAGAACGTGCGATTTCTGCACCACCTAAACGACCGCTAACTTCAACTTTGATACCTTTAGCACCTAAACGCATTGCGCTTTGTACCGCACGTTTCATAGCACGACGGAACATTACACGACGTTCTAATTGAGAAGCGATGCTGTCTGCAACTAATTTTGCATCTAATTCCGGTTTTTTCACTTCAGCAATGTTGATTTGAGCCGGAACGCCAGCGATTTGAGATACTGCGTTACGTAATTTTTCAACATCTTCACCTTTTTTACCGATAACGATACCAGGGCGAGCTGTGTGAATTGTTACACGAATACTTTTCGCTGGACGCTCAATAGTAATACGTGAAACCGAAGCGTTTGCTAATTCTTTAGTTAAGAATTTGCGTACTTTGAAGTCACCGTCAAGATTGTCGGCGAAATCTTGTGTATTCGCGAACCAAGTAGAGTTCCAAGGTTTTACAATACCTAGGCGAATACCATTTGGATTTACTTTTTGACCCATTGCTATTCCTCTACTTATTAACGATCTGACACAACCACAGTGATGTGGCTAGTACGTTTTAAAATACGATCTGCACGACCTTTAGCACGTGGCATAACACGTTTCATGCTAGGACCTTCGTCAACGAAGATTTTAGCAACTTTAAGATCATCGATATCTGCACCATCATTATGCTCTGCGTTAGCAATAGCAGACTCTAATACTTTTTTCACTAAAGCCGCAGCTTTTTTGTTAGTAAAAGTTAAGATTTCTAATGCTTGCGCAACTTTTTTACCACGAATTAAATCGGCAACTAAGCGAGCTTTTTGGGCAGAAGTGCGAGCGTAACGATGTTTTGCGATAGTTTCCATCTATTTACCTCTTATTTCTTAGCTTTCTTATCTGCCGCGTGACCGCGGTATGTACGAGTCGGTGCAAATTCACCTAATTTATGGCCGATCATTTCATCAGATACATAAACAGGAACGTGCTGACGACCATTATGGACTGCGATGGTCAATCCGATCATTGAAGGAATGATCATTGAACGACGGGACCAAGTTTTGATTGGTTTTTTATCCCCGCTTTCCACCGCCTTCTCTACCTTCTTCAACAAGTGTAGGTCAAGGAAAGGACCTTTCTTGAGAGAACGTGGCATGGCTTATCCTCTTGTTAATTTAAATTATTTGCCACGACGACGTACGATATATTTATCAGTACGTTTGTTGTGACGAGTTTTCTTACCTTTGGTTTGAACGCCCCAAGGAGTTACTGGGTGTTTACCAAAGTTACGACCTTCACCACCACCATGTGGGTGATCTACTGGGTTCATTGCTGTACCACGAACTGTAGGGCGAATGCCTCTCCAGCGGTTAGCACCAGCTTTACCCAATACGCGAAGCATATGTTCTGAGTTACCAACTTCACCGATTGTAGCAACACATTCAGCTAATACTTTACGCATTTCGCCTGAACGTAAACGTAAAGTTACGTAGTTGCCTTCACGAGCGATGATTTGTACATAAGCACCAGCAGAACGAGCGATTTGACCGCCTTTACCTGGTTTTAATTCAACGTTATGTACTGTTGAACCAACTGGGATATTACGCATTGGTAATGAGTTACCCACTTTAATTGGTGAGTTAACGCCAGATTGGATTTGATCGCCAACTGACAAACCTTTAGGTGCTAAGATATAACGGCGTTCACCATCTTTATAAAGCACTAAAGCAATGTTAGCTGAACGGTTTGGATCATATTCTAAACGTTCAACAACCGCTGGGATATCTAACTTGTTACGTTTGAAATCGATTAAACGGTAATGTTGTTTATGACCACCACCGATGTGGCGAGTGGTAATACGACCATAATTGTTACGACCACCAGTTTTAGATTTAGTATCTAGAAGAGGCGCGTAAGGTTTACCCTTGTATAATTCAGGGTTCACGATTTTAACAACGTGACGACGACCAGCGGAGGTCGGCTTACATTTAACGATAGCCATTCTCTAATTTCCTCCGATTACTCTGCACTGTCCACGAAGTCCAAATTTTGGCCTTCAGCTAAAGTTACATAAGCTTTTTTCCAGTCGCTGCGACGACCCATTTTGTTACCACGGCGTTTAGTTTTACCTTTAATAACCACAGTACGAACTGAGTCAACTTTTACTTCAAATAATTGAGCAACAGCAGCAGCAATTTCAGCTTTGTTCGCATCTAAAGCAACTTTAAGTACAACAGTGTTAGATTTTTCAGCATTGTTAGTTGCTTTTTCAGAGATGTGCGGTGCACGTAGCACGCTTAGCAAACGTTCTTGACTCATGCTAGGATCTCCTCAATTTGTTTCACAGCGTCAACAGTAACAATCACTTTATCGAAAGCGATTAAGCTAACTGGATCGATACCTTGAACATCACGTACATCAACTTTGTATAAGTTACGTGCCGCTAAGAATAGATTTTCATCTAAACTTGCTGTGATAATTAACGCATCTTCAACTGCTAAATCTTTTAATTTTTGTACTAATACTTTAGTTTTTGGTGCATCTAATTCGAATTTTTCAACAACAACCAAACGGTCTTGACGAACTAATTCAGAAAGAATGCTTTTGATAGCACCACGGTACATTTTCTTGTTCACTTTTTGGCTGTGATCTTGTGGTTTAGCCGCGAAGGTTGTACCACCAGAACGCCAGATTGGTGATTTGATATCACCAGAACGAGCACGACCTGTACCTTTTTGACGCCAAGGTTTTTTACCTGAACCAGACACTTCAGCACGAGTTTTTTGCGCACGAGTACCTTGACGAGCACCTGCTGCATAAGCAACAACAACTTGGTGAATCAAAGCTTCGTTAAACTCACGTCCGAAGGTAGTTTCAGAAACAGTTAGTGCGTTTGCACCTACAACTTGTAATTCCATCTCTATCTCCTAGACTTATGCTTTAACTGCCGGCTTAACGATAACATCGCCATTGATAGCACCAGGTACAGAACCTTTTACTAATAGCAATTTACGCTCAGCATCTACACGAACAACTTCAAGTGATTGAACGGTTACACGCTCAGCACCTAAATGTCCTGCCATTTTTTTACCTTTAAACACACGACCTGGAGTTTGGTTTTGACCAATAGAACCAAGTACACGATGTGATAAAGAGTTACCATGTGTAGCATCTTGAGTACGGAAGTTCCAACGTTTAACACCACCTTGGAAACCTTTACCTTTAGAAGTACCAGTAACATCTACTTTTTTAACATCTGCAAAGATGTCAACATTGATTTCTTGACCTAAAGTGAATTCTTCACCTTCAGTACGAAATTCCCATAAACCGCGACCAGCTTCAACACCTGCTTTCACGAAATGGCCTGCTTCAGGTTTAGTTACACGATTCGCTTTTTTAGAACCAGTAGTAACTTGAACTGCAGTATAGCCATCGTTTTCAAGAGTTTTAACTTGAGTTACGCGGTTGGCTTCGATTTCGATAACGGTAACTGGTACAGAAACACCGTCTTCATTGAAGATACGGGTCATACCAACTTTACGACCGACTAAACCAATCATTGTAATAACCTCTTAATTAACCTAGGCTGATCTGCACGTCCACGCCGGCAGCCAAATCTAAACGCATTAATGCATCAACAGTTTTTTCTGTTGGCTCTACGATATCTACTAAACGTTTGTGTGTACGAATTTCGTATTGGTCACGCGCGTCTTTGTTTACGTGTGGAGAAATCAACACGGTGAAACGCTCTTTACGAGTTGGTAAAGGGATTGGACCACGAACTTGTGCACCAGTACGTTTAGCTGTTTCTACGATCTCCGCAGTAGATTGATCGATCAAACGGTGATCGAAAGCTTTTAAGCGGATACGGATTCTTTGGTTCTGCATTAGACCAGAGCTCCAATAAATTTAGCTAATAACAAAACTGACACCATCACTCTTCTAACTTCAAAATAGAAAAGGAAGTGCAGCTGACCTATTTATAGTCTCCAAATCGGAAACATTGTTAGTATTACATATCGTAACACTCGTTTAATAAATGATTACATTAAACGGCTTTCAATATCTGAAAGCCCGTGGATATTACACAAAAACACCTAATTATGCAAGCTTTTTGTTCAATTAATTTCCACAAATAAAAAAGTGCGGTCATTTTCTCGAGTATTTTCACCTGAAAAAATGACTGCACTTTATATAAATGAAATTTATAGTTTGTTATCTAACATTGCAATATGTCTTGTTGCGGCAATCCATGCGCCAACATAGCCCATAATTAAGCAGCTTACTAATAAGAAGATTAGCTCGCCTACGCCTAACCCATTGAGATCAAAGGTAACCGCAAAAATATCCGTTACATACTTCACCGCTGACGTAAAGTAACCCACAATAAGACTACTAAACAATGCGGCGATCACACCCCCTAACACGGCATAAATCATACCAGTGTAAAGATAAGGACGAAGAATAAATTGATCCGTTGCACCTAATAGCTTCATCACATCAATACTTGCTCGGCTACTATAAACATCAGAACGAATGCTATTTCCGATAACGAGGAATACAGCTATTGTCATGAGCACCGTGCAGAAAATTGCCACGTGTGCAAACAACCACGAAAGTGCGGTCAATTTTTCCATCCAATCGTTATCGAGACGAACTTCTTGTACACCTTTAATTTTATTTAAATTTGCACGTAACTCTGCTCGTTTTTCTGATTCATTAAACGCTTTAGACGGTTTCACCATCACCACTGCCGGTAATGGGTTGTCATCTAAAATTTCTAACTCTTCACCAAAACCAGACCAACTTTTAAATTCTTTCAAACTGTCTTGACGAGAAACATAATTTAACGATTCCACACCTTCTTGCTGACGAATTTTTTCCACCACCAAGTTAGCATCTTCTTCACTTAAATTTTTATGTAAATAGATCGTGAGTTCGCTTTCTGGATAAAATTGAGTTGTTGCTAAGTGTAAATTTTTCCATAACAAATAGCTCACCGTTGGAATCGTAAGAGACACGGCAATAACTAAAATTGTTAGCAATGTACCAAATTTACGTTTTACTAAATCGTTCAAAACAGAACGCAAAGTATAAGCAGTTTGCACGCCAAAAGAAGCATCAATACGTCTTGTCATTTTTTATCCTTAATAGCGTAAGTAGCCTTGTTCAAGCACAAGACATGGTTTTGGTTTTTGTTGAATTAAATTGATATCGTGTGTCGCAATTAACACCGTCATGCCTAAACGATTAAACTCTTCAAAAAGATTAAAAATCCCTAAGGAAAGTTCATCATCAAGGTTACCTGTAGGCTCATCGGCTAATAAAAGCTGCGGTTTATGTACGATTGCACGCGCGATATCTACGCGTTGTTGCTCCCCACCTGAAATTTGTGGCGGCATATAATTCGCTTTACTACGTAAGCCCACACGATCTAATGCAACCAATGCGCGTGTATGTGCTTCTTTCGGGTTCATGCCAGCAATAATCAATGGCAACGCCACATTTTCTGCTACGCTACGATCCGTTAATAGACGGTAATCTTGGTGAACCATACCGATTTGGCGGCGTAAAAATGGGATTTCATATTTAGACAAACGCGTAATATCATGACCATTAAACCAAATATTACCGGCATTCGCCTTTTCCATTCCCATGATTAATTTAAGCAAGGTACTTTTACCCGCGCCAGAATGCCCAACAAGATAAGTCATACTTCCAACAGGAAGATGAAAATTCAAACCCTGCAAGGCCGGCTGAGTCGCACCGTGATAAGCTTTAGAGACATTTGAAAATCGAATCACTTTATTATTCCTTTTTATTCTTCATTTTCGTGAACAAACAATGCTTCAATAAATTCTTCTGCATTAAATTCGCGTAAATCTTCAATTTTTTCACCCACACCAATATAACGAATTGGTAAATTAAACTGATCTGCAATGGCGAAAATTACCCCACCTTTTGCTGTTCCGTCTAATTTGGTTAATGTAATACCTGTTAACCCAACCGCCTCATTAAAGAGTTTGGCTTGGCTAATTGCATTCTGCCCTGTACCCGCATCTAAGGTAAGCATGATTTCGTGCGGTGCGGTTTCATCGTATTTTCTCATGACACGAACAATCTTCTTCAATTCATCCATGAGATTATTTTTATTTTGTAAACGACCGGCCGTATCCGCAATTAAAATATCAATATTACGTGCCGCGGCAGATTGCATCGCATCAAAAATTACCGACGCTGAATCTGAACCCGTACTTTGTGCCACCACCGGAATATTATTACGTTCCCCCCATACTTGGAGTTGTTCTACTGCAGCAGCACGGAAAGTATCCCCTGCTGCTAACATGACTGATTTGCCTTCATTTTGGAATTTGCGAGCCAATTTACCAATTGTGGTCGTTTTACCTACACCGTTTACGCCAACCATCAAAATAACATAAGGCTTTTTAGTCGTATCAATGACCAATGGTTTGGCAACTGGTTTTAGAATTTCTACCATTTCAACTTTAAGTTGTTGGTAAAGCAATTCCGCATCTTGTAACTGTTTACGACTTGCGTGCTCCGTTAAATTCTTAATGATTTTATTCGTTGTTGGCACACCAATATCGGCAATTAAAAGCTGCTCTTCCAACTCTTCAAATAAATCATCATCAATCTTTTTACCTAAAAAGAACGCACGGAAACCTGCACCAATATTTTGTTTAGTTTTGAGTAAGCCTTTGACTAAACGACTAAAAAATCCACCTTCACTTGGCTTTTCTTGCGTTTCGGTATTAATATCTGAACGGAATTCATCTTTAACATCTTCAACAATTTCAGGCTCAATCTCAGCATCAACTACAGGAAGATCTTTAACGACATTATCTTGTTCAATAATGCTTTCTGTTGGTTCTTCCGCAGAAAGTGCGGTAGAAATTTCTTTTGTTTTTTCTGTCTCTTCAGCCGTTGCCTCAATCACTGGTGTATCTAAAACTGGCTCAATATTGACCGCACTTTCAGGTGAAATCACTTCTTCTACAACAGGTTCAATATGCTCAACAATGGTATTCTCAGCTTTATCCTCTTGCAGCTGTTCCGCTAACTCCTGTAATTCTTCCTGTTCAACTTGTTCTAATTGAACGTTCTCGCTATTGTGAACAATCTCTTCTGTAGGCGAAACATCGGCAGATTCAATAGATGACTCTTCAATAGTTGGCTCAATTTTTTGTTCTTCTTGCTTTTTATTGCGACCAAAAAGAGAGGCCCAAAACCCGCCTTTTTTCTTTTCTTCTGACATAAATTCTTCTCTTAAACACAAATCTTTAAAAAATACTGCCTATTCTAGCAAAAAATCGTCTAAACTAAGCACAATTTTCACTAAAAATCTGTTTCTTTATGAAAAAAATGCAAGTTCAAAATGCCAAAGGCGAAGTTCGAATCATCGCGGGTCTTTGGCGTGGACGAAAATTACCGGTTTTAAATGCGGAAGGTTTGCGTCCAACAGGCGATCGCGTAAAAGAAACCTTATTCAACTGGTTGATGCCTTATATTGTGGATAGCCATTGTCTTGATTGCTTTGCGGGCAGTGGCTCACTTGGCTTTGAGGCTCTTTCTCGCCAAGCAAAACAGGTAACGTTTTTAGAGTTAGATAAAACCGTGGCGAATCAATTAAAGAAAAATTTGCAAACGTTAAAAACGACAGCTGAACAAGCACAAGTGATTAATCAAAATAGCTTAGAATTTTTAAAACAAGCGCAAAATCAACCGCACTTTGATGTGGTATTTTTAGATCCCCCTTTTCATTTTGGCTTAGCAGAACAAGCAATTGCCCTATTAGAGGAAAAGAATTGGCTCTTACCTCATGCATTGATTTATGTGGAAACAGAAAAAGACAAACCGCTTAGCGCGCCTGATAATTGGCAATTACTAAAAGAAAAAACCACAGGTATGGTGAGTTACCGCCTGTATCAAAAAGATTAGGAAATCATTATGTTAGACATTGTGTTATACGAACCTGAAATTCCACAAAATACGGGAAATATTATTCGTCTTTGTGCGAACACTGGCTTTCGACTTCATTTAATCGAGCCACTTGGCTTTACCTGGGATGATAAAAAATTACGTCGTTCCGGCTTGGATTATCATGAATTTGCTGAAATCAAAAAACATAAAACCTTTGAAGCCTTTTTAGAAAGCGAAAAACCGAAACGTCTTTTTGCACTCACTACTAAAGGCGGCCCTGCGCATAGCGAAGTGCAATTTGAATTAGGGGATTATTTAATGTTTGGCCCTGAAACACGTGGTATTCCAATGTCTATTTTGGATAAAATGCCAATGGAACAAAAAATCCGTATCCCAATGACCGCAAATAGTCGCAGTATGAACTTATCTAACTCGGTAGCTGTTGCAGTTTATGAGGCTTGGCGACAACTTGGTTACGAAGGCGCGGTGAATTTAAATCGATAAAAAACCAGTAAAATAGCTGCTTATTTTCTAAACAAAAATAAGCAGCTTTCTTTTTGCATTTAATTTGTGATCTCGATCACATATTTATAATTTTAAGATTCCCTTTTTACCAAAACAGCAGTATAAATAAATTACATTTAGAGAGGGATCTCGATGTACCCACTTGATCTATCAAGCTCTAGTCTTTCTTGACTCTTCAAGCAAACCTTCCCCGTTGTCCTAAATAAAAAATTGGCAGTCGAATGATTTGCCTTCCGTTTGTATCCCTAAAATTTAACAACTATTGCAGCAAAATTAGTTTCATCTCACATCAATAAGGAGGTTGGGTGAATGAAGTTAATTTTGAATTGGTCGAAACAGCAGTGGCTAGGCATGGATGCTTACCAAAAAAGTGCGGTCAATTTTGGCCGCACTTCCTATTTCCATCATTTGCAAATCACTAACCTTGTATTGCTATTTTCTAAATAATCCTCAATTTGTTTTGGCACATCATCGGTGAAAAGATAATCCACATCTTTAAGCTCACCTAACCGTACAATAGCTTGTCGAGAGAATTTAGAATGGTCGGTCGCTAATAAGGTTTGGCGCGAACTTTCTATGATGGCACGTTTCACTTGGACTTCGTGGTAATCATAGTCTAATAATGAACCATCAAGATCAATTGCACTAATGCCCAGAATTCCAAAGTCTAAACGGAATTGCGAAATAAAATTAACCGTTGCCTCACCAATGATTCCACCATCCTTACGTAATGAACCACCTGCCATCGTAATATCAAAGGTTTCATTTTGTCGTAATAAATGGGCTGCATTGATATTATTCGTCACAATGCGTAACCGTTCATGGTTTAACAAGGCACTTGCAACAGCTTCAGGCGTGGTACCAATATCAATAAATAAGGATGCACCGTTTGGAATACGTTTTGCCACTTCACGAGCAATGGCGCTTTTTTGGGAAGGGAAAAATTGTTTACGTTCAATGTAATCAGAATTTTCTGCGGTTGAAGAAGGGGCCGCACCACCATGATGACGACGAATTAAATCTTGTTCAGCAAGGATATTCAGATCGCGTCGAATAGTCTGAGGGCTAACTTCCAGTTCGATAACCAGTTCTTCTGTACTGGCATACCCTTTTAGCTTCACAAGCTCAATTATTTTCTGATGGCGTAATGATTGCTTCATATAAATGCCTATAAATTTGAATTAGCTAAACGATTTAGCCTTAATTTTACTCTGCAGAAATCCCCAAACCAATCCTAAGATAAAGCCTGAAATATGGGCAGCGTTCCCTATATTAATACCAAAAAGCGGACTAATAAAGCCAAATACAAGACCTACCAGTAACATTGTAAAAAAGCCTTCTGGTAAGTCAAAACTATGCGGGTGCAATTTGTCCACCACCAACACATAACCTAACACGGCATAAACCACACCAGATAGCCCGAAAAAGGCGGGACCGGTAAAATAATTCTGTACCGCGCCACTCACTGCAGCAGAGACTAAAACTAATAATAAAAAATGGAGAGAACCAAATCGGCGTTCAATCGCGCCACCGAATAACCAAAACCACGAAAGGTTAAATAAAATATGCGGTACCGATAAGTGAACAATTGCATGAGTGAAATAGCGCCATACTTCCTGATCCTCCCAAGAATAAGCCGGATAATGGAATAAATCCATAATTGGCTCTTCAAATCCGATATTCTGCAAGAGATAAATCACCGCGCAAAGTGCGGTCAAAATAAACGTAATTTTTTTCTTTCTTAATAGACGTTTCACCAATTTTCTCTCTTGAATCCCATCTGTTTCGCTACCAAATAAAGGCTGCATTTGCTATATTCCTTTTTCATTTAATTTTTGTTCATCATATAAGGTTCATTATGAAAAAACAAACTATGCCGACAGGATTTAGTGGCTTCGCTTGGGGACTTGCGGCATTTTGTTTACCCATTTTACTGTGGCCTATGGCCTCTCTGCTTTCTACTGCTTTTGTAAAAAACCCTACACTGAGCGGTTTTCAGATCGATCTTTTCTCTATTATCTTTTGGGTTTATCCCTTTGTTTTAGTCTTAATTGCGCGTTTACTTTATAAATTGCATCAACATAAACCAAAACTAGCCGTAAAATTATTACTGTTAAGTGCGGTCGTTTTTTATGTCGTTTTAATCTCAGTTTGCTACATTGGTTTTAACGCTTAAGAACATAACAAGACAATAGACAACAAAAAAGGGAGCTTTCGCTCCCTTTTAAATTATGTTCCTAATAATCAAAAATATAAAAAATTCCTACCTGCAATCAATTATGCAAAGTATTTTTCTAAATCGTCGCTACCGCCGATGTGTTTACCACCGATGAATACTTGTGGTACAGTTGCACGTCCAGAAACCGCACGTACACTCACGATAGTTGCATCTTGACCTAATACGATTTCTTCAAAGCTCAAACCTTTATCACGTAAAAGTTGTTTTGCTTTCGCGCAATATGGGCAGCCTGGTTTTGTGAAGATAGCAATTGATTCTTGCACTTGGAAATCTGGTGCAATGTATTTCAACATGGTATCGGCATCAGATACTTTAAACGGATCGCCTGGCTCATTTGGTTCAATAAACATTTTTTCCACTACGCCATTTTTCACGAGCATAGAATAACGCCAAGAACGTTTACCAAAACCTAAATCATCTTTTCCAACTAACATGCCCATACCTTCAGTGAAAGTACCGTTACCATCTGGAATGAATTTTACGTTATGTGCTTCTTCCGCTTCTTTCCAAGCATTCATAACGAAAGTATCGTTTACAGACACAACTAAAATATCATCTACGCCATGTTTTTTGAAAACTGGCGCAAGTTCGTTATAACGTGGTAAGTGAAAAGATGAACAAGTTGGCGTGAATGCACCTGGTAATGAGAAAACAACAACAGTTTTGTTATCAAATAATTCAGATGTGGTCACATCAACCCATTGATCGCCTTGGCGAGTGCGGAATGTAACTTGTGGAACTTTTTTTCCTTCCATATTAGACATAATGTGTCTCCTCTGTTAGTTAAATGAATTTACCTTAAAAACTTAATAGGCATTATAGAAAGTTTTGTGATATAGTCATAATCAATTAATTCTATCCTTTTAATTGACATATTCTATAAAGTGAGAACCCTATGAATATTCGTGATTTAGAATACTTAGTAGCCCTTTCCGAGTTTAAACATTTCCGTCGAGCGGCGGATTCTTGTAATGTTAGCCAACCCACTTTAAGTGGCCAAATTCGCAAACTAGAAGATGAATTAGGCATTATTTTACTTGAACGTACTAGCCGTAAAGTACTCTTCACGCAATCTGGTATGTTACTTGTTGAGCAAGCTCGCACTGTATTACGCGAAGTAAAATTACTTAAAGAAATGGCCAGCAATCAAGGTAAAGAAATGACAGGTCCATTACACATTGGACTCATCCCTACTGTTGGCCCTTATCTACTTCCTTACATTGTACCAACATTAAAAGAAACTTTCCCAGATTTAGAAGTTTTTCTTTACGAAGCTCAAACGCATCAACTATTAGAGCAATTAGAAACAGGTCGCTTAGATTGCGCAATTGTGGCTCGTGTACCCGAAACAGAAGCCTTTATCGAAGTACCCATTTTTGATGAAAAAATGTTACTTGCTGTTTCAGAAGAACATCCATGGGCTTCAGAAAGCAAAATTGCCATGAATACCCTAAAAGGGCAAGAAATGCTCATGTTAGATGATGGGCACTGCTTACGTAATCAAGCACTGGATTATTGTTTTACAGCAGGTGCGAAAGAAGACTCTCACTTCCAAGCGACGAGTCTAGAAACTTTACGCAATATGGTGGCAGCTAATGCAGGTATTACCTTTATGCCAGAACTTGCTGTATTAAATGAAGGCACACGTAAAGGCGTAAAATATATTCCTTGTCATTCACCAGAACCCGCTCGTACTATTGCGCTTGTTTACCGTCCAGGCTCTCCGTTACGTAATCGTTATGAACGCGTTGCAAATGCGATCAGTGAACAAGTTAAATCAATTTTAGCGAATAAAAAATAATTCATCATAGACTGAGGAAAACCAAATGGCAGGCGTTCGAGCAATTCAAAAAGAAAAAACCCGTCGAGCCTTAATTGACGCAGCATTTAATCAGTTAAGTGCAGAAAAAAGCTTTTCTAATTTAAGCTTACGCGAAGTTGCGCGAGAAGCGGGCATTGCACCAACTTCTTTCTATCGCCACTTTAGCGATATGGATGAGCTCGGATTAGAAATGGTAGATGAAGCAGGTTTAACCCTCCGTCAATTAATGCGCCAAGCGCGTAAGCGTATTGATGCGGGCGGTAGTGTGATCCGCGTATCCGTGGAAACCTTTTTTGAATTTATCACTCACAGCACCAACGTGTTCCGTTTGCTCTTACGTGAAAGTTCAGGCACTTCTCAAGCTTTCCGTACCGCAGCCGCCCGTGAAATCAAACACTTTGTTGATGAATTGGCTGAATATATTGCGAAGAAAAATCACTATTCTCAATATGTCTCTTATGTACAAGCAGAAGGCATGGTAACCATCGTATTCACGGCGGGCTCTAATGCCTTAGATATGACCAAAGCTGAACAAGATTTGTTAAAAGAACGCGTTATCTTACAGCTTCGCATGCTTGCTAAAGGTGGTGACTTCGCAGCGCATAAAGAAAAAATGATGCGAAAATAGACCGCACTTTTCGACTAAAACAAAACACCCGCATCTCTGCGGGTGTTGCTTTATCTAAAAAAGGGAATTATTTACCATCCCAAGCTTTAATTGCATCTAAACGCGCTTTCACTTTGCTGCTTGAATCACCTTTGAAGTAATCTTTCGCTAAACCACCTTCAAAACCGCCGTAGTTCGGGTTAGGTAAAACGATGAATGTTTTACCAAATTTCGCTTTATTTTGCGCAACGAAATCACGACGTTCTGCATTTTGTTTACCGTAGATTGCATCACCGAAGTCATCGAGGTTATCACCCACATAAACGACGATTTCATAACCTTGTTTT
The DNA here is from genome assembly GCA_916050345.1 of Parahaemophilus parainfluenzae. Taxonomy (GTDB): domain Bacteria; phylum Pseudomonadota; class Gammaproteobacteria; order Enterobacterales; family Pasteurellaceae; genus Haemophilus_D; species Haemophilus_D parainfluenzae_AA. The sequence continues at coordinate 8,000 of CAJZKN010000021.1, read as the reverse complement.
TCAATTTCTTCAAAACGTGCTGCTTTTGGTGATTTATCTTTTTTCAAGTAAAACGCTGAATCTTCAACACCATTAAAACCTAAACGTTTCATATCATCAATCGTACCTGCTTTTTCATTGCTTTCTTTACGATTAGAAACGTAGAACATTTTACCGCCGTGGGTATTTACATAGTTATTGAATTCTACTGCACCTGGTACAACACCTGATTGACGAGCTTCTACCCAACGAGTCCAGTCTTTGCCATCAAATGGTTTATTGTTTTGAACTTGCCAACCTGCATAAGGGCTGTTATCTAACATGGTTTCATCTAAATCCACCACAACGGCTTTCTTCTTACCTTTTTTCACTTTAGCATGATCAAATGCCACTTTTGCCGCATTGTATGCTTGGTAAGAAAGGGCTTGGTATTCACCTGATTGTTGAATCCAGTTAAGACCTAATACCGCTTGTTGTTGAAGCTGAGCATCCGCTTCTGCACTTTTATTTTGAGTCGCGCAACCGGTTAAAATAAATGCTGACATCGCTGCAATAGCGGTAAGTTTTAATGTTGTTTTCATTGATTGTTCCTTCTGTTAAAAAGTCATAATGACAGGCAAAAGTATAACAAGCCTATTTGGGCAGTGACTATGGGTTTATCAAACTTTATAACTAATTTGTGAGATAGATCACATTTTTCATTTTGAAGCTATCTAACAAACCCAATGAGATCATTTCAAAATCATCTTATTTTTTAACCGCACTTTTTCATCGCATTTCGCTGTATTTCACGGTAAACTATCCATAGTTTTCAGAAATAATAGGTAATTTATGCGTCTTTTCATTGGAATTTTAGTGGGTATTCTCGTGCTATTTCAGTACGATCTTTGGTTTGGTAAAAACGGCTATTTTGACTACAAAGATGTCGAAGCTCAAATCAAAGAGAATAAAGCTGAAAATGAAAAGCTCTCACAAAGAAATCAAATGATTTCCGCCGAAATTCAAGGATTAACAAAAGGCTTTGAATCTATTGAAGAGCGTGCACGCATGAGTCATGATATGGTCAAACCAAACGAAGTGTTCTATCACATCGTCAAAGAGCATAAATAATGAGCCGTGAAATTATCGCCGTCATTCCTGCTGCAGGCGTTGGAAGCCGTATGCAAGCAAATAAGCCTAAACAATATCTGAAAATCCGAGACAAGACGATTCTGGAACATACGCTCTCAGTCATTCTATCCCACCCTGCAATTAATCATGTTATTCTTGCAGTAGGAAAAAATGACCCCTATCTTTTTGAAATAACTTTATTCCCACATCAAAACATCACCCTCGTTGAAGGGGGAGAAACACGCGCTGAATCAGTTCTAAATGGACTCAGCGCAATCAAAAATGACCAAGCTTGGGTATTGGTGCATGATGCGGCTAGACCTTGTTTAACACATCAAGATTTAGATAAATTGCTCCAAATCGATGATGAACAAGGTGCTATTTTGGCCATTCCTGCGGTGGATACAATTAAACGCGCAAATGAACAACAAGATATTATTAAAACAGAAGATCGCTCAGAACTTTGGCTTGCTCAGACGCCTCAATTTTTCCGTTGCGATCTATTAAGAAATGCACTTAAACAGGGGCTTTCTCAAGGCGCCAATATTACAGATGAAGCCTCTGCAATGGAACTTGCTGGATTTCAACCGCACTTAGTCGCGGGACGAAGTGATAATATTAAAGTCACGCGTCCAGAAGATTTATCTTTAGCCGAATTTTATTTAACAAGGAAAACGCTATGATACGAATCGGACATGGGTTTGATGTTCATGCCTTTGGTGAAGATCGCCCTTTAATTATTGGTGGCGTTGAAGTGCCTTACCACACTGGGTTTATTGCCCATTCTGATGGTGATGTCGCCTTACATGCCTTAACGGATGCCTTATTAGGTGCAGCAGCATTAGGTGATATTGGTAAACTCTTCCCTGATACCGATATGCAATATAAAAATGCAGATAGCCGTATTTTATTACGAGAAGCATTCCGCCAAGTACAAGCAAAAGGCTATAAGGTCGGTAATGTGGATGTAACCATTATTGCTCAAGCCCCTAAAATGTGTCCTCATATCGATGCAATGCGAGCGAAGATTGCAGAAGATTTGCATTGTGATATTGAACAAGTCAACGTGAAAGCAACCACAACAGAAAAACTTGGCTTTACAGGTCGAAGTGAAGGCATTGCTTGCGAGGCTGTTGCATTATTATTAAAAGCTTAAATTTTAGGTAAAAGAAAAGGTTGGTAAAATACCAACCTTTTTTTTATTTAAATTAAATTCTTATTATTTTTTTAATAAATCGCGAATTTCAGTAAGTAATTCTTCTTGTGAAGGACCTTTTACTTCTTCTACTGGTTTTTTCACTTTGTTGATACCTTTGATCATCATGAAGATTGCGAATGCAATGATGATGAAATCAAAGACGTTTTGAATAAATACACCGTAGTTTAATGTTACTGCAGGCGTTTCACCTACCGCTTCTGCTAACGTGATTTTTAAATCTTTGAAATCTACGCCACCAGTTAAAATACCTAATACAGGCATTACTACGTCACCGACAAGTGAACTTACGATTTTACCAAAAGCACCACCGATGATCACACCGACTGCCATATCTACTACGTTGCCGCGCATTGCGAATTCGCGGAATTCTTTAAGAAAGCTCATAAAATTTCCTTTTGTGTTGGTTTAAAAAATTAAAAGAGTGCGTATTATAGGTTTTCAGATTAAAAAGTAAACTGTTATTTAAATAAAAAATGCACTTGGTTGGAATAATTTTTCAATTTCTGACACAGATTTCTTGTCATTAATATAAACAATCACATTATCGCCTTCCTCAATCACAACCTGACGACGAGCAATGATTACCTCATTTTTACGTAAAATTGCCGCAATCATAGCCCCTACAGGCAGCTTAATATCGCCAATTTGTCTTCCAACCACATTGGATGTTGTCGCATCGCCATGCACGACAAGTTCAATGGCTTCCGCGGTACCATGACGCAAAGAGGCCACATTTTTGATATCCCCTTTACGCACATGTCCTAATAACGCTGAGATTGTTGCTTGTTGTGGTGAAACCGCAATATCAATGGTTCCGCCTTGAATCAAATTGATATATGCCATATGTTGGATAAGCACCATGGCTTTTTTAGCTCCTAAGCGTTTTGCTAATAACGCCGACATAATATTGGCTTCATCATCCGCACTTAGAGATAAAAAGACATCGACGCTCTCAATATGCTCTTCAAAAAGTAAATTTTGGTCAGAAGCATCCCCATGGAAAACAAGGGTTTTAGAGAGTCTTTCAGCTAAAACTTTCGCTTTTTCTCCATCGCGCTCAATGAGCTTCACTTGATACTTATCTTCTAACTGTTTTGCCACACCAGAGGCAATATTCCCACTACCGACAATCATGATACGCTTGTAGGTTTTCTCAAGGCGTTGCAACTCACTCATCACCGCTTTAATGTGCTCTGTCGCACAAATAAAAGTGATTTCATCACCCGCCTCAATAATGGTCGAACCTTGTGGACGAATTAATCTATCATTACGTAAAATCGAAATGATACGGCAATCAATGTGCGGCATATGCTCTTTAAAAGCGGATAACGCATAGCCCACTAACGGACCACCGTAATAGGCTTTTACAACCACAATGCTAATTCGATTATTGGCAAAATGCGCTACTTGCAACGCACCTGGATAAGCGATTAAACGTGTAATCTCATCTGTGACTAAATTTTCTGGCGAAATCAGATGATCGATGGGTACATTTTCATCATTAAATAATTTATCTTTCTCACGCAAATATTCTGCATTACGAATACGTGCAATACGTGTTGGGGTATTGAAAAGCGTGTACCCCAACTGGCAAGCAATCATATTAATTTCATCTGATGCCGTTACTGCAACCATCAAGTCGGCATCAGCGGCTCCTGCATCACGCAAAATCTTAGGTGAAGAAGGGGAACCTTTAACCACGCGTAAATCATGCTTATCTTGCAAATTCTGCAAATGTTGAGATTCATTATCTACTAGTGTGATATCGTTATCTTCACTCACTAAATTTGCCGCAAGTGTTGTGCCGACTTGCCCTGCACCTAAGATGATTATTTTCATTCTGTTCTCTCCACAACCAAAGGTCGGATACCAATTTCAGCTGAATTTAGACCGCACTTTAATGCCTCAATACGGCGACAAATGGTCGATGTGACTTGTTCAGCTTCTGCCATTTTTTCTACTGTAATCGCCGGATCTTGTTTACTAAATAATAGGCTATCGAGTAAACGTTCTGCATGCATACCTTCACGACAAAAATGCAATACGCCTACATCTTCAAATAATGTCGCGACTTTGGCCGTTTTAGTGGTTGCTATGCCTAAAGCGCCGTCTTCACCGCCGAGCTCTCGAAATAATTGATGTGTTGGAAATCCGCCACACGCTAAGAAAAAAGCTTTATTGAAAACGATATTTCCCCCGCAGGTCATGCGCATATATTGCCATGCCTGATCAAAATTGGGATGCTCTGCATAACGTTGGGCTAAATTTATCGGCTTTAATGCTAATCTCACGACTGAAGTATCTGGCTGAAAATGAAAGGTTGCCGCCGCCACTTCCAATGCACCGGGTTCGTATGCATCATCCGCATCTAAAAATGCGACAAAATCGACTGCACTTTGAATAGAAAGCATCGCCCCCCAATTTCGAGTCATCGCAACACCACTATTTTTTGACATTTGCTCGACAGAGATTCTATCTGGATATTGTTTTGCAAGCTGTAAGGCTAATACAAATGTATTATCTGTCGATGCATCATCAATCAGCCAAAGGTGACCAAGATTATTTTGCTGCAACACAGACTCTACTGCACGAACAAGTGTTTGTTCAGTGTTATAGCAAGGAATGACGACATCAATTAAAGGCAAATTCATTTAAGCTGACCATTTTCTCAATTTTGCATAATAGAACCCATCACCGCCATTCTCTTGTGGCAGGAATTGGATTCCAATCGTATTTTCCGTTTGTTCAAACTGCAATGTCATTAATTCTGCATCGGGTGTTTCAGCTAAAAAATGCTGTATTTGCTGACTGTTCTCATCGGGAAGCACCGAGCAAGTCGCATAAAGCAAAATACCATTAGGTTTTAATTTTGCCCAAAGTGCTTTTAGAATTTGTCCTTGCAAGGCAACCAATTGAGCAATATCCGTTTCTTGACGTAACCATTTAATATCTGGATGACGACGAATCACGCCCGTTGCTGAGCAAGGTGCATCTAATAAAATACGATCAAAGGATGCACCACTTAAACCTATTTCTGAGAGCCACTTTTCAGGCTCGGTCGCATCGCCACAAACAACTGTCGCCTGTTGATTCAAACGAGCAAGGTTTTCTTCGACGCGTTTTAAGCGATGCGCTTCGACATCAAGTGCAATCACTTTTGATTGTGGCGCCATTTCTAAAATATGCGTAGTTTTCCCACCAGGCGCTGCACAAGCATCTAAAATTAATTCACCATTTTGTGGCTCAAGCAATAAGGCCGACCATTGCGCATTAAGATCCTGAACTGTCACTGCACCTTGTTCAAAATTCGGTAGTTTCGAGACAGAAAGTGGTTGTGCTAAACGCAAAGCATGTGGATTATCACATTCAAATGAGACTATCTCTTGCTCTTCCAATAAAGTGCGGTAAGTTTTCGTGTTATTTTGCTGTTGATTGACCCGTAACCACATTGGTGGCTTTTGGTTATTCGCCTCAATAATTTCACGCCAATTCGGATAAGCTTTTTTGATTTTATTCACAAACCATTCAGGATGAAGCGTTTGCCAATGCTTATCGACTACAGCAAGAATCTCTTCTTGCTCCCGTAAGAAACGACGCAATACACCGTTAACTAAACCACGGAAACTGTCCGATTTTAATGATTTTGTGGCATTCACTACTTCATCCACTGCAGCATGAGCGGGCACACGCATATAAAGTAATTGGTACAATCCAACTAATAACAAGCAATGTACAATACGTGTCTTACCCTTCAATGGCTTATCTAATAGTTTTTTTATAATATTTTCTAAACGAGGCAATACGCGACAAATACCAAAGGTGATTTCCTGTAATAAAGGCAAATCCTGTGGTTTTACCTGTGATTGTACTTCTGGAATCAACGTTGATAAGGACTTACCCTGATCTAAAACCTGCAAAATCACTTGAGCAGCGATAGCGCGTACCGAAAGTGCGGTCGATTTTCCCGTTTTTTTGCGTTGAAATACCATTAGTTTAGAACCTTACCAACTTGGAACCAATCAGCTCGACCATTGAGGAAGTCTTGCACAAACATAGGTTTCTTGCCTGCTGGCTGAAGTTGCAATAAATTTAAAACGCCTTCTTTCGTGGCAATTTGAATACCTTTTTTATCGACACTTAAAATCGTCCCAGCTGGTTTATCCACATGTGGCAATACTCCAGCAGCATAAACTTTTAGGGTTTGTTCATTACCTTTTTCATCGGTTAATTGTAGGAAACTAATCGGCCAAGGATTAAACGCTCTAATATTGCGTTCAAGCTGGGCTGCCGATAGCGACCAATCTAATTTAGCCTCTTCTTTGGAAAGTTTCTCTGCATAGTTACTTTGGCTATCATCTTGTTTTTCTGCAATAAATTTCCCTTCTTCCAAATGATCCAAAACATCAATCAATGCAGACGGCGCAATTTCAGCTAATTTATGGTAAAGCGAAGCAGAAGTTTCTTGTGCATCAATATCGCAATACACTTTGTGTAACATATCACCAGTATCTAAACCCACATCCATTTGCATAATCGTCACACCGGTTTGCTTATCACCAGCCCAGATAGCGCGCTGAATAGGTGCGGCGCCACGCCAACGAGGTAAGAGAGAGCCATGCACATTTAAACAACCTAAACGAGGCATATCCAACACTGCTTGAGGTAAAATCAAACCATAAGCAACAACAACCATTACATCAGCATTTAACGCTTTAAGCTCTGCTTGTGCTGCTTCTTTACGCAAGGATTTTGGTTGATAAACAGGAATTTGATGTTGTTCTGCTAATTGCTTTACAGGACTAGCCTGCAATTTTTTACCGCGACCAGCCGGTTTATCTGGCTGCGTATAAACAGCAATAATATTGTGATGAGAATTTAAAAGTGCAGCAAGATGTTGTGCTGCGAAGTCCGGCGTACCGGCAAAGATGATATTCAATGGTTTCATAATGTTCTACGTTATGGCGTTGATAGGAAAAGTGCGGTCATTTTATACCGCACTTTTGATTATTGTTTTGCAATTTGTTTTTTATATTTCACTAATTTTTCTTTGATACGTTGACGTTTCAACGGTGAAAGATAATCAACAAATAAAATACCGTTTAAATGATCGATTTCATGCTGAATACAGATCGCTAATAAACCATCTGCATCAAGCGTAAATTCTTTTCCATGACGATCTAACGCTTTTACCGTGACTTTTTCTTTACGGGGCACTAAGGCACGGAATCCAGGAATAGATAAACAACCCTCTTCAATACCTGTTTCACCTTCAGACGCTAAAATTTCTGGATTGATCAACACTAATTGATTTTGTTTGTCGCCTTCAATATCAATCGTAATAATACGTTGCAAGATATCTACCTGTGGTGCAGCAAGGCCAATGCCTTCTTCTTGGTACATCGTATCAAACATATCATCTACAATCTTGCGAATGTCATCATTGACTTCTGCAACTGGTTCACAAACAACCTTTAGGTGATCATCTGGATAAATTAATACATTAAGTGCAGTCATATTTTCTCTTGTTTTATTAAAATTACAGCGGTGATTGTATCATAGAATCAACGCTTTGCTAAAATATTGAAAAATCCATAAACAAAAACCCCAAGCCATTCAGCTCGGGGTTCACATTCAGTGCCTGGCGGTGTCCTACTCTCACATGGGGAAGCCCCACACTACCATCGGCGCATCG
>CAJZKN010000020.1:0-34910 GCA_916050345.1 Parahaemophilus parainfluenzae | reverse complement strand
TTGATTGATTGGATGACGCTATTACAAAAAAATCATATTTATAGCTATGGCTACTATCCGGATAACTTTTTAACTAATCAACCGGATCTGAACAAAATGAAACCGTATTTTTCGATAAATACTAATGTAGGAAAACCTTAAGGATTGATTATGAATCAACAATTCTTAGAAGCAATTAGTATCTTCGTATTTATGTATCCTGCTGGAATGGCAATATATTGGGTTAGTGCGAGTCTTTGCTATTACCTTTTTATGGAAGGAAAACTTGGGCAACCAACCTTCCAACAAATGCCTAAAGAACGCGTCCCTATGGTCAGTATTATGGTACCTTGCTATAACGAGGGAGACAACTTAGATGAATCCATTCCTTACTTGCTCCAACTCAGATATCCAAACTATGAGCTCATCTTTATCAATGATGGGAGTAAAGATAACTCTGGCGAAATTATTGATCGCTGGGCAAAAGAAGATGAGCGGATTGTAGCTCTTCACCAAGATAATCAAGGTAAAGCCAGCGCATTAAATCATGGTTTATTAGTCGCTAAGGGTCAATATGTAGCCTGCATTGATGGCGATGCGGTATTAGACTTCGATGCTATCGATTACATGGTGCAAACCCTTGAATTAAATCAAACTTATGGTGCTGTTACTGGCAACCCACGCGTACGTAACCGCAGTACTATCCTAGGTCGTTTACAAGTTTCTGAATTTAGCTCTATCATCGGCCTAATCAAACGTGCTCAAAGCCTGATGGGAACCATTTTCACCGTATCCGGCGTATGTTGTCTCTTCCGCAAAGATGTGATGGAGGAAATCGGTGGCTGGAGCACCAACATGATCACCGAAGACATTGATGTTAGTTGGAAAATTCAAACAGCTGGTTACAACATCATGTATGAGCCTCGTGCCTTATGTTGGGTATTAATGCCTGAACGTCTTTATGGCTTATACAAACAGCGTTTACGCTGGGCACAAGGTGGTGCTGAAACCATTCTCAAATATTTCCCTCAGGTCTGGCGTTGGAGAAACCGCCGTCTATGGCCAATGTATGCTGAATATTTTGTTACCGCAACTTGGGCAATCTTATTGGTTGTACTGGTTGCGCTTGCACTATACCGAAAGATTACTTTGGGTATAGGCATTCAAAACATGGAGCTGTTTGAAACAAATATCTCGATCATGTTTTTTTCCTTCTTCTTACAGTGTCTCTTAAGCTTATACATTGATTCACGTTATGAAAAAGGATTGATCCAATATGGAATTTCCTGCATTTGGTATCCCTATGTTTATTGGTTACTTAATACGGTAACGTTACTCGTTGGAATCCCAAAAGCGATTTTTAGAAACAAGTCCAAGCTAGCTGTCTGGACAAGCCCTGACAGAGGAGTTTAAATAATGGCAACCGCCACTTTACAACAATTGATGGTTATTAATAAAGGTAGCAGCCTTCCCTTGCTGATTAAAGCCAAAAGCTTTGTACTAGATCTAGTTACCTGGGCTTTATGGGCTTATATCATCACTTTTGTCGCGAGATATGCGGAACGCATCTTCACTAAACCGATTCTGGAAAGTTTCTTTTTCGTTGATGTGATCAGCATCATGTTTTCTGTCTCTGCGGTACTGGTCATCTTGGCTTATATTTGGTCTATTCTTACCGTAGCAAAAGAATAACTCGCAAAAAACTTAATATAAAAAAACCGCACTTTGATTAACAAATCAAAGTGCGGTTATTTTTAGAGATGTTTAATTAGATACGATATTCTCTAATTAAGCTTTTGGACCTGCTGCGATAAGCGCTTTACCTTCTGCATTAGTCGCATATTTTTCGAAGTTTTTCACGAAACGTCCAGCAAGGTCTTTCGCTTTCGCTTCCCATTGTGCTTTATCTGCATAAGTATCACGAGGGTCTAAGATCGCAGGATCTACACCTGGTAATGCTTTTGGAATCGCTAAATCAAAGATTGGTAGCTCGCCCATTTCTGCTTTTTCGATAGAACCATCTAAGATTGCATCAATAATACCACGAGTATCTTTGATTGAGATACGTTTACCCGTACCGTTCCAACCAGTATTAACTAAATACGCTTCTGCACCAGCAGCTTGCATACGTTTAACTAATACTTGAGCGTATTGTGTTGGGTGAAGAGTTAAGAACGCTGCACCGAAACATGCTGAGAAAGTTGGAGTTGGCTCAGTAATACCACGCTCTGTACCCGCTAATTTAGCGGTGAAACCAGATAAGAAGTAGTATTTGGTTTGCTCTGGTGTCAATTTAGATACTGGCGGTAACACGCCGAATGCGTCCGCAGTTAAGAAAATCACTTTCGTTGCGTGACCTGCACGAGATACTGGTTTAACAATATTATCAATGTGATAAATTGGGTAAGACACACGAGTATTTTCAGTTTTAGAACCATCATCGAAATCAACTGAACCATCTGCACGAACCACGACGTTTTCTAATAATGCATCACGACGGATTGCACGGTAGATATCTGGCTCATTTTCTTCAGAAAGATGGATAGTTTTCGCGTAGCAACCACCTTCAAAGTTGAAGATACCTACATCATCCCAACCGTGCTCATCATCACCGATTAATTCACGTTTTGGATCGGTAGAAAGTGTGGTTTTACCTGTACCTGATAAACCGAAGAAGATTGCTACATCACCGTCTTTACCTACGTTAGCAGAACAGTGCATTGCACCTACACCTTTAAGTGGTAGGAAGTAGTTCATCATTGAGAACATACCTTTCTTCATTTCACCGCCGTACCAAGTACCACCGATTAATTGGATACGCTCAGTTAAGTTGAATGCAACGAAGTTTTCAGAGTTCAAACCTTGTTCTTTCCAGTTCGGGTTGGTGCATTTAGAACCATTCATTACCACGAAATCAGGTTTAAAGGTTTTTAATTGTTCTTCTGTAGGACGAATGAACATATTTTTCACAAAGTGTGCTTGCCATGCTACTTCAGTCACAATACGCACTGCGATACGGTCTTGTTCACTTGCGCCACAGAAACCATCAACCACGAATAAACGTTTGCCAGAAAGTTGTTTAGTCACAAGACCTTTCAAGCTTGACCAAGTTTCTTGAGTCATTGGTTTATTATCGTTTTTCGCTACATCAGACGTCCACCACACTGTATCTTTTGTGGTATCATCTAAAACGATATATTTATCTTTCGGTGAACGACCGGTAAAGATCCCTGTATCAACAGCCACCGCGCCAGTTGTGGTAAGTGTCCCTTTTTCAAAGCCTTCTAAGCCAGGTTTTGTTTCTTCTTCAAAAAGTTGTTCATAACTTGGGTTATAAACCACTTCTTTAACATCACGAATACCAACGGCTTCAAGTTCTTTAATTACGTTTTTAACATCAGTCATAGTTCACCTCTTGATTAAAAAGTTTAAAATTTTTTCCTATGTTCATTGTATGGGAATTGTCAAAAAAAAAATGTTAACTAGATCTCATTTTTGAACATTCATTGGAAAATTCTACCCCTTTCTAGGTGGTTTAAGAGACTGGAATACAACAAGGTTGATTTACCCATCATATTTTCGATATAGTGAGAACCATTATCAACTTAAGACTCAATAACTATGTTCTCATTTTTGCGTTTACCCTTTTTATTTTGTCTGCTGATATTTACACAAATCACGCAAGCAGAACCCGACTTTAAGATTCCACCTATTCAAGAAAACATGAAAAAAATGTATCAAATTCAACAAAAAGATTTTACCTTTGAAGACAAACATTACCGCTTGTTTATTGCGGTACCACCAAAAACATCGCAAAAACTGACCGCACTTTACACCTTAGATGGCAATGCTCAATTTCCAATGGCCGTGAATGCTGTCAATCCTAATAAACCTCTCCCGCTTATTGTCGGTATCGGTTATGTATCTGATAAAGCTTATGTTATTGAAGAACGCACGAGAGACTACACTTTCCCTGCAGAAGGTGCCGAATTCGCCAAAGGAGGAAAAGCTGCCAATTTTCTACGTTTTATTCAACAAGACGTAAAGCCTTATATTGAACAGCATTTTGATATTAATAAGGAAAAACAATATTTCTTTGGCCATTCTTTTGGTGGGTTATTTGGATTATATGTACTCTTCCATCAACCGGATTTATTTCAATATTACACCTTGGCAAGCCCTTCTCTTTGGTGGGGGAACGGCTCATTTCTACCTCAAAATGAACCATGGATTAGCCAAAAACCATCACATATTCTGATTACATTAGGCTATTATGAAGAGCATCCTGAACAGGATCCGAATATGACTGAAGAACAATTACAGCGTATTAATCAACGGAAACAAATGCGAACAATCAATGCACATCAATTGGCGGAAATATTGGAAAAACAAGGTAATTCCGTGGAATTTATTTCAATTCCCAATAAAAATCATGGAGGCTCAATTCCGGACGCTATCAAACATTGTTTAGAACAAGTTCAACAATAAAAGGCTATAAAAAATCCCCGTTATCATAAACGGGGATTTTTCTTATTGGGCTTGTTTGAGTTTATCAATGGCTTCTTTATTGAAGAAGTAATGCGTGCCACAACATTCACACTGCATATCAATGCTGCCTTTATGTTCTTCTAAAATTTCATCAATTTCAGCTTCTGGAATCAGTAATAATGCTGCCCCAGAACGCTCAGGTGAGCAACCACAGAAGAAAGAAACGGCTTGAGGTTCAAAAACTTCCACTACTTCTTCGTGGTATAAACGATAAAGCAATTCTTCTGCAGGTAATCCAAATAACTCCTCATCTTTTACGGTTGCAGCTAAGGTCGTTAAATGTTCAAAATCTTCTGGCGTACCTTGGCCATCTGGCATAATCTGTAGCAACATTCCAGCAGCAACGGCTTTACCGTCATATTCACCCGTGCGAATAATAAGTTGGGTTTGTAATTGTTCTGAACGCACAAAATAGTCTTCTAAACATTCCGTAATGGTTGGTTTATCTAAACCGATAACACCTTGATAACGCTCGCCCTCTGTTGGTGCAATCGTAATCACTAATACACCTTTGCCGATCATATCATGAAGGCGCATGCCGTCTTGAATATCACCTTGCACACGTGCTAATGCACGGATCTGTTGCTGATCATTGCCATTAACTAAGGCTAATTTTAATGGACCATCACCTTGAATTTGAACTGTAATATTGCCATTAAATTTTAATGTGGCGGTCAACAAATTCGTTGCCACCATCATCTCACCCAGTAAGTTTTGTACTGCTTTTGGATAATGATGAGTGTTCAACGTATCAGTAAAAGTTTGGTTTAATCGTACCCATTCACCACGCACGGCACGGTTTTGGAAAAGGTAACGGTAAAGTTTGTCATTGTCTTGAGTGTAATTCATTATTTGTTCCTATTTATTCTTTGAGTAAAAAGTGCGGTCAATTTTGAGAATAAATTGTAAACGTTCAAAAAAGATGTCGTTTTGTTACCGCACTTTGTGCCTGAGCAGTATTATGGGGGTGAAAATCAAAATTACAAGCCAAAAAGAAAAGCGGATAGCTTTCACTATCCGCTCGTTTTATAAGATTAAACTGATAAATTACCAGTATGCACGTAAACCGATAACAGTTTTGAAATCACGGCTACGATCTACAGTGCTGTTTTCGTATTTAGTACGAGTCGCTTGCCATTCTAAGAATGGTTTCACTTTTAAAGAACCTTGATTATATACGTAGTATTCAGTACCTACCATGAATTGACGAGTTCTGTCTGTATCACCAAATTGTTTATCTGTTTTATACGCATACATTGCATATACGTTCCAATCTTCGTTTAAACCTTGACGAACAATCGCACGCACTTCATTTTTAGTACGTTTGTCACCTTGGTTTTTAGTTACTTGACGTTCTAAATCTAAACCATAAGTGGTGTGAACGAAGTTATACGCTAAACCTAATCCATAAGCATTGCGGTAGTATGCAGTATTATTCGCATTTTCAGAAATTTCACGAGTAAAACCTGCTGCTACGGTTACATTTTGGATGCTATCAATTGCATGATTGAAGATAAGACCTGTACCCCAAGCATTTTTACGTTTGTTCGCTAAATCAAGGTTTTTCATGCTACGTTTGCTTGAACCACCGTAGTATGCACCAAATTTAACTTTGTTATCACCATAGTTACCGTTGTACACATATTGAGTTACACGACGTGCAGAACCATCTAATAAGCCATCAGATAAGCTATAAGTATTCGCTAAGTCGGTTTGTTTTACTTCATCAGTGATGGTTACCATGTTACCGTAAGTTAATTCACCGAATTGTTTGTGGCCAAAACCAGCATAAAGTTGGTGAGTATAAACATGGTCAAAATCATGTTGTGAAGGTGCTTCACCACGCATACGCCATTCAGCACGACCTAAAGCGTAGAAATCACCACCTAAGCTTTGTTTTAATTTGAAACCAAAACGTGAACCGTTGTTATCAACTGCGTGATTGATGTGTTCTTTAGTTACATCACCATTTACATAGTTAGTTTTGTTAGAGGTGCTTTCCCATTTAACACGTAAAGAACCATAAAAATCAACATCAGTACCAGTTTGGTCAATGTGGAAGTTATAAGCTTGTGCAGAACCTGCTGCTAATGCGGCTACAGATAAAGCAAGAAGTGTTTTTTTCATAACGCTTTCCCTATTATTTAATGAAGTTTATTAAAAAATTGAACTTTTTGCAGTTTATACACTACAACTTAAATGGTCAACCCTAAATTTTGCCAACTATCAGAAAATAGACAATATTTTGACTAAAATCAATCAAGATAAATACATATTTGATTATTTTACCGCCTATTTAATTAATAAATTAAGCGAAGAAAACACTTGGTCTGAAGTAATATTTTCCATTGTATTCGCCGTTAAATAATGCTGATTTTGACCATAACAGCCAATTAAGGTCGGATCAGTTGCGCCATAAAGCGTAATATTCGGTTTATCCAGCGCAGCAGTTAAGTGGGCTAGACCCGTATCCACCGATACCACGGCTTTCGCATTGGCAATTTGTCCAGCCAATTCACGCAATGAAAGCTTAGGTAAAACAACTACGTGAGATAAACCTGCGGCTAATCGCTCTGCTCTTGCCTTTTCTTTTTCATTTCCCCAAGGTAAACGGACTTGAACAGAAAGTGCGGTCAGTTTTTCAATTAAATTTCGCCATTTTCGTTCTGGCCAATGCTTTTCATCTCTTGTCGTAGAATGAAAAAAGATCACATAAGGTTCGATAGAATCTGCGGAAATGAAATGTCGAGCAATACCATAATCCCCTTTTTCTTTCGGTAATGGATAAGATAATGCTTGCGCAAAAAGTTGACGAATACGTTCTACCGCATGTTGTTGATAGGAAATAGCGTATTTTTTATCGTAGAAAAATGAGGCAATCGGCTCACGGATACTTTTGCAATCATAGCCATGTTTAACACCATTGGCTAAGCGTGTCACAAAAAAGGCACTTTTAAAAAGACCTTGTGCATCAATCACGGCATCATATTGATTGGCTTGCAATAAAGTGCGGTAAGATTTCCACTCGTTTTTGGTCTGAATCGAAAAAGGCGATTTTCGCCAACGTCTTAAGGCAATTGGAATGATTTGCTTCACGGCAGAATGCCAGCGTGGAATTTCGGTAAAATTCTCTTCCACCACCCAATCAATGGAAAGATTAGGAATAACACGCTGCGCATCAGTCAATGCCGGCAAAGTATGGATTACATCGCCCATAGAAGACGTTTTGATCACGCATACTTTCATTTAATTAACCTTCTTCCCCAGTGCATAATACCGAGACCTGACACCGCTAAAATACCACCGATAATTAAGGAGGAATCCACTTGTTCATTCAACCAAACGGCTGAGAATAAAATCCCTAAAATCGGCACAAGAATAATATAAGCTGAGGCATTACCTGCCCCTAAGTATTTCACCCCATCAAAATACCATGCATAGGCCAATACTGTCGCACCAAATGCGAGGCCAAGCAAACTGATCCACTCACCTTGCGATAAATGCAGTACCGTAAGCCAATCGTCTGCGCTTTCCACGCATAATGCGCTCATAAATAACAATAAAAAACCAAAAATAGAAGATAAGGTGGTTGCGGTGAGCGAATCAATACCTGCGAGTACTTTTCTCGCCAATAAGGTGTAAACGACCCAACAAATTAGCGCCCCAATTAATAATATTTGCCCAAAGCCAAATGAATCCATCATCTGTAAAAAATTCCCTTTTGTGAGAGCCAATAGCGATCCACTCATAGCAATAATCATTCCGAGTATTACCCATCGATTCCATTTTTCTTTAAATAAAAAAATTGCCAAAAGCGTCGTGAAAACAGGGTTTGTTGCTACAATAACGGCTGCTTGCCCCGCAGGAAGATATTTCAGTCCCCAGATAAAAAACGTGGAATAGGCAAAAACACCGAAGAAAGCAGTGACAAATAAACCTATCCACTGATTTGCTCTGAGTTGTTTCACATATTTGAAGCGATTTGCTGCATATAACCAAATCATGAGCGGAATAATCGCGAACAAAAATCGTAAACTTGAAGCCACAAATGTCGGCATAGCTTGAGCAACCACTCGCCCCCAAGGCCAAGAGGCGCCCCATAAAATGGCCATTCCGATTAATTGCAGGTGTATGCGGAGAGGGCTCATTTTGCTAATAATGCCTCTAATTTTTCTAATGCCATTTCAGGTGTAATATCAATCAAACTTTGATGATACCCTTCCGAGCTATCTGTACTTTTACGCACTTTAATTAAATCGCCTTCAATTAAGCGAATAATCACGGCTTTATCAGATAATGGTGGTGTATAAGTTGGACTCGTTGGACCATAAAGTGCAACCAATGGACGATCTGTCGCAGCGGCAATATGCATTAAGCCGCTGTCATTGCTCACCACTGCTGTGCAGTTAGCAATTAAATCTACCGCTTGATTCAGGTTTGTTTGTCCCGCTAAATTTAAACAGAATGGTTGTAGTTCTACTGGCAACGCATTGCGGATTTGCTCGCCTGCTTCCACATCTTTTGGTGAACCAAATAATTCTACCGCATAGCCTTTTTCAATCAGCATTTCGGCCAATTTAGCATAGTGATAATGCGGCCAACGTTTAGCTGGGCCAAATTCAGCTCCAGGACAGAACCCGATTATCGGGCGTTCACCTAAAAGTGCGGTCTGTTTTTCAAAGTTTTTTAAGGTTTCCGCTTGTTGAGTGGGGTCAACGGTTAAATAAGGCTTTAGAACAGGAATATCAGCCGCTTTCGGTACCGCATTTTGCTCAAAGCCTAACGCGACATAACGTTGCACCATCATAGGGTAATCACGTTTGTTATTGCGTAAATCGTTAAGCAAGAAATAACGGCTTTCCCCTTTCCAACCACGACGCACAGCAATTTTTGCAAAGGCGGGAATAAAGGCTGACTTCAAAGAGTTTGGTAACACAATCGCCATATCATATTGATTGCGTAACGCCTTACCTAAACGATAACGTTCACACAAGGCAAACTTGCCATGTCCGAGCGGCATTTCAATGGCATGGCGCACTTCTGGCATACGGGCTAAAAGCGGTTTACACCAATTGGGTGCCATCACATCAATTTGGCAATCGGGGTATTGCAGTTTGAGTTGTTGATACAAACTGTGCGACATCATCATATCGCCGACCCAAGATGGGCCGATAATTAAAATATTCATGCTTGACCTTATAACAAAAGTGCGGCTAAAAATAAGACTAATTTTAACCGCACTTTATTCATTTTCTAGTATTGAACGACATTATTTGTTCAATAATTTTATTTATTTAACCACGCCATGTACTCAGCCACACCTTCCGCTACGGTTTTAAATGGTTTGCCATAGCCAGTTGCACGAAGTTTATCAAGGTTAGCTTGCGTATATTCTTGATAGCGAGATTTCAAATGCTCTGGGAATGGAATAGTTTCCACTGCACCTTTACCATGGAATTTAATCACTGCTTTTGCCACTTCAGCGAAAGACTCCGCATTGCCGGTACCACAGTTGAAGATACCTGAAATGCCATTTTGCCAGCACCAAATGTTGACTTGTGCCACATCGCCTACATAAACGAAATCACGGCGGAAGTGTTCACTGCCTGCAAATAATTTTGGATTTTCGCCTTTAAGAATCTGGTTATTTAAGTGGAATGCCACACTTGCCATTGAACCTTTGTGACCTTCACGCGGACCATACACGTTGAAATAACGGAAACCACATACTGGTGATTGTGCTTCAGGTAAAATTGCACGTACATATTGGTCGAACAAGAATTTAGAATAACCGTACACATTCAATGGACCTTCAAATTCACGCTCTTCACGGAATTCAGTTTTGTCGCCATAAGTTGCCGCACTTGATGCATACAAGAACGGAATTTTACGATCTAAACAGTAATGCAATAACTCTTTTGAATATTCGTAGTTATTGTGCATGATGTATTTGCCGTCCCATTCAGTGGTCGCCGAGCAAGCCCCCTCATGGAATACCGCATCGATATCACCTAAATCATCACCAGCAATAATTGATGCGATAAAGTCTTCTTTGTCGCAGTAATCTGCGATATCAAGATCCACTAAGTTAATGAATTTAGTCCCATCTTTTAAGTTATCCACCACTAAAATATCTTTGCGTCCCATATCGTTTAACGCTTTAACGATATTACTGCCGATAAAACCGGCACCACCTGTTACGATAATCATAATTCTGTCCTCTTTAAAATAAGTCTGTGTATTGTAATAGATTTTGTACCGCTTAGCCAAAAAACTCTGTGAAAAACAACCGCACTTTTAAGCCCCAGTAACTTGTCCAGCCCGTTGTGGCCAAATCCATTTTTCCTTTATTTAAAATAATAATCGTCGGTGTTACATTCACCTGCCATTGATCAGCAATCTTACCTTGAGGATCATTCACCGTTGTAAACTGATAGTGATGCGTTTGTAAATAATCCTCCACGTCCTTATTTGTCCCCGAACGTAGCGCGACAGACACTACAGGATAGCCTTCTTCTGAAAGTGAATTAACTGCTGGCGAAGTATAACGACAATAACCGCACCAACTTCCCCAGAAATAAATGATCGTAGGCTTAGCTTGATCTAATTGGGGTAAAAAGAAGGCATTCCCCTGTAAATCATAAAGTGCCGTCGCATTGATTTCAGGTGGAATATTAGGTTTACGAATAAAATCGAGAATACTGCTTACAATAATCAACGTCAGCAGGAGCGAAATCGCATTTTTTAATAATGTTTTAAGTTTCACAATAAAATTTCATGATCTAGGATAAATGGATTGTAATCGATCAGAAAAGTGCGGTCAAAATTGCAGAGATTTTGTTATAAATACATTATCTAAACTTGGCATCACATAAAAAATGCTCCTATTATAAAAATAGGAGCATTATTTAATAACTATAAATTTTCAATTCCTGTAGTTACACTAAATGCTTTCGTTTCTTTAGGTTTTAGCATAATTAAACTTCCTGCTTTTTTAGCTGCTAAAAAACCTTCTGGCCTACAAGTTGCTGGTAATACAAATGCACCTACTTGTTGATCCTCATTAAACAAAATCCATCGTGTTGCATAATTAAAGTCTTTAGATGAGAATTTTGTTATATAACTATGCCCACTAGGTGATTTCATTTTATATTCTAAATTCTCTTGATATTTACTGAGATTATCCATAAAGAATACTATTTCAGGATCATACATCACATCATTATCTAATTTATCAAGATGGTATTCCCCTTTTTTAATTTTATCATTAAACTCAAGCCACTTTTCTGTTGGGCTAACGTGAGCTGGTATAGTTTCTCTCAAAACAATAGCCTCATCAGGAATATTCTGAGTTAACTCCGCTCCATGCTCATAACAATAATTCATGTGGCACATATATTGCAATGGCATATCAACACTAGATAAATTAGTTACACTCATTTGAATATCAAATAAAGTACTATTTGAATAAAGTGTTACAGCTGGTCTTGCTGAATAATGATTTCCAAACCCTTTCACATATTCAACTTCTCCCGTAAGGGTTATTGAATTATTATCAATGATTAACCAGGCATTATTAATAATTGAACAGGGCATCTCTCCATGTAAAACATGATCATCTTCAGGGCTTGGACAGCCATTTCTGATTAACCCCGAATGAAAAGCAAAACATCCGTAAGTATCAACAATACTATTACCAAATTTCGGCTCAGAAAACATATTCTTCATTTTTAATGAATGTTTACCAAATTCAGCATCCCAAATAATTTGACCATAAAAAGGCAATACAATAATAAATCCTTTTTTATTACAAATTTTTATTGCTTCAATTCCTGATTCATACTTAAAGCCAAACACTGTAAAATCATTATTACTAAGCAATACTTTTTTATCTCTAGAAAATAACTCTTTGAATAAAAATAACTTCGTTTCCATTATTCCTCTCCTTTTTCTAATTTCATTTTATCCCAGAAGTAATATCCAACATAGATAAAGCAAAGCGTTGGTACAACAAAGGCCAATTGTAAAGATCCTAAAGTATCAGAAACATATCCATGAATAGCAGGAACAACCGCAGCTCCAATAATTGACATTACTACAACAGCTCCGGCTACTTCCCGATGTTCTTGTTTAACAGTTCCTAATACAGATGTATAAATTGTAGCCCAACATGGTCCAAACAATACACTTGCAAAAATTGCAGCATAAACAGCTGAAAAGTCATGAACAAAAGAAGTATAAGAGAGAGTAAATACACCAAGAATAGAATACACAAACAATACTGCATCTGATTTAAACTTAGTCATTAAAAAATTTGCTACAAATTTTCCGATGAAAAAACCAATAAAACTATATATCATGAAATTTGAAGCATCCCTCTCATTAATATTACTTAAATTTAAAGCTAAACGTATTGTAAATGACCATACTGCAACCTGCATGCCCACATATAAAAATTGAGCAATAATTCCTTTCTTAAATTGTTTATTCTTTGATAAATATTTCAATGTATCAATGAATTTCACATTAGTAGCTAAAACTTCATTTTCAGCTTTGCATCTAGGGAATTTTGTCAATAAGAACAACAAAGTAACAGCAATTAATACAAAAATAAGATATTTATAAGGTTGTAATGTATGCTCAAGCAATGATAATTTAAATTCATGAGCTTGATCTGGGGACATCGTAAGCAATTGTTCTTTCAAGCTAGCACCTTCTTGGAAGATTAAATATTTACCCAGTAAAATGCCAGAAATAGCACCAATCGGATAAAATGTTTGACTAATATTCAGTCTTAATGTCGCATAATCTCGATGGCCGAGCATAGAACTATAAGTATTTGCTGATGTTTCAAGGAAACTTAAACCGATAGCAATAGAAAATATAGCAGCTAAAAACATAGTATAAGTAGCCATGTGAGAAGCTGGATAAAACATTGAACAGCCTATAATATACAAGGTTAAACCAATCAAAATAGCAACTTTATAACTTGTTTTCTTTATTACTAGAGAAGCTGGAATTGCAATTAAGAAATATCCACCATAAAAGGCACTTTGAACTAATGCACTTGCAAAGTCACTTAATGTGAATACACTCTTAAATTGAGTAATAAGAATATCGTTTAAGCTCGCGGCAGCCCCCCACAATGGAAATAGACAAGATAATAATATGAACTGAAATATAGGTGTTCGATTCAAATATCCATCAGGCATTTGCTGTATTCCTTTCATAACATACTCCTTATAATTTACCCAAAAAACACTCAAATTCTTTTTTATCTGGATATGATATTTGAGTTCCTTGACCAGTCACACTATAAGCTGAAAATGCAGAGGCCATGTTCAAAGATGCTAAAATATCATGCGTTTTAACAAGATAGTGTGCAAAACATCCTATAAATGCATCTCCAGCTCCACTAGTATCAATAGCATTAACCTTATGAGGAGCAATATGATGAATTACATTTCCATCTAGCCATATCGCACCTTTTTCCCCCAAAGTAACAACAAGATTTTTCAATCCTTTTGAAATCAATAAATTAGCTGCTATCAGAATCTCATCAATATTAGAAACTGGTAACCCTGTAAGAATTTCTAATTCAGTCTCATTAGGCATAAAAAAATCACACTTACACACATAATTAATATCTAAATTTGGATCAGCAGGAGCTGGATTTAATATTACAGGTATATTATTTTTAACTGCAAAATCAATTGAGTAATAAACAACAGATAATGGAACTTCTAATTGCAAAATAATAAGCTTACATTTTTTAAGTTCATTTTCTGCGTCATCTATATCTTTTGTTGATAAGTGACTATTTGCACCTTTAATAATAAGAATGCTATTTTGGGATGACTTATCTACAAATATCGGTGCGACACCACTGGAAACACCTTTTGCTACTGTTACATAATCAGTATTTATAGCATTCAGATGAAAGTTTTTTAGTGTGTTCTCAGCGAACAAGTCATCTCCAACTTTTGTTAACATCATCACATCCGATCCTAACTTAGCAGCAGCTACTGCTTGATTAGCACCTTTACCTCCACATCCTATCTTGAAGCTAGGAGCTTCGATTGTCTCACCCAACTTAGGCATCCGATCTATATATGTAATCAGATCAACCATATTTGAACCAATAACTGCAATATCCATACGACCTCCATTTCAATTGTTAATAAAGTAACATTTTATTTAAAACACAGTATAATCCTCAAAAAATGTTAAAAAAGTGACAAAGATCACAGTTCTAGAAAAAATTTTTATGATATTATTAGAAGCAATAAAACTATAACCACATATCACCATGGACAGAAAAAACAATTCAAGAATAAAAAGCTTAGAATTTATACTCAGAACAATGAGCTCTATAAAATTAAGAGATGCCGCCAATATACTAAGTGTATCTGAAATGACTTTAAGAAGAGATTTAAGTACTGAAGGATGCCCTTTAATTCTACTAGGTGGTCACATAGTCAAAGCCCCTCAAAACCATCATGAGGCTAACTATCTGATTTTTGAACAAGAAAATAAGAATTTAAAGGAGAAAATGACTATAGGTAAAGCGGCAGCAGAACTTGTTGAAAATGGGGATGTTATTTTTTTTGATTGTGGTTCAACAATCCCTTTTATTGCATCACAAATAAAATCAGATATAAAATTCACTGCACTTTGTTGTTCTCTAAATACATTTACAATTTTGCAAGAAAAAAGTAATTGTGAAGTAATACTAGCAGGTGGATCATACTCTAGTCATAACTCCTTTTTCACTCCAATTAATAACTCAGAAATAGAATCAATACTTACAACTAAAGCCTTTATTTCTGCGGCAGGTGTGAGCGATGAATATGGTGTTAGCTGCTTTGATTATAATGAAGCAAAAGTAAAAAAAATGGCAATGAAAAAAAGTAAAAAGAATATATTGGTATTTGATCATATGAAAATAGGACTAGTAAGAAAAGCATATATTAATGATTTAAATCAATTCGACTTATTAATATGTGATCAAGAATTACCTAAAAATTTCATAATAAAGAATAATCATCAATAATAACCGATGACTAAGTTAAGGAGAAAAAATATGGATAGTAAACAATTAGCACAATATATTGATCACACTGCCCTTACTGCTGAAAAAACAGAACAGGATATTCTTAAGCTCTGCGATGAAGCCATTCAATACGGCTTTTATTCCGTCTGCATTAATTCAGGTTATATTCCTTTAGCCAAAGAAAAACTCGCTGGCTCAAACGTCAAAATTTGTACGGTTGTTGGTTTCCCACTTGGAGCCAACTTATCCTCAGTCAAAGCGTTTGAAACCCAAGAAGCCATCAAAGCGGGTGCGGGTGAAATTGATATGGTAATTAATGTTGGCTTGATAAAAGCAAATAAATGGGATGCCGTAAAAGACGACATTCAAGCTGTATTAACCGCTTGTCATGGTGTACCGCTTAAAGTGATTTTGGAAACATGCTTACTCACCAAAGAAGAAATCGTAAAAGCTTGTGAAATCTGTAAAGCGTTGGGTGTGGCATTCGTTAAAACCTCAACGGGTTTCAATAAAGGCGGCGCAACCGTAGAAGATGTGGCATTAATGAAGAAAACGGTAGGCAACATTGGCGTGAAAGCCTCTGGCGGTATTCGTGATACTCAAACCGCACTAGCGATGATTGAAGCGGGAGCTACTCGAATTGGTGCAAGTGCAGGCATTGCGATCGTAACGGGTGTTTCTGGTAATGCCTCAAGCAATTACTAATCGATAATAAAAAGGAGATTGAGGCATCCACTTCAATCTCCTTTTTTCATCATCAAAGACTCAATTAAGCTTTAATTTGTCCTTTCAAGAAATCTAACAACTGATCTTTTGCAATCATTTGTTTTTCACCAGTGCGGCGATTTTTGTATTCGATTTCGCCATTTGCGAGATTTTTCTCACCAATCACTACCATGTGTGGCACGCCGATAAGTTCCATATCTGCAAACATGACACCTGGACGCTCTTTACGGTCATCAAAGATCACCTCAACGCCTTGTGCTTGTAAAGTGCGGTACAATTCTTCGGCATATTCTTGAACGCTTTCAGATTTATGCATATTCATTGGAACGACAGCTACGGTGAATGGCGCAATTTCATCTGTTGGCCACACAATACCGCGATCATCAAAATGTTGTTCAATCGCCGCAGCGACCACACGCGTTACACCAATACCGTAACATCCCATGGTTACGACCATTGGACGACCATCTTCACCTTGAACAGTCGCGTTCATCGCTTCTGAGTATTTTTTACCTAATTGGAAGATATGGCCGACTTCGATACCACGTTTGATCAATAAGGTACCTTTACCATCCGGGCTTGGATCACCTTCAACCACGTTACGAATATCCGCCACTTTTGGTAAGGCTACATCACGTTCCCAGTTGATATTGAAGTAATGTTTACCATCAATGTTTGCACCCGCGCTGAAATCAGACACTAACGCCACTGAACGGTCAATAATCACTGGAATATTGAGATTAACAGGACCTAATGAACCCACACCTGCCCCGATTTTAGCTTTGATAACCGCTTCGTCTGCAAACTCAAATGGTGAAGCTACTTCTGGTAATTTTTCCGCTTTGATTTCATTTAATTCATGGTCACCACGAATGACTAATGCCACCAACGGTTGCTCTTCGCTTGCCCCTTTTACAATTAAGGTTTTAACCGTTTTCTCAATTGGCAAATTGAATTGTTCCACCAACTCAGCAATCGTTTTTGCATTTGGCGTATCAACTAATTCCATGGCTTTCGTTGGTGCGGCGCGCTCACCAATTGCCACCGCTTCCGCTAATTCAATATTTGCAGCGTAATCAGATTTCGTAGAGAAAATCACATCATCTTCACCACTGTTCGCTAATACTTGGAATTCATGTGAGGCGCTACCACCGATAGAACCAGTATCCGCTTGTACTGCACGGAAATCTAAACCTAAGCGATTGAAAATATTGCTATAAGTTTGGTACATCACATCATAAGTTTGTTGCAAGCTCGCATGATCTGCATGGAAAGAATACGCATCTTTCATGATAAATTCACGCGAACGCATGACACCGAAACGAGGACGCACTTCATCACGGAATTTGGTTTGAATTTGGTATAAATTGATTGGAAGTTGTCTGTATGATGACACTTCGCGGCGAACTAAATCCGTAATCACTTCTTCGTGTGTTGGACCTAATACAAAGTTACGATTACCACGATCCTCAAAACGAAGTAATTCGGGACCATATTGTTCCCAACGGCCTGATTCTTCCCATAATTCTGCGGGTTGCACGACTGGCATTTTGATTTCAAGTGCGCCACTTTTATCCATTTCTTCACGGATGATTTTTTCTACTTTACGAAGCACGCGCCAACCAGTTGGCATCCAGTTATAGAGACCAGAAGCAAGAGGACGAATCATCCCCGCACGAAGCATTAATTGATGGCTCACAATGGCCGCTTCAGCTGGGGTTTCTTTTAATGTTGAGAATAAATATTGACTTGTACGCATTGAATTAACCTTAGATTCTAAGCATTGAGAAAAAATTGGTGAGAGTATAACAAAAAGTGCGGTCATTTTTAACCGCACTTTTTTCTGAGAAAAGATTATCTTCTCGGTAAGTATCTAACTGGATCCACAGATTTACCTTTATAACGGATCTCGAAGTGAAGTTTCACAGCATTTGTTCCTGTGCTACCCATTTTCGCAATCTCTTGACCCGCTTTCACTTCTTGTTGATCGCTAACTAAGATCTTGTCATTGTGTGCATAAGCACTTAAGAAATCATCATTATGTTTGATGATGATTAAGTTACCGTAGCCACGTAATGCGTTACCCGCATAAACAACACGACCACTCGCGGCCGCTTTAACGGCTTGTCCACGAGAACCACTGATATCAATCCCTTTGTTCCCACCATCCGAGTTAGAGAAACCTTGGATCACGTTGCCTTGAGTTGGCCATTGCCATGCTACATTCGATGCCACTGGTGCTAC
The DNA here is from genome assembly GCA_916050345.1 of Parahaemophilus parainfluenzae. GTDB lineage: Bacteria > Pseudomonadota > Gammaproteobacteria > Enterobacterales > Pasteurellaceae > Haemophilus_D > Haemophilus_D parainfluenzae_AA. Next base: position 16,360 of record CAJZKN010000020.1, on the reverse strand, counting down.
AACGTTTGCATTAACTGGCGTATTGTTTGTAGTTTCCACTTGAGTTGTTGTTGTCACCGGTGTGCTAGGTGTATTGTTGGTAAACGCTGGTGTTGATGCACCACCTGTTGCAACACCTGATTTAATTGGACCAATTACCGTACCATCAGAACCAATTTGAGTACCGTTTGCACCTGGTGTATAAGTCACTTCTGGCTCAGCAGGGGCTGCCGGTGTAGCTGGTGCTGTAGTTTTCACTGGTACAGTCGTGGTAACCGTTTTAGTTGAACAATTAGAAATTTTTAACGTTTGGCCCACACTTAAGCTATAAGGCTCTTTCATATTATTCATGCTTGCCAAATCTTTCACGTCCATACCCGTCAAGTAAGCGATTAAGAACATGGTATCGCCTTTGTTTACTTTATAGGTATTTCCTTTATATGAACCTTTTTGAATTTGGCTGTAATCCGGTGCATTAGTATTTGGATTACGCGGCACGTTGATTGCACCTGAGCTGGTACAATCAGAAACTGTTTTAGTTACCGTTTTAGTTTGCGGTTGAACTGGTGCTGGAGCAGGCGTTGGTTTAGGTTGTGCAGCAGCAGGTTGTTGAACCGGTTGATAAGTCGGTTGGAAACTTGGTTGTGGTGTTTGAGTTCCCGTTGGCACGCTATTGCCCATGGTATTTGGCATCGTATTTTGTTGGATTTCTGGCTGCCATGTACCGCTCGAATTATTATCAACAGGTTGCATTACACCCGGAGAAAGTGTGCCATCTACATTTTCAATTGGCGCAGGGCTATTTGAACTACAAGCCGTTAAAATAGCGATACTCACAGGGAGCAATAAAAACGATTTTTTCATTTATTCTTCCTTTAACATTAAATTTATTTCATTTGATTTGGCATCGAATTTTTTTCAATTTCCGGCATAAAGCTACCACCAGCAACTGCTCCCGTTCCTTCTACGGGTTGCATAATACCATTAGGTAATGCATCGGGATCTTGTTTTTGTGGTTCTCCTGTACAGGCTGAGATCAGCAATGCACTCGAGATAATTAAGAGTAATTTATTCATAAAAAAGGTCATCCTGTTATTTTAAAATAATATAAATAATCACAGCCAAAGCAACGACACTCCAACCAATGACTTCAATGGATTTACGTAATTTCGCGGCGAATTTTTCCCCGCCCCATGCGGCGAGTTTTGCCACTAAAATAAAACGAGCAAAACGCGACACAAATGCAGTAATCACAAAGGGGATAAACGCCATTTGCATCACGCCAGCGCAAATGGTGAAAACTTTGTAAGGAATCGGGCTAAAACCAGCAACAAAGACCACTAACACGCCCCATTCTTTAAACCACGCCATTGCCTGTTCCCAAGCAGCTTGGTAGCCCCATTGTTGAATATAACCTTGAACCCAATCAAAGGCATAATAGCCGATAGCATAACCAATCATCCCCCCCACAACAGAAGCGACCGCTGTATAAAGCGCAAAACGAAACGCACTTTTCGGTTTTGACATTGACATTGGAATCAACATCACATCGGGTGGAATTGGAAAGAAAATGGCCTCAATAAAACTCACAAAGGATAGCCAAAACACGGCAAAGCGATGTTTTGACCATTGCATCGTTTTATCGTACATCGCACCAAAAATATTCATTCACTTATCCTTTATTGCTTCAATGGGGAAAATTCGTTTCAAAATGGCACATTATTCACTTTCCAGCCAATCTTGTAAAGCAGCAATTGACTGATGAGCCGTAAGATCTGCTTGAATTGGTGTAATGGAAACATAACCATTTTTTACTGCATGGAAATCTGTCCCTTCACCATCATATTCCGGCAAGCCTGACGGTCCAATCCAATAGATATTTTCGCCACGAGGATCTTCTTGTTTAATCACTTCGGCCGCAGATGTGCGATAGCCTAAATGACAGGCTTTAATGCCTTTAAGTTCTTCATAAGGCAAGTCTGGCACATTGATATTGATCACTTCGCGTTTGTTCAATAATTGAGGATGTAATTTGGGAATCAAATCACACACCACGCGAGCCGCTGTTTCATAATGCAGACGACCATCTAAAGATACCGCAATAGCTGGTAACCCTAAATGGCGGCCTTCTAATGCTGCAGCCAAGGTGCCTGAATACAAGGTATCATCACCCATGTTACAACCTGCATTAATACCAGATACTACGAGATCGACTTGTCCAGATAAAAAACCATTTAAAGCCAAATGCACGCAATCAGCCGGTGTGCCATTCACGCAATAATCACCGCAATCTAAATGACGAGGGCGAAGCGGCTCAACAAGCGTTAATGAGCTTGATGCCGCGCTACGATTACGATCGGGCGCCACAATCACCACATCGGCAATTTTTCGTAATTCTTTTGCTAAAACTTGAATCCCTTCGGCGTGAAAACCGTCATCATTGCTGACTAAAATTCGCATTATTCTTCTTCCTTAATATTCACTAACTCTCGCACCAATGCAGTGGCATAACTCCCTGCCAGCAAATAAAATGAGAGCTTCAATCCTTCTTCAACAAACGACCAATGGAAATCTTTTGCCTGCATCAATAAAGGGCGGCGAGCGGCTTTCATTCTTTCTTGTTTCATTAACTCTTGGAAAACCTGATGTTCCAAAACCACTTGATTTTCGACCGCACTTGCAGATAAATTTTCTTCGCCAATTAAAGGCGCGGTCAGCAAAATATCTTGCTCGTTCAAACGTTGCTGTAAAACCGCTAAATCTTCATTTTCATCAGCTTTAAACCAACTGTGCGATCCATTTAATTGCACAATATCGTCTCTTAGAACCTGATCTGCCACATTTTGTTCAATTCGTTCTGCTACAACTAAATTAAAAATTTCACTGCGAGCCGCTGAAAGGTAAAAACTGCGTTTTTTACGATCTTTGACCTTAATCTCCCCTTTCGCCCAACGAATCGCTTGAGTCAGATTATGACCATCACGCCCAAAACGTTGTTCAGTGAAGTAGTTAGGGAAACCGTATTTCGCCACAAAATTTAAGCGTTCGTTTAACTCATCACTTTCTTTTGCACCACGCAATAAAATCTCGAAGGTATTTCCTTGAAGACTACCGGTACGAATTTTACGATTGTGGCGAGTAACGTCTAAAATCTCGACGCCTTCCAACTGAAATTGGCTAAAATCTGGCGTTTCCTTCCCCGGCATTTGCAAACAAAACCATTGTTCTGTAATACCATGACGATCTTTCAAACCGGCATAACCCATATTTCGATCAGAAATACCCGCAAACTTGGCGAGTTTTTCGCCCACAAACAATGTATTGCAATCCGTTTTACGGATTTTTACCGCCACAAATTCGCCTTCACCTGACATTTCATAGCCCAGATCTTCTTTCACAATAAAATCAGCGAACTCCTGCTTTAAAAGTGCGGTTGTTTTTGGCGGTGTTTTTAAGGTGAAATAAGGGAGATGTTTGACCATTTTTTTTCGTTCTAAAATAAGAAAGCCCAACTTTTTCGCTGCAATAAATAGCGTGATCAGCTGGGCATGTTAAGCACAATTTATTCGCGCAGAATTTTAACCTTTCCGACCCTTCAAGGCAAACTGAAATGAGAATAAATTTTTAGCGACATTTTCATCTTTATCTCCTACAATGACCGCACTTTTTCTGACAAAAGGAATGCCTTATGACGAACTTTAACGAACTTCAAGAAGAAACCCGTGAAATCATTACGGATTTATTAAATGATGGCAGCGATCCGGATGCCCTTTATATTATCGAACATCACATCGCCCATTATGATTTTGATACCTTAGAAAAAATTGCCGTGGATGCTTTCAAAGCAGGCTATGAAGTGTCAGAAGCAGAAGAATTTGAAGATGAAAATGGCAAGGTCATTTTCTGTTTTGACATCATCAGTGAAGTGGAATTAAAGCCTGAAATTATTGATGCACAACAAAAAGAAATTCTGCCATTAGTGGAAAAATACAAAGGCATTTATGATGGCTGGGGCACGTATTTTGAAGATCCGAATGCAGAGGACGATGAATACGGCGATGACGGCGAATTTTTTGACGATGAAGATGTCGAAGACGACAACGAACGTTTACATTAATAATAACAAAGGGCGTGTTAAACCGCCCTTAATTTTTATCTTACCCAAATAGGAATGAAAAAAATGAAACTCAAAGCGTTATCTTTAGCATTACTTGCCTTGCCTATCGCTTCTTTTGCTGCAGAACCCGTATCTCATCAACCAACGGATGTCAGCTTTAGTGTTGAAGCAGAAAAAGAAGTAGAACGTGATTTATTGCAAGTGTCCCTTTTTTACCAAGCGGAAGGCAATGATTTATCCGCACTCAATAAAACCATGGCCGAAAAAATGAATAAAGCCATTGAGTTAGCAAAACAACAAAGTGCGATCGAAATTAAAGACAATTCTCGTAATACCTGGATTCGCTATGACAATAAAGGCAAACAACAAGGCTGGATTGCGCGTGCAGAATTAACCTTAGAAAGTAAAGATTCTCAAGTGTTATCAACCTTAGTGCATGAATTAGATGGCGTATTAGCCATTGATCGCGTAAGCGCGTCTGTTTCACGTGAGAAATTAAGTAGTTTAGAAAAGGAATTAACCAAAGAAGCTTTAGCGAAAGTTAAAGATAAAGCACTCTTAATTCAAGAATCTTTGCAGATGAAAGGTTATCACACACAAAGCCTTGACGTATCTTCTGCCAATGATTCAGCGAATGATTTCCGCCCTTATGCCGCAGGGGCAATGATGGCAAAAAGTTTCTCTTACTCGGATGAAAAAGATGAAACTTACACTCAAAGTGGCAAAGAGAAAATTAAAGTCAGTGTGAATGCGCGAATTGCATTGCTTAAAGAATAATTTTCTATACAATGAATGACGATTTTTTTAATAAGGAAAACAATATGAAAGTAGCAAAAAATACGGTTGTGAGTATCGCTTACCAAGTACGTACTCAAGACGGTGTATTAGTTGATGAAGCACCAGCAAATCAACCATTAGAATATTTACAAGGCCACAATAACTTAATCATTGGTCTTGAAAATGCCTTAGAAGGTAAAGAAGTTGGCGACAAATTTGAAGTGCGTGTTCAACCTGAAGAAGGCTACGGCGAATACAATGAAAACATGGTTCAACGTGTACCAAAAGAGGTATTCCAAGGCGTTGATGAAGTCGTTGTTGGCATGCGTTTCTTAGCTGACACGGATATCGGCCCTGTTCCTGTTGTGATCACTGAAGTGGATGGCGATGAAGTAGTGGTTGATGGTAACCATATGTTAGCGGGTCAAGAATTACACTTCACTGTTGAAGTTGTTGGTACTCGTGAAGCAACATTAGAAGAAATTGCTCACGGTCACGTGCATGGTGAACACGATCATCACCATCATCACGATGATGAAGGTGGTCACGGCTGCGGTTGTGGCGGTCACGGTCATCACCACCATGATCACGATCATGGACACGGCGGTTGCTGTGGCGGTGATCATAAACACGATCATGATCACGGACACGGTCATGGCGGCTGTGGTTGTGGCGGTCACTAATCTTAATCTAGAGACAAAAAAAGTGCGGTTAAAAATAACCGCACTTTTTCTTTATCTAAACTTTCATTACAGAATAAATCGACTTAAATCTTCATTCTCGATCACTTCGCCTAATGCCTCAATCACATAGGCCGCATCAATATTTACGGTTTGTCCGTTCATATCGCTCGCATCGAATGAAATTTTATCCATTAAACGTTCCATAACGGTATGTAAACGTCTTGCGCCGATATTCTCCGTTTTCTCATTCACACGGAAGGCGGCTTCAGCAATTTTCTTAATCGCATCTTGTGTAAACTCAATGCTCACGCCTTCTGTTGCCATGAGCGCTTTATATTGCTCCGTTAAAGATGCATTTGGTTCAGTTAGAATACGCTCAAAATCTTCTGCCGTTAATGCTGATAATTCAACACGAATCGGCAAACGACCTTGCAACTCTGGGATTAAATCCGATGGACGCGCCACTTGGAATGCACCCGATGCAATAAAGAGAATATGATCAGTTTTCACCATCCCGTGTTTGGTATTAACCGTTGAACCTTCCACTAATGGCAATAAGTCACGTTGCACACCTTCACGTGAGACATCGGCACCACTGTATTCGCCTTTTTTACAGATCTTGTCGATCTCATCAATAAACACGATACCGTTTTGCTCAACCGCATCAATGGCTTTTTGTTTCAATTCTTCTGGATTAATCAATTTGGCCGCTTCATCGTCAATTAAGGTTTTTAATGCATCCTTAATTTTCATTTTGCGTTTTTTGGTTTTATCCGAACCCAGGCTTTGGAACATGGATTGCAACTGATTAGTCATTTCTTCCATACCTGGAGGTGCCATGATTTCCACCCCCATTGAAACACCCGCAGACACATCAATTTCGATCTCTTTATCATCTAATTGACCTTCACGTAATTTTTTACGGAACGCTTGGCGAGTACTGCTGTTGGTATCGTGGTTTTCGACTTCACCCCATTGATTTTTTGGTGGTGGTAGTAATGCATCTAAAATACGATCTTCAGCCGCATCTTCTGCTTTCGCACGATTTTTAGCAATTTCTTGTTGGCGAACTAATTTCATCGCACTATCGGTTAAATCACGGATAATGGAGTCTACTTCTTTCCCCACATAGCCCACTTCGGTGAACTTGGTTGCTTCCACTTTAATGAATGGTGCATTAGCTAATTTTGCAAGACGACGCGCAATCTCGGTTTTACCCACGCCCGTTGGTCCAATCATTAAAATATTTTTAGGGGTGACTTCATGGCGAAGTGGTTCTTGCAACTGCATTCTTCTCCAACGGTTACGCAACGCGATCGCAACTGCTCTTTTCGCCTCTTTTTGGCCGATAATATGTTGATCTAATTCGGAAACAATTTCACGAGGGGTCATTTCAGACATAATTTTTCCTTATTTATTCGGTAATTCTTCAATAGTGAAATTTGTATTGGTAAACACGCAAATATCACCGGCAATTTTTAAAGATTTTTCCACAATTTCGCGTGCTGATAAATCGGTATTTTCCACCAACGCACGGGCTGCCGATAATGCATAATTACCGCCAGAACCAATGGCTAAAATCTGATCGGCCTCTGGTTGCACCACATCACCAATACCGGTAATGATTAAACTTTCTTTTTCATCCGCCACAATCAACATTGCTTCTAATTTGCGTAACGCTCGATCAGTTCGCCAATCTTTGGCTAATTCTACAGCGGCTTTTAACAAATGCCCTTGATGCATTTCTAATTTACGTTCGAATAATTCAAATAAGGTGAACGCATCGGCTGTACCACCTGCGAAACCGGCTAAAACTTTGCCATTATATAAACGGCGTACTTTACGGGCATTCCCTTTCATGACGGTGTTGCCTAATGAAACCTGTCCATCGCCCCCAACAACCACTTGGCCATTACGACGTACGCTTACAATTGTTGTCATTCTTTTTATCCTTCTTTTAAGAAAAGTTATTCGCTATATGGCGTTCGATTCCGCCAAATTCAAGGGGTAATTTTTCTTTGATGCTTTATTAAACAACCATCTCAAAAAAATGTGATAAAGATCACTTTTTTAAATAGCAAACGATTGCTATTATTTCACATCCATATTTTAAAGGAATATGATTTGTTACAAGTAAAACAAACTACTTAATGAGGAAAACATGAAAAATTTACTTAAACTTTCTGCCATTGCAATTTTAGCGGCAAGCGCAGTCTCTACTTTTGCATCAAACAAAGAACCTTACACTGAACAAGGGACGAATGCTCGTGAAATGACAGAGCAAAAACCGATTCACTGGATCTCTGTTGAACAATTGAAAAAAGAATTGGAAGGCAAAGCACCAATTAATGTGAGCTTCGACATTGACGATACTGTACTTTTCAGTAGTCCTTGTTTCTATCACGGCCAAGAAAAATACTCCCCAGGTAAAAATGATTACTTAAAAAATCAAGATTTCTGGAATGAAGTAAATGCGGGTTGTGACCAATATTCTATTCCAAAACAAATTGCGGTAGATTTAATTAATATGCACCAAGCACGTGGTGACCAAATTTATTTCATTACCGGTCGTACAGCAGGCGATAAAGATGGTGTGACCCCAGTGCTACAAAAAGCCTTTAATATTAAAGATATGCACCCAGTAGAATTCATGGGTGGTCGCAAACTTCCAACTAAATATAACAAAACGCCAGGTATTATTGAGCACAAAGTGAGTATTCACTATGGTGACAGCGATGACGATATCCTAGCCGCAAAAGAAGCAGGTATTCGTGGTATTCGTTTAATGCGTGCAGCAAACTCCACTTACCAACCAATGCCAACCCTCGGTGGCTACGGTGAAGAAGTATTGATTAACTCAAACTACTAATCTTCCTAAAAAGTGCGGTTATTTTTGACCGCACTTTTCTTATCTAGTGAAAATCCTCTTAATTTTTAAAAAGTTTCTGGGAATATGCTAAAATTTTTCCGTTTCCAGGAGCCTATTTATGTCAGAACTCACGTCTAATCAATATTTAATCATCATTGCCGTGCTGGTTTTTATCAGTATTGTGATGCTTTTTCTATTAAGCCGTAGCAAACGAGATACGCAAGAATTACAACAAGATCTCAATAAAACCATCGGCGATTACAATCAATTAGCTGAGCGTTTTGATTCCTTAAGTGCAGTCAAAAATCAATTAGAACAACAAGCCGTGAAAGTACAAACCCATGCGGAAGGTTTGCAAACTCGCCTTAATGAACGTGATGAAAAAATCCAATATTTAGAAAAAGAATTGGATGAAGAACAGCTCCGACACGATCAAATTGGCGGACAAATCACCGCATTAAAAGAACGCTTTGGGATCGCGTCAGCACAAGCCGAAAGCTTACAAGGTCAATTACAACAAGCGCAAGAAAATGTACTTAGAAAAGAACAAGAGCAGCAAAAAACGCAGGAAAAATTGACCGCACTTTCACAAGAATTAACGGAGTTGAAAACCACCCTTTCCGAAAAAGAAAAGCATTTTGCCGAACAGCAACAGCATATTGAACAATCCAAACAACAATTAGGCGTAGAATTCCAAAATCTGGCCAACCGCATTTTGGAAGAAAAAAGCCAATCCTTTAATCAAACCAATCAAACGGCATTGGAAACCTTGTTGAAGCCTTTCCGAGAACAAATCGAAGGCTTTCAAAAACGAGTCAATGAAATCCATTCGGAATCGGTGAAAGGTAATGCGGGCTTAGAAGCGGAAATTAAAAAAGTATTGGAAATCGGCTTAAATATGTCGCAAGAGGCCAATAATTTAACTTCTGCGCTAAAAGGGGAAAAGAAAACCTTAGGCAACTGGGGAGAAGTGCAACTTGAACGCGCACTTCAACTTGCGGGACTCATTGAAAACGTGCATTACAGTGCGCAGGCCCATTTTAAAGATGAACAAGGCGGTCGAAACTATCCTGATTTTGTGCTCAATTTACCTGATGAGAAAAATATTATCATCGATAGCAAAATGTCATTGAATGCTTACGAAAGTGCGGTCAATTCTGAGGATGAATTCGAACGTGAGCGTTTACTAAGGGAGCATATTAAGGCCCTGAAAAATCACATTGATGACTTGCACCGCAAGGATTACAGCAATTTGATTGGCATGCGCAGTCCTAATTTTGTCTTGATGTTCATTGCAGTGGAACCCGCTTATATTGAAGCCTTAAAATTAGATCCAAGTCTATTTAATTATGGCTACGAGAAAAATGTGATTATGGTTTCGCACACGACCCTCATGCCAATTTTACGCACAGTGGCGAATTTATGGCGTATCGAACGAGGCAACGCCGAAGCGAAAGAAATCGCAGAAAAAGCGGGGGAAATTTACAACCAGATTTGCCTGGTGGCAGAACGTTTAAACAAACTGGGGAATACCCTTTCCACTGTGAGCAATCAATACAACAGCACCGTCACCGCCCTTGTGGGGCAACAAGGTTTAGTGGGGAAAGTGGAACGCTTTAAAGACTTGTCAGCGAAAGCTAACAAGAGCATGCCAAACGTTGAATTACTCAATAATGACGTGGACTTAACGCGCCTATCCCTTATCACTACCGAGAACGGGGTAAAATAAAGCATCCCTGTTGAATTTTTCTTTAAAAGCGGCTATTTTCTTGCCGCTTTTTTATTTAAATTTTTTATTTGTGGGGAATTTTATGGCGACAGAACAAAAAGAAATCACGGATCCATGTGCAAAATATAACGAACAAACCAGTTTTCTAAGCAAAACAATTTTTGCGAGTCGTTGGCTACAAGTGCCTATTTACTTAGGTTTAATTGTCGTACAAGGTATCTATGCCTACAAGTTTATGAAAAACTTGTGATATCTCATCACCAATGTTAATGAAATGGATGCAGACACCATTATGCTCGCCGTACTCAATCTCATTGATGTAGTGATGATTGCGAACTTATTGGTGATGGTGACATTAGGCGGTTATGAGATTTTCGTCTCAAAACTACGCACGAAAAATCATCCGGATCAACCTGAATGGATGAGCCATGTGAATGCGACCGTGCTGAAAGTTAAACTTTCTATGTCAATTATCAGCATTTCGTCTATTCACTTATTGCAAACCTTTGTGAATGCCTCAAAAATTCCTGAAAAAACGATTATGTGGGAAGTGATTATTCATTTTGCTTTCTTGATTTCAGCGATTGCGATGGCTTATACCGACAAAATCCTCTACAGTACAAGCCACAAAAACCATTAATACACAAAGTGCGGTCAAAATTGACCGCACTTTTGTTTTTTAGAACTCATCTTGGTGTTTAAATTTCAATAAATCTCGACGTTCTTTTTTATTTGGACGACGATCAGGGTGTGGCATCGAAAGGGCATTATTTTTTCTTGCCAACGCCATTTCTTCCCGTTTCTTCACACTCTGTGCTGTTTCTTGGTAAAGCAGTTGAGCCTCAGGTGCACCACGACGTTGATCGCTCAACGCAATCACTTCAATTTCTTTTTCATCATTGCCTTGGCGGAGTTTAATCATTGCACCAACTTCGACGGTTTTACTCACTTTAGCACGTTGAGCGTTATAATGGACTTTGCCCCCTTCAATCATCGCTTTCGCAATGCTACGAGTTTTATAAAAACGTGCCGCCCAGAGCCATTTATCTAATCGTACTTCGTTATTTTCAGCCATAACTCTTCCTATTTCTCTCACTTTGCGTATGATGAGCCAATGACAAGATAATAGGGCTAATATCATGAAAAAACAACTTCCACACATTCTCTCCCTTTCCACCGTGGCAAAATCCCGTTTATTTGAAATTCAAGCTGTCGAACTCAAATTCTCCAATGGAATTGACCGCACTTATGAACGTTTTCGCCCTTTCAATCGAGATTCCGTGATGGTGATTGCGATTGATGGTGAAGATTTACTTCTTGTTCGTGAATACGCGGTAGGAACAGAACAATATGAGTTAGGCTTTGTAAAAGGTGGAATGGATATGGGAGAAACTCCAGAACAAAGTGCAAATCGAGAATTACAGGAAGAAATTGGCTTTGGCGCAAAAAAATGGACATTTTTACGTACCATGAAAATCAATCCACAAATTATGGGGCATAAAATGCACGTTTTATTAGGCGAAGATCTGTATCCAAATCAACTAGAAGGCGATGAGCCTGAACCATTAGAAATCGTGCGTTATCCTTTATCGCAACTTGATGCACTTTTAGTCAGTGATGAATTTAATGAGGCCAGAAATCTTGCTGCACTTTATTCTTTGCGCGATCATTTAAAAAAACGCCAAAATTAATCGAATAAATTTAAATAATTTCTAATAGCAAGCGATTAACTTTAAAGAAAACTTGCATAAATATTCTTTTTTTGAGAATGTATCGCCATTTTTCGAAAAATATATATAGGAAAATCTATGTCTCATAATAATTTAAAAGAATTGACCTTCCGAGGGATGTTCCTTGGGGCGTTAATTACAGTGATCTTCACTGCATCTAACGTTTATTTGGGTCTTAAAGTGGGGATGACGTTTGCGTCCTCCATTCCTGCTGCCGTTATCTCTATGGCTGTTTTAAAATTCTTCAAGGATTCCAGTATTTTAGAAAATAATATGGTACAAACCCAAGCTTCATCAGCGGGGACGTTATCTTCTGTTATTTTCGTGCTTCCTGGTCTATTAATGATGGGTTACTGGCAAGAATTCCCATTCTGGCAAACAGTGCTTATTTGTGCCGCTGGTGGTACCCTAGGCGTACTATTTACTATTCCATTACGTCGTGCAATGGTGGTGAATAGTGACTTACCTTACCCTGAAGGTGTGGCAGCGGCTGAAATCTTAAAAGCGGGTAATAATGACGAAAGCGACAGTGGTGTAAAAGATATTGCTTACGGCGGTATTTTTGCAGGAACCGTTGCATTCTTAACCAACGCATTACGTGTCATGTCTGATAGCGCGAGCGCATGGTTCTCTAACGGCAAAGCGATTTTCCAATTACCAATGGGCTTCTCTCTTGCCTTAGTGGGTGCCGGTTATTTAATTGGTATCGTGGGCGGTCTTGCCATGTTATTCGGTACATTCCTTGCTTGGGGTGTAGCGGTACCTTATTTCACCGCAACAGGTGATATGCCAACTGATGCCTCTATTGTTAGTTATGCCATGGCTGAATGGAAAACCAAAGTTCGCTTTATTGGTGTGGGTACTATCGGTATTGCAGCAATTTGGACATTATTAATCCTTTTCAAACCAATGATTGAAGGGATGGTTCATTCTTTCCGTATGTTAAAAGGCTCACAAGCTGAATCAGAACATCGTATTGATATCGACTTATCTCCAAAAACTATCATTTACATTTTATTGGCGACTGTCGTGCTAATCGTGATTTCTTTATATCACTTCGTTGCCGCAGCGCCTATTTCTGCCGAGCTTGCCGTATTATTAGTGGTGGTTTGTACGCTACTTGCGGTGTTAATTGGCTTCTTCGTTGCAGCTGCTTCTGGTTATATGGCAGGATTAGTTGGTTCATCTTCCAGCCCAATTTCTGGTATCGGGATTATTTCTGTTATCGTGATTTCACTTGTTTTGGTGACTATCGGTAAAAGCAGTGGTTTATTTGAAACAGCGGACGGTCAAAAATTCTTAACCGCATTGACCTTATTCACGGCATCTATCGTTTTAACCACTGCAACCATTTCAAACGATAACTTGCAAGACTTAAAAACCGGTCTTTTAGTGGAAGCAACTCCTTGGAGACAACAGGTTGCATTGATTATCGGTTGTTTCGTTGGTGCATTAGTCATTGCACCCGTATTAGAAATTCTATACCACGCTTATGGTTTCACTGGCGCATTACCACGTCCAGACATGGATCCTGCACAAGCGCTTTCAGCACCACAAGCAACCCTTATGACTACCATTTCACAAGGTATTTTCACCAACCATTTAGAATGGACTTACATTTTAACTGGTGTAGGTTTAGGTATTGTGTTGATTATTGTGGATGCATTCATGCGTAAAACCAGTGACAGCCGCTTTGCCTTACCGGTATTAGCGGTGGGGATTGGTATCTACCTTCCACCATCAATCAATATGCCGGTTGTAGTCGGTGCAGTAATGGCATGGTTTATCACCCGTCACATTAAAAACTATGCAAAACGCACTAACGATACTGAAGTGGAGAAAAAAGCAGAACGTTTCGGCACACTCTTCGCGGCAGGTTTAATTGTGGGTGAAAGCTTAATGGGCGTTATCTTAGCCTTTATCATTGCAGCATCTGTGACTTCGGGTGGTTCAGAAGCACCATTAGCCTTAGCGTTAGAAAACTGGGATAATATTGGCGAATTACTTGGTCTTGCCGTATTTATCTTTGGTATCTTTATTTTCGTTTCTCGTGTATTACGTGCGAAGAAATCGAAATAATGGATTTAAATAGGCTGTCCTCGGATAGCCTATTTTTCTAGGAGCTTAAGGTGTCAACGCAATCCCCTTATCTAAAGGCAATGATTATCTTCCCACTGATTACTCAGTTGATAGGTAGTGTTATTGCTTATGCCATTTTTGGTCTAGACTACTGCAAAGAAGGTAACTTCGATGCCGCATTATTTGGTTTCTTTCTTACATTCTGGCCACTTACCGTGCCGGCGATAATCAACGCTTACTTTGCTAAATACCGCGGCTATCTACGTCATCAGTGGAATAAAATTCTCATTTTTTCATTCATCATTCTTTTTTGTTATTGGAGCATCGGCAATCTTCTCATCGCACCCAATACCCAATATCTGACTGATCGTGTATTATTCGTCTTAGAGGGCTCTGTCATCCTAGCAATCTATACGACAATTTGCCTCTTCTTGTTATTACCGAAATCAAAGTAGGAAATAAACATGCAATTATCTCAATCTCTTCTCGATCAAGTCCGCACACTCGCTAATGAAGCGGGAAAACATTTAACTCATTTTTACCAACAGAATGTGACAATACAAACCAAATCGGATAACACCCCTGTCACGGAAGCCGATTTATTTGTCAGCCAATTTCTAATCGAAAAACTGACCGCACTTTTCCCTGACATTCCTGTTATTTCAGAGGAAAACTGCAATATCCCCTTTGAACAACGCCAAACTTGGCACACTTATTGGCTAATCGATCCCCTTGATGGCACGCAGCAATTTATTGATCGCACCGATCAATTCTCCGTATTGATTACACTCGTGCAAGACCACCAACCTGTGCTAGGCGTGATTCACTTCCCTATTTTGAATATCACCTATTACGCCATGAAAGGTTTTGGGGCATTCAAACAAAGTAACAAAGAGATAACACGCTTACAGCCAAGAAACATAGATCTCACCAAACCGTTAAAAATCGCCGTAGGCGCCACCACCTCACAAGAAAAAGTGCGGTCAATTTTAGCGAAGAATTTGCCATGTGAATTTACGGTGGTGGGTTCGAGTAGTTTGAAAAGTGGTTTGGTTGCAGAAGGAATTGTTGATTGCTATGTTCGCCTCGGCAAAACCGGTGAATGGGATACGGCAGGCGCTGAAATTTTATTAGCTGAAATCAATGGGATGATTTTCGATCCGCACTATCAGCCGCTCACCTATAATCATCGTGAAAGTTTAATTAATCCACCCTTTGTGATGGTGGCAGATAATACACAAAATTGGGCATCTGTCTTTCAATTTAATTGATTGGTTCGATTGGTAAAGTGCAGTAATATATTGCATTATTTAAAAATACTACTCGGAACAATAAGGAATAATATGCAAACGAATAATAACTGTATCGTAATTTTTGGTGCTTCCGGTGATTTAACTCACCGTAAACTCATTCCCGCACTTTATAATCTCTTCAAATTTGGCCGCTTAAACAAATTTTCTGTATTAGGTGTCGCGCGTTCAGAATTAAACGATGAGACTTTCCGTGAAAAAATGCGTGAAGCGTTACTTGAAACAGAAGAAACCACTCCAGAAACGCTAGACGCTTTTTGTAGTCATCTCTATTACCAAGCGGTAAACACATCTGATGCTGCGGATTACGGTAAATTAGTCCCTCGTTTAGAAGAATTACATACTAAATATCAAACGAATGGCAACACCCTTTACTATATGTCCACGCCACCAAGCTTATATGGTGTAATTCCAGAATGCCTCGCGGCCCATGGTTTAAACGAAGAAAAAGACGGTTGGAAACGTATTATTGTCGAAAAACCTTTTGGTTACGATGAAAAAACAGCACAAGAACTCGACGTCCAAATTCATCGTTTCTTTGAAGAACATCAGATCTATCGTATCGATCATTATCTTGGTAAAGAAACCGTACAAAACTTGCTTGTTTTGCGCTTCTCGAATGGCTTATTCGAACCACTTTGGAACCGTAATTACATTGATTATGTCGAAATTACGGGTGCCGAAGCCATTGGTGTAGAAGAACGTGGTGGCTATTATGATGGTTCTGGCGCAATGCGTGACATGTTCCAAAACCACTTATTACAAGTTTTAGCCATGGTTGCCATGGAACCACCCGCAATCATCAATGCGAACTCAATGCGTGATGAAGTGGCCAAAGTCATGCATTCTTTACGTCCATTAACGCAAGATGACGTTGAGCACAACTTAGTGCTTGGCCAATACACTGCTGCGGAAATTGATGGCAAAGAAGTCAAAGGCTATTTACAAGAAAAAG
The DNA here is from genome assembly GCA_916050345.1 of Parahaemophilus parainfluenzae. Taxonomy (GTDB): domain Bacteria; phylum Pseudomonadota; class Gammaproteobacteria; order Enterobacterales; family Pasteurellaceae; genus Haemophilus_D; species Haemophilus_D parainfluenzae_AA. Next base: position 132 of record CAJZKN010000020.1, on the reverse strand, counting down.
GTGTACCTGCTAACTCTCGCACTGAAACCTTTATGGCGCTACGTTGCGAAATCGAAAACTGGCGTTGGGCAGGTGTGCCTTTCTATGTGCGTACAGGTAAACGCTTACCAGCACGTGTGACAGAAATTGTGA
>CAJZKN010000019.1:0-36457 GCA_916050345.1 Parahaemophilus parainfluenzae | reverse complement strand
TACCTGCCTGTCACGCAGGGGGTCGCGGGTTCGAGTCCCGTCCATTCCGCCAATTAAGCCGAGATAATAAAGCACCAGAAGGTGCTTTTTTTATGCCCGAATTTTACCTGCCAGCCAACATTCGCTATAATTAACCCAATTTACACTTTACAGAGATATTTTTTATGACAACTCCTGTCGTTGCCTTAGTGGGTCGCCCAAACGTAGGTAAATCCACCCTATTCAACCGTTTAACTCGTACTCGCGATGCTCTTGTCGCAGACTTCCCTGGTTTAACCCGAGATCGTAAATACGGTCATGCCAATATTTCTGGCTATGATTTCATAGTGATCGATACCGGCGGTATTGATGGCACAGAAGAAGGCGTTGAAGAAAAAATGGCAGAACAATCCTTATTAGCGATTGAAGAAGCCGATGTCGTGCTTTTCTTAGTGGATGCGCGCGCAGGTTTAACGGCAGCAGACATTGGTATTGCCAACTACTTACGCCAACGCACTAATAAAACAACCGTCGTGGTGGCAAATAAAACTGATGGTATTGATGCAGATTCACACTGTGCAGAATTCTATCAATTAGGCTTAGGTGAAATTGAACAAATTGCCGCATCACAAGGCCGTGGTGTGACCCAGTTGATGGAGCAAGTACTTGCCCCTTTAGCGGAAAAATTACAAGAAAATGAAGCTGAAAATGACCGCACTTCTGATGAAGAAGAAAAAGATGAATGGGATCACGAATTTGACTTCGATTCAGAAGAAGATACGTCATTAATTGATGAGGCATTAGACGAAGAGCTTGAAGACGAACAAGATAAAAATATCAAAATTGCGATTGTAGGCCGTCCAAACGTTGGTAAATCGACATTAACCAATCGTATTTTAGGTGAAGATCGCGTGGTGGTTTACGATATGCCAGGTACAACACGCGACAGTATCTATATTCCAATGGAACGCGATGGTCAGCAATACACCTTGATTGATACAGCAGGTGTGCGTAAACGTGGCAAAGTGCATTTAGCCGTTGAGAAATTCTCTGTCATCAAAACATTACAAGCGATTCAAGATGCAAACGTGGTATTACTCACAATTGATGCGCGCGAAAATATTTCAGACCAAGATCTCTCTCTGCTTGGCTTTATCTTAAATGCTGGTCGTTCGCTCGTGATCGTCGTAAATAAATGGGATGGCTTAGATCAAAATGTGAAAGATCGCGTCAAATCCGAATTAGATCGCCGTCTTGATTTCATCGACTTTGCTCGTGTGCATTTTATTTCTGCTTTACACGGCAGTGGCGTGGGTAATCTTTTTGATTCGATTAAAGAAGCTTATGCTTGTGCGACACAAAAAATGACGACTTCCCTTCTCACCCGTATTTTACAAATGGCAACGGATGAGCATCAACCACCAATGATTGGCGGACGTCGCATTAAATTAAAATACGCTCACCCAGGCGGCTATAATCCACCGATTATTGTGGTGCATGGTAACCAAATGGATAAATTACCGGATTCATACAAACGTTATTTATCTAATTATTATCGTAAGAGTTTGAAAATTATTGGTTCGCCAATTCGCTTGCTATTCCAAGAAGGTTCAAACCCATTCGCGGGTAGAAAAAATAAACTCACACCAAACCAATTACGTAAACGTAAACGCTTGATGAAGTTTATCAAAAAAGCAAAACGCTAATCTTAACAAACAAAGAGCGGTCAAAAATCTCTGTGAATTTTGACCGCTCTTTTTATTGAAAAATAAATTATTCGTCTATAACCACTTTACCAATATAGCCTAGATTACGATAACGTTGAGCGTAATCAATACCATAGCCGACAACAAATTCATCCGGAATAGAAAAACCAATCCATTCAACAGGTACTTCAACTTCTCGACGAGAAGGTTTATCTAACAAGGTACAAATCGCCAAGCTTGCAGGATCACGTAAATTTAAAATACCACGCACTTTTTCAAGGGTGTACCCCGTATCAATAATATCCTCAACAATCAGCACATGTTCATTACGAATATCACCTTCAAGATCTTTCGTAATTTTCACATCGTGATTACTTGTCATTCCGCTCCCATAGCTTGAAGTGGTCATAAACTCCACTTCTACCGGTAATTTTAATTCACGCACAAGATCGGCCATGAACATAAATGAACCACGTAAAAGCCCGACAACAATCAGTTTATCAATGGCTTTTTGTTGATAAAAATGCGTAATTTCCGCGCCAAGTTCAGCTATGCGACTACGGACATCCGCTTCTGAAATCATAATATCGACGTGGTGTTTTTTCATGGTCTTTCCTTTTTAATTTAATCGTTTGCGTATTCTACAATAAAAAAGGCCGAAGTTTAAACCTTCAGCCTTTTTAACCCTAACGAATTTACTTTCTACTCTACCTGTTGAAGCAACCTGCAATCGCTACGAAACAGATGTGTGTATAGTAGCAGAAAGAAAATATCTGTCAATAAGAATTATTATCATTTTTATAAATTTATTAATTCCCTGAGATTTTCATCTTGTCGAGTAAGATTGAGCCAGTTTGGATATTGGATCGATGCTCAACATCATCTGCTACTGCCACAATATTTTTCAACATATCTTGTAATTGACCGGCAATGGTAATTTCAGCAACTGGATATTGGATTTCGCCATTTTCCACCCAGAAACCGGCTGCACCACGGGAATAATCCCCGGTCACAATATTTACGCCTTGCCCCATGACATCAGTAACCAATAAACCAGTGTCCATTTGACGTAAAAGTGCGGTCAATCCCCCCGTTAAATTTGGTTTTACAAGCCAGTTGTGAATACCACCTGCATGACCAGTACTTTGCATGCCCATTTTTCTACCGCTGTAACTGGTGAGCAAATAGGTTTGCAACACGCCATCTTGAATAATTTCAAGATCTTGTGTTCGCACTCCTTCGCTGTCAAAAGGCGTGGAGGCTAAACGTTTTAACAAATGCGGACGCTCACTAATTTGGAACCAATCTGGCAATACTTGTTTTCCAAGATGATCGAGCAAGAAACTGGATTTACGATATAAGCTGCCGCCACTAATCGCCCCCGTTAAATGAGAGATTAATCCAGTTGCCACATCATTTAAGAAAATCACGGGCACTTCACGTGTTGTTAATTTTTGTGGATTTAAACGCGCGATCACTTTTTTCGCACAATTCTGCCCCACCCAATCCGCTGAAGAAAGCGCATCAAACTCACGTGAAACCGTATATTCGTAGTCATTTTCAAGCTGATCTAACTCGCCGCCAATCACCGAACAAGATAAAGAATAACGGCTAGATAAGTAACTTTGTAGCATGCCGTGTGTATTGCCATAAACACGCACGCCTGTATGCGAATTAAAGCTTGCTCCATTACTATTCACAATTTTAGCATCGTATTCCAACGCTGATTTTTCAGCCTCTAAAGCTAATTTTGTAGCCTGTTCAACATCAACATTTGCGCCATGATAAAGTGCTAAATCGGGCGCTTCAAAAGCGATTAGTTCTTTATCTGCTAGCCCTGTGCAATCATCTGGCGAGGTATATTTTGCAATGGCAAGTGCTGCTTCAACGGTGTTTTTAATCGCTTCTTCACTTAAATCTGAAGTAGAGGCATTACCTTTTTGTTGGCCTAAATAAACGGAAATACCTAATGCCCCATCGTTAGTAAATTCAACATTTTCAATCTCTTGCAGACGGGTGGAAACCGATAAACCACTCACTTTTGTCACGCCAACTTCAGCGGTGGCGCCCGCTTTCTTTGCGGTTTCAATCGCAAAACTGACTGCATCACGCAATGTTTGCTCTTGAGATTTTAAAAGTGCGGTTAAATTTTCTGCTGTTTTCATGGTGATAATCCTATTAAAAATTTGCGCCATTTTATCTTATTTTGAAAGTTTATGCTAAAATGCACCAAATTTTTCATAAGGTAACAGAATGGCAAAACGTAAGAAAAAAGAAGCCTTTGATTGGGAAGATGAAGACCAAGAAGAGATTATTTGGGTAAGCAAAAGTGAAATCAAACGTGACGCTGAGGATTTAAAACAGCTCGGCGAGAAATTGGTGAACTTAACCAAAGCAAATCTGACTAAGGTTCCACTAGACGATAGCTTAAAAGATGCCATTGAATTAGCGCAACGTCTGCAAAAAGAGGCACGTCGTCGCCAATTACAATATATTGGTAAGCTCTTACGCTCAATTGATGCAGAGCCTATTCGTGAAGCTTTAGAAAAAATTGAAAATAAACATAATCAGCAGCAAGCGATGTTGCATAAATTGGAAATCTTACGTGATGAATTGGTTGCGAAAGGTGATGCAGCACTGACTGATTTGTTAAATGAACATCCTTCTGCGGATCGCCAACAATTACGTAATTTGATTCGTGTAGCACAAAAAGAGAAGGAACAAAATAAGCCGTCAAAAGCTTATAGAGAGATTTATCAGATCTTAAAAACACTTATTTTAGAAGACTAAAATACAGCTATTTTTGACCGCACTTTGTGTCAAAAAAGTGCTATGATTAGCTACCCTTTTAATAAGGAAAAAACGTTATTTATGAATATTCGTTGGAATATTATTTTAGGTGTCATCGCTCTTGCTTTATTGGGCTGGTATTATTCGCTTAATCAAGATCATAGCGATTTACAAAGCCTCATTAAAAAGCCTGATAGCCCAGAATACGTCGGTAATAAAATGGAAACCACTGTATTCTCGCCTGAAGGCAAAAAACAATATCTCGCGATTTCCGACAAAGTGGAATATTACACACAAGACGGTCATACGGATTTTATTTCGCCGTTAGTCTATCTTTTTGATGTCTCTTTGGACAATAAAGATAAAGAAGCAAAAACCGATAAAATTCAATCAGGAAAACAAAATTGGAAACTTAGCGCGAAAAAGGCAAAATTAACGAAAGATCAAATGCTCTATCTTGAAGGTGGTGTGGTTGCCGAGAGCCTTGATCCTTTATCTCGCCTACAACGTGTTGAGACTGAAGCCGCAGTGATTAATTTAAAAACACAAGACATTACTTCCGATACACAAGTAAAAATTAACGGATTAAACTTTAACTCTAGCGGATTGAAGCTCGTCGGAAATTTACGTCAGCAAGTTGCAACTCTAAAGGAACAGGTAAAAACATATTATGAAATCAACAAACAATAAAATTCTGCTTTTAACGGCTTTAATGATGACTTCTTTGTCTGCTTTTGCGTTAAAAGATGATACCAATAAACCGATTAATATCGTCTCAGATAATCAATCTTTAGATATGGAAAACAGCGTGGTAACCTTTACAGATAACGTTGTGATTACGCAAGGTTCCATCTTGATTAAAGCCAATAAAGTGGTCATTACTCGCCCACCAGAAAATTCAGGTAAAAAAGAAACTGTTGAAGCATTTGGTAGCCCTGTTACCTTCCACCAGCAACTTGATGATGGTAAACCTGTTGACGGTAGAGCGAATAAAGTTCACTACGATTTAGGCACTGAATTCTTAACATTGACCGGTAATGCTGAATTAAAACAATTAGATAGCAAAATTAACGGTGAACGCATCACTTATGATGTGAAAAAACAACAGTTAAAAGCCAATGGTAATGGAAAATCACGCGTGCAAACTGTCTTAATTCCGACCCAATTACAACAAAAAGGTAAAAAATAACCGATGTCTGTATTACAAGCTGAATTCCTCGCAAAAAGCTATAAGAGCCGAAAAGTGGTTTCTGATGTGAGTTTAACCGTAAACTCCAATGAAATTGTTGGCCTACTTGGTCCAAATGGTGCAGGTAAAACTACAACGTTCTACATGGTCGTTGGTTTAGTGCGTCACGATCAGGGAAAAATCACCATTGATGGCGATGATATTAGCGTATTACCTATGCATGAACGTGCTCGTCGAGGAATTGGCTATTTACCACAAGAAGCCTCTATTTTCCGTCGTTTAACGGTGTATGAAAATCTTATGGCGGTATTAGAAATTCGTAAAGATCTCACCGCTGAGCAACGCCGAGAGAGAGCGGATGAGTTAATTGATGAGTTCAACATTGGCCATATTCGTGATAGCCTGGGACAATCGCTTTCTGGTGGTGAACGTCGTCGTGTAGAAATTGCACGCGCATTAGCGGCAAATCCAAAATTTATTTTATTAGATGAACCTTTTGCCGGTGTTGACCCTATTTCGGTGACGGACATTAAGAAAATTATCACGGATCTCCGTAATCGTGGCTTAGGCGTGTTAATTACTGACCATAACGTACGCGAAACCCTTGATGTTTGTGAACGCGCTTACATTGTTGGTGAAGGGAAAATTATCGCGACCGGCACACCAGAAGAAGTCATGAATGATGAGCACGTTAAACGTGTCTATTTAGGCGAACAATTTAAACTATAACCTATGAAATTTACGACATTGCTCTCCCCTGATGATATTCGTCAGGGGGTTGCTTTTTCTAGCAAGAAACGATTATTTGAATCTATTGCCGCGTTCGTTGTGGAAAAACTTCACTGCGAAAATGGTGAACAGGTTTGTTTTGAATGTTTATTTGAACGGGAAAAATTAGGTAATTCAGGATTAGGCAATGGTGTTGCTATGCCTAAAGCCAAGTTACCCGTTACGGTCTCAGATAAGATCCTAACGGTATTTATGCAATTAGATGGTCCTGTTGATTATGATGCTGCAGATAATAAACCCGTAGATATCGTTTTTGCTGTGCTTGTACCTGAAAATCTCCGCCAAGAATATATTCCTGTTCTCGCAGAACTCAATGAAAAATTAACTGATAAAAACTTAATTAAACAACTTCGTTCAGCACAAAGTGCGGATGAAATTTGGCAAATTTTTGAATGTGCCGATCATTCAGAGGAATCTGAGGATGACACAAATTTAGATAATATTGAACCTCAAGAGGTATAACCTAACCTACCAACCATAAGGAATCACGCAGATGGAAATTATTATTATCAGCGGTCGCTCCGGAGCCGGGAAATCTGTCGCATTACGAGCCTTGGAAGATATGGGCTATTATTGCGTGGATAATCTTCCTCTCGATTTACTTCCTCAACTCACCAATATTCTCGCCAAAACTCAAACGGCTGTCGCCATCAGCCTCGATATTCGAAATCTTCCTCATTCAAGTGCTGACTTAGACAAAATCCTGACAGATATTCAAGCTACTTATTCCGTCAAAATCATCTTTCTGGACAGCGATCGTAGTACACTTATTCGTCGTTACAGCGATTCACGTCGTCTTCATCCACTTTCAGCACAAGATCTCCCGCTTGAATCAGCGATTGATTTAGAATATCAGCAACTTGAGCCTTTAATTCAACATGCTAATTTTATTATTGATACTGCGCCACTTTCCACTCATGCGTTATCTGAACGTTTAAGAGAAGTTTTACGCGGTAATACTGATAAAGAACTTAAGATCGTGGTTGAGTCATTTGGCTTTAAATATGGCATTCCGCTTGACGCCGATTATGTCTTCGATGTGCGTTTTCTGCCTAACCCACACTGGAATCCAGAACTGCGCCCAATGACGGGGCTTGATGAGCCTGTTGCGCAATTTTTACTTGCGCATGATGAAGTGAATAATTTTATCTACCAAACGCGTAATTACATTGAAACGTGGTTACCGATGTTAGAGCAAAATAACCGAAGCTATCTCACCATTGCCATTGGTTGTACTGGAGGTAAACATCGTTCTGTTTACATCGCTCAACAAATTGGAGAATATTTCCAAGCAAAAGGTAAGGATGTAAAAATTCAGCATAAATCCTTGGAAAAGAATAAAAAGAATTAATCAAACCATAAAAAAACGCAGCGACTCGCTGCGTTTTTTGTTAAACCACATATTGCTCAAAAATCTCAGGCAAGTGTGTAATTAACGTTTCTTTTCCAGCCACGGTTTCATGCTGCCAAACTTGTAATAGCACATCTGGCGTAAATAATCGTGAAGCCAGCTCTGCCAACGGTAAATAGCTAATATGCCAAGGCTCTCGACCGATTTTTTTACCTTCTGGCTGACTGATAAATGGCAAAACAAAATCAAAGTGCGATAGATTTTCAGTAAGAAATTCACTAAGTTCAAAGAAATAACCACCCTTTTCATATTCCCAAGGTTCAAGTTGTAAAGATTGACCTTGAGGCAAAAGATCAGGATCAAAAATATCGATTTCTGTTCCCCAATGATGACGACTACCCCCCGGAAGCGCTGACCAACGTAAAATAGCTTGTGCTTTTTGCCAATCATCTAATAACGCTAAATCTAATGGATTTCCCTCATCATCATGAACCTTGCGTTCACCGTTAAATTTACCGTTCCAAATGAGTTGTTGACGTTCAAAATCACGAAAGCTACTCGCGGGTTGTAAATTAAAGCCATTTTTGACCGCACTTTGTTGCAATCCTTGAAACGCTTTCATTGTCTCAGCTTGCAAAAAATGATTTGGAGAATGAGGTGTAGGCAAATTGATCAAATGTTCACGAGATTTGCCGGTTAACATTTCGGGCGTTAATTTCATCTTACTTATCCAATAAATTCACTAACATTTGATGATAAATCTGACCGCACTTAGCAAGATCATCAACGTTTACACATTCATTCACTTTATGAATCGTTGCATTAAGCGGCCCAAATTCCACAACTTCAGCGCCCATTAATGCAATAAAACGTCCGTCAGAGGTACCGCCACCTGTTTCTGCTTGTGGTGTAATACCGGTTGTTTGCTCAATTGCCATCGTTAATGCATCTAATAATTTGCCCGGTTTCGTTAAAAATGGTTTACCTGATAAATTCCAATCAATACGGTATTCCAAGCCATGCTTTTCGAGCATTTCCGCCACTTTCTGCTTAATGCTTTCGTCAGTGACTTCCGTACAATAACGTAAATTAAATTGCACATAAAGCTCACCAGGGATGACATTATTACTCCCTGTACCCGCATGGATATTTGCAATTTGTAAACTGGTCGGTGGGAAAAATTCATTACCTTTATCCCATTGATACGTGGTTAATTCCTGCAAGAAAGGTGCCGCTTTGTGAATTGGGTTTTCCGCCAAATGAGGATAAGCCACATGACCTTGAATGCCTTGAATGTAGAGGTTACCTGTAATCGAACCCCGACGACCATTTTTGACTACATCGCCTAATGTTTTTGAACTAGACGGCTCACCTACCATGCAATAAGTAATTTTCTCACCGCGCGCCATTAAGGTTTCGACAACACGAACCGTACCATCTTTTGCGGAAGCCTCTTCGTCAGAAGTAATCAACAAAGCAATCGTGCCCTTATGATTCGGATTAGCTTTCACATATTCTTCCGCCGCTACAATCATTGCTGCTAATGAGCCTTTCATATCTGCCGCACCACGACCATAAAGCATATCATCTACAATTTCGGCAGAAAACGGCGGATAAGCCCATTGCATTTCATCTCCGGTCGGTACCACATCGGTATGCCCAGCAAAGGCGATGACTGGCTCACCACTACCATGCTTCGCCCATAAATTTAACGTATCGTTGAAAGGCATCCATTCAATTTGAAAGCCGAGTTTTTCCAAACGTTCCGCAATTAGTTGCTGACAGCCCTCATCATTTGGGCTAATAGAGGGACGACGAATTAATGCTTGTGCAAGCTCAATAGTTTTTTGTTTCATAATATTCAGTTACGACTAAAAGTGCGGTCTAATTTAACAAAATTTTCCTTCAATTTAAATCTGTTCAAATAAAAAACGGATAACCTCGTTATCCGTTTTTATTAGTTTATGAAGAATCCTAGAATTGAACTTGTAAACGTAACCAATATTGACGCCCTGGCTCATTCACTCGAACAGTTTGAAGCCCCGCTGAAGGATCTGCGCCTTTACTCACAAACTCTGCATAGGATTTATTAAATAAGTTATCAATTCCGCCCTGTAAAGTGGCATATTTATTAATTTTCCACCCTGTATTAAAGGATAACGTTCCAAAGCCTGCTGAAGCACCGATGTCCTGCCCAATAATATTGCCTTGTCCCGCTGCATAGCGTTTTTGTGCCGAAACCACTCGCCATAATATTCCCGCGCTCAAGGTTTCATTATCCCAAGTTAATGAGTTTTTCCATTCTAATGGCGGTGTTTGAGCAAGTGGACGGTCGTCTGTGCGATTTTTACCATAGGTATAAGCCAGACTACTACCGATTTCCCAGTGACGTGCAAATTTCCATTTACCTTCAATTTCGCCGCCTAATCGAGTTGCCTTGATATTACGAGCAGAGACATCTTTACCTACTCGTTCTAACATAATAAAATCGTGGACATCACTACCAAATAGCGACACAGAAAAATCAAAGGTGTCATTCTTCCACATCAATCCCGTATCAATTTGACGGTTTTGCTCTTTATCTAAAACTTGGCTTGCACGGCGTTCCCAATAATCTGGCGCTCGCTCTGCAATCCCTACACCGGCATAATATTTAGTGCCATTGATTTCTTCTTCCCAACGGAAGAAACCTGAATGTAACCCATACGTATGATGTTTATTTGGGTTATTCGCCATTAAAGTGTCGTATTCAGCTTTCACTTCATCATAACGATAACCAGAAATAAACTTACGACTATCGCTTGCCGTCCAAGCCCCCTCAACAAATCCACCCCATTGAGTAAAGTTTTGCTGTGGTTGATAAGGCTTGTGTCTATAGCCCTCACCATTCATTTCCATACGTGAAAGGTGTTTATCACGCGTATAATCGATGCCTGTTTGCAAATTAATATCCGGCCAATCAAAGGTTGCTTTCAAATGCCCTGTATTGGTTTCACGCTTTGGATTCATCGCTTTTTTAACTTGATTTCCCATCATGCTTAAATAACGCATACTATAAGTATCCATCACATGATCAATCTTGCTTTGACCGTAACGTAATTCAAGTTCAGTGAACCACGGAGTAATATTGCGTTGTACAAATCGAACATTCCACGCATCACGATCAAACTTACTCCCATCCATCATTCGATCTGCATAAGCCGCTTCGCCTCGACTACGTTCATAAGTTCCGGTTAATAAGGTGTTTTCTGTCGGGGTGAAACCAAGCTGTAACATTTGATTACGGCGCTCAAAAGAGGAATGAATTCGATTGCCATCGCCATCTTTATAATTCCCCGCCTCATTGTGTGACATACTCGTGCGTAAATAACCATATTTGCCACCCGCCATCGCATCGAAATAAGCATCTCTACGTTTGTTTCCACCAAGTGTGACACTGCCGTTTAAATAGGTATTTTGAGTATCAAATTCAGGCTCTTTACGAACAAAACGAACTGCACCAGCCACCAAGCCAGAACCTTCAGTTACAGTTTGGGGACCTTTGGTCACCACAACTTCATCATAAGCTGATGGGAAAATATAAGCTGTTGGCGGATCCATTCGGTTGCTACACCCACCATAAATGAATTGGTCGTCTGCTTGAATATTCAAGCGAGAACCACCTAATCCGCGAAATAACGGATCGCCAGAACTCCCACCTTTACGAATCACGCTCATATTTGCCACAGATTGCAATAAATCTGCACCATCACCAGCAGGTAAAGGTTGAAGCGTTGTTTTAGGATTAAGTTTAACTGAATTGGTATTCGTCTGAGTAACACCTGTTACCACAATAGGATCCAGTAATGTTACAGACTGCGTATCCTCAGCAAAAGCATTAGATATAAAAAATGAAAGAGGAAGGAGGGCAAAATAAGATTTGTTATGCATAATCAATCCCTTGTTTTGGCACTTGAGTCATAAAAACCACAATTCAACCACATAAAATCTTTCAAACAAATACGCAACCGTTATGAAACATTTATCACATCAATGATTGAGATTGTAACAATACTGTAATGAATATTATTCTTATTAACTGCCAAAGGCAAGGTTAAAAGATGGCTATTTACTTATGCATTTTTGGTAAACATACTACTGCCAGCACCAATTGAACTATTCCCGAAATAGATAAAATCCTCCTACTTTAATACTACTTAAATACTGCAATATATTCTTTTTCATTGAAGCCAATCAATGCCTTACCATCTTGCAAAATAATCGGGCGTTTGATTAACGTTGGATTTTCAGCTAATACGGAAAGTACGGTAGATTTCGAGAGTGTATTTTTCACATTTTCATCAAGATTACGCCAAGTCGTACTACGTTTATTGACTAAATTTTCCCAGCCAAATTGTGCTTCTGCTTGTTGTAAGAATTGAGTATCTAATCCATCTACACGGTAATCATGCAATTTATGTTCAATATTATGTTCAGCTAGCCACTTCAATGCTTTTTTCACCGTATCGCAGTTTTTAATGCCATAAACGATAATCATATTCTCACCTCTAAAAATAAAAAATCCTCGATTTCATTTAGAACGAGGATTTTAACTACTACATGAATTAATCACAAATAGATTAACACGATACAAACTTTTACATCCCACAAAAAAAGTGCGGTGAAAATCAACCGCACTTTTCAAAAGGGAAATTAGAATTCGTAACCTACGCCCACTTTAGCGCCATAGTTATTCACTTTAGTATCGTCAAAGCTACCTAAACGGTTATATTCTAAACCGCCATTTGCATACACTTTGTCTGCTAATTTATATTTAGCACCCGCGACCACACCATAACCCACTTTGGTTTCAGAAGAGCTTTTATAGCGTTGATCCGCACGTTCTTCAAATTTGAAACGGTTTGCCGCAAGACGAGCACCAACATAAGGTTCAATTTGAGAGTTGGTATCGAAGTCATAGAATACTGTCGCACCTAAACCTTGAACTTTAGTTCCTTGGAAGTTACCGTGATGAGTATAATCACCTGCTACACGCACATTACCTAATTTGTAACCTACTGCAACACGAGGCTCAATTTTAGTTTTGCTTGAACCACCATTGGTTAATTTAGTTCTTGAAAGACCAAGATCACCTTCTGCATATAAACCTGCATTTGCAGTTGAAGCAACCGCTAATGCACCGACAACGATAGCTAATAATGATTTTTTCATTGGATAACCCCTGTTATTTGATTGAAAACACTAGAAATATACCACACTGCTTATGAATTTTCACTATGAAAAACCAATTTTCCCTGACATTTTCGACATAAATAGGCAATTTTATCTCGTTGAATGCGATTATGCCGACGAATCGTTAAATAATGGGTCTGACATTCGCATTGATAAGCAAACATTTTACCCTGTACACTTTCCACATCGAATTGATGGCAAGTATCAGCTGGAAGATTAAATAACTGTGTCATCACCGCTTGCCATTCCTGTCCATGCGGTTTCACTCGACCAAATACTTGATACACAATAAGATGGGCTAATTCATGGGGAACAACCTGATGAATAAATTCATCTGAGTTCTCGAGTAGCAAAGTGCGGTTAAATTTAATCTCATTTTTCTGCAAGTATGCAACGCCGGCCTTTACACCTCGCAAGTCAAAACTGATTGTCGGAATAGGAAATTTCTGTTGAAAGTGACGTTCAGCCAGTTGTAATGTTTCTGCAAGCTTGCGTTGCACCTGCATTTTTAAATGCCGAAACTGAGTTTGAGATGACATCATCATGCTAAGTAAACAAAAACCGCTAAATTAGCGGTTTTTATCATATACATTTAATTTACTTATTTTAGACCTGCTGCCGCACGTAATTCTTCAGCGCGATCTACTTTTTCCCATGGGAACTGTTCACGACCAAAGTGTCCATACGCCGCAGTTTGGCGATAGATTGGTTGAATTAAATTTAACATTTTAATTAAACCATAAGGGCGTAAATCAAAGAATTCACGCACTAACTTAACCAATACTTCGTTTGATACTTTTCCTGTACCAAAGGTTTCTACCATGATAGAAGTTGGCTCTGCCACACCAATTGCATAAGAAAGTTGAATTTCACAACGATCTGCAAGGCCAGCCGCAACGATATTTTTTGCCACATAACGTGCTGCATAAGCCGCTGAACGGTCTACTTTTGATGGATCTTTACCAGAAAATGCACCACCACCATGACGAGCTGCGCCACCGTATGTATCGACAATGATTTTACGACCTGTTAAGCCACAGTCTCCCATTGGGCCACCAATCACAAAACGACCAGTTGGGTTGATGAAATATTTTGTTTGTTGAGATAACCATTCACTTGGCAAAATTGGCTTGATGATTTCTTCCATCACGCCTTCATAAATTTCTTTTTGTGACACTTCTTCACTATGTTGTGTAGAAAGGACGACTGCATCTACACCCACGATTTTGTTATCTTCGTATTTTAAGGTCACTTGGCTTTTCGCATCAGGGCGTAACCATGCTAATTTGCCACTTTTACGCACTTCAGCTTGTTTTTCCATTAAACGATGCGCATAAGTAATCGCCGCAGGCATCAAGACTTCCGTTTCATTTGTCGCATAACCAAACATGATCCCTTGGTCACCCGCACCTTGATCTAATGGATTCTCACGATCCACACCTTGGTTAATATCAGATGATTGTTTACCAATCGCATTTAATACCGCACAAGAATTGCCATCAAACCCCATTTCTGAGTGTTTGTAACCAATATCACAGATGACTTGGCGAGTGAGATTTTCAATATCAACCCATGCTGATGTAGTAATTTCACCACCGACTAACGCCATCCCTGTTTTTACATAGGTTTCGCAAGCCACACGTGCTTTAGGATCTTGTTTTAAAATTTCATCAAGTACCGCATCAGAAATTTGATCGGCAATCTTATCTGGATGTCCTTCTGAAACCGATTCAGAAGTAAATAAATAGCTAGACATAAGTTCTCTTCTTTTGGATGTATTGACGTATAGACGTCTATAATACGCTTTTTTGACTAATAAGCAAGCATTCCTATCAAGTATTTTTAAAATGTGACAAGAAGAATCTAAGCTTTACGACAAAATTCAGCTCATTAATGCATTAAATGGGCGACAAGCGCCCATTTATTTACCTGATTTTACTTCACTAAATCCAACATTTCTTGCGCATTCGCCAAGGCTAGTTCTGTAATTTCACTGCCACCCAGTAATCTTGCAAGAGCTGGAACTCTCTCTTCTTGAGAAAGTGCGGTCATTTTAGTTTCTGTTTTATCATCAACGGTAAATTTCTCTACATTAAATTGATGATGTCCATGACATGCTACTTGTGGTAAATGAGTCACACAAAGCACTTGGCATTTATCGCCTAATTGACGTAATAATTTACCCACTACGCTCGCGGTTTTCCCACTAATGCCAACATCAACTTCATCAAAAATTAACGTTGGAATCGCTGATTGATCTGATGTCAAGACTTGAATCGCTAATGAAATACGAGAAAGCTCACCACCTGATGCCACTTTTGCTAGCGGTTGTGCTTGTTGTCCTAAATTACTACGTAAAGTAAAGACAATATTATCCGCCCCATTTGCCGTCACTTTAGTTAAATCTGAATTCACTTCAATGAAAAACTCGGCATTCTCCATTGCAAGCCCTTTGATAGAATGTGTAACCTGCTGTGCTAATTTTCCTGCAGCTTGGCAACGACTTTCATGTAATTGTTTTGCCGTATGTTGCATTTTCTCAAAGGCTGCTTTTTCTTCTAGAATCAGACGCTCTTCACTTTCCGAAAAATCTAAAAGTGCGGTCAATTCTGCTTTTAATTTTTGATGCCAATCCACCAATTCTTCTGGTTTCACATTGTGCTTACGTGCAAGTTGTAAAGCTTGCCCTAAACGTTGCTCAATCTCTTGTAATAACATCGGATCTTGTTCAATATGAGAAGCAAGATGTTGAACTTCACTTGTCGCCTCTTGCACTTGGATAAGTGCATCATTCAACATTGTTTGAACAGAAGCATATCGAGGATCTAATTCGCTTAATTCATCAATATACTGTGTCGCACGATAAAGCATCGAATCAATACTCACCGTCTCATTTTCACTGAGTAGCTGTAAGGCTGATTGTGATAACTGTGTCAGCTGTTCACTATTTGATAGACGACGTTGATCCTCTTCCAATTCTAAATATTCATTTGGACGAAGCGCAAACTCATCCAACTCTTCTACCTGATATTGTAAAAGCTGTTTCTTCGCTTCATTTTCGGCAACTTTTTGTTGAAAGGTTTTAACTTGCGTTTGAAGATTTTTCCACGCTCGATAATCTTCTCGCATTTGTGCGAGCAAATCATGGTGATGTGCAAATGTATCCACCAACTGAAGCTGGTAGTCATTTTTCAATAATAATTGTGAAGCGTGCTGCCCATTAATATGAATAAGATATTGACCAATTTCTTTTAATTGAGAAGCCGATACAGGCGTGCTATTAATAAAGGCTTTAGAACGCCCATCTGCATTGATGACACGGCGTAAAATACAATCGGAAGGATTATCAGGATCCTGCAATTCTTGCTCTTGCAACCATTGATAAGCGGGGTTCGTTGGTTCAATAAAAAAGGAGGCGCAGATTTCAGCTCTTTCCTGCCCTTCTCGAACCATAGACGTTTCAATACGCTGCCCCAAGCATAAACCCAACGCATCAATAGCAATAGATTTTCCTGCGCCGGTTTCCCCCGTGATCACAGACATTCCTTTCGCCAATTCAATCTCTAATTGACGAACAATCGCAAAATTATTGATGGTAAGTTGGGTTAGCATAAAAAATCTCCTTAACTGTATATCCATATATTATAACTGATGTAATATACAGTAAAGAAATTTTTAACTTTTTGGATTAGAAATTTTTAAGCCAGCCTAATTTCGTGCTTAATACATTGTAATAATTATAATTTTTCAGGTGTAATAAGCGTAGCTTGTGCGGGCTTTTTTCAATATGCACCACATCATCTGGGCAAAAATCGAGTGCAATTTGACTATCACAGCCTAATTCCAACTGTGAAGTGTTATGTTCTGCAAAGCGAATTGAAATTTTACTGTCTCCATCAATTACTAATGGTCGAGAAGAAAGCGTATGCGGGAACATCGGCAC
Organism: Parahaemophilus parainfluenzae; assembly: GCA_916050345.1. Lineage (GTDB taxonomy): Bacteria > Pseudomonadota > Gammaproteobacteria > Enterobacterales > Pasteurellaceae > Haemophilus_D > Haemophilus_D parainfluenzae_AA. The sequence goes on along the minus strand of CAJZKN010000019.1, from coordinate 19,478 downwards.
AAGGGCAATCGCATTTAAATTTGGCGTTAAAATCGGGCCACCTGCGGAAAGTGAATAAGCGGTTGAACCTGTGGGAGTGGAAACAATTAAACCATCTGAACGCTGAGAAAACGCGAATTTATCATTGATGTAAACATGGAAATCAATCATGTGCGCAATTTTAGCGGGGTGAATCACCGCCTCATTTACGGCATTGCTACTGGAGATAATTTCTCCGTTTCGTTCAATTTTAGCTTCCAATAAAAAACGCTCTTCTACAAAAAATTCACCATGTTCTAAACACGCTTCTAGCTGAGAATAAGCATTTTTCGGGTCAATATCGGTCAAAAAGCCTAAGTTGCCTCGGTTAATACCAATCATTGGAATATTATATTTAGCCAAAATGCGAGCACGCCCTAGCATATTGCCATCACCACCGATTACAATCACGAGTTGAGCTTGCTCTCCAATTTCTTCAACCGTTGCTAACACCTCTTCCGGTAAACCGAATTTTTCCCCCACTTCTTTTTCAACTAAAACTTGATATCCTCGCTCTTTCAACCATTGATATAAGTTTTTATGCATTTGCAAATTAATGTCGCGACGTGGTTTTCCCATCAAGGCGATGGTTTTAAATGATTTGACTAATTCATCCATAACTATGATTGCTCCCAAGTACAGACTTACTGATTTTTGACCGCACTTGAATTTAAAATTTTAGCCATTATATTACATAGCAATTCAGTTTTGCTAAAATAGCACTAATTTTTGATAAATGGAGAAAAAGATGTCAGAACAAGCACAAAACTTAAATGAAAATGAAGAACTTGTTGAAGAAGTTCAGCAGGAAACCACCGCAACGGAAGATCCGTTAGAAGAAGCAATCGCTCGCGTACAAGAACTTGAAGAACAATTAAAAGCACAAGTAGAAGAAACCTCTAAAAAAGAGCAAGATTTATTGCTCCGTACGCGTGCAGAAATTGATAATATGCGTCGTCGTAGCGAACAAGACATCGAAAAAGCACATAAATTTGCGCTCGAAAAATTCTCAAAAGACATTTTAAATACCATTGATAACTTAGAGCGTGCGCTTGCCACACCAGCCAATAAGGAAGATGAAAACATCAAAGCCCTATTCGATGGTGTCGAGCTGACTTTAAAAGAGTTACTCTCAACGGTTTCTCGCTTTGGTATCGAGCCTGTTGGTGCAGTAGGTGATACCTTTAATCCGGATCTTCACCAAGCTATCTCTATGCAACCAGCTGAAGGGTTTGAAAGCAACCAAATCACCACTGTGTTACAAAAAGGTTATACCTTAAATGGTCGAGTGATTCGCCCAGCCATGGTAATGGTTGCAGCTTAATTTCTTTTCTATGACTTAAAGAGCGGACGATTTTTCGTCCGTTTTTTATTGCCAAAAACCTTGATATAGATCAAATTTATTAAAAAATGATTTGAGAGTAATTCTCAACAAAAACACATATTCTTTCCAGATTTAGCAAGGTTTCGACTCAATTTCAAGCATCAAAAAACACAAAATAACACTACATATTGTGTGTTGACTGGAAAAATAAAACTATATATAGTGCCTTCGTTTTTTTTAAGTTAGCTATATAGGAGTCATAAAATGAATGCTTTCTTCGTGATTAAGCGTGATGGTTCACGAATTGGGTTTGACCTACAACGCATTACTAATGCAATCAGAAAAGCGGCAAGTGCGGCCAATATTGTTGATGAAATGTATATCCATGATCTGAGCCAGCGAATTAATACCGAGATTTTTAGTCACTATCAGCATGAAATTGATATCAACCAGATTCAAAAAATCGTTGAAGATCACTTAATGACAAGCAAGTATCCCCAAATTGCACGTGCTTATATTGAATATCGTCACGATCGTGATCTTGCTCGTGAAAAACGCAGCCAATTAACCAAAGAAATTGAAGGGCTGATTGAACAAAGCAACGTGGAATTACTTAATGAAAATGCGAATAAAGATGCGAAAGTGATCCCGACCCAGCGTGATTTACTGGCAGGTATCGTGGCAAAACATTATGCCAAGCGTCACATTCTGCCAAGAGATGTCGTGGAAGCTCACGAAAAAGGCGAAATCCACTATCATGACTTAGATTACGCGCCATTTTTCCCGATGTTTAACTGTATGCTCGTTGATCTAAAAGGCATGCTCTCTCATGGCTTTAAAATGGGTAATGCCGAAATTGAACCGCCTAAATCTATCGGCACAGCAACAGCAGTTACCGCACAAATTATTGCTCAAGTAGCCAGCCATATTTATGGCGGTACAACCATCAATCGCATTGATGAAGTGCTTGCGCCTTATGTTCAACTCAGTTTTGAAAAACATTTGAAAAATGCCGCCCAATGGCAAATTCAGGATGCTGAAGGTTATGCCAAAGCGCTAATTGAAAAAGAATGTTTTGATGCGTTTCAATCCCTTGAATATGAAGTTAATACGCTCCATACGTCCAATGGCCAAACGCCGTTTGTTACCTTTGGTTTTGGCTTAGGTACAAGTTGGCAAGAACGTTTAATTCAGCAATCAATCTTGAAAAACCGTATTCGTGGCTTGGGTAAAAATCACAAAACGCCAGTCTTCCCAAAACTGGTCTTTACGATTAAAAAAGGTGTGAACCAAAACGAACAAGATCCAAACTATGACATTAAAAAACTAGCATTAGAATGCGCCTCAAAACGCATGTATCCAGATATTTTAAACTATGATCAAGTGGTTAAAGTCACAGGCTCATTCAAAGCCCCAATGGGTTGCCGTAGTTTCTTGGGTGCTTATGAAGAAAACGGTCATGAAGTGCATGATGGTCGCAATAATCTAGGCGTGGTGAGTTTGAACCTTCCTCGTATTGCTCTTGAAGCACAAGGAAACGAAGAAAAATTCTACCGCACTTTAGATGAACGCTTAGCCCTTGCGAAAAAAGCCTTGCTTACACGTATCGCTCGCTTAGAAAATACCAAAGCCCGTGTCGCACCAATTCTCTACATGGAAGGCGCTTGTGGCGTTCGCTTAAAAGCTGATGATAAGGTTGCGGATATTTTCAAAAATGGCCGAGCATCAATTTCTTTAGGCTATATTGGCATTCACGAAACCATCAATGCACTGTATAAAAAAGGACATATTTTTGACGATGAACAACTGCGTAAAAAAGGCATCGCGATTGTGCGTCGTTTAAGCGAAGCGGTAAAACAATGGCAGAAAGAAACCGGCTATGCATTTAGCCTTTATTCCACACCAAGTGAAAACCTGTGCGATCGCTTCTGTCGTTTAGATACCAAACAATTTGGAGTCATTGAAGGCGTTACCGATAAAGGCTACTACACTAATAGCTATCACTTAGATGTAGAGAAAAAAGTGAATCCATACGATAAATTAGACTTTGAAATGCCTTATCCTGAATTAGCAAGCGGGGGCTTTATTTGTTATGGCGAATACCCAAATATTCAACATAATCTGAAGGCACTCGAAGATGTGTGGGATTATAGCTACGATCGCGTGCCTTATTATGGCACTAATACGCCAATTGATGAATGTTACGAATGTGGTTTCACAGGAGAATTTAATTGCACAAGTAAAGGCTTTGTTTGTCCGAAATGTGGCAACCATGACAGTGCAAAAGTGTCTGTAACCCGACGAGTTTGCGGTTATCTCGGCAGTCCTGATGCTCGCCCATTCAATGCGGGTAAACAGGAAGAAGTAAAACGCCGTGTAAAACATCTATAATGGTCGTTTCGTTATTATGATAAAATAGCTCATCAAAAATGAGCTATTTTTATTTCAATAAATAAGGAAGAATCATGCCAACACTTACACAAATCACTCAATCCATCATGCAAGATCCTGACAATCAATCTTTTACGTCACAAGGCATTGAACCGCTTTTTGCTGCACCAACCACGGCTCGTATTAATATTGTCGGACAAGCCCCCGGAATTAAAGCCCAAGAAAGTCGTTTATATTGGAATGATAAAAGCGGTGATCGCCTACGTGAATGGCTAGATGTGGATCGCGATACCTTTTATCATTCAGGTATGTTTGCAGTTATCCCAATGGATTTTTATTACCCTGGAAAAGGAAAATCGGGTGATTTACCACCGCGCAAAGGTTTTGCGGAAAAATGGCATCCAGCAATTCTCGCTAATTTACCCAATATCGAGCTGACGATTCTTATTGGACAATATGCACAAAAATACTATTTGCCAGAAAATAACCTTAATGTCACTGAGACGGTTCACCATTTCCGTGATTTTCTCCCTCACTTTCTCCCGCTCGTTCACCCTTCTCCACGCAACCAAATTTGGCTCAAGAAAAATCCATGGTTTGAACAAGAGATAGTACCAACATTACAAAAGCAAGTGAAAGTGATTTTATCCCGTTAAACAAATATTCCACGAATAAAGTGCGGTCAAAAATATCTGATTTTGACCGCACTTTGCTTTAATACTAATCAATTTTTAGTACTCCCCTATTTTCTGATTAAACACACTTATGCTAGAATCGCCAAATTATTAAAATATATAGAAAAAATATATAGGAAAAAATATATGCAACAAACCCCTATTACGGACTCACAATCTAAAGCTTGGAATAAAAATGCACTGGTATTCCTTGCTGATGTGATTCTCTTTTTTGTTTTATTAAACGTTCTTCCTTTTGAGCCTGCTGCCAATAAAGGCTTAGCATTATTGGCATTCGTGGCTATTTTATGGTTAACAGAAGCGGTAAACGTGACTATCACGGCGCTATTTGTTCCAATTTTGTCTGTGTTACTCGGATTGGTAAATAGTCGAGAGGCGCTTGTTGCCTTTGCTGATCCTACCATTTTCCTATTCTTTGGTGGTTTTGCGATTGCTACCGCATTAAATGTGCAAAAGATCGACAAAATGATTTCTAATAAAATCATGCAATTAGCAAAAGGTCGTCTCTTTGTTGCGGTGCTTTACCTTTTCTTGGCTACGGCATTTTTATCTATGTGGATGAGTAATACAGCGACAGCAGCAATGATGATTCCGCTTTCAATGACCATTCTGAGTCAATTAGATCAAAAAGAAGAACATAATACTTATGTCTTCGTACTTTTAGGGATCGCTTATAGTGCGACCATCGGTGGAATGGGAACACTTGTGGGAAGCCCGCCTAATGCCATTGCCGCTTCACAGCTCCATTTAGACTTTGCTGACTGGTTAATGTATGGCACGCCAGTCATGTTAATTTTATTCCCGCTTATTATTGGTTGGTTATATCTTGTATTTAAACCCAAATTAGGCCTTCATTTTGCTGCTGAATTTGAAAAAATTCACATGACTAAACAACGTGTTTTAACCTTGGTCATTTTTATCACCGTAGCGATTCTTTGGATTTTTGGTGGATACCTTAACCCTATTATTTCTCAATTATTAGGCTTACCAAAACCAATTGGTAGTTTTGACAGTATGGTTGCACTCTCCGCAGCAATTGTCATTTGTGTAACTGGGATCACAAGTTGGAAACAAGTACAAGAAAATACAGAATGGGGCGTGCTGTTCCTCTTCGGTGGCGGTTTAACCTTAAGCTCGGTATTAACTCAGTCTGGTGCAAGTAAAATCATGGCAGATGGTATTGTCTTCATCATTGAAGGCGGTCACTACTATGTGATGGCATTAATTGTTGCAGCCTTTATTGTCTGCTTAACTGAGTTTACGTCAAACACTGCAAGTGCGGCCTTACTTGTCCCTATCTTTATTTCCATCGCACAAGCACTGAATATGCCACCGCTTGGTTTTGCGATGATTATCGGCCTAGGAGCGTCTTGTGCCTTTATGATGCCGGTCGGGACACCACCAAATGCGATTGTGTACTCGACAGGTTTTGTTAAACAATCCGAAATGATCCGCGTGGGTAAATTTATTGATTTAACCTGTATGCTAATTATCGGGACAATCGCTTATCTCTTCTGGATGTAACCTTTAAAACCTAATAAGTGCGGTTAAAAACAAGATGATTTTTAACCGCACTTTTTTATTTTGTTTACGCAAACGTTTGCCTGAAATAAAAATTAACGTATAATTCGCACAATTTTTTTACTTAGGGAAACCAAATGAATAACAACTTGCTTTATACGGTGGAAGACAAACCACCTTTCGGATTGAGTTTACTTCTTGCCGCACAGCATTTACTTGCCGCACTAGGGGGAATTATTGCCGTACCATTAGTCATTGGTAACGTCTTAAAATTACCGACTGAAGATACCATTACGCTAGTGAATGCGGCCCTGCTCATTTCCGGCGTAGTGACCGTTATCCAATGTAAAGGCTTGGGGCCTATTGGTATTCGTTTACCAAGTGTAATGGGGACCAGTTTTACTTTCGTTGCTGCTGCACTTGCCATTGGTTTCAGTGAATATGGCATCGCTGGTATATTAGGCTCTTCTCTCATTGGTTCATTAGTGATGATTATCGGCAGCTTTTTCATGCCCTATATTCGTAAATTATTCCCACCACTTGTGACGGGAACTGTCGTTATGATGATCGGCTTAAGCCTGATTCCAGTTGCCGTTGACTGGTTTGCAGGTGGTCAACGTGGTGATGCGAATTATGCGACGCCAGAAAATTTAATGATGGCAAGCTTTGTCTTAGTGATCGTGGTCGCTCTCGTGCAATGGGGTAAAGGGATTTTCTCTGCTGCCGCCATCGTTATTGGGATGATGACTGGTTATATCGTTTGTTTAGCTATGGGCTGGGTAAGCTTTGAAGGCGTAAAACAAGCACAAACTTTCGCGATTCCACAACCACTACACTTTGGTTTAGCCTTCCCAATTTCAGGCATTATCGGTATGTCTATTGCCTATTTAGTGACGATCGTTGAATCAAGTGGTAACTTCTTAGCCCTAGGTAATGCTACCAAAACCGAAATCACCGGCAGACATTTACGCGGCGGGGTTTTAGCCGATGGTTTAGGCTCTGCTTTAGCCGCCATTATGTCCACCACACCATTCTCTTCATTCTCACAAAACATTGGAGTCATTTCTCTAACTGGCGTGGCAAGTCGTCACGTGGTTGCGCTAACCGGTGTGCTTCTAGCACTAGCGGGCTTATTCCCTGTATTCGGTGCATTAATTGTATCAATTCCATTACCAGTATTAGGTGGTGCAGGCTTAATGATGTTCGCGATGATTATCGCTGCGGGTATTCAAATGTTGGATAAAGTCGCACGTAGTAAACGCAATGGTTTAATCATTGCCATTTCTATTGGCTGTGGCTTAGCCGTGACGACTCGTCCAGAATTGCTTGATAAATTACCGCACTTTTTCAAAGAAGTGCTCGGTTCAGGCATTACCGTAGGTTCATTACTTGCCTTAATTCTTAACCTCGTGCTTCCTGAAGATAAAGTGGAAGAAACAAAAGAATAAAAATAGATAGCGAATAAGGGTAGATTAACACTGCCCTTTTCTTTTCCTGTAAAACATTTCTAAAACTGACCGCACTTTGTTAAAATCAGGCATCATTTTCCATTTATCAAGGAATAAAAATGGCAGATTTACCTTTTTTAGTTGAACTGAACGAACAAAATCTTACCGAAACGTTGCAACGTTCTGTTGAAACCCCGCTTGTCATTAACTTTTATGCGCCAAGCCATAAAGAATCAGCTGATTTTGCAAAAGTTCTACAACGTGTTGCTGAACAATACCAAGGGCAATTTATCCTCGGCTTAGTCAATTGTGAAACAGAGCAAATGATTGCTGCTCAATTTCGTATTCAAGCATTGCCTACGACCTATCTTTTCAAAGAAGCTCAAGCAATAGATGCGTTCCCTGGTGCATTAGATGAAGCCAGCTTATTGCAACGTTTGAGTGCGATTTTGCCAAAAGAAGAAGATTTAAAATTCCAAAAAGCCTTAGATTTTTTACAAGTGGAAGATTACAACTCCGCCCTTCCATTACTGAAAGAGGCGTGGGAGCTTTCAGATAAGAAAAACAGCGATGTGGCATTACTTTATGCGGAAACCTATATTGCGATGAAGAAAACGGAGCCGGCGGCAGATATTTTAGCGCAAATCCCTATTCAGGATCGCGACAGCCGTTGGCATGGATTACAAGCGCAGATTGAGCTTTTAATTAAAGCGGCTGATACGCCAGAAATTCAGCAATTACAAGCAGATTATGCGAAAAATCCAACGCCTGAAATTGCGTTGAAATTGGCAGTTCAGCTACATCAAGCTAATCGAAACGAAGAAGCATTGGATTTATTATTTAGCATTCTTAAACAAGATCTTTCTGCGGAAAATGGTGAAGTGAAACAACAGTTTTTATCTATTTTATCAGCCATTGGTAACGCAGATCCTATCACCAATAAATATCGCCGATTGCTGTATTCATTGCTTTACTAATACGATCAACTATTTTTTTATGCATGAAGGCTTTATAATGAACGAATTCCAAAAGCCTCATGCTTTATTTTATAAACAAAGGATTCTTTATGTCAGACGTTAAACACAGCAAATTATTAATTTTAGGTTCAGGCCCGGCAGGTTATACCGCCGCTATTTACGCCGCACGTGCAAACTTAAAACCTGTTTTAGTGACCGGTCTTCAACAAGGTGGCCAACTTACTACTACGGATGAAATTGAAAACTGGCCAGGTGATTTTGAAATGACCACGGGTCCAGGTTTAATGCAACGTATGTTGCAACACGCTGAAAAATTTGAAACGGAAATCGTGTTTGATCATATTAACAAAGTCGATTTATCTTCTCGCCCATTCAAACTTTATGGCGATATGCAAACCTTCACATGTGATGCATTAATCATCGCAACAGGCGCATCAGCACGTTATATCGGATTAGAATCTGAAACCGCTTATAAAGGCCGCGGCGTTTCAGCTTGCGCAACCTGTGATGGTTTCTTCTATCGTAATAAACCCGTTGCCGTTGTCGGTGGCGGAAATACCGCAGTGGAAGAAGCACTTTACTTAGCGAATATTGCTTCTGAAGTACATTTAATCCACCGTCGCGATAGTTTCCGCGCAGAAAAAATCTTAATCGATCGCTTATACAAAAAAGTCGAAGAAGGCAAAATCGTGCTTCATACTGACCGCACTTTGAATGAAGTGTTAGGCGATAACATGGGCGTAACAGGTGTACGTTTAGAAAACGTGAAAACTGGCGAAAAAGAAGACGTGAAATTAGACGGTTTATTTATTGCTATCGGCCATGCACCAAATACTGAAATCTTCCAAGGCCAGCTTGAACTTAATAACGGTTATATCGTCGTTAAATCAGGTCTTGAAGGCAATGCGACAGCGACCTCTGTGGAAGGCGTATTTGCAGCAGGTGATGTGATGGATCACAACTATCGCCAAGCCATTACTTCAGCAGGAACAGGCTGTATGGCGGCATTAGATGCTGAACGTTATTTAGATGCACAAGAATAAGTGCACTAAATTCTCATGTAAGGTGCGTAAAACAAGGTTTCACGCACCTATTATTTTTCAAAGGTAGATTTTTTAATCCTCCATCCAACTCATCCTATCCTAGGATAAATAAAAACAATGGATAAACTTCGCCAAAAATATTTACAAAAATGGCTTCGTGCGCAACAAGAACCTGTTAAAAAATTAATGCGCACCAATATTGCCCTTGCCACACTTTCCTCCTTAATTCTTGTGGCTCAAACCTATTTTCTTGCGACATTGCTCGACAAGCTCATTATGCAACATGTCGATCGCGCTGAACTGGTTCCCTATTTTATTGCATTAATCATCACTTTTGCTTTACGTGCGGTCATTTTATGGCTACGCGAAAAAATTGGCTTTAAAGCAGGTCGATTACTGCGCAATCACATGCGTCAAAAGATTTTAGATAAAATCCATCAAGTGGGACCTGCGACTATCAATAACAAACCAGCTGGTAGCTGGGCAAGTATCATGCTTGAACAAGTGGAAAATCTGCATAACTTCTATGCGCGTTTCTTACCACAACAAAGTTTGTCAGCCATTGTACCAATGGTGATTTTAATTGCTGTATTCCCACTCAACTGGGCCGCTGGATTGATTTTGATGGTCACCGCACCGCTTGTGCCTATTTTTATGATTCTAGTAGGAATTGCAGCTGCAGATAGCAGCCAAAAAAATATGGCCACCCTTTCTCGCTTAAGCGCTCAATTTTTGGATCGCTTACGCGGTTTAGAAACCTTGCGTCTTTTCAACCGCACTTCAGAACAAACTCAACATATTGAAAATACAACGGAAGACTTCCGTGAAACAACCATGACTGTACTTAAAATGGCGTTTCTCTCTTCTGCTGTATTAGAGTTTTTCACCTCCATTTCCATTGCTTTAATGGCGGTGTATTTTGGTTTTAGCTATTTAGGCCAAGTCGAATTTGGCACTTATGGCACCACGCTGACCTTATTTACTGGCTTTTTCTGCTTAATTCTGGCACCAGAGTTTTATCAACCATTGCGTGATCTCGGGACTTATTATCACGATCGTGCAGCCGGTATTGGCGCCGCTGATGCCATTGTCGATTTCTTAGAAGCTGATTATTTAATTGCACATCAAGGCAATGAACCAATTCCAGCACAAAGTGCGGTCGAAATTCAGGCTGAAAATTTAGTGGCACTTTCTCCACAAGGTCAACCATTAACGAAGCCGCTTTCATTCCATATTCCGAAAGAAAGTCATATTGCCCTTGTGGGCCAAAGTGGTGCAGGAAAAACCTCTTTAATCAATGTATTACTGAGTTTCTTACCTTATGAAGGCAGCTTAAAAATTAACGGTGTAGAACTTAATCAAAGCCGTTTAAGCGACTGGCGTAAACAAATTGCGTGGGTAGGTCAAAATCCATTACTACTACAAGGTAGCATCAAAGAAAATCTACTTTTAGGTGATATTCAAACAACTGATGAGCAAATTGAGCAAGCCTTGATTTCTGCTCAAGCGAAAGAGTTTACCGATAAATTAGGCTTAGATAGTGAAATTAAAGATGGTGGGATAGGGGTATCCGTAGGCCAAGCACAACGCTTAGCGATCGCTCGCGCTTTACTCCGCAAAGGCAATTTATTATTACTCGATGAGCCAACAGCTAGCCTTGATGCTCAGTCTGAAAATCTGGTACTTGCTGCCCTTTCAGAAATGAACCATAACCAAACCACCTTAATGATCACACACCGCATTGAAGATCTAAAACAATGCGACAACATTTTAGTGATGCAAGAAGGTGAAATTGTTCAACAAGGCCATTTCAACCAATTAAAAGATCAAGGCTTCTTTGCCGAATTATTGGCTCAACGAAAAGAGGATATTCAATAATGCGTGCCTTACTTCCCTTTTTACGTTTATTTAAATTCGCCAAGTTGCCTTTATTTTTAGGCTTGGTTTTAATGATCACTGGCCTCGCATCCAGTATTGGCTTGCTAACTACTTCAGGTTGGTTTTTAGCGGCAACAGCAATTGCGGGTCTTGGCACGTTATTTAATTTCTTCTATCCTTCAGCCTCTGTGCGTGGGCTTGCCATTAGCCGTACCCTTTTCCGTTATTTCGAAAAATTGGTGACCCACGATGCAACTTTTCGCATTTTGGCTAAATTACGGGTACAAGTTTTTGAGAAGATTATTCCCTTAAGCCCTGCAGTGTTAAATCGCTACCGTAACAGCGATTTATTAAACCGCTTAGTGTCTGATGTGGATACGCTAGATAGTCTTTATCTTCGTTTAATTGCACCATTTATTACGGCTATTTTTGTGATTCTAGCCATGTGTATTGGCCTAAGTTTCGTCAATGCACCTTTGGCCTTGGGTCTAGGTGTGAGCCTGCTTTTATTGGTATTGGTTATTCCAACCGTTTTCTACCAACTTGGTAAAAAATTCGGTGATAAACTCGTGCATTCACGTGCACTTTACCGCACACAATTCTTAGAATTTATACAAGCGCAAGCTGAATTATTGCTCTTTAATGCCGAAGATAAATTGAAAGATAACATGGCTAAAACTGAAGCAAATTGGCAAGCAGATCAACAGAAAGAAGCCAATTTAAGCGGATTTTCAACCGCACTTTCACTCTTCTTAAATGGTTTGATTATTGCCGCAATGTTGTGGTTTAGCTCACAAGCTGAGTTTGGCGACGATGAATATCGTATGGCGTTTATTGCGCTCTTCACTTTTGCCGCCCTTGCATCGTTTGAAATCTTAATGCCATTAGGCTCGGCGTTCTTACATATCGGGCAAGTAATTGCGTCGGCTGAACGCGTGACAGATATTATCGAACAGCAACCATTAGTGACCTTTAATGGCAAAGCGGAGTTCGATCAAAACACCACAACATTAATTGAAGCGAAAGATCTTTCTTTTACTTATCCTGAACGTCAAAATCGTGCTTTAGAAAACCTGAATTTAACCATTCAAAAAGGCAAAAAAATCGCAATTTTAGGTAAAACAGGTAGCGGAAAATCCACGTTATTACAGCTTTTAGTGCGTAATTATGATGCCAACCAAGGAGAATTATTCCTTGCAGGTAAGCCAATTGCTGATTATACAGAAGACACATTACGCAGCCAATTCTGCTTTTTAACACAACGTGTACATGTATTTAGCGATACACTTCGTCAAAATCTGCAATTCGCAAGTGCGGTCAATATTCCTGATGAAAAAATGATCGAGGTGTTAAATCAAGTTGGTTTAGGCAAATTGTTGGAACAAGAACAAGGCTTAGATATTTGGTTAGGTGATGGCGGCCGTCCACTATCTGGTGGAGAACAACGTCGTTTAGGCTTAGCACGTATTTTACTTAATGATGCGCCAATTTTATTATTAGATGAGCCAACCGAAGGTTTAGATCGCGAAACTGAACGCCAAATTCTGCGTTTGATTCTTGCCCATGCTGAGAATAAAACCTTAATTATGGTGACTCACCGCTTAACGGCGATTGAGCAATTTGATGAACTTTATGTGATTGATGAAGCGAAGCTAATTGAAAAAGGCACTTACGCAGAATTATTGCAATTAGAAAAAGGGTTCTTTAAACAATTAGTGGAGCGAGTGTAAAATAAGAAAGGATAAGTTGGGTGGAAATCTTCCCAGCTTATTCTCGGCACACAGAAATTCCGACTTTGGCTGCTTTCTTCCGAACCTGACCGAGTAAACCAGACACCGTTGCGAGAGACCGAGAAGATTTCCATTGATATCGCAATGCGATTAGATGGGCTATTATGCAAGAATTGGCCCTGTATTGCAAAGGTTAATTTATCAATTCAGTGAATTTGACGAGAAAATCAACCGCACTTTTAAGGTAAAACCATGAACTATCTCCAATACTACCCTACCGATGTTGTAAATGGCGAAGGTACACGTTGTACCCTTTTCGTTAGCGGTTGTACGCATGGTTGCCGTGGTTGCTACAATCAAAAGAGCTGGTCTTTTGATAATGGCGTATTATTTGATAAAGAGATGGAACAACAAATCATCAATGATTTAAAAGATACGCGTATTAAACGTCAAGGGCTCACGCTTTCCGGTGGGGATCCGATGCATCCTCGTAATGTTGAAGCCTTACTTCCTTTTGTACAACGTGTAAAAAAAGAATGTCCTGATAAGGATATTTGGGTGTGGACGGGTTATAAATTAGATGAACTTGATGATTATCAACGTCAAATGTTGCCTTATATTGACGTGCTCATTGATGGAAAATTTATACAAGAACAGGCTGACCCAAGCTTGGTTTGGCGCGGTTCAGCCAATCAAGTGATTTATCGTTTTAAGGTTTAACCGAATAAGGTTAAGCTATTTTGCCAAGCCGTTTCTTTAATGACTTCAGCATTTTCACTTCTTAAACGGCATAATGCCTCAAAGGTGTCAACTATCCGCTCTGGTCGATTAGGTTGTCCTTGAAAACCAAACACCGGCATATCTGGTGTATCCGTTTCTAACACCAACGCCTCTAATGGCAACTTGGCAATCGCTTGACGCGTTTTATTCGCGCGTTCATAAGTAATTGTGCCGCCTACGCCAATTTTATAGCCTAAATCCACAAATCTTTTTGCTTGCTCATAACTTCCTGAAAAACCATGCACCACACCACATTTAGGCAAATTGGCTTGTTTTAAAAAGCGGAATAATTGCTCGTGGGATTTACGACTATGTAAATTGACCGACAGATTGTATTTCTTCGCTAAATAAAGCTGACTCTCCAGAAAGTGCTGTTGTTTTTGCCATAATTCATCCGTCAATAAATCTGGAATCGCACACTCTAAGCCAATTTCTGCCACTGCCGTACAATTTTGATTACGAACGGATAATGCCGTATCCAATTTCTCTAAATCATGCTCTTGATGTTCTTTGATATAAAGAGGGTGTAACCCAAGTCCACAATAAAGATGCTCAGGGAAAAGTGCGGTCATATTTTGGATTGTTTTAAAATCCGATTCTTTTACCGCCACAATCAAAATTTTTTGCACATCAGCTTGCTTAGCGTTCTCCACAAGCAGAGCTAATGGCTCACCAGTGTCATGATGAAGATAATCAAGGTGGGTATGAGTATCGAAGAAAGGCATCGCGTTATTTCACTTAAGAAAAAAAGGTGTGTAGATTGCGCATCCACACACCAAATTAATTATTCGACAGAAACGGATGTAATCACCACATCTTCTGTCGGAACATCTTGGTGGAAGCCTTTATTACCGGTTTTTACTTTCTTGATTTTATCAACCACATCCATGCCTTCAACCACTTCACCAAATACGGCATAGCCCCATTCTTGTACCACTTCACGGCCGAACATCTCTTTTGAACGGTAGTTTAAGAAGTCATTATCTGCCACGTTAATGAAGAATTGTGCCGTTGCAGAATGTGGATCAGAGGTACGCGCCATGGCGATTGTGCCACGTTTGTTACTTAAACGATTGTTAGCTTCATTTTGGATCGGTGCGTTTGTTGCTTTTTCACGCATTCCGCTTTCCATACCACCGCCCTGAATCATAAATCCATCAATAACACGATGAAAAATTGTGTTATCATAGAAACCGTTTTTACAATAGTTTAAAAAGTTTTCTGCAGTGATTGGCGCTTTATCAAAATCAAGTTTAATTTTAATATCGCCAAAATTTGTGTGTAATGTAACCATGTTGTTTTCCTCTTGAAAATTAAGGCATTCATTATTCCACAAATGGCGAGAAAGCGCCACCATGAGCAGAAAAAGTGCGGTCGTTTTCCAACCAGTTCTAAGAGAAAAAATATGCTAAAGATCTTTAATACCCTCACTCGAGAAAAAGAAATATTCAAACCTATCCATGAAGGAAAAGTGGGTATGTACGTGTGCGGCGTGACCGTTTACGATTTATGCCATATTGGCCATGGTCGTACCTTTGTATGTTTTGATGTGATTGCCCGCTATTTACGTTCTTTAGGTTACGATTTAACTTATGTGCGTAATATCACGGATGTGGACGATAAAATCATTAAACGTGCATTAGAAAACAAAGAAACCTGCGATCAACTTGTAGATCGCATGGTGCAAGAAATGTATAAAGATTTTGATGCGTTAAACGTACTACGTCCAGATTTTGAGCCTCGTGCGACACATCATATTCCTGAAATTATTGAGATTGTGGAAAAACTGATTGCACGTGGTCATGCTTATGTTGCAGACAATGGCGATGTGATGTTTGATGTAGAAAGCTTTAAGGAATACGGCAAATTATCACGCCAAGATCTTGACCAATTACAAGCCGGTGCGCGTATTGAAATTAATGAAATCAAGAAAAACCCAATGGATTTCGTGCTTTGGAAAATGTCGAAAGAAAACGAACCAAGCTGGCCATCACCATGGGGTGCGGGCCGTCCAGGTTGGCACATTGAATGTTCAGCGATGAACTGCAAACAACTTGGCGAACATTTTGATATTCACGGTGGCGGTTCTGACCTAATGTTCCCGCATCACGAAAATGAAATCGCCCAATCTTGCTGTGCTCATGGGGGCCAATATGTGAATTATTGGATCCATTCTGGCATGATTATGGTAGATAAAGAAAAAATGTCGAAATCCCTCGGCAACTTCTTCACTATTCGTGATGTATTAAACCACTACAATGCAGAAGCGGTGCGTTATTTCTTATTAACGGCACACTATCGCAGCCAACTCAATTACAGCGAAGAAAACCTGAACTTAGCACAAGGTGCATTAGAGCGTTTATACACCGCTTTACGTGGCACAGATCAAAGTGCGGTTGCTTTTGGCGGTGAAAATTTTGTGGAAGCCTTCCGTGAAGCCATGGACGATGATTTCAATACGCCGAACGCTCTTTCTGTCTTATTTGAAATGGCGCGTGAAATCAATAAATTGAAAACTGAAGATGCAGAAAAAGCCAATGGTCTTGCTGCTCGTTTACGTGAATTAGCGGGTATCTTAGGTTTACTTCAACAAGATCCAGAAAAATTCTTACAAGCTGGTTCTGACGATGATGAAGTCGCAAAAATTGAAGCGCTTATCAAACAACGAAACGAAGCCCGTGCCGCTAAAGATTGGACTGCAGCAGATGCGGCACGTAATGAACTTACGGCAATGGGTATCGTGTTAGAAGATGGCGCCAACGGCACGACGTGGCGTAAACAATAATCTCACTTTGATACAAAAACTGCGGTCAAATTGACCGCAGTTTTTCTTTTAAGAAGAAAGCATTACATTTTCGGTTTTTCCATTGTTTTTGCTTTTTTCTTCATTTCTTTTGCTTTCATTTCTTTTGTTTTCATATCATCAGATTTCATTCCTTCTGATTTCATATTATCCATTGTCATGTCGTGAGATTTCATATCATGAGATTTCATCATCCCATCAGATGCCATTTTGTCGTTTTGCATTGGCATAGCGTCTTTTGTCATCGGCATGGAATCTTTTGCCATCGACATTTCATTAGATTTCATATCGGTCGCATAAAGACTGGTGGCGAAGAAAAGTGCAGCAATAGCGGTAAAGGTTGTTTTTGAAGTAATATTTTTCATTTTGAATCTTCCTTAATTTGTGAATAATTAGCATTGGATGGAAAGGTTTCCCCTTTCATTATCATTAGACGAATGAGAAATCTATTTCTTACACTTTTTTCAAGGAAAAAATATGAAAACTGGAATTTCCAATAAAGACTTGGCTCAAATTAGAGAGCAAATGCTGAAATTTGCCACATTACAGGTGGGCGATTCTGTATTAGCTGAAGATTTGGTGCAAGAGAGTTTTTTAAGTGCATTTAACCATCTTGAGCAATTTAAACGACAAGCGGCATTTAAGACCTGGGTCTTTGCTATCTTAAAAAATAAAATCATTGATTTTCTTCGCCAGAAAGGCAAATTAGTGCTAGAAACCGAAATTGAAGATGAAGAACAAACTAATCATTTCTTTGATGAAGGGGGCCACTGGAAAGCTGAACATTCTCCACTCGATCTCGAACTGAGCGAAAGTGCGGTCTATTCTGAAGAATTCTGGCTGATTTTTGAAACTTGCTTAACTTGCCTACCCGCCAAGCAAGCCAAGATTTTTATGATGAGAGAGTTTTTGGAATTATCTTCCGAAGAAATTTGCCAAGAAAATCAACTAAGCATAAGTAACTTGCACACGACACTCTATCGTGCTCGCTTACAACTTCAAAACTGCTTATCTCATAAACTTTAAGGAGTGATTTTATGAAATGTCGCCAAGCGACTCGACTCATTTCAGATGCGCAAGAACGCTCATTAATGACTAAAGAAAAAATTGGGCTCAATTTGCATCTTGCCATCTGTACACATTGCCGTAAATTTCAACGAAATTGTGGCACATTGAGAAAATTAATGAAGGATTTCAAAGGATAAAAAAGCGGAAGAGAACTTCCGCTTATTACTCTATTACTTCGCCATTAATGCTGTTGCACGTGAAATCACTTCTTTGACTTCATCATCCGTCAATTTACCTTCTTTCACAAATTGCACCTTGCCGGTTTTATCAAGCAAAATAATCACGCTGTCTTTTTCACGTAATCCCCACGCATTTTTAACCGCACTTTTATCATCTAAAATCACTTGGCTATGGGCATTTTCTTTTTTGCCTTTTTCTGCGCTACTTTTCACAAACATACCCGTGCCCACAACGGCATCATCAGCATTAATAATGGTCGTGGTTTGATATTTGGCTTGGTTAAAATGAGCTGCTTTGATGGCTTCGATCATCGCTTGATTTTTCTCTTTTGCCGCACTTCTGCCTGCAATATGCTGAATCACACGGACTTTGCCAGGTAATGCCGTTGAGCTCCACGATTTATACGCTACATCATTGCCATTTAAAGTGATTTCGCCTTTATCCGAAACCGTTACATTGGCTAAAAGTTGATTAGGTTGAATATTGTGAGCGAATGTATTGGCTGAGATTAAACTCCCCATCACAGCGCTCAAAAGCATGATTTTTTTCATAAATACCTCATAAATTCCGTGAAATGCCCATTTTTTGGCGAATAGTCACTTTTTTGTTATACTCCGTGCGCATTATACTTTGCTTAAATCAGATAAAGAAGGAAAAAGAAATGGATCAAATGCCAGCTTGCCCAAAATGTAAAGGTGAATATGTTTATCATGATTCTGTGAATTTTATTTGCCCTGATTGTGGCAATGAGTGGAATGGTAACGAAGCAGTTGAAGCCGATGAAGATCAACTGATTGTCAAAGACAGCAACGGTAATTTATTAGCCGATGGTGATGATGTGCTTTTAATTAAAGATTTAAAATTAAAAGGTTCATCTGAAGTGTTGAAGAAAGGCACTAAATTCAAAAACATCCGTTTAGTCAACGGTGATCACAACGTCGATTGTGGCAAAATCATGTTGAAATCAGAGTTCTTGAAAAAAGCTTAAGAATTCCCAATAAAAAGAGCGGTCGATTTTAACGTTGTTTTAAATCGACCGCTCTTTTTTATTTTCATTATACCTTCGCAGGTTTCACTATTTCACTTGGATAACAACCAAGCACTTTCAGATAATTACTGAATTGCTTAAGCTCTTCCAAGGCAATTTGGGTATCTGGATGATGAATATTTCCTTCAATTTCTAAATAGAACATTTCTTCCCAAGGTTTGCCATAAATAGGACGAGATTCAAGCTTGGTCATATTAATACCGTGCTTTTTAAACACAAGTAAGGCGTCCACTAAAGAACCCGCTTGTTGCGATGTAGTCATCAACAATAAGGTTTTCGTGTGGATTTGTGGTGAAACTTCACGAGCTTGTTTTGCCACTACGATGAAACGCGTAATGTTATTTTCTTGGTTAGCAATATTATGTTTTAACACATGTAAGCCATAAAGTTTACCACCATCTTCATTGCCTAATGCCGCAATATTCGGTTTATTCAAGCTTGCCACGAGCTGCATTGCATGAGAGCTACTTTCGCAGAATTCAATATGCACACGCTCAAGACTTTGAATAAATTGACTACACTGCTGGATCACTTGTGGATGGCTATAAAGCGTATCAATTTTGCTTAAATCATC
>CAJZKN010000018.1:0-38079 GCA_916050345.1 Parahaemophilus parainfluenzae | reverse complement strand
ATCTCAACAACGTAAAAAAGGGCTTTCCATTTTTATTCTTTTGCTTCTTCTGATTGCAATCGGTTCGGCGGCTTATTGGTATTTCTTTATTAAAGGCTTTGAAGAAACGGAAGATGCCTATGTCAGCGGCAATCAGGTGATGGTCTCATCACAAGTTGCGGGAAATATTTCGAAAATTAATGTTGATAATATGGATCCCGTACAAGCGGGCGATGTGTTATTAGAGTTAGATGACACCAATGCCAAATTAAGTTTTGAGCAAGCTAAAAGTAATTTAGCCAATGCCGTTCGCCAAATTTCTCAACTGAATTACACCGTAAAACAATTAAAATCAGCCGTTCGTGCGAATGAAATCACCCTTGCTCAAGCACAAGGAAACTTGAATCGTCGCGTTCAATTAGTCAAAGATGGCGCAATAGATAAAGAATCGTTCCAACACGCCAAAGAAGCGGTCGAACTAGCCAAAGCAAACTTAATGACCTCACAAAACCAACTTGAGGCAAATCAAGCCTTATTGCTAGATGGTCCTTTAAGTGAACAGCCCCAAATTCAAAGTGCGGTCAGTAATTTAAAACAAGCTTGGTTAAATTTAGAACGTACGAAAATCCGTAGCCCAATTAAAGGCTATGTGGCTCGTCGCAATGCACAAGTGGGGCAAGCAGTTTCTGTTGGCGGGGCATTAATGGCAGTGGTGACTACCGATCAAATGTGGTTAGATGCCAACTTCAAAGAAACACAATTAACCCATATGCGAATTGGTCAACCGGTTAAAATTCACTTTGATCTCTACGGAAAAGATAAAACTTTTGATGGTAAAGTGATCGGAATTGAAATGGGTACAGGCAGTGCATTCTCATTATTGCCTACTCAAAATGCGACCGGTAACTGGATCAAAGTGGTGCAACGTGTGCCTGTGCGTATTCAATTAGATCCGCAACAACTAGCTGAAAACCCATTACGCATTGGGCTTTCTGCGACTGTGAAAGTGAATGTGACCGATAGCCAAGGTGAAACCTTGCGTGACCAATCGCCATCTACAACGCTTTATTCCACGAATGTGCTGCAATATGATGAAAGTGCGGTCAATAATTTGATCGAATCCATTATTCGCGACAATAGCTATTAGGTTTCACAATGTCGCAATCTCATTTTACGCCGATACAAGGCGGTGCACTGGTTATTCTCACGTTAGCACTCTCGCTTGCTACTTTTATGCAGGTGTTGGATTCCACCATCGCTAACGTTGCCATTCCTACTATCGCAGGTGATTTAGGCGCATCGTCCAGCCAAGGCACATGGGTCATTACCTCGTTCGGTGTAGCCAATGCGATCTCAATTCCTATCACCGGTTGGCTGGCAAAACGTTTCGGTGAAGTGCGGTTATTTTTAATCTCAACCTTACTTTTCGTCCTTGCTTCTTGGCTTTGTGGTATTTCACATAGTTTGGAAATGTTGATTATTTGCCGCGTCCTCCAAGGTGCGGTTGCCGGTCCAATCATCCCTCTTTCGCAAAGTTTATTACTCAATAACTATCCGCCTAAAAAACGCGGCATGGCACTGGCATTTTGGTCAATGACTGTGGTGGTTGCCCCTATCTTCGGGCCAATTCTAGGAGGTTGGATCAGCGATAACATTCATTGGGGTTGGATTTTCTTTATTAACGTTCCTATTGGGCTTGCCGTTGTCTTAATGAGTTGGAAGATTCTAGGTGATAGAGAAAGCCAAATTTCTCATCAACCTATTGATACCGTTGGGCTTGTTTTATTAGTTCTAGGCGTAGGCTGTTTGCAATTAATGCTGGACCAAGGAAGAGAGCAAGATTGGTTTAATTCAACGGAGATTATTGTTCTCACCGTGATTGCAGTCGTGTGTTTGATCGCGCTCACCATTTGGGAACTGACGGATGACAATCCCGTTGTAGATATTTCACTGTTCAAATCACGCAACTTTAGCGTAGGCTGCCTTTCAACTAGTCTCGCCTTTTTGGTGTATTTGGGGTCGGTTGTGCTTATCCCACTTTTACTCCAACAAGTTTATGGCTACACCGCGACTTGGGCTGGGCTCGCAGCCGCCCCAGTGGGATTATTCCCAATTTTACTTTCGCCAATCATCGGTAAATTAGGGCATAAAATTGATATGCGAATTTTAGTCACAATCAGCTTTATGGTTTATGCCCTGACCTTTTATTGGCGAGCCGTGACCTTTGAGCCTGAAATGACCTTTGCCGATGTTGCCTTGCCACAATTTGTGCAAGGTTTAGCGGTTGCTTGCTTCTTTATGCCGCTGACAACCATCACGCTTTCTGGTTTACCACCCGAAAAAATGGCTTCAGCATCGAGCTTATTTAATTTCCTTCGAACCCTTGCTGGCTCAGTGGGAACATCCCTCACAACCTTTATGTGGTATAACCGCGAAGCCGTGCATCATACTCAACTCACGGAAGCGATTAATCCATACAACCCGATTTCCCAACAGTTCTTCCAAACGATGACAAGTTTGGGTTTAAGTGAAGAACAAACTGCCACCTACCTCGCGAAACAAATCACCGCTCAAGGCTTTATTATTGGTGCTAACGAGATCTTCTTAGTCTCCGCGATAACGTTCATTTCCTTGGTTGTTCTCATTTGGTTTGCCAAACCACCGTTCAGCAGCAAACATTAAAAACATCCCAAAAAATAACCGCACTTTAATGATGTTGAAAAGTGCGGTTGGTTTTTCTAGCCTTTTGCTAAGATGTCTTTTAGGAATCTCGCGGTATGTGAACCTTTGACTTTAGCCACGTCTTCCGGGGTGCCTGTCGCAATGATTTGCCCACCGCCACTGCCCCCTTCTGGACCAAGATCCACAATCCAGTCTGCAGTTTTAATCACATCTAAGTTGTGTTCAATCACCACGATAGTATTACCTTGATCGCGCAAGCGATGTAACACGTCGAGGAGTTGTTTAATATCGGCAAAATGCAGGCCGGTTGTCGGTTCATCCAAAATATAAAGGGTTTTACCGGTATCGCGTTTTGAAAGCTCTGTCGCTAACTTAACACGTTGTGCCTCACCACCTGAAAGTGTGGTAGAAGACTGACCTAAACGAATATAAGACAAGCCGACATCCATTAGGGTTTGCAATTTACGCGCAATCATTGGGATCGCGTCAAAAAACTCGCGTGCTTCTTCTACTGTCATATCTAATACTTGGTGAATAGTTTTGCCTTTATAGCGAATTTCCAAGGTTTCACGGTTATAGCGTTTACCTTTACATTGATCACAAGGTACATACACATCCGGTAAAAAGTGCATTTCCACTTTTAGCACGCCATCACCTTGGCATGCTTCACAACGACCACCGCGTACGTTAAAGCTAAAACGTCCTGGATTATAACCACGCGCACGCGCTTCTGGTACACCCGCAAATAATTCACGAATTGGGGTGAATAAGCCCGTGTAAGTCGCAGGGTTAGAACGCGGTGTACGACCGATCGGACTTTGGTTAATATCGATCACTTTGTCGAAATATTCCAAGCCTTCAATGGATTTATAAGGTGCAAAACTTGTTTTCTCTGCACGGTTTAAGGCATTTTGAGCCAATGGGAATAACGTATCATTAATTAGCGTTGATTTGCCTGAACCTGATACCCCCGTTATACACGTAAATAAGCCTACTGGAATCTCTAAATTCACACCTTTCAGATTATTCCCTGTCGCACCTTTTAATTTTAAAAGTTTGCTTTTATCAAGTGCGGTTCGTTTTTTCGGAATTTCAATTTTTTCTTCACCCGATAAGAACTTACCTGTAATCGAATTTGGGTTCGCCATAATCTCTTTGGCTGTTCCCTGAGCAATCACTTGGCCACCGTGTACACCAGCGCCAGGGCCAATATCAATAATATGATCGGCTTCTCGAATGGCATCCTCATCGTGTTCCACCACGATCACGGTGTTGCCCAAATTACGCAAATGAATCAACGTGTTTAACAGACGCTCATTATCGCGTTGATGCAAACCGATAGAAGGCTCATCCAACACATACATGACGCCCACTAAGCCCGCACCGATCTGACTCGCAAGACGGATACGTTGCGCTTCACCGCCCGAAAGGGTCTCGGCTGAGCGAGAAAGGGAAAGATAATTCAAACCCACATTCACTAAGAATTCTAACCGCTCTCTGATCTCTTTCAGGATTTTTTCCGCAATTTGTGCTTTTTGACCAGTTAAAGTAAGCCCTTGGAAAAACTCGAGGCTTTCACCAATGCTTTTCTCTGAAATTTGAGGCAAGTTAACGTTACCGATATACACGTTGCGAGCTTCTGGACGAAGACGCGAACCTCCACAATCTGCACAAGGTCGGTTACTGATATTTTTCGCCAATTCTTCGCGCACAGACATGGATTCCGTTTCTTTATAACGGCGTGCCATATTATTCAAAATCCCTTCAAAAGGATGTTTGCGGATCACCACATCACCACGATCGTTCATGTATTGGAATTCAATTTCTTCTTTGCCTGAACCGTGCATCACAATATCTTTAATTTTTTGAGGCAAATCTTCGTATGGCGTTTCAATATCAAATTTATAATGTTTCGCCAACGAAGTAAGCATTTGGTAATAATAGAAATTGCGACGATCCCAACCTTTCACCGCACCGCCTGCGAGGGAAATGCTTTCATTTTGCACCACTCGGCTTTCATCAAAGAACTGCTGTACACCTAAGCCATCACAAGTTGGACACGCCCCTGCTGGGTTATTAAATGAGAATAAGCGAGGCTCTAATTCCGGTACAGAATAGCCACAATGCGGACAAGCAAAGTTTGCCGAGAAAACCAATTCTTCAGCTTTAGGATTATCCATATCTGCCACAACCGCTGTACCACCCGAAAGCTCTAAAGCTGTCTCAAAGGATTCGGCTAAACGTGTAGCTAAATCTGACCGCACTTTAAAACGGTCCACCACCACTTCAATGGTATGTTTTTTCTGTAAAGCAAGTTCTGGCGGATCGGATAAATCACAAATCTCACCATCAATTCTTGCGCGAATATAACCTTGTGCCGCTAAACTATCTAACAGCTTAACGTGCTCACCTTTACGGTTTTTCACTACGGGCGCTAGCAACATCATTTTGCTTTCTTCAGGCAAGCTTAAAACTTTATCCACCATTTGGCTGATGGTTTGTGCCGTTAATGGCACATCATGATCAGGACAACGCGGCTCCCCTACGCGAGCAAACAGCAAACGCAGATAATCGTAAATTTCGGTGATCGTGCCCACGGTTGAACGCGGGTTATGAGAAGTAGATTTTTGCTCAATAGAAATCGCTGGTGATAATCCCTCAATCGAATCCACATCAGGTTTTTCCATCAAAGAAAGGAATTGACGCGCATAAGCAGAAAGCGATTCCACATAACGGCGCTGCCCTTCCGCATAAAGCGTATCAAATGCTAAAGAAGATTTGCCCGAACCAGACAAGCCTGTAATCACAATTAATTTATCGCGCGGAATGGTTAAATTGATGTTTTTGAGGTTGTGGGTTCTTGCCCCACGAATGTCGATAGTATCCATAAAAAAGCGATTGCCTTAAGAAAATAAATTCAAAAATTGCGACCATTATCGCATATTTCAATATCTGTGCAAATATCCAGTTAATTTTTATGGATCTTTTGTTTCTTTTAAGGCAAAATAGCCAAAATTTTTCACCTTATTTCTAAAATATAGAGGATTCTATGGCAGGTATTAATAAAGTAATCATCGTGGGTAATTTAGGTAATGATCCTGAAATCCGCACGATGCCAAATGGCGAAGCGGTAGCAAATATTAGCGTGGCAACAAGTGAAAGCTGGACAGATAAAAACACAGGCGAACGCCGTGAAGTGACCGAATGGCACCGTATCGTGTTATATCGTCGTTTAGCAGAAATTGCGGGACAATACTTACGCAAAGGTTCACAAGTTTATGTTGAAGGTCGTTTAAAAACCCGTAAATGGCAAGATAACAATGGTCAAGATCGTTACACCACTGAAATCCAAGGTGATAACTTACAAATGTTAGGTGGTCGTAATCAAGAGATGGGCGGTTATGCACCTGCACAATCAGCACCACAGCCAAGCTATCAATCTCGTCCAGCACAATCTGCGCCAGCGCCACAAGCTGAGCCACCAATGGACGCATTTGATGACAACATTCCATTCTAAGTTACATATAATTCAAAAATAAAAGCGTTGTTCTATGTGACTAGAACAACGCTTTTTCTATACATGCAAGCAGTCAGATTTTTATAACTTTTAGCAAAAACACCTGAAAATTTGACCGCTCTTGGGTGTAAAAAAGCCTTTCCCCTAACAGCCGAAACCCAAACACAGGTTTTCGGCTGTCTTCATGCCAAATATCCCCTTTTTTCTCCCCGTACGCCCCATAATAAGGCATCCGAGCCGCCTTTTAGGCGGCAACAGGCACACTTAGCCTGTTAGCCGCTTTCAACAGGTTCAAACACATCGCCTTCAGATGGCTTTGCGCACTCACTTTGAGCAGACCAAAATAGGCTGCCCGGGCGTAAAAAGTGCGGTGTTTTGCAATTTTTCGCTTAAATTCCATCGTTTGTAGCACAAAAGTGCGCTCTATTTTACGATTTTTTCTTTATATTCCCCAACAGTAATCTGCGCCCTTCAAATTCCTTGCCGGCAATTTCCAAAGCGAAGCGTTCTTTGTCGGCGTCGCGTACTTTATCGTGTACGGCACGTAATTCCTGCACGCTAGCACCCAATGCCTTGACGATTTCATCGCCCATTTTCATGGAAGAATAGAAGGTTTCGCGCACTACGAAATCCGCTTCCGCTTTCACTAGGGCCAGCGCATTGCGTCTATCCCAGGCGCGCACGAACACCTTGGCGTTCGGGTTGATATGATGAATATTTTCCACAATTCTGACCGCACTTTCTCCGTTGTCCACGCATACCGCTACGATGTCGGTGTGTTCCACGCCGCTGGCATGCAGCACGTCGGCGCGGGTGGCTTCGCCGTAATAGACTTTGAAACCGTATTCGCGTGCGACGTTGATGATGTCGGGATCGTTGTCCAGAATGGAAATGGTGGCACCGTAGGCTAGCGGCATTTGGCTGACCACCTGCCCCATGCGCCCGAATCCGATAATCAGCACGTTGCCGTTGAGTTCGCCCGCATGTTCTTCCACATCGTCCACTGCCGCAGCTGCGCTGGGTTCTTTGAAATAGCGGTCGAACAGCATAACGCTGAAGGGTGTCGTAATCATGGAGAGCACCACGATTGCCGTCATATTCGCTAGCACTTCCGCATTAATCGCCCGTTGTGCGGCAGCGGAGGCGAGTAATACGAAGGCGAATTCACCGCCCTGCGACATCAGTACGGCGCGGTGTATCGCGGTGAAATGGCTTGCTTTGGCAAAACGCGCCACTCCATAAATGGCAAAGCATTTCAAGATAATCATCAGTACAGTGGCGGAAAGAATTACCTTCCAGTTATTGAGCACCGTTGCCACATCCAGCGACATCCCGACAGCTAAGAAAAACAGCCCGAGCAAAAGGCCTCGGAACGGTTCGATATCCGCTTCAAGCTGATGACGGAAGTCGGATTCCGACAGCAGCACTCCCGCCAGAAACGCACCCATCGCCATAGACAGACCGCCCAGCTCCATTAAATAAGCCGCACCGAGTACCACCAGCAGCGCGGCGGCAGTCATCACCTCGCGTGCTTTGGATTTTGCCAGAATTTTAAACAGCGGATTGAGCAGCCAAATACCTGTCGCAATCAACGCTGCCAAAGAAAGCGCGGCAACACCGATTTTCTGCCATAGCGGTACGGCATCGGCAACGGCATTGGGATTATCGGGCGCTAGAAATGCTACAATCGCCAGCATGGGCACAATCAGCAAATCTTCAAACAGCAAAATGGAGACAATGCGCTGACCTTGCGGTGTGCTGATTTCATGACGTTCGTCCATAATCTGCATGACCATTGCGGTGGAGGTGAGTGTAAAACCTACCGCCGCAATAAACGACATCACTAAAGAAAAACCGTAAGCTAGCCCGATTAGGGTAAGGAACAGACTGGAAAGCGTCACCTGCAGGGTACCCAAGCCGAAAATCTGATTACGCAATTTCCATAAATGCGACGGCTTCATTTCCAGCCCGATCAAAAACAGAAACATCACCACGCCGAATTCCGCAATATGCAAAATAGCGTGGGAATCGGTAATGAGCTTTAATCCGAAGGGTCCGATAACCAGCCCCGCAGCCAAATAACCCAGAATCGAGCCTAGACCTAAACGTTTAAATAACGGCACGGCAACTACCGCCGCCCCCAATAACACCACCACGTGCAATAAATCGCCGTCAGCTGCTTCTACCGCCATAATTCCTGCCTTTGTTAATTCATAAAAATTTTTCGTATTATAAAGGAAAATCGCCGTAACACAAAAAAGTCGTCATTTGACGGCTTCCTCTAAGAAGAGTGCGGTCGGTTTTTGTTAATTTATTGCACTTTGCCGTCGATTTCGATCGGGGTATATTCCACCGGCAGCCAAGTGTAGCTGCCGTTGCTTTCGGCACGGATGTGTCCGATGCCGGGGAAGGGCATATGTGCGCCAGCTATCTAGATTTTACGTGTGGCGGCATCTTTGAGCGCGTCTTGGCGGCTGGCGCGTGCCTGTTTGGGGTCGCTGTCAAACTCAATGGCGATTTCGGGATCAAGCATTTGCAGTGTGAGGCTGTGTTCGAGTTCGGGATCGGAGAGGCTGTGCCATTGTCCGAGCAGGACGGCTTTGAACATGGACAACAGGGGATAGGCGGGACAGTCGCGGTGGTCTCGGAGATAACGGGTTCTTTGACGGTTCAGGTACTGTTCGATCGGTTGCCAATCAATCACCTGATCCAACTTCAATAGAGGGAAGCGGTTGATGTGTTTGGCAATCACGGCTTGGGCGGTTTGCTGGAAGAAGGTAGTCATAAAAAATCCCCTAAATGTCTTAGTGGGAATTTAGGGGATTTTGGGGGAATTTTGCAAAGGTCTTATGTAAAAACAAATCGATAAGGTCTATAATTGGTGCGCAATCCATCATTTCACGGAGACAAATTATGCACACACAAAATCTTATTATCGGCTTTGGCAAAGCGGGCAAAACGCTGGCGGCGGATTTGGCGAAACACGGGCAACAGGTCGTGCTGGTGGAACAGTCGGCGCAGATGTACGGCGGCACTTGCATCAACATCGGCTGTATTCCCAGCAAAAAACTGATTGTCGAGAGCGAGCAGCGCGGGCATAACGCCGACAAAGCGGCGGTGTTTGCGGCGGCGATGAACGCGAAAAACACCCTGATTCCGAAATTGCGCGCCGCCAATTTCGCCAAACTGGACAATCTGGACGGCGTAACCGTGCTCAACGCGCGCGCCGAGTTTCTCGATGATCGCACGGTCAAACTGACTGACCCAGACGGCGGCGAGCAAACCCTTACCGCCGAACGCATTTTCATCAACACCGGTGCCACCCCGCGCCGCCTGGGCGTAGCGGGCGAAGACAGCCCGCGCGTACTGGACAGCACCGGTGTACTCGCGCTGAACGAACGCCCGCGCCGCCTCGTCATCATCGGCGGCGGCTACATCGGCTTGGAATTTGCCTTTATGTTCCACGCTTTCGGCAGCGAAATCACCATTCTCGACGGCGGCGACCGCTTCCTGCCGCGTGAAGATCGCGACATCGCCGAAGAAATGCTGCGCGTATTAAACAGCAAAGGCATCAAGGTGTTGCAAGGCGTGAAAATTGAAGCGTTCCGCGACAATACGGCGGACACCAGCGTCATCACCTCGCAAGGCGAATTTACCGCCGACGCGGTGCTGGTGGGCGTAGGCCGCGTGCCGAACACGCAAGGATTGGGCTTGGCAAACGCGGGCATCGAAACCGACCCGAGCGGCTTCATCCTCGTTGACGACCATCTGCGCGTGCAAGGCAAAAACCACATCTGGGCGATGGGCGACGTGGCGGGCAGCCCGATGTTCACCTACATCTCGCTCGACGACTATCGCATCGTGCGCGAACAGCTTTTCGGCGACGGCAAACGCAACCGCGCCGACCGCACCCCGTTCCCGACCGCCACCTTTACCGAGCCGCCGCTCGCCCATATCGGCTTAACCGAAACCGCCGCGCAGCAATCGGGGCGCGAGGTGAAAGTGTTGAAACTGAAAGCCGACGCGATTCCGAAAGCCAAAATCCTCAACCAAACCGACGGCCTGCTCAAAGCCGTGGTGGACGCGCACAGCGGCGAAATCCTCGGCGTAACCCTGTTCTGCGCCGAAGCGCACGAAATCATCAACCTGTTTAAAATGGCAATCGATTTCCGCGTCCCTGCCCGCTATGTCAAAAACCAAATCTTCACCCACCCGACCATCGCCGAAGGGCTGAACGATTTGTTCGCGGGCTGCTAAAAAACTGGTTGTAAAACGACCGCACTTGATACGGAAATGCCATCTGAAAGCGATTTCAGAATCGATGCGGGTATGTTGTTTCGTAACCGAGTCTGTATAAACCGTTTTTCTTTGTCCAACGGGCATCTTTGTCTTTACTCGGTGTGGTTTGACCGCTGACTTGTCCTTCGTCATCGACTTCTATGGCCTGACGCTGTTTGCCGCCGGCGGTTTGAATAATGGTGGCGTCAATGACGGCGGCGGATGCTTTCTCTACTTTTAGGTCTTTTTCAGTCAGTTGGCGGTTAATCAGTTGCAGCAATTCGGACAGGGCGTCGTCTTGCGCCGCCAGTTGCGGTAGCGGCATAAGGTGCTGTAATCGGGGATGCTCAGTTCGTCGAAACGGCAAAACAGGTTGAAGTCGATGCGGGTAATGAGGCTGTGTTCGAGTTCGGGATCGGAGAGGCTGTGCCATTGTCCGAGCAGGACGGCTTTGAACATGGACAACAGGGGATAGGCGGGACAGCCGCGGTGGTCTCTAAGGTAACGGGTTCTTTGACGATTCAGGTACTGTTCGATCGGCTGCCAATCAATCACTTGATCCAACTTCAATAGCGGGAAGCGGTCGATGTGTTTGGCAATCATGGCTTGGACGGTTTGTTGGAAGAAGGTGCTCATGAAAAATCCCCTAAATGTCTTGGTAGGAATTTAGGGGATTTTGAGGGGATTTTGCAAAGGTCTCAAAAGGAGAAAAAATATTACAAACAGCTGTTCCGTTAATTGAGCAAATTGATGAGTTATTTTTCGGAAAGTTGAATAACGACGAAGAACAATTTAAGCATTTTCTTGTTAGATTAAACAAAGAATAAGAATATTATTTATGGAGTTGTCAATTTTGATAACTCCATACTACATTTGAAACTCAAAAATAGAGCATAGCTATAGAACAGAAATTTATTCAAGAGAATTATTTACACCAAAGTATAGAAGTCCTCTGTTTTTATTTTCAAAAAGTAAAACAGAGAACATAAATGGTTGGCTCTTGAAAGCAATGTGTAAAAATTTTACGTTAATATTGTAAAATATAATGATATAATTACTCTGTTATCGGGGTTATTTTTACGTATTTTTAAGGAAGTTATCAATATTTGATTGCAACAAGTTGAAATAATTAGAGTTTTATTTTTCATTCTTTCCTTATATAGAAACAACCCTTTTAAGTTACATATAATTTAAAAACAAAAGCGTTGTTCTATATCGCTAGAACAACGCTTTTTCTATACATACAAGCAGTCAAATTTTTATAATTTCTTGCAAAAATTCATTAAATTTTGACCGCACTTTGCCCCTCAAAAAAAGAACCTAGACACCTAATTTTAGGTTCAGATTATTATTCAATTTCGTTATAACTAAAAATCAGTACATATATTTAACAATTCTTTCGATTTTGCTATGTGGTTTGCTACATTTTTACCGTCTTATTTTCACTAGAGGTACAATTATGCAGCATCGCGATCTTTATCCCCATGAAATCTTACAAGATGTTATTGATAAAAGTTATGCTAAGTCGGAAGGGCACTTAAAAACACTGGCTATTTTAAGTTTTTTAGGTGGCGGCTATGTGAGTTTTGGTTATATGGCCTATTTAAAAGTAGTGAGCGGTATTCCTCCAGAGTGGAGTGGGCTATCAACATTACTTGGTGCGGCTGTGTTTCCTATTTGTTTGATTTGTATATTAATCGGTGGTGGTGAATTAGCCACGGGAAATATGATGATGATGGCATTAGGCCGTTTAACAAAAAGAGTAAGCCTTAAAAAATTATTTCGTAACTGGATTGTAGTGAGTTTGGGCAACCTGCTCGGTGCGCTGTTTATGGCCTATTTCTTAGGGCATTATGTCGGTTTATCAGAAGGTGCTGCTGCCGCTAAAACCATCGCGATTGCCGAGGCTAAAGTGCAAATGGATTTTGGTCGTGCCTTTGTTTCAGCTATTGCCTGTAACTGGATGGTCTGCATGGGTATTTGGTTCTATTTTGGCGCCAAACAAACCTCCGGTCGTATCCTAGCCATATGGTTCCCCGTGATGATTTTTGTGCTTATCGGATTACAACACTTTGTCGCTAATATGTTTATTATTCCTGCCGGGATTTTTGCCGGTGCTAATGTGACTTGGAGCCAATTCTTCTTCAATATGATTCCTGTCTTTTTAGGCAATGTCACGGGTGGTGCAGCATTTGTCGGTGCATCTTATCTTTATGCCTATCGTCACTTATTAAAAGAAGATTATTGTATTTAGTAAACGAAAATCTGCCTGCTCTTTATAATAAAAATCCCCTAAATGCTTATCTAGGGGATTTTTGCTTTAAATAATATGTTATCTATTTCAAACCTTTTTTTACCAAATCTTCATAACCGCCATGGTTGGTTACATTGGTATAGCCTGCATTTTTCAGCTCAGTGAGTGCAGCTTCGGCACGGCGACCACTACGACAGTAAAGGTTGATCGGTGCATCTTTATCTGAGCCAATCGCTTTAACACCTTCAATGATTTTATCGTGAGGAATATTCACCGCATCTTGTAAATGACCTGCGTTAAATTCCTCAGCTGAACGTACATCAATCCAAACGCCTTTTGCTTTTTCCGGTTGTACCGCACTTTGTTCTGTTTGTGGCGCAGTTTTTGCATAAGCAACAAAAGAGGTGGTAATAGCAACCGCTGAAATTGCTACAGCGAATAATTTTTTCATCGTTTAATCTCCATTAAATAGAAATAATAGGTTTGTTTAATCATTTAGCTAATCGTCATAGTACTCCTAAATAGAATGACAATAAACGGTAAATTAAACAAAGCATTTGAAAATTTAGCCGCACTTTTAATATCTTCCTCTATTCATTATTTTCCACGAATAAAAGATGTTATTCATAAACTGGTATTTTTCACACAAAGATTTAACCGTACAATCCTCCCCATCAAATATTGAGGAGAAAATAATGAAAAAAATGCCTGTATTGTTTGTTGGGCATGGTAGCCCGATGAATGTGTTAGATAAAGAGAACCCGTTCAACCAGAATTTCAGCCTAATTACGCAAAACGTTTCAAAACCCAAAGCCATTTTGATGATTTCAGCACATTGGTATAGCAGCCGTTTGCAGGTGACCTCAGGTGAACACCCTGAAATGATTTACGATTTCTACGGTTTTCCTGATGAGCTCAGTCAAGTGCAATATCCCGCACCCGGTTCACCTGAGCTAGCGGAGCAAGTGCGGTCATTATTACAGCCGGAAAATGTCGAGCTGAACCCAACGCGTGGTTTTGATCATGGTGCTTGGGCGGTGTTGAAATTTCTCTATCCTGATGCTGATATTCCCGTGGTACAACTTAGTCTTAACCGTATGCAGTCGGCAGAATGGCATTTCAATTTGGCGAAAAAATTATCTGCCTTGCGAGAACAAGGTGTGTTGATTACTGGGAGCGGCAACATTGTGCATAATCTGAGAGCGATAAGTTGGGAACATATTGATCAAATCGGTGCGGGTTATGACTGGGCATTTGCCTTCCGTGAAACAGTCAATCAAGCGATTGCGACACAAGATGATAAAACCTTGGTACATTATGAGCAGTTAGGTGAAAAAGCCGAGCTTTCTGTGCCAACACCCGATCATTACTTGCCATTGCTTTACATCATGGCATTACGCGAACCGCAAGACGACATTACGTTTTTCAACGATAATCTGA
Organism: Parahaemophilus parainfluenzae; assembly: GCA_916050345.1. Lineage (GTDB taxonomy): Bacteria > Pseudomonadota > Gammaproteobacteria > Enterobacterales > Pasteurellaceae > Haemophilus_D > Haemophilus_D parainfluenzae_AA. Next base: position 23,929 of record CAJZKN010000018.1, on the reverse strand, counting down.
TTGCAGGATCGCTCAGCATGACGTCGGTTTTAGTTGGGTAGGGTGGGCATTCCTGCCCACCAATAAAATTGGGTGGTATATAAACGGTGGGCAGGAATGCCCGCCTACGGAAATGGAGGCAATATGAACGCCAAACTTTATTTTGAATCGGAAAAATTAGTGCTGCAATTCGGTGGACAAACCATTGACATTCCGCTTTCCGTTGCAAAGCTGCAAACCTACTTGGGCGCGGACACCATCATCGAAACACACATCACCCGCGACATGCTCGAACGCGCAGAAAAAATCCGCCTCTCCAACGCCTTGAGAGGCGTGTTTGAGGCGGATTTGGTGTACTAGGAACAATCAATGATTTCTCGGAAATGTATAAAGCCTGAAGGCGATTATTCGTTAGACGGTTTATCTGTCTGAGACTTGTGCGTTTGCAATATGCGCACTACCTTACCCTCATAACGCTGGCGTAACCACGCCTGTATCCGCTCGTAATCTTTGGCAGGTAATGGCTGCTCCAATTCGAGAGAGACAACGACGATATCGTCATATGTATCTGTCTTCGGTTCTGCGTTTTTTTGGCTTTCAGACTGTTCGGAAACAGGCGTTGTTTGCGCTTTATCCCAAGCCAAGCCGCGTCCGACAACGATTTTTTCCGCTTCCGGATATTGGGCTTTTAATTCCTTAAGTACCGCTGCATCGTCGATATCGGAGGCTTTGCCTGCCAGTACGGTATCGATATAGGCCTGTTGCTCTTTCAGCTCATTTTGCTGCTGAACCGGGTTGTTTTGGCTTGCCAGCAATTCTTTGATTTTGGCATTGTCCCCTCCTGCATAAACCACGTTTACCTTCGGCTCTTTCACCCCCGACGCTTCAAGGCTTTTCACCAGCAAGGCGGAAATTTTCTCGGCATTGCCCGTTCCATTGACAATCAGACCGACTTTATTTTCTCTGTGGTTCAACATCTTACGCAGCACGAAAAAACCTTCCTGCTGTTGTGCAGCGGCGATGGCATTGTTGGCTTGGGTATTAAACAGCTCCTGACGCACCAGTCCCGATGCCATATAGCCGCTCGGAATCATCACAGCCAACACGACGGCAGTAATAATGATGCTTTGCAACCGGCGTTTGGATTCCGTTACCAACCCCCTGCGCGGCAGCTTGAGCAATTTGGAAAACAACAAGGTCGAAAAAGCGATGAACACGCAGTTGATGGCAAAAAGATATGAAGCACCGAGAAAGTAGTGCCAGTTACCATGTGCCAGTCCGTAGCCCGCAGTACACAGGGGCGGCATCAATGCGGTAGCAATCGCCACACCCGGTATGACATTGCCTCCCTCTTTTCGGGTCAGCGCCACAATACCCGCACTACCGCCGAAGAAGGCAATCAACACATCCCAAAGGGTCGGCTGAGTACGCGCCAAAAGCTCGCTTTGCGCCTCTTTAAGCGGGGTTAACAGGAAATACAACGTAGCGGTAATCAAGCTGATGACGACGAATATAATAATATTGCGCACGGCTTGACGGATAAGCGCAGTATCCCCTACCGCCAAACCGTAACCTATACCTACAATCGGCCCCATCAACGGCGAAATCAACATCGCGCCGATCACTACCGCCGTGCTGTTGACATTCAGACCGATACTCGCCACAGCAATGGCAAATATCAATACCCACATATTGGTTCCGGTCACCCGAGTATTGGCGCGGATGACGGCATCAATTTTATCGGGATGAGCCTGGTCATGCGCAAGATTTAACACATCTTGCAACTTGGTCATGGCACCATTGTCTTCTTTTAGCTGGTTTTCTTGTTCTTCTTGGTTTTTAATGTTTTCTTGGTCTTGCATTTTCATCCTTAAATCAATCTTAACGATTGTCTCTGAATATTTAATTAACTGGAATTTCGGATACTGATAATTATGCTTGATAACTAAGTTCGAATATGATTAAACAGATACCTTGCAGAATATTAACATATACCCGAAAACGCTGACAACGCTGATCCTGCGTAGGCCTTCACGAAACCAGCATATGCAAAAACCTTCTCTCAAATCCAATTCCTACTTTTTCAGCAGCAACCGCCATCAAAATTTTTTAAGGGGCTGTACTAGTAGATTAGCCCTAAATTCCACACCATTTTTGCAGGATTTTAAGCTGTTGAGACGATGTGCCGAAATTAAATCGAAATTCGCATTCTTTCAAGAACAGCGGGAAAGATTTGCGATCGATTCCGTTGTATTTGCGCAAGACGCGTTTTGCCTGATTCCAAAAATTTTCAATGCCGTTAATGTGGTTCTGACGGTCTGCAAATTCCTTGGAATGGTTGATGCGGTAATGAATAAAACCGCTTACGTCCAACTTGTCGTAGCTGCTCAGGCTATCCGTGTAAACAATGCTGTCCGGCATGATTTTCTTTTTAATGACAGGGAGTAACGTTTCAGACTTAGCATTATCCACCACAACGGTATAGACCCGTCCATTGCGTTTCAGAATGCCGAAGACAACCACTTTTCCTGCCGCACCGCGACCACGTCTGCCTTTACGCCGTCCGCCGAAATAGCTTTCGTCCAGTTCGACAGAGCCCTCAAAAACCTCATCGGCAGCCAAGGCCAGATAATGGCTGATAACCATACGAATTTTGCGGTAGAACAGAATAGCAGAGTTGGGCTGAATGCCCAAAATATCGGCAGCAGAACGGGCGGTAACTTGGAGTACAAAAAATTCAAGTAGTTTCTTTTGAACTCTCTTGCTTAATTTACAATTGGTTATCTGCATTTTCGTAGCCTAGCATAACCGCTAATCTACGTCAGCCCGAAAATTTATCCGTACAATCTGCTGTATCCGATAACGAGGAGTAAATCATGAAAAAAATGCCTGTATTGTTTGTTGGGCATGGTAGCCCGATGAACGTGTTAGATAAAGAAAACCCGTTCAATCAGAATTTCAGCCTAATTACACAAAACTTTCCAAAACCAAAAGCCATTTTGATGATTTCAGCGCATTGGTACAGCAGCCGTTTGCAGGTGACATCAGGTGAACACCCTGAAATGATTTACGATTTCTACGGTTTTCCTGATGAACTCAGCCAAGTGCAATATCCTGCGCCCGGTTCACCTGAGTTAGCAAAGCAAGTGCAGTCATTATTACAGCCAGAAAATGTTGAGCTAAATCCAACGCGTGGTTTTGATCATGGTGCTTGGACGGTGTTGAAATTTCTCTATCCTGATGCTGATATTCCCGTGGTGCAACTGAGCCTTAACCGTTTGCAATCAGCAGACTGGCATTTCAATTTGGCGAAAAAATTAGCTGCTTTGCGAGAACAAGGCGTGCTGATTATTGGCAGTGGCAACATTGTGCATAATCTAAGAGCGATAAGCTGGGAACATATTGATCAAATCGGTGCGGGTTATGACTGGGCATTTGCTTTCCGTGAAACAGTCAATCAGGCGATTGCGACACAAGATGATGAAACTTTGGTGCATTATGAACAGTTAGGCGAAAAAGCCGAGCTTTCTGTGCCAACACCAGATCATTATTTGCCATTGCTGTACATCATAGCATTACGCGAACCACAAGACGAAATTACGTTTTTCAACGATAACCTGATTGCAGGATCGCTCAGCATGACGTCGGTTTTAGTGGGGTAACATATTTGCAAAAACACTTTAAAATCTAACCGCACTTTAAAAAAAGCCATCTGAAATTTAACATTCAGATGGCCTTTTTAATTTATTCAATTATTTCTTCGCAGGTTCTACTTCACCCACCGCTTTCTGGGATTTTTCATCCATTTCCACTTTAATATTGTGGTCCACCACCACATTCATATTAATAGTGATGCCTTCCTTTGGTGTATCCAATTGAATAGTCGGTGTGCAAGCCGTGAGTGTAAACATAACCGCAAAAATAAAAAAGTGCGGTTGAAATTTAAGGTGTTTTATCATTTGTCTTGTCTAATTGCTTATAAAGTTTATATTGCAGATTTTGTTCAAATTGCGAGCCATAGTCAATCATATTCCACAATTCAAACATATTTTCTTGGTGCGTATAATTTAACGTTATCGGATTATTGGTTCGCTTGGTTGGATTAAATCCGCTAATACTCGCACGCAACGTCATTTGTCCTTTCGGATCGAGTGTCACCGCTGCATGGGAATTTTGCAATTCCATTTCTTTTAATAAATCCACCAAGATATTCTCTGTCCAACCGCCTTTTTTCAGCCCTTTTACCATTTCATCGGTTAATTTGATGGACACATTTCCCACTTGTTCGAATGTACCATTACAAATCAAACATTCCTTATGTCCAAGCCAAAATGGCAGGATCGCATTGGCGCGGCCGGTTAAGGTTACTTGGTTATATTGTGCCAAGGCTAACACTTGGGCTAAATCAATATTGGTAAAAGAAAGCGTCGCTATTTTGCTTTGTGGAAAACTGAGCTGAGGCACCGTCAATACGCCATCAAATAAGGAAAGTTTCACATTTCTCAAAGTAAGCGGATTTTTCATGGTGTTTGGATAACGTCCAAACAAATCCAATTCCCCATTTGCGACAGAAAGTGCTCCATAGCGAATATTTTTAGTCGAAATATAGATTGGTTTGCTCGAAGACACTTGCAATGCCGAGTTTTCATAATTCATCGGGAAGCGAATGTTCAAACCATAAATCTCGCCATCTGGCATGGTGATTTTGCCGTTTTTCAGGTTCAGCTCCCCCTTCATCTTCACGCCATTACCATTGATTGCGAATTCACTTTGTCCTTTAATACTGCCCTCATGAATTAACCAATTCCATTGTTGAGGGAAAAGTGATTGGAATACTTTTGCGGATTGTTCTTTCCAACTGATTTCACCTGAAAGTGCACTATTCTGATATACACCCAAAACATCTAAAGGCCCAAGCGAACCCGCCTTTAAATCACCTGCAAAATTGAAGTTACTGATACTCTTACCATCAATGCCTAAGCCAAAAACAGGCGAAACAAAACGACCGCCATAAGCTAGCTCAATCCAATCAGTTTTCGCTTGTAACAAGCCTCGAATATGTTCTTCTTCATAATCCCAGCGGAGTCGATCTTTAAGTTCCAATGAAAGTGGCGCCATTTTTACCTCTTTCATTTTGACTTCTTTGGAATGAGCAGAAAGTTGATTTAATTCAATATGATCGGCTTCCCAAAATCCTTTACCTTCCATTTTGACTGGCGTATTTAAGGATTTCCAGTTTGCACTTCCATTGATAATCCAATCCCAACGGTTTGTCGCTTGTTTTTCCACCGACTGTAACTTATGTTCTTCATCTCGGAAGTCAAACACGGTTTTAATACCGGCAATAAACTCGTGGGCGTTTCCGTCTAATTTTAAATTGAGATTTTCAAACTGCGGGGTTGTGCCATTCAACGTTGCCTGCAAACGCCCTTCTAAGCCATAACGACCGATAATAATGTCATCTAACGGTAAACGAACATGTAACTTGGTGCCCTCTTGTTCGTTATCCATTTTAAAGACCGACCCCGGATAAAAATACACCACTGGATGCGTAAAAATCCCACCTAGATGATAAGTTAAATTGGTGAGTGCCACAGTCGAGTTATAACGTAAATCCCCACGTGTTTTCAGCTCAAAATCCAATTCATTATTGTCATCGCCTCCGCCGATTTCACCATTTTTTCCTGAAATCACGATCTCCCCTTTGCCCATTTCGCCAAAGGTTTGCAAGATCACGTTCATATCAATGCTTAACGGCAATAAGCCTTCTGCTGCACGGTGAATAGATAACCCAAGGAAACCTTTAATCGGTTGATATCTGTCGAAAGTCCAATAAAATTTCCCCCATGAAATATCCAAACCGTCTTTGGTGAAGACGAAAGGCACATCCAACAACGGCGAATTTGCCGTTAAATCTTGAACATTTAACTGACCATCCGCACCTTGCCACGACACTTTTGCCTCGCCTTTTGTGACGGCTAGTTCTGGGTTATTCCAATTGAATAAAACATTTCCTTGTTGAGGAAGTTGAGAAAGATCGGGCTCAAAATTTGCAGTGAACTGAAGATCATAGGTTTTATCGCCTGATTGTTTGATATCGGTATTACCCGTCCATTGAAAGATTCCATCTCGTGGCGTAACAGTGGATTGATGATATAGCTCAAGCCCGTCATTATTGGCTTGAGCCTCAAGGGCTAACTGGTTGCCGTTATAGTTGGCATCTAATGCCCAATCAGCCGATAAAAAAGGCTGCAATGCGGCTTGTTTCAGTGCATCGGTATTTGTTAATTGAAAGTGTTTAACTTTGACATCAGAAATAGGCAATGCCGCCCAAAGTGCGGTCAAATTTGGTGGTGTTTTTTCAGCGTTATCGCTTGGTAAATGAGTTAAACAATCATAATTCAAACTCGCCTTTTCAACATCAAGACTACGTTTATTCCACCAAGTGAGTTGCGTATTATCGAGGTTTACAAGGGTACATTGGTCTGTTTTCACTTTTAGCTCAGGTAGCGTTAAACCTGTCGCTTTCCATTGCCAGTCATCCGCTAATTCAATGTGATAATGCGGTGCTAAAAAATGATTTGCAAGTTGTTCCACACGTTTCGGGGTCGCAAAAACGCGCACTAAGCCAACGCTTACTACGATCAACAGCAACAAAATAATCAAAGCCCACAGGCAACGCTTTCGCATAGTTTCCCCAATTACACAGTTACAAATAGAAATATCTAGACCTAAATAATTATTTCACAAGAGCCAATAGTTTTTCTAATTCAGCTTCAGTTAAACTCTCTTTATATAGCTCATTAACCTGCCATAAGCCACTTTCTCTAATTTTATCTTTTGTAGAGTGATTGCCTAACCAATTTTCTGAAGGTTTAATTTCACCGAATTTAGCTGCATTAGAAAGTGTTGAAGTGATTTTACTTTCCCAAAATAAGCGTTCTTCTTTAGTATTAACTTCAAAAACGCAAAATGAAAGATTAGTCTGAATATATTGGCTAATACGTTTTTCTAACGTTTTTTCAAACTCACGATCAATCCTTTTTAGTTTCTCCTCTCTTCCTTCTTTTGGAGTTATGTCAAGTTCCCATAAATCTAAATAACCTTGATTTTCTATGTTCAAAAAGCATCGACCTATATTTTTTCTAAAAATACTTCTATTCTTATTTTCTTTGACAAAATGCTGCATTAGACGTGAGCGTAACTGATTTTCACCAGTATGAGTTCCGACTCTCACTATTCTGTCCATTTTTCCAAAGCTTTCACCTTTCTCAAAGATGATATAAATACCATTTTTAGGTAGCTTAAACTTGTCAAAAGGGAACTTAAATCGTTCTTTCTTATTCAGCAGACAATGTAATTCACAAGCTAATGAAGTCATTCTTCTTTATTCTCCTCTAGTTCTTTATTTAGAAAACTTAATCTCTCACCTAATCTCATTTTATAGAACGGCTGTTCAATATGAATTAAGCTATCTTTAATTGGTAAAATATAGTTATTACCCGCTAAAATAATGAATCGATCACTTTCTAAGTCAACTTTCCATTTCAGTAGCTCAATAACTTTTTTGCCCCAGTTCAATCTATCATTTTTTTTCATTTTATTCAGCGTTACATCATAAGGTTCTATTACACTATCTAATTCAAGTAAATGATGCTTTGCCGACAGAATGTATATCGCATCAGGCTTAAGTTTATAGGCATAAGCTAGGCTCTTTTTAAATAGTGGACTAAGGTACAAATCTTTTGCCTTTGCCTTTTCATTTGCTTTCTTTGATACACAAGATAATAAAATAACTTTTTTCATATTATAAATATTTATACTTAAGTGATATAAAAACTATTTTCTTAACATTAATTTTATCTAAATAGCTCAAGCAACTTATCCCCAAAGAAATAAAACACCAATCCAAAGGCGACAATGATTAAGCCGATGAATTTTGTGATGTTGACTTCTCGGATCGGCATTCCAATAAGACCAAAATGATCTATAGTAGCTGCAGTAATTAATTGTCCGACAATGATAAAAAATAACATCGCGGTAATGCCTAGCTTAGGTGCAAGTAAAACCGTTGTGAACACGACAACTGCACCGAGTATCCCACCAATTAATTTCCACCAAGGTTGTGAAGGGACGGTTGATAAATTGCCCCATAAATCGGTTTTTATCCAAGCAATAAAAAAGAGAACGATCGTTCCCACGGCAAAAGAAATAAAGGTCGCGATCACTGCTTCGCCACTCATGGCTTTCGCCAACTGCGTATTAATGGCTGATTGCGTGGCGAGTGCGACACCTGCCGCTAAGGCGATAATGAGATAAACAAAAAACATCGAAACTCCCAACAGAAAATTTGGCTTATTTTAACCTTTTCTAATTTGCCGTGAAATGCTTTCTATTCGGCAAAAATCGTCCCAAAATCAACCGCACTTTGCATTTCATTCATAAATACCTCAAAAGTTGTAAGTCATCTTACCTGTTTATTTGATCTCGATCACTATTTGACTATTCTTTATTTGACGGTAATCTTCAAATCCATACACTAAACTCCATTCGGAGCAATCGTTTGCGTAATGCGTATTGAAAGCAAAATAGACTGATTTTATCAACTCAATGGGAGGAATATCCATGACCCACATTATCGTTGCAACGCACGGTAAGTTTTCTGAAGAAATCGTCAATTCCGCCGCTATGGTGTATGGCGAAGATGAAAACTGCCATATCGTGACTTTCTTACCGGGTGAAGGCGGTGAGCATTTAATCGAGAAATACAATGCGATTATTGCCACACTGCCTGAAAATGAACCGGTGCTCTTTCTGGTCGATTTATTTGGTGGCAGCCCATACAACGCGGCAAGCCGAGTCGCCAGTGAAAGGGATAATACCGATATCGTTACCGGCATTAATCTACCAATGTTGCTAGAAGTGCTTGATGCCAAAGATGGCGCCAGCTTAGATGAATTGGTAGAAACCGCAAAAGAAGTCGGGGTCGCTGCCGTGAAATCCTTCCGTCAACCTAAAGAAAGCAAGACTGCTCCAACGCCCGCTGCTAAACCAGCTGAAGCACCAAAAACCGCTCCAAATCCAACCGCACTTTCTGGCAATATGAACATTTCCTTATTGCGTATTGATAGCCGTTTAATCCACGGTCAAGTGGCGACCTCTTGGGCGAAAGCAGTGAAATGTGAAGCGATTTTTGCGGTAAATGATGATGTGGCGAATGATGCACTTCGTCGTGATTTATTACTCCAAATCGCGCCTGAACATTTAAAAGCTTATGTGATTCCAGTAGAAAAAGCCATTAAGGTGTATCACAACCCGAAATATGCAGGTAAAAACATTCTTTGGTTGGTAACCAACCCAACAGACATCCTGCGTTTAATCGAGGGTGGCGTGAAAATTGATAAGGTCAATGTGGGTGGTATGACCTATCGCGAAGGCGATAAACTTATTTCTCAAGCCGTTGCCGTCAACCCAACAGATGTAGCAGCATTTAAACAGCTTTTAGATAAAGGCGTGGAATTAAGCTTACAACAAGTGGCGAGCAGCCCGAAATCAATGCTCACACACAAAGAGCTTGATGCGATTCAATTTTAATTACGAGGACAATTCATTATGACAACAATGGAAATTATTTTAGTCACGCTCGTTGCCGCCATTTGCGGTATGGGGAGTGTATTGGACGAACGTCAAACCCATCGTCCTTTAGTTGCTTGTACCCTAATCGGCTTAGTATTAGGTGATTTAGAAACAGGTATTATTGTCGGTGGTACCCTTGAATTAGTGGCATTAGGCTGGATGAACGTCGGTGCAGCAATGGCACCGGATGCGGCATTAGCCAGTGTGATTGCAACGATCCTCGTCATCAAAGGTGGCCAAGATAAAGGGAGCGCATTAGCGATTGCAATTCCGGTAGCGGCAGCAGGTCAAGTATTAACCATCTTCGTTCGTACTTTAACCATCTTCCTTCAACACAAAGCCGATGATTTTGCCGCAAAAGCGAACTTCCGCGGTATTGAATTCTGTCACTTCAGCGGTCTTGCGTTACAAGCGTTACGTGTGGCAATTCCAACCTTCTTCGTTGCGTTAGTGGCAGGTACAGATACGGTGACTGAAGCATTGAATGCTATTCCAGAAGTGGTTACTCGCGGTTTACAAATCGCTGGTGGTTTTATCGTGGTCGTCGGTTACGCAATGGTCATCAATATGATGCGCGCAGGCGCATTAATGCCATTCTTCTTCCTAGGCTTCGTAATCGCCTCTTTCACCAATTACAACCTTGTCGGTCTCGGTATTTTAGGCACATGCTTAGCGATGATTTACATTCAATTAAACCCACGTTTCCATCAATCGACTGCACCACAAGCAGTTGCAAAACGTGAATTAGCTGATGATGAACTTGAAGGACTATAAGGAAGAAATTATGACTGAACAAACTAAAAAATCATTAACAAAAGGCGATATTCGTAGCACTTACTGGCGTTCAACTTTCTTGCTAGGTTCCTTCAACTTTGAACGTATGCAAGCAATGGGTTTCTGTGTATCTATGATCCCTGCCATTAAACGTCTTTACAGCAAAAAAGAAGATCAAGCAGCGGCATTAAAACGCCACTTAGAATTCTTCAACACCCAGCCTTGGGTGGCCTCATCGATCATTGGTGTTACTGCCGCGATGGAACAAGAACGTGCGAACGGTAACGATATTGATGACTCAGCAATCAGCGGGGTGAAAGTCGGTTTAATGGGACCATTAGCCGGTGTGGGTGACCCCATTTTCTGGGGAACATTACGTCCTGTATTAGCCGCACTTGGTGCAGGTTTAGCCATTACCGGTAGCCTTTTGGGGCCATTGCTTTTCTTCATCGGTATCAACCTTTGCCGTGCAGTAACTCGTTGGTATGGTTTCAAATACGGTTATGAAAAAGGTACCACAATCGTTAACGATATGGGCGGCGGCCGCTTACAAAAATTAACGCAGGGGGCGTCTATCCTCGGTCTCTTTGTCATGGGCTCACTGGTATCGAAATGGACAAGTATTAATATTCCATTAGAACTTTCCCGCTATAAAAACCAAATGGGCGAAGAAGTGGTGACCACCGTACAAAGTGTGTTAAACGATCTCCTCCCAGGCCTTGCTGCGTTAGGTTTAACTTTCTTATGTATGTATTTATTACGTAAAAAAGTTAACGCCATGTACATCATCTTCGCCTTATTCGGCGTGGGTATTTTAGGCTATCATTTTGGTGTGTTAGCATAATATATTATGATATTGCCTTCCCGCTTTCACTTGTGGGAAGGCAAATTTTTAGCATGACATATAAATCCTATGAACCTGAAAGATCTCATTAAGCCACCACCGGCTGAAGGCTATATCAAAAATTCATCCAATTTAGTGACCGCACTTTTTGTTCTGGCGGGCATTCTTTATTATCCCACCAACGGCTATGGTGCCGTCATCGCTTTAATTGCCGCACTGATTGTGTTAATCGGGCAAAAAATGCTGATTGCTCAAACCAATAAAGACTTCACCGAAATGCAGTTAGCCGAAAAACAATTCCAAGAAACCCAAAACAGCGATTACCTCCGCTTTATTGAAGCTCGCGCCACCCAAATGTTGCGCGACAACAAAGTCCTTTCCGAAAAAGGCAAAAAAGAGTTGGAAAGATTACTCACTATAGTAAAAACACATTTAAAGGTATAATGCTGCCAAATTTATATTTGGAAAGTATCTTTAAAGATGAGACATACAAAGAAACTCATTACTCTTGCGGGAATTGCCGCATTTGTCACCTATTGGTTTTATCTGCCAACTTATCCGGTATATCCGAAGAGCGATCATTATGATCCTGATACACAAACTTTCTATAATGCAGAACCTCAACGCGCACCAATAAATGTTGCAAGTGCGCTTTGGGAAATGACATTTTATGAAAAAGATTTTCACCCGAAAAAACCATTGCCAATGGTCAAACCAAATTGGACCGAGTTATTAGCACCAGCTGAACAGAGTCGATTTATGTGGTTTGGACATTCGACGCTACTTATGCGTATTGGCAATCAAACCATCATTACCGATCCGCTTTTTGGAAATAGTGCGTCCCCTGTACCAATAATGATGCACCGTTTTCAACCACCTGTGGCAGAAATTGAAGAATTACCGCCTATAGATGTCGTGCTACTTTCACATAGTCATTACGATCACTTAGAACAAGAAAGCATCGAGAAATTAATGAAAACACAAAGTCATTTTGTGGTTTCTTTAGGAATGGGCGTAATTTTACAAAAATGGGGAATAGATGCAGCTAGAATTACGGAGTTAGACTGGTGGCAAAGCACTGAACGCAATGGCATAAAATATACTGCATTACCTGCAAGACATGATTCTAGCCGTGGCTTGTTTGATCATAACAAAGCGTTGTGGTCTGGTTTTTTAATAGAGCATAAGCGCGGTCAAAATGAAGAACGTTTTTACTTCCATGGTGATTCCGCCCAAGGCAAACATTTTGATGAAATTGCCAGCCGTGTTGGCAAAATTGATATTGCGTTTATCGAGAACGGACAATATGACGAAAGATGGCCCAATAACCATCTTTTCCCTGAGCAAACCGCACAACTTGCGGCAAAACTACAACCAACAAGATTTATGCCCATTCACTGGGGCGCTTATCCGCTTGCCTTGCATACGTGGAATGAGCCTGTGCTTAAAAGCGTACCAATGGCAAAAACACTGGGAGTGAATACACTTACGCCATTGTTAGGACAAGTATTTGACGTAAATACAAAAACAGAAGATTGGTTTACCCAAGAATAATCATAACTTTTAGCTATATGAAATAAGCTTTTCTTCTTTTTCTTATTTAAGTGAGAAAGGTATTATCAAGCGGAAATTTATGATTTATCCCTTAGGAGTAGTTTATGTCTCAATTTAAAATTCACACCATTGAATCAGCCCCTGAAGCAGCACAAGAAGCTTTGAAAGCCGTACAAAATGCCAATGGGTTTATTCCAAATTTAATTGGTGTTCTTGCGAATGCCCCTACTGCACTTGAAACTTATCGCACGGTGGGCGGCATTAATGGTCGTAACAGCTTAACGGCAACAGAACGCGAAGTGGTGCAAATTACCGCTGCCGTAGTCAATGGATGTGGTTTCTGTGTAGCTGGCCACACGAAGATCGCTTTAAAAGTATTAAAACTTGAAGAAGAGCTTGTAAACCAAATTCGTGCAACTGCTCGTATTGAAAGTGATAAAAAACTCGATACTTTAGCGCGTTTCACTCTTGCCGTTATTTTGCAAAAAGCAAAATTAACTGAAGCACAGCTTAAAGCGTTCTTTAATGCAGGTTATACTCAAGAAAATGCCATTGATGTGATTTTAGGTGTCAGCCTCGCCACATTATGTAACTATGTGAACAACATCGCTGAAACCCCAATCAACCCTGAATTACAGGCATTTGCATAATCAAGCCAATATAAAAAGTGCGGTCCAAAATGACCGCACTTTTTTATTCCTTCACAAATTGTTTAATTTGATCTGAATTCAAATGACCTGGCTGCGCTTTGATAAGATTTAAATCCTTATCCAAGAGCAAATTAAACGGATAGCCTAATACATTAGCTCGTTTAATTATTTCACCGTTTTCATCCAATAATACGGTGATATTTTTGTAATCCAAACCTTTATACCAATTGATAAATTTTGGGCTATTTTGTTCGTTCTTTTGTCCAGGTGAGGCAATTGTAATCACATTAAAATCCAAATTCTTATCAGCACTAAGATCGTCAATTTCCGCTAAACCAGCCAAGCAAATTGGACACCAGGATGCCCACATTTTGATATAAAGCGGCTTGCCTTGATATTGTGATAAAGAGACGGTTTGATTATCCAACGTTTTCAAGGAAATATCCGCCAAAGACACCTTCTCTTGTGCAAAACTCAATGGACTCAAAAATAATAAAAGTGCGGTCAATATTTTTTTCATTTTTTCCTCTTATTTCACAAAGGGAAGCAAATCGCCATAGCCTTGTTTTTCCATTTCATCTAATGGAATAAACTTAATCGATGCACTGTTAATGCAATAACGTAAACCACCTTTATCGCGTGGACCATCGTCAAACACATGCCCTAAATGAGCATGACCACTGCGACTTAACACCTCAATACGAGTCATATTAAAGCTATTATCTCTTTGATACTCCGCCACTTCAGCGGCAATCGGTTTAGTAAAACTTGGCCAACCACAACCGGATTCAAACTTATCTTTGGAAGAAAACAACGGTTCTCCCGTGGTGATATCCACATAAATACCCGGCGCGAAATTATCCCAATATTCGTTACTAAAAGAGCGTTCGGTATGTTTGCCTTGCGTCACATCATATTGAAGTGCGGTCAATTTTTGCTTTAATTCTGCATCACTTGGTTTTGGGTATTTTTTATCATCAATTAATGGCTCATCCGCTTTTTTGATGTCAATATGGCAATAACCATTCGGATTTTTCTTTAGATAATCCTGATGATACTCTTCCGCCTCTACATAATTTTTCAGCGGTTCTACTTCAATTTGGAGCGGCGCTTGATATTTACTTTGTAAGGTTTTCAATGCTGCCTCAATAACTGCTTTATCTTGTTCATTTTGATAATAAATGCCCGTGCGATATTGTCTGCCACGATCATTACCTTGCTTATTAATACTGGTTGGATCGATAACGCGGAAATAATATTGCAGTAATTTATCTAACGAAATTTTATTTGGATCGTAAGTTACTTTCACGGTTTCTGCATGATCTGTCGCATGCAATAATTGGTAGTTAGTGGTATCACCTTTTCCATTAGCATAACCCGAAACAGCATCGGTCACGCCCTGAATGCGTTCCATATAAGCTTCTAGTCCCCAAAAACAACCACCAGCAAGATAAATAATTCGTTGTTCTTGTTTACTTTCCATTGTCATTTTTTGCTCCTTTGATGAGGTTGTATTATCAGCATACGTTAAACTACTTTGCAAACCGCTAAAAAGTGCGGTCAATATGAGAAATGTTTTTGTATATTTCATTTTCTTTCCTTATTATAGAAAAATCTTCAACTTACATTTCATTAGACGAAGACAAGCCCATTTTCTTACAAAATAAGGCAATTTTTTACCGCACGTTGTGCAAGGAACCTTTATGCCAAACATTCATCTCCGCAATAATTATCAAAAAGCTGTTGTTTGTATGGTGTTAGCTTACATCAGCATTGCTTTAATGGGCGTCTTTGTAAAATACGCCTCCGATGAATTACCGTCCAGTGAAATTTTATTTTCCCGTTTCTTTATTGGTTTTGTTTTTCTCCTGCCTTTTTTGATTAAAGATGGGGATTTCAAAGTCGATATGTCGCAATGGAAGTTTCTCGTTTTGCGCAACCTTGCTGGCATTGCCAGTATGTTGTTAACCTTTTACGCCATTAAATATTTGCCGATTTCCATTGCAATTTTATTGATGAATACGTCCGCACTTTTTGTGCCTTTACTGCTGTTTTTCTTTAAAGTCAAAACACCACTAAAAGTATTAGCTTGCAGTTTTATGGGGTTTATCGGTGTATCCATCATTATGCTGACCAACGGTTCAATGAATATCAACCCTATCCATGTAGGCTATGCGTTAGGTGCTGCAGTATTGGCGGCCATGGCATTTATCAGCTTACAAGAGCTCAATAAACACAACTCACCTAAAAATATCGTGTTTTACTTCCACTTATTAGGCTCGATTTTATTGCCACTCTTTTTTATTACTCAATGGGAAATACCAACACTACATGGATTCACATTACTGCTTTTAGTGGGCGGATTTGGTCTTATTTTCCAATTATTACTCACTCGTGCCTTTAAATACGCACCTGCCAATGTCATTACGCCTTTTGCTTTTACTGGCGTGATTTTCTCCAGTATCTGTGACTGGCTATTTTGGGATAACGTACCTAGTCTGAATTTCTGGATTGGTTCATTAGTCATCATTATCGCTGTCAGCTTGCTTGCTAGAATGCGGGCGAAATAGAGAAATCCGACCAAATAGCTAGAATATAACTATTCTCAATAACATTGTTTGAATGTATAATCCTAATGCTTTTTATTATTGAGGACACAACATGAAAAAATTATTCAAAACTACTTTAGCTTCTGCATTATTAATGGCGTCTGCATTTGCTAGTGCCGTGACGGTTAAAGATGCAAAAGGTGAATTTACCCTTGATAAAACCCCAAGCCGTGTTGTGGCATTGGAATATTCCTTTGTAGATGCCTTAGCCCAAGTCGGTGTTAGCCCAGTGGGTGTGGCTGACGATAACAAAGTCGATCGTATTTTGCCGCAAGTACGTGAAAAAATTGCTGCATGGCAATCCGTTGGCACGCGTTCTCAACCGAGTCTTGAAGTGATTGCTTCCCTCAAACCTGACTTAATTATTGCTGATCCATCTCGCCATACTGCAGTATTTGAAGAATTGAAAAAAATTGCGCCAACGGTGATGTTTGATTCCCGTCATGAAAGCTACCAAGAAAATCTTGAAACTGCGCAGAAAATTGGTGATTTAGTGGGTAAAAGCGCTGAAATGAAAGCGAAGATCAATGAACATAATGATTACATTGCCAACATCGCAAAAAATCTAGGTGTACAAGGCAAAAAAGCCTCATTTGGTACTTCCCGAGAAGATAAATTTAATATCCAAAATGACAATGGCTATGTGGGTAGTTTCTTAACGACATTAGGTTTTGCCCCAACCAAACTCAATAGCGATCAAGCTTTCGTGGAAATCAACCTTGAACAATTAGTGATGGAAAAACCAGAATACTTGTTCATTGCCCATTATCGTGATGAAAGCATTGCGCGCAAATGGGAAGCTGAGCCACTTTGGAAAGCCATTCCTGCGGTAAAAGCGAACCATGTTTACAGTGTTGACTCCGACATGTGGGCGCGTGGTCGCGGTTTAGAAGCAAGCAAAATTATGGCAAAACAAATTGAAGATTTCGTGAAGCAAAAATAATGATGAAGTCTGCTTTCCGTTGGGGACTTCCCCTTATCATTCTGGCTTTCCTATTATGGGGAAGCCTGTTTTTGTATTATCCCATCGAAATTCGACCGCTTGCAGCGTTACAAGCGTTCCTCCCCGATGGCGACGAAATTGCCAAAATCACCGTAACCGATTTACGCCTACCGCGCGCATTAGTTGGCATGATTTTAGGCGCCAATCTTGCAGTGGCGGGGGCGTTGCTACAAACCATTACGCGCAATCCCCTTGCTTCGCCTACCTTACTTAGCGTGAACTCTGGAGCCAGTCTTGCGATGGTAACCGCCAGTGCTTTTAGCCCTTTGATTCTTTCTGGTTATAGCATTGCCTTAGTGGCTAGTATCGGTGGCGGTTTGAGTTGGTTTGTTGTGATGCTAATCAGCAATGGTTGGAAAGATAATAGTGGAGATCGTAGCCGAGTGATTTTAGCGGGGATTGCCGTATCACTACTTTGTGCGGCGCTCACGAAATTGGTGCTGATTATTGCGGAAGATCATGCCTTCGGTATTATGAGTTGGCTAGCTGGCGGCATTGCACATGCTCGTTGGAATGAATTATTGACGTTATTTCCGTTCTTTATTTTGACCGCACTTTTCTGCCTGCTTTTTGCCAGCCGTTTAAATTTACTCAATTTAAGCGATGAATCTGCACGTTCGCTAGGTATCAATCTCTTCCGTTTACGTTGGTACGCTAACATCATGGCGTTATTGATTGTGGGCTCAAGCGTGAGTGTTGCTGGCCCTGTGGCCTTTATTGGCTTACTCGTGCCCCATCTTGCTCGCTATTGGATTGGTTATGACTTGCGAAAATCGCTCCCTATAGCGATGTTACTCGGTGCAATTTTAATGCTCGCTGCCGATACCATTGCCCGCGCGGTTAATTTCCCTAGTGAAGTGCCTGCTGGTGCGGTACTTGCCTTAATCGGTGCCCCAGTCTTTGTATTATTTGCCAGAGGAAGACACTAATGCGAACCTCTCATGTATCTTTTCGCGCTATCGGCTTTTATGTCATCACGCTCAGTATGATGGTACTACTCTTTGGATTGAGTATTCGCCTTGGCACTTATACGCTTTCTTTTGAGGAAATTTGGGCGGCCTTTCAGCCTGACGATAAAAACTATTTTACCTTGATGGAATATCGCCTACCCCGTGCAGTATTAGCGATTTTATTAGGCGGAGCCTTAGCAATTTCTGGTGTGTTAGTGCAAAGCGTGGTGCGCAATCCACTTGCCTCTCCCGACATTTTAGGGATTAACAATGCGGCAGGGTTAGTTGCTGTTTCGGTATTGATGTTCCTACCAAACTTAGCATTTTACTGGATGCCAATTTTTGCCTTTTTAGGCGGTGTGCTCTCTTTTGTCATTTTATGGATCGTGTGCGGTTTTAACTTCCGCCCTATCAAAATGGCAATCATTGGGGTCGCACTTTCCGCATTATGGGCTGCTATTAGTCATTATCTAATGCTGACCAATCCAGTCGAGATCAATACGGCGATGTTATGGCTTACAGGAAGCCTGTGGGGGCGTAGCTGGTCTTATTTAAATGTGGTATTACCATGGTTAGTGGTATTGCTACCCTTACCATTTATTTTCTGTCGCGATCTCGACACCCTTGGTTTAGGTGAAAACAAAGCCTCAACCCTTGGCGTGACCGTAAATAAAGTGCAAATCAGCGTTTTAGTGCTAGCGGTAGCCCTTTCCACTACAGCCGTGGCAATTTGTGGTCCTATTGCCTTTTTAGGCTTGGTTGCGCCGCATCTTGCCCGTCGTTTAGTCGGCGGTAGACACCGCACCCTATTACCGGCAGCCTTGATTATTGGCGCCCTCTTATTACAACTTTCGGATATTTTGGCGCGGGTGATTGACCCACCAACTGAACTACCAGCGGGTATTCTGACCGCGATTATCGGTGCGCCATATTTCTTCTACTTATTGATGAGAACTAAATAATGAGCATTGAAATCAATAATTTATCTTTAGGTTATCAAGATAAACTCGTGGTTAAAAATCTGTCGCTAAAATTCCCGAAAAATAAAGTGATTGCGTTAATCGGCCCAAATGGCTGCTGTAAATCCACCACATTAAAAGCGGTAGCGCGCTTGCTTAAGCCAAAGCAAGGCTCAATCACCCATAAAGGTCAGGATATTTGGCAAAAAAGCCCTAAAGAATATGCCCAAGAATTGGCTTTTCTCCCGCAGCAACACTTAGTGCCAGAAGGGATTAAAGTACACGAATTGATCGCTTACGGGCGTTCGCCTTACTTAAACCTCTGGGGTAAACTCAGCCAAAAAGATGAAGAATTGGTTAATTGGGCGATGACACAAACACAAACTGCCGAACTCGCTGAACAGTTAGTTTCCGATTTATCTGGTGGTCAGCAACAACGGGTATTTTTAGCTATGACTCTTGCGCAAGATGCTGAATTAGTGCTACTCGATGAGCCGACTACTTATCTAGATTTAAACCGCCAAGCTGAACTCATGGGCATGATGCGACAAATGCAACAAAACGGCAAAACCGTGATTACGGTGTTGCATGACCTCAACCAAGCCTGCCGCTATTGCGATCACTTAATCGTCATGAAAAAAGGTGCAGTGATGGCACAAGGTACGCCTGATGAAGTGATGACCGAAGGGTTGCTGAAGGATGTGTTTGATTTGGATGTCATCATTCATCGTGATCCTATCAGCAACACACCGATGTTTATTTTGAAATAACGCTAAATCACTTCTCTAATATATCTCTAATATATAAGATAGGCGTTTTATTTTACTAAAACGCCTATTTTTCTATCTAAAACACCTGCGTTCATACGCAATTAATATTTTCCATTGCCCGCAAAGAGATCCGACCACTTTGCAAAACTTACACTTCTTTACACTGTCTGAAATAACGAAGCACTAGATAATTATTATTAATATAGTAGAACTTAAAATGAAATCTCTAGCCCATGTCTTTAAGGCAATGCTATTAGCGGGTGTCAGTACCTCAGTAGCACAGGTTGCCTATGCCCAAAAATCCTCTGTTGATACCGAACGAGAAAATATCATCATTTTCTCCCGTCAAGGAGATTCCCAATTAAATCAAGCTATTCCCAAACTTGAATCCTTATTTAAGAGGACTCACGATGTAAAAGTGCGCGATGATTTAATGACACTCTATCTGAGGACGAATCAATCCGCTAAAGCACTTTCACTTTGCGAAAGCTGCGCACCAGCGCAATTTTCCCAAAATGAACTGGAAAATTTAGGCAAAGCCGCTCGAAATGAAAAACAATACGATCGTGCCGTTGCATTCTATTCCCAATTGCAAAAGCAATACCCTGATAATCCAAATGGCTGGCTTGGTGGCGCATTAGCTTTCACAGAAACCAAAAACTACAATGCGGCAAAAAATGCACTGAGTGTTTATAAAAAACGTTTTGGACAAGATAATGCCTATCTTGATGCTGAGAGTTATTTGCTTGATTTCACTGAACCCGATATGGCTAAACTTGGCCGTTGGCAACGTCAGTTAGAACAAAATCCGAAAAATATCACCTTAATGAGAGAGTTGTATCGTTTAGCATCAAAATACAACCTTCTGCCATTACAAGAGAAACTACAAAAAGCCTATCCAGATCAATTCAATCAAAAAGACATGATGTGGTTTGAGCATGGTAAGACAATTACCTCTTCAAAAAATGCGACAACGCCTACACAACAAGAAAAATCATTTGAAGAATTGACCGCACTTTTAGCCAAAATTAACCCTGAACATCCTTTGTATCAACAAGCATTGCAAGATCGTTTTGTGATGGGTGTCCGATTAAATAAATTTGATGAAATAGAGGATGACTTCAATACATTACAGGCTCAACCTAATGTGCCCGCGTATTTAGAAGAAGCCTTTGGTGATTATTGGGCAGCAAAAGGCTCACCACACAAAGCATTAGCGATTTATCAAGCAATTGAACAACAAGCCTTAAACCATAAACTCGCTGTGAACGATGGTTTACTTCATAAACTCTCTCTCACTGCAAGCGATGCGGGCAAATTTGAATTGGCTCAACAATATTTAGAGCGTATGAATTCAAATGTTTATATCAATGACTATACCCGAACATCAAAAATTCTGAATCCAGGCTACGATTCTCGCTATTTTGGTTTGGCACGTTTAGCTTTATGGCGTGGTAACAGCAAATTAGCTCAGCAACTGATTGATGATCGCCTATTTAACAAAACGTCTGGTGATCCATGGGTGATGTTGCAAAAAGCGGAACTTGAGCGAAATCGCGGCAATTATGATGATGCTAAATTATGGGCGGAAAAAGCTGGTTATTTTTTGAGTAAAAATGATCAGCAAGAAGCTCGTAATAACCTGGCTGAAACTGCCTTAAGTCAAAATGATTTACCAACAGTTTCAAAAACAATTGATGCAATGAATGAAGAACGACGTCAGTCAGCGCAATCCCTTATTAAGCATAATGAACAAGCACGTTCTGGCAAAATTGTAGGGAGTGTCGGCTTACAGCATCGCACCTCACCAATAAGTTATAGCAATGAAAGTAGCCAAGATTATGCGATTTACACACCGAAAACAGCAAATGGTCACAATCTCTACGTTCATTACTTAGAAACTCGCTCCCCTTATGACAAAGAAAGCCTCATTTCTCGTCGAATTGGCGTAGGAACAGAGCTCAATTTCTATCCACTCCAAGTGAAAATGGAAGGCGGGAAAGGCATTAAGCTTAATGATAAAGCCTATTTTGCGACGGAAGCAAATTATACCCTCAACCAACATTGGTCATTTAATTTAAATGCCAATATTAATGGTAGTGGCACTCCAGTTAAAGCCATCAATAAAGGTGTGTATACCAAAGATATTGGTTTCTCTACCACATATTCCTATTCCGATATTTTTCAAGCTGGGCTAGGTGGTGGCGTCATGAAATTTGATGACGGCAACTTAAGAAAAGAAGCCAATTTCTGGTTGAATCTCAATACATTCAAACATGACCGTTGGACGCTAACCAACAATGTCCGAGTCGATTACAGCAAAAACAAAACCATTGATTCTGCTGAATATTACAACCCATCAAAAGCGACAAGTTTGGAATTGGGTGCGGATTTAAGTTACTACCAACCACTTAATTATGGCTTAGTCTTAAATCACCACCTGAAAGCCAGCGTAGGTACTTATAAACAGGCAGAACTTAATCGAGAAAAGATGTGGTCGATTAGCTACGGACATCAATGGCGTATTGGTAAAAAATTTGGCGTGTCTTATGAAATTGGTCGAAAAAAGAATATTTACGACGGCAGTGCTGAATTCAACAATTTCGGAAATTTAAACTTTTCTATTTATTATTAAATACTTAAGCGGTATAACCTTATGAGATCTCTAAAACATTTTGCAAGAATAATTATTTGCACGCTTTCCCTTTTTTCGGCTTTTGCCTTTGCGCAAGATCGTTATGGCGTATTAGCTTATCACTCTGTGGTAGATGAAAGTGCGGCTGAAAATCAAAAACAGTATTTTCCTCAAACGATTTCAGCCCAAACGCTAATTAAACATTTTAATTGGCTAAAAGAAAACGGATACAACGTGATCAGTTGGCAGCAAGTTATCGATGCTGAAAATGGTACAGGCACATTACCTGATAATGCGGTATTGCTAAGCTTCGATGATGGCTATGAAACTATGTATAACGTGGTCTTCCCTCTATTAAAGGCTTATAACTACCCCGCTGTTTTTGCGCCAGTTACGGGCTGGTTAGATACGCCGTCAAATAAAAAGATCGCTTATGCAGATAAAATGCTAGACCGTTCTGTTTTTGCCACTTGGTCGCAAGTCAAAGAAATGGAACAAAGTGGGCTCGTTGAAGTAGCCTCACATACTCATAATCTTCATAACGGTATAAATGCCAACCCATCTGGTGGCCAATTACCCTCAGTGATTGCGCCTGAATATAAAAATGGAAAATATGAAACAGAAGATGCCTACAAAAACAGATTGAAATCTGATTTTGCTCGTTCTGTTCAAACGTTAGTCAATCATATCGGTAAGAAACCACGTGTAATGGTGTGGCCTTATGGACAATTTAATGATGTTGCTGTGCAACTTGCACGACAAGCAGGAATGCCACACTATTTCTCATTAGGTGAAAAAATCATCAATAAAGTGGGCGATAAACATATTGGACGCTTATTACTTAATGCAGAAACCGATCTAAATACCGTTAAAAACTATCTTGATGGCATTGATGAAAGCAAACAAATTCAACGAGTACTGCATATTGATTTAGATTATGTCTATGATGCGGATAAAGCTCAGCAAGCCAAAAACCTTGATAAGTTAATCGACCGCATCTATCGCTATGGTGTGACGACAGTTTATCTTCAAGCATTCTCCGATCCTGATGGGGATGGTGTAGCGGATGCCTTGTATTTCCCAAACAAATATCTTCCTGTACGAGATGATATTTTTGGCCGAATTGCCTGGCAATTACAAACGCGCGCAGGCGTAAAAGTCTACGCCTGGATGCCTGTACTCGCCTTTGATTTACGCAAAAGCGTAAAAGAGGCGGAATATGTCATTGATAGCCGCACAGGCAAGCCTTCAACAAAGGCTTATTTACGCCTTTCACCTTATAACAAACAGAATGTTGAAATCATTAAATCCATTTATAACGATTTGTCATTCTACGCCAAATTTAATGGCATTTTATTCCATGATGATGCGTTCCTAACCGATTTTGAAGGGGCAGAAGGTGATCATGCTGAAGGCATGGTTAGCCCACAAGCAAAACAAAAAACACAGGATTTAATCCAATTAACCCATCAACTCACTGATGCGTTAAAACCTTATTTCTTGCGTGGTTCATATTCTCTTAAAACGGCTCGTAATCTTTATGCATCAGTGATCACAAATCCAAAT
>CAJZKN010000017.1:0-40959 GCA_916050345.1 Parahaemophilus parainfluenzae | reverse complement strand
CAAGGCTGTTATGATGAATTACAGCTTTTATTAGAACGAGTAAACTTCAATCCTGTGC
Source organism: Parahaemophilus parainfluenzae (assembly GCA_916050345.1). Lineage (GTDB taxonomy): Bacteria > Pseudomonadota > Gammaproteobacteria > Enterobacterales > Pasteurellaceae > Haemophilus_D > Haemophilus_D parainfluenzae_AA. Next base: position 40,901 of record CAJZKN010000017.1, on the reverse strand, counting down.
AAGATAAACTTTATCTTGTGGGAGATCTTGTAGCACGTGGAGATAAATCACTTGAATGTCTTCGTTTCGTAAAATCACTTGGTAATGCAGCGCAAACCGTGCTAGGAAATCACGATTTACACTTAATTGCGACCGCACTGGGTATAAAAAAAGTAAAACCGCGTGATCGTGTCGATGCCATTTTTAATGCACCCGATTTTGATGAGCTGATTCATTGGTTACGCCATCAGCCCTTACTTGTTCATAATGAAGAATTAAACTTCCTGATGGCGCATGCAGGCATTTCGCCTGATTGGAATTTAGAAACCGCAAAATCTTGTGCAGCTGAAGTTGAACAGATTTTACAAAACGGGGATTTTCATTATCTTATTGAAAATATGTATTCTGAACAGCCTGATCGCTGGTCGCCAGATTTGCAGGGCTTAGAACGCCATCGTTACATTATTAATGCTTTCACTCGAATGCGTTTTTGCTATTTGGATCATCGCTTTGATTTTGCCTGTAAATCCCCTTTAAAAGATGCGCCAGCTGAACTCACGCCTTGGTTTAATTTAGATAACCCACTTTATAAACAAATTCCCATTGTCTTTGGGCATTGGGCAAGTTTAGTCGATGAGCCAACTCCAAAAAGTATTTATGCCTTAGATACCGGTTGTGTATGGAATAATCGAATGACTATGTTGCGTTGGGAAGACAAACAGTTCTTCACGCAAAGTGCGGTCAAAAATTACAGTGATTTTTAAGGAAATGCCATGCTCTCGCTTACTGCTGAATCTTGCGAACTGTTCAATATTCCTTTCTACCAATTCGCCCAAATGAAAAAATTCTGTCCGGAAGAGATTCCGGCGATTAAAGCTGATTACAAATTACATTGGGATAACTGGAAAGCGATTATTCAAGAAGTGGCAAAGCAACTTGGCATGCCTTTTGCGAAACCGCATATTGAAAGTTGGACTAATGGCTGGCAGGTTCGCGCGCATTTCTTCGCTTATTTTAAATACGAGTTTAACCAAAATTCAGCAGCCATTTTTTCAGTGCTATTAAATCGTCGCCGATTAAGAGTGTGTTTAGATTGGCATTGCTATCGTGCGGATCGCTCACAAATTAATGTGCAACAATATAATCAGTGGCTTGACCAATTTGATTTCAAACAATTTGCTGATTTTGATATTTGGCGAGAAGATGAAAGCGAATATGATGATTTTCGCCAAGTGAAGGACATTTCTGAAAAAGATCTTCTCTTACGTTCAGATGAGGATTTTTGGTGTATTGGAAAAAGCATTGAAAAAGCTGAACTTCATCAAATCGATCCCATTTTATTTATCACCCAAACCATTCAACAGTTACAACCACTTTACGATCGCTGCCATCAATAAAGTGCGGTCATTTCCATTAAATTTTTTCGTCTTTTTATTTGTTATGCTATCATTACATTAGTTTAACATTTTTAACAATTTTGCTTTTAGGAGTACTTTATGAAAAACGTCGTGATCGTTGGCGGAGGCGCCGGCGGCATAGAGTTAGCGACATTTTTAGGCGACAAATTAGGTCGCAAAAAACAGGCTAAAGTGACGCTGGTGGATCGCAATGCGACCCACTTGTGGAAACCCTTATTACATGAAATTGCTACAGGTGTAATGGATGATGGCACAGACTCGCTGAGCTATCGCGCACATGGGAAAAACCACCATTTCAGCTTTGAGCAAGGTTCGATCACGCGCATTAATCGTGAACAGAAATATGTTGAACTTGCCCCTGTTTATGGGCAAGAAGGCGATATGCTCGTGGTGGCGCGTCGTATTCCTTATGATTACTTAGTGATTGCGATCGGTAGTAAATCGAATGATTTCAATACAAAAGGCGTGGCTGATAACTGTATTTTCTTAGACAGCTCTGATCAAGCACTTCGCTTCCAACAAAGAATGTTGGAATTATTCCTTAAATTCTCTGAAAACCGTGTATTAGATGATATTGGTGAAGAAGAATTTAAACAAAAATTAGTGGATGAAAGCAAAGTCAATATTGCGATTGTTGGCGGTGGTGCAACTGGTGTGGAATTAACCGCTGAGCTTTATCATGCGACTGAAGACTTGTCTTCTTACGGTTACGGTAAAATTGATAATTCTTGCTTGCAAGTCACTTTAGTTGAAGCGGGTCCTCGATTACTGCCTGCTCTACCCGAAAATTTATCTGCAGCAGTATTAGATGAATTACAAGAAATGGGTGCAAATGTGAAATTAAATACCATGATCACGGAAGCCCAACCAAATACACTTATCACCAAAGATGGTGAAGAAATCAAAGCTGACCTTATTGTTTGGGCGGCGGGTGTTCGCACTTCAACGGTGACACAGCAATTCGATGGATTAGAGCTTAACCGTATCAATCAATTAGTGGTAAAAGATACCCTTCAAACTACGGTGGATAACAGTATTTTTGCCATTGGTGACTGTGCGGCATTAATGCAACCAAACGGTAAATTAGTCCCGCCAAGAGCGCAAGCGGCACACCAGATGGCAAAAGCCTGTGCAAAAAATATCTTTGCGCTTTTTGAGCAAAAACCATTAAAAGCATTTAAATACAACGATAAAGGCACCTTGGTTTCTCTTTCAAGCTTTACCGCATTGGGCAGCATTTCAAATAAATTTGGAAAAAACCCACTGACTGTTCAAGGTAAATTTGCACAGTTTGCGTATGTGTCGTTATATCGTATGCACCAACATGCTTTGCATGGATGTATTAAGATTGGCTTGATTATTTTAGTGGATAAACTTAACCACTATTTAAAACCAAGATTGAAATTACATTAATGCAAAAGTGCGGTTAAATTTAACCGCACTTTTTTCATTTCTTAAACCAATTGATTGTTATGCTCATAAGCATAAAGTGTATTAAACATCAGCATGGCAACCGTCATTGGCCCTACCCCACCCGGTACTGGTGTAATATAAGCCGCTTTTTGTATCGCCACATCATATTCCACATCGCCCACTAATTTGCCATTGATACGGTTAATCCCCACATCAATGACTGTTGCCCCTTCTTTAATCCAATCGCCTGGAATAAAACGAGGTTTACCCACAGCTACCACTAAAACATCCGCCTGACGAATATGATGCTCTAAATCTTTGGTAAAACGGTGTGTCACCGTGACAGTAGCACCAGCCAACAACAATTCAAGTGACATCGGGCGTCCCACAATATTTGATGCACCAACGATCACCGCATGCTTACCGTGTAAATCAATACCAGTGGTTTCTAATAATTTCATCACGCCGTAAGGGGTGCAGGCGCGTAAAGTTGGAATACGCTGACATAAGCGCCCCACATTATAAGGATGGAAACCATCCACATCTTTTTCAGGGCTAATACGCTCAATCACTGATGTACTATTAATTTGTTCAGGCAATGGAAGTTGCACGAGAATACCATCAATGGTTTCATCGGCATTCAATTGATCTATCAGTTGTAGTAGTTCTACTTCCGACGTTGTTTCAGGTAAGTCATAGGACTTTGAAACCATCCCGATTTCCTCACAACTTTTTCGTTTACTGCCTACATAGACTTGAGAAGCGGGATCTGCCCCCACCAAAATTACCGCAAGTCCTGGGGCACGTTTACCTTGAGCACGATAATGTTCAATTTTATTGGCAACATCCGATTTGATTTTTTTTGATAGTTCAGTACCTGAAATAATTTGAGCAGTCATGCGTTTTTTCCTCAAGATGGCATTAAGTAAACGTTTGCTATTTTAACTGACAACGCCTTATTTTACAAAGACAACAAAAGTGCGGTTGAAAAACTGGAATAATTTTGAGCAATTGAAAGAGGAATCTAAAAAATTAATTGACTGAAAAGAAAAGCTCACTATAATTGTGCTCAATCGTCGGCGAGTAGCGCAGCTTGGTAGCGCAACTGGTTTGGGACCAGTGGGTCGTAGGTTCAAATCCTATCTCGCCGACCACTTCTTTTATATTTCCCTCGAAATTCCATACAAAAGATGTAACCCTTAAAATGCGCCCTTAGCTCAGCTGGATAGAGCAACGCCCTTCTAAGGCGTGGGTCAAAGGTTCGAATCCTTTAGGGCGTGCCATTATATAAAATAAAATCATTTAATAAAATCATAACTCATTGTTTTGCAATGTAAATATTTGTAAATTTTTACGTTAAAATATTTACCAAATTATTTTATACAAGTATTATTCATTTCGTTTCATACCAAATGAAACTTTTATTATATTTCGGATATTTTTTATTTAAAGGGATTAAACCTAATGAAAAAAACACTATTATTTGTATGTTTATTTGGAAGTGCATCTCTTGCTTTTGCAGAAGATGCCGCAACAAAAGCTGAAGTTTATGCTCAAGTAGGAAGACTCGACGAGCGTATTACTGAAACTCGTTCAGTTCTTGATAATCGAATTACAAATGAGCGTAAAGAACTTGACGATCGCATCACGGGTGTCGATGTTCGACTAAATCAAACGGACAAAAATTTAAATGATCGTATTAATGAAACAGATAAAAATCTCAACAACCGCATTAATGACGAAGTGGGGCGTTTAGATAAAGATATCACAGAAAATCGCCGAGCATTAGATGAACGTATTACGAATACTCAAACAGAAATTGATAATCGTGTAACAACTGAAGTGGGACGTCTTGATGATCGTATCACCAATGCTCAGAAAGATTTAAATAATCGTATTACTGGCGTTGATGAACGTTTAAACCAAACGGATAAAAATCTCAACAACCGCATTAATGATGAAGTGGGTCGTTTAGATAGTCGCATTACGGAAGATCGCCGTGCACTGGATGAAAGAATTACTGAAAATCGCAAAGATTTAGATAATCGTATTACGGAGAATCGTAAAGATTTAGATGAACGAATTACAGAGAATCGTAAGGATTTAGATAATCGTATCACGGGTGTAGAAGAGCGTGTTACGGATACCCAAAAAAATCTAAATAACCTAGATAACCAAGTAAAAAATAATACAAACAATATTCAAACGAACAGAACTGATATCGATGATCTAAAAAATAGAATCAGCCATAATTCTGCAAGTAATACTCAGAACGCCAAAGCACTTGCTGATAAAGTAAACAATAACGTGCAAAATATTGCGAATAACGCTTCACGTTTAGATCACTTATCAAATCAAGTGATGACAAATACAAAAGAGATTTCTGATTTACGCTCTGAAATGACACGTTCTACTGAATCATTGCGCTCAGATTTGAAACACAACGTGAAAAAATTACGTGCAGGGATTTCTAGCGCTATTGCGTTAACACAAGTCCCCCAAGCAATTACTTCTGGGGAAAGCGTGCTTGGTGTAGGTGCAGGAACTTTCCGTAATGAAAGTGCGCTAGCAGTCGGTTATTCTCGTGCTTCTGATAATGGCAAACTACTATTTAAAGTAGGCGGTACTGCAAGTAGCCGTGGTGATTTTGGTGCGGGTGCAGGTGTTGGTATACGTTGGCGCTAACTAAACACTCGTATAAATAACAAAAGCACGCTTAATGCGTGCTTTTTTATCCCCATAAGATATCGAGAATCTATGATTTAAAAAATAATCGGATATTTATAAAGGATTGTAATTTGAATGGCGGTGAGAGGGGGATTCGAACCCCCGATGCACTTTCGCACATACACGCTTTCCAGGCGTGCTCCTTCAACCACTCGGACATCTCACCGTTTTGAAGTGCGTGAAATATAAAGATTTATCTAAGATTAGTCAAGTTTTTTGAGCTAGAACATAAAAAATCCTGTTCCTTTTAGCTAAAATATAAACTTATCTCTTTTCTATCGTCGTATTTTTATGCAAATCAAATTACTCTTTTCTAAAAATGTGTTTTTGGCCGTAAAACCATTTAGCGCATTGAAAGAATCTTTCCGTGAAGGTTACGGAAAACAAAAATTGATTAAAGACATTATTGCGGGGCTCACCGTAGGCGTCATTGCGATTCCCCTCTCCATGGCCTTAGCGATCGCCAGCGGTGTTCCACCACAACATGGTCTTTATACCGCTATCGTAGCGGGAATCGTGATTGCGTTAACTGGTGGATCGCGTTTCAATATTTCAGGACCAACTGCTGCATTTGTTGTAATTTTATATCCCGTAACCCAACAATTTGGGCTCAGCGGATTGCTCATGGCAACGCTACTTTCCGGGATTATTTTAGTCATCATGGCGTTATCTCGATTAGGACGACTAATTGAGTACATTCCTCTCCCCGTTACACTTGGCTTTACCTGCGGGATTGGCATTACTATCGGTACATTGCAAATCAAAGATTTCTTAGGTTTAGATATTGCCCAAATGCCACCTCACTATATTGAAAAAGTACAGGCTATTTTGACCGCACTTCCGACGATTAGCTGGGCAGACACCGCTGTTGGTGTGGTCACCTTGTTTGTCCTCACCCAATGGCATAAGCTTCGTTTACCCGTGCCAGGTCATTTACCTGCGGTCATTATTGGGACACTTATGGCATTAGCCTTAGGACAATTCGGTTTCTCGGTTGAAACTATTGGTACGGCATTCCAATATACCTTATCTGACGGTACAACAGGACATGGTATCCCTAATGTCTTGCCTGAATTTGCCTTACCTTGGAATATTCCTAATGCACAAGGTGACGTCATCAATTGGAATTTTGATCGCATACAAGATATCTTGCCTGCCGCCTTTTCAATGGCGGTATTAGGCGCGATTGAATCGCTACTTTGTGCGGTCATCTTAGATAATATGACGGATACCAAACATCATTCCAATAATGAATTACTCGCCCAAGGTTTAGGTAATATTATTTCACCATTCTTAGGCGGCATTACGGCAACTGCAGCAATTGCACGTTCTGCAGCCAACGTTAAATCTGGAGCAATATCACCAATAGCCAGTGTCATTCATGCACTCTTGGTTTTATTCTCACTATTATTCTTTGCGAATGCCCTGTCTTATTTGCCACTCTCTTCTATGGCTGCATTGCTATTAATGGTAGCTTGGCATATGGCAAATGTACCTGAAATCATTCGTTTAGCGCGTCGCTCCACAAAAAACGAAATTGCTGTGTTGTTCACCTGCTTAATTCTCACCGTGTTATTTGATATGGTAATCGCTATCTCTGTCGGCGTATTATTGGCGAGCCTCTTATTTATCCGCACCATTGCCGAAATGACAAAAGCGATTGAACAACCTGCACCAGAAGATTTAAATGATGTATTAGCTTATCGTATCAGCGGTCCACTATTCTTTGCTGCGGCGGATAAACTCTTTGCGGATTTGCATGATAAAACCGTCTATACGGATCACGAGATCAAACATATCGTGTTGCAATGCGATGCCGTGACTGTGCTGGATACGGGCGGTATTCATGCACTCACTCATTTTGTACAGCATATGTTGCCACATCAACAAATCTACTTGTGCAATATGCAATTCCAACCACTCAGAATGTTAGTAAAATCTAACTCTGTGCCTGAATTGCAAAAAATTAACTATGGTACAGATTTACAAGATGTGTTTAATAAAATTCGTGAGTTTGAACAAGCAAATCCATAAAACACTAAAAAGCGTGCTAAAATAAGCACGCTTTTTATCAATAAAATAAAGGAATTCAGAATGCGTCCAAATAATCGTGAAAATCATCAGCCTCGTCCAATTAAAATCACCCGTAATTACACGAAACATGCTGAAGGCTCAGTATTAGTGGAATTTGGTGATACTAAAGTTTTATGTACGGCGAGTGTTGATGAAAGCGTACCGCGTTTCTTAAAAGGACAGAATCAAGGTTGGGTGACAGCAGAATATGGCATGTTACCTCGCTCTACACACAGCCGTATGCAACGTGAAGCGGCAAAAGGCAAACAAGGTGGACGCACCATGGAAATTCAACGCTTAATCGCTCGCTCATTACGTGCTATGGTTGACTTAGAGGCCCTTGGCGAACGTTCTATTACCTTAGACTGTGATGTGATTCAAGCGGATGGCGGTACAAGAACAGCCTCCATCACGGGTGCTGCGGTAGCATTATGTGATGCCATCAACGGTTTAATCGCTAACGGCACATTAAAAACCAACCCAATCAAAGGTCTGGTTGCCGCAATTTCAGTTGGGATTGTTGAAGGTGAAGCCGTGTGTGATTTGGAATATGTAGAAGATTCAGCCGCTGAAACAGATATGAATGTTGTGATGATGGAAGATGGTCGCATGATCGAAGTGCAAGGTACTGCAGAAGGTGAACCGTTCAGCCACGAAGAATTACTTACCTTATTAGGCTTAGCCAAACAAGGCTGCGAACAAATCTTCGCTGCACAACGTGAAGCATTAGGTTTATAGGAACAAAAAATGGAAAGCTACAAAATCGAATTTATTAAATTCGCCTTGAGCCGAAACGTGCTTAAATTTGGTGAGTTTGCACTAAAATCAGGTCGAAAAAGCCCTTACTTTTTTAATGCAGGATTATTCAGCACTGGCGCAGATCTTGCTCGCTTAGGTGAGTTTTACGCAAAGGCAATTCAATCAAGTGCGGTCGGTTTTGATGTCATTTTTGGGCCTGCCTACAAAGGCATTCCAATTGCGACGAGTGTTTCCATTGCATTATTCAATCAATTTAACCGTGACACACCAGTTTGCTTTAATCGCAAAGAAACCAAAGATCACGGTGAAGGCGGTAATTTGATCGGTAGCCCATTAACCGGAAATGTGTTGTTAGTCGATGATGTCATTACAGCTGGCACAGCCATTCGTGAGTCCATGGCGCTTCTTGAAGCCAATAACGCGAAATTAGCCGCTGTCTTTATTGCATTAAATCGTCAGGAAAAAGGCAAAGGGGAACTTTCTGCCATTCAAGAAGTGGAACGCGACTACCAGTGCCAAGTGCTTTCCATTATTGATTTGGATGATTTAATGCAATTCATTGAAAAAGAACCCGATTATCAGCAATATTTACCTGCGATGCGGGCTTATCGTGAAAGTTATGGTGTGTAATTCATCACTTGAAAAATAAGAATAAAGCCATATTAATGTAGGGGCAGACATTTGCGTCTGCCCATTATTGTCAAAAGACCTTTTGACCGCACTTTAGGGGAAGAGAATGTATTTTTTTGGAAAGATTATCGGCGTTTTTCTCGGTTTTAAATGGGGTGGCTTTTTAGGCGCCATCGCTGGACTGATTTTAGGCTCTATCGCAGATAAAAAACTTTATGAGCTTGGTTCAGTTAACTCTAGCTTTTTTAAGAAAAAAACGACTCGACAAGCGCTCTTTATGCAAACTACTTTTGCGGTACTTGGACATTTAAGTAAATCCAAAGGTCGTGTGACAGAAGAAGATATTCAACTGGCGAATCAGTTGATGAACCAGATGCAATTAGATGAGAGCCATCGCAAACTCGCTCAAGAGGCATTTAGTCGAGGTAAAGCAACAGATTTTCCACTACGTCAGGTGATTCGCGAATTCCGTATTGGATGTGGACAACGTGCTGACTTGCTGAGAATGTTCTTGCACGTACAAGTGCAAGCCGCATTTGCTGATTCTCAATTACATGACTCAGAAAAAGAAGTGCTTTATGTGGTGGCCGAAGAGCTTGGTCTTTCCCGTATGCAGTTTGAGCAAATGCTCGCAATGGAAATTGCAGCTCGCCAATTTACCCAAGGTGGATTCTATCGCCAATATCAACAAGGTGGTTATCAACAGCAAGGTGGCTACCAATACCAACAACAAGGCGGATACCAACAATCTTCAGGCCCAACACTAAGCGATGCCTATAAAGTATTGGGCGTGAGTGAAAGTGATGATCGCAATGCGGTAAAACGTGCATATCGTCGTTTAATGAATGAACATCACCCGGATAAATTAGTGGCTAAAGGCTTACCGCCAGAAATGATGGAAATGGCTAAAGAAAAAGCGCAACAAATCCAAGCCGCTTACGATTTAATTTGTAAAGTGAAAGGCTGGAAATAGTGCGTGTTATCCTCGCCCCCATGCAAGGGGTGCTTGATCCTTTCGTTCGCCAGCTTTTAACCGAAGTGAATGAATACGATCTCTGCATCACCGAATTTGTTCGCGTGGTGGATCAACTCTTACCTGAAAAAGTCTTTTATCGTCTTTGCCCTGAACTCAAAAATCAGGGTTTTACACCTTCTAGCACACCTGTTCGTGTCCAACTTTTAGGCCAACATCCGAATTGTCTTGCTGAAAATGCCCATCGTGCTATTGAGCTAGGCTCACATGGTATTGATTTAAATTGTGGCTGTCCATCCAAAACCGTTAATGGGAGCAATGGAGGAGCAGCACTTCTCAAACAACCTGAATTAATTTATCAAGCGACTCTAGCCTTGCGACAAACCGTACCTAGTCATTTACCTGTCAGTGTGAAAGTGCGATTAGGTTGGGATTGTACTTCACAAGCGTTTGAAATTGCTGATGCGGTACAACAAGGTGGCGCCACTGAAATCACTATTCACGGTCGAACTAAAGCCGATGGCTATCGTGCCGATCGCATCAATTGGGAAAAAATCGGTGAAGTGAGATCTCGCTTGACGATCCCTGTGATTGCTAATGGTGAAATTTGGCGTTGGGAAGATGGTCAAGCATGTTTGAAAGCGACAGGTTGCGAAGATCTAATGGTCGGGCGTGGTGCATTAAATATCCCAAACTTAAGCCTTGTACTCAAACAAAATTGTGAAAAAATGCCTTGGGTGGATATTCAAAAAATCTTGCAAAAATATGCGGAAATGGAAAATTTCCATGATTCCGGTTTTTATCATGTTGCCCGGATCAAACAATGGCTACGCTATCTTAATAAAGAATATCCTGAAGCGGATATCGTTTTTGAGCGAATTAAAACTAGCAAAACTGCAGAAGATCTGAGAGAGCGACTCTGTCAGTGCTAAAAAAGTGCGGTCAAAATAGACGGCTTTTTAGTATTATCCCCACTCGTACGATGAGTGCTTACACTCAAACAAAACTTGACCAAAATCAAAAAGTTATCATACAGAACCAGTAGAATCGATGAGGCATATACCACAAAAAAGGAGAGGTGCCTTATGAAGACTCGTCTATTGCTTTCTAGCTTACTCATCGCATTAAGCGCAACATCATTTGCCCAAACGCATAAAGCGCATTGGTCTTATAATGGGAAAGAAAGCCCTGAACATTGGGGTGATTTGCTCACCGAATATCAAACCTGTAAGCTAGGGAAAGTTCAGTCGCCTGTTAATCTTGAAGCTGATAACGGCATGAAAGTGGCAAATAAACCACTTAAGATGAATTACTTCCCTGCGGAGTATCAAGTAGAAAACAATGGACATACCGTGCAAGTCAGTGTTGCACAAGAAAATGCGCCATTTATTACGCTCAACAATAAACCATTTTATTTAAAACAATTTCACTTTCACACACCAAGTGAACATACTTTTAAACGCCAACATTATCCTTTAGAAATTCATTTTGTCCATCAAAGTGAAGATAAAGCGTTAGCAGTTGTTGCCGTGATGGTCAATGAGGGCGAAACGAATCCAGCATTAGCGCCAGTCGTTGAGAAAAAACTCACCGTTGGACAAAAAGAAAAATTGGCTCAACCGCTTGATATTCAAGCGTTAATACCAAAAGAGATGGCACGCTTCCGCTTAAATGGATCGCTCACTACTCCACCTTGTAGTGAAAACGTGGCTTGGACCATTTTTAAAGCACCAATTCAAGCAAGCAAAGCTCAAATTGCCGCGATAGAAGAAATGGAAGGGAAAAACAACCGCCCAACGCAACCATTAAATCAGCGTGATGTGGAAGTTGAACAATAAATAAAAAAAATGCGTGGATAGTTTCCACGCATTTTTTATTCGATTAGAAGAGATTAAAGATGAATGTTGCCATCGTAGATATGAGTCGCATCGCCAGTCATATAAAGCGGCGAGCCTACGCCTTCCCATTCAATAAGCAAGCTACCACCAGGTAGATCAACTTGCACTTTATCATCAAGTAAACCTTGCATCATTCCTACAGCCGCTGCCGCACAAGCGCCACTGCCACAAGCTTGCGTTTCACCAGCACCACGCTCATATACACGCAACTTAATGTGATTACGATTGATGACTTGCATAAATCCAGCGTTTACCCTTTCAGGAAAACGTTCGTGGCTTTCTAAGAGTGGACCTAACTCTGCTACATTGGCCGTTTCAATATCGTCCACTTGAACAACACAATGTGGATTACCCATTGATACTGCACCACAAAGCACCGTTTGAACATCGGTACGTAGAATATAATTTTTTTCAAATTTATTTGCAGTAAAAGGAATTTTATTGGGTTCCCAAATCGGCTCGCCCATATTGACGCGAATTTGCCCATCTTCTTTTACCGTTAAAACCATCTTTCCTTTTTGCGTGCTTACTGCAATATCTTTCTTATTAGTTAGCCCTTTTAAGGTGACAAAACGTGCAAAACATCTTGCTCCATTTCCACATTGCGATACTTCACTACCATCTGCATTAAAAATACGATAATGGAAATCTAAATCCGGATCATAAGGTGGTTCCACAATTAAAAGCTGATCAAAACCAATGCCACGATGACGATCGGCTAAGCGTTTAATGGTTTCAGGGGTAAAATAGGCATTTTGTGTCACGGCATCAACAACAACAAAGTCATTGCCAAGGCCATGCATTTTGGAAAACTGCATGTTTCCTTCCTTGATTTGAAAATTTTTTGGCATTATAGAGAGCAATAAGCCGAATGGCAAATAGCCATAAGAGACAAAGTGCGGTCAAAAAACACTTTATTTTCTTACCGCACTTTCATCATTACATCCAAGCGTTATTGCGAATGATCCCTACTGCAATCCCTTCAATTTCAAAATGAGGCTGTTCTTCAAGATTCACCACAATCGGTTGGAACTCTTCGTTTTCTGCATGCAGATAAATAACAGAACCTTTACGTTCTAAGCGTTTTACTGTCACTTCATCTTCAATTCGTGCGACAACAATCTGTCCATTTCTCACATCTTTTGTGCTATGAACCGCAAGAAGATCGCCATCTAAAATGCCGATATCTTTCATGGATTGACCATATACTTTTAATAAAAAGTCCGCTTGCGGTTTAAACATATTAGCATCAACACGGTAAGTGCCTTCAATGTGTTGTTCAGCTAGAATCGGCTCCCCTGCTGCTACTCGACCGATGAGTGGCAAGCCTTCTTCTTCCTCATCATTTGCACTGTCATCAATAATGCGAATACCACGAGAAGCGCCCGCAACAATTTCAATTGCACCTTTACGAGCAAGCGCTTTTAAGTGTTCTTCCGCCGCATTAGGGGATTTAAAGCCTAATTCACGAGAAATTTCTGCACGAGTTGGCGGCATACCAGTGGTTTCTAAATGGCGTTTTAAGAGTTCCAGAACCTCTTGTTGTCTGGCTGTTAATGGTCTCATATACACTCCTGTTACTTTATACAGAATAACTGTTAGTATATACAGAAAGATGGCGATTGCAACAACTATTTTCTAGCGATAAAAGTGCGGTCAATTTTTTCATATTTTTGCGTGTTCATCATAAATCTCAAATGTAAATTTTTAGAATTTGACTGGTCGAATGTGTTAAAATGCCAGACAATACCTGGAAATGTCTAACAAAAAGAGAATATTAATTATGTCTGGCATCGTAAGTACTTATCGTAAATTATTAGAATTACCGCTTTCGGTTCTAGTAAAAAATAATCCTATTCCTGCTCAACCTATCGAAGAGCTTCAACTCAATATCAATCAACCCATTCTTTACGTTTTACCTTATACCTCTCAAACTGACTTCGTGATTTTCCGTCGTAACTGTTTGAGCGTCGGTTTACCTGATCCAGCTGAAAAGAATGTGATTGATGGCGTAGCATTACCACGTTATGTCTATTTAGACGAAGGTCGCCGCTTTTTTAAATCAAAAGGCGCAAAAGATGAAACTGTCAAAGTCTTCAATAAATATTTAGAGTTGCACCGTGATGTTGCTGATTTAGATGTACAACTGATTCCGGTTTCTGTACTTTGGGGACGCTCGCCAGGTAAAGAAGATAAAGCAAACTTACCTAACCTTCGTTTATTGAACGGTCTTCAAAAAACCTTTGCAGCCATTTGGTTTGGACGCGACACCTTTGTGCGTTTTTCTCAAGCGCTTTCTTTGCGTTACATGGTAAATGAGCACGGTTCAGATGAAAAAATTGCACAAAAACTGGCTCGCGTGGCTAAAATGCACTTTGCTAAACAACGCATTTCCGCGACTGGACCTCGTTTGCCAAACCGCGAAGCGATGTTTAATAAGCTCTTAAATTCTCAAGCAATTCAAAATGCGATTGAAGATGAAGCAAAATCAAAAAATATCAGCCGCGAGAAAGCCTATGCTGAAGCCGAAAAAATTCTTCATGAAATTGCGGCTAATGTAAGCCATTCCAGCCTTCGTGCGGCGGATCGTTTCTTACGTTGGTTATGGAACAAGCTATATTCCGGTATTGATGTACAAAATGCTGACCGAGTACGTAAATTAGCATTAGAAGGGCATGAGATTGTTTATGTGCCTTGTCACCGTAGTCATATCGACTATTTATTACTTTCTTATGTGCTCTATCACCAAGGTCTTGTACCGCCACATATTGCAGCGGGAATTAACTTAAACTTCTGGCCAGCGGGTCCTTTATTTCGTAGCTGGGGGGCGTTCTTTATTCGCCGAACCTTTAAAGGTAATCGCCTTTACTCTGCGATTTTCCGTGAATATTTAGGAGAATTATTCCACCGCGGTTATTCCGTCGAATACTTCATTGAAGGTGGTCGCTCTCGCACAGGTCGCTTGCTTGCACCGAAAACAGGTATGATGTCAATGACGCTACAAGCGCTTCAACACAACCAAACGCGTCCAATTTCTGTGGTGCCCGTATATATCGGTTATGAACACGTATTAGAAGTAGACACTTACGCGAAAGAATTACGTGGTGCAGCGAAAGAAAAAGAAAATGCCGGCTTAGTTTTACGTGTGATTAAAAAATTACGTAATTTAGGTCAAGGTTTTGTGAATTTCGGTGAGCCAATCACACTTTCCAATTACCTTAACCATCATTATCCAGAATGGAAAGAACAACATCATGAAGATAAACCACACTGGTTTAACCATGCAGTTGGGTCTGTTTCTAATCAAGTGATGGTGAATATTAATAAAGCCGCTGCAGTCAATGCGATGAATTTAGTGGGAACGGCTCTCCTCTCTTCTCGTCAGCGTGCGCTTTCTCATGAGCAGCTATTAGAACAACTCTCTAGTTATCAAGAAATGTTAAAAAATGTACCGTATTCTACTGATGTGGTACTGCCAACTGATACACCAAAAGCGATGCTTGACCACGTATTAAGCTTAGATCGTGTTGGCGTGTTAGTTGAAAAAGATAACTTTGGGGAAATTATTCGCTTAGAACGTAATTCTGCTGTTCTTATGACGTATTACCGCAATAATATTCAACACTTATTTGTGTTACCTTCACTTGTTGCGAGTATCGTTTTACATTATGAAGCGATTCAAAAAGACTTATTATTAGATGCGGTACGTAAAATTTATCCATTCTTAAAAGGCGAACTCTTCCTTCATTTCAATGAAGAAGAATTAAATACACAAATTAAAGCCATTATTGATGAATTTGCGCATCAGGATGTTATCCAAGCCAATGATAATTTCTTATCTATCCACCGCTCTAAAGTTCGTATTTTACAACTTTGGTCTGCGGGTATGCGTGAAATCTTACAACGTTACTACATCACTGTGAGTATTTTACGTAAAGATCCTGGAATTGCCCGTGGTTTATTAGAAAAAGAAAGCCAATTGGTGGCACAGCGTCTTTCTGTATTACACGGTATTAATGCACCTGAGTTCTTTGATAAAGCAGTATTCTCTGCCTTCATTGCTAACTTGAAAGAAGAAGGTTATTTCGATGATGACAAAGAAAAATTACACGAGCTTGCCACAATCTTAGAGCATTTAATTTCTAGCGAGATTTGCTTAACGATCAACGGTGCTGCAGATAAAGCAGATGAAGTTGAGATTGAAGTAGAAGAAGAGGATAAATCAAATAAAGATGAATAATCTTTACTGAAATAATAAAAGGGCGTGTTGAATATCCAACACGCCCTTTTCTTTATATGATTAATTCAACCAGAAATAATATCCTATTGTCGCGATAACGAGTATACACACAATATTTAAGATAAATCCGGCTTTAACCATATCACTTTGGCGAACCTCACCTGTACCAAATACGATGGCATTTGGCGGTGTCGCTACTGGTAACATGAAGGCACAAGATGCACCTAAACCGATAATTAACGCAAGACCAATTTCCGGCATACCGAGAGATTGCGCGATAGAAATAAAGATTGGCACTAATAATGCTGCACTTGCAGTATTGGAAGTAAACTCAGTTAAGAAAATAATGAAGGTTGCCACCAATAAACCAATGAGGTAGTAATGTTGTCCTTGAACCAAGAATACAATACCGTCAGCTAACACTTTACTTGCGCCCGAATCTTTTAACACTGCACTTAAGGTTAAACCACCACCGAAAAGCATCAACACACCCCAGTCTGTGCTTTCTTGGATTTGTTTCCAATTTGCCACACCTGTTGAACAAATGATGACAGCAGCAAGTAATGCGACCACACTATCAAAACTACCGATATTTTTAGCAAGACCAAATACACCTGAAATGATTGGATTAATATAACTACTAAATACCCAACAAAGTGCAATAACACCAAAAATGACAAGCGTTAAAACGCGTTGGCCATTCATTTCAATACGTTCAAAGTTTTGTTCAAAATGTAAATTAAGTTTTGGTTTAAAGACAATGAAAAGTGTACCAATCATCAACGGCATCAAAATGAGCATAATTGGTAAGCCATACCATAACCAATCAGAGAAGGTTAAATGTAAGTTACTTGCAACGATAGCATTTGGTGGGCTACCCACTAATGTCCCCATACCACCAATACTCGCACTATATGCAATCCCTAATAATACGAAGACATAAGTATTATGTTCTTTTTCTTTATCAAGTTTGCTTAAGATCCCCATCGCTAAAGGCAACATCATGGCTGCTGTTGCTGTGTTACTCATCCACATAGAAAGGAAAGCAGTAATGGAGAAAAGATACATCACCGCGACAAATAAATTACCACGAGCCATTGCCATGATTTTATTGGCAATCATTTTATCGAGTTTTTGTATATGTAAAGCTGTCGCTAAAGCAAAGCCACCAAAGAATAAGAAAATGGTTGGATCGGCAAAGGCGACTAAAGCTTGCTTGGTTGTTACCAAATCAAGTGCAATCGCAAGCAATGGCACCAACAGAGCAGTCACTGTGACATGTAATGCCTCAGTTAACCAAAGAATCGCCACAAAGGCTAATAATGCTAAACCTGCATTTTCCTTAGGCGCAAAAGGTAAGGCTTTTAATAGAATAAAAAAACAGGCTATCGCCAGCAGAAAGATAATCCCACTTTTATAATTTTTAGTTGTGTTTGTTTCGTTCATGAGTCCCTCCAAACTGATTACAAATGAACTATTTTCGATGTTAAATGAATGTTACAAACTTTCAACTAACAAATGTCTAAAATGTGATCTTGTTCAAAAAAATTTTAACAAAAAAAGTGCGGTTATTTCTAACCGCACTTTAAAAAGGTCAATAATTTCAAAATTATTCTTCTTCGACGTCTTCTAAATCTAATGCTTCTTGTGAAAGAATGATGCCTGTTAAATCGGCATAAATATAATCTTCAGGAAAGAACGTCACGCCACCAAAATTCACTGGGAGATCACTTTCACCATGATTATTTTCATCTGCGCCAACTGGAATTGGGGCAAGCGCATGAATACCGATATCAATATTTTCAAGCTGTTGAATTTGACGCACTGCACCATAAACAATAATGCCCGCCCAGTCATTATCTGCGGCAAGTTGTGCAAGCTCAGCATCAATTAAAGCACGACGGACTGCACCACCACCATCTACGACAAGTACTCTGCCTTCACCATTTTCTTCAAGGATTTCAGCAATTAATCCATTATTTTCAAAACATTTTACTGTCGTCACTTTACCGTAGAAATTGCTGACGCCACCAAAGCTAGAAAAAATTGGCTCAACTACATCCACTTGATCAGCATAAATATCACAAAGTTCTGAAGTATCGATATACATAATGTTCCCCTTGTCGGTTAAATTTTTTTCTCTAGTATAAGCCGATTTAGCCGATAAGCAAGCCTAAACTAAACAAGATATTGATAAATAAAGAAATCATTGACATTTGTGCTAGCATCGGACGTAATACTGTTGGCTCTTTGCTGCGATAAACAAATAATGCGTGTTTTAATAACAATGGAAATGCCAATAAAAATAAGAAATGCCAAGGGCTAAATGCTGTTGATACCGCAAATAACACATAACATAAAGCGGCAACGCTTAATAAAACGCAATGATAAATACGTCCTTTCTTCGGTCCAATACGCACAACTAAGGTATTTTTCCCTACTTTTGCATCTTGCTCAATATCACGTAAATTATTGATATTTAAAACGGCTGTTGCTAATAAACCAGAGCCTAGCGCAGGTAAAGTAATTAAGCTATCAATGCTGTGAGTTTGTAGATAATAAGTTCCACCTACACCTAATAGACCAAAAAAGAGCAACACTGACAGATCGCCTAAACCTAAATAACCATAAGGTTTAGCCCCTACGGTATAAGTAATGGCAGCAATAATGGCGAGAATACCCAAACCTGCAAAGGCCAATAAATCTGTGAGACTTTGATATGCGATACCAATTAAGAATGCACCTGAAAAAAATGAACCTACTGCCATTAAAATTAAGCCCCATTTAAGCTCATTCGCGGAAATTGCACCTTGCTGAATACCGCGTAAAGGCCCTATACGTTCTTCAGTATCTGACCCTTTTTGATGATCACCGTAATCGTTAGCAAAGTTGGAAAGGACTTGCAATAAAATGGTGGTAAGCAAGCAAAGTAACATCACGGTAAGATTAAAACTTTCTTTATCCGCCCAATATGCCAATGCTGAGCCAGTAAAAATAGAAGCTAATGCCAAAGGCAAGGTTTTTGGGCGAGCGGTTTCCCACCACATTTTCAATTTATGATTTGTCATTTTTTTTGACCGCACTTTTGATTACAATAAAGGGCGTATTCTACACGGAAATTGCCTTTTTATGAATGATTTAACACTGACTCTTCACCCGATTGCGGTGATTCACACGCCTTACAAAGAAAAATTCTCAGTGCCACGCCAACCAGATTTAGTACAGGATGGGATTGGCATCGTGGAACTGCTCCCTCCTTATAATTCACCAGAAGCTGTGCGAGGATTAGAGCAATTTAGCCATCTTTGGCTTATTTTCCAATTCGACAAAGTGCCACATGGGAAATGGCAATCCACTGTTCGCCCCCCTCGTTTAGGCGGCAATCAACGTGTCGGCGTATTTGCTTCACGCGCTACACATCGCCCAAATCCGCTAGGCTTATCCAAAGTTGAATTACGCCAAGTGGAATGTATTCATGGCCGTGTTTTTCTGCATTTGGGATCCGTCGATCTTGTCGATGGTACACCTATTTTTGATATTAAACCTTATATTGCCTATGCTGATAGCGAACCTGAGGCAAAATCAAGTTTTGCACAAGAAAAACCACCTGCAAAATTAAGCGTAGAATTTACAGAAATCGCCCAAAATGCGGTGGAAAAATATCACAAAAACCGACCGCACTTAGCGAGATTTATTATGGAAGTGATCGCGCAAGATCCTCGCCCAGCTTATCAACAAGGTAAAGAAACCGATCGTATTTATGGCATTAGTCTGTACGAATTTAATATTAAATGGCGTATTAAAGCAGGCACAACAGATTGTGTCGAAATTCTGGATATTCAAAAATTAAAAGAACAAAAAAGCTGACTTTCGTCAGCTTTCTTTTTTATCGTTTTAATTCTGTCTAATCTGGCAATGCATTTATCACAGCTTTGACGAGCGTTGCCAATGGAATCGCGAAGAATACGCCCCAGAATCCCCATAATCCGCCAAAAATCAGCACGGAAATAATGATTACTAAAGGGTGTAAATTAACGACTTCAGAGAATAAATACGGTACCAACAAGTTTCCATCTAAAAGTTGACTCACCGCAAAGGCCACAATTAAATACCAAAACGTTGGGGAAATGCCAAACTGGAACATGGCGACTAAAGCAACAGGAATCGTCACCAATACTGCGCCGATATAAGGCACTAATACAGAAAGCCCAACGGCAACAGAAAGTAATAACGGGTAATTTAAACCAAAGCTTAAAAAGATGATGTAAGTCACCACGCCAACAATCAATATTTCTAATAATTTACCATGAATATAATTTGCAATTTGTTGCTGCATTTCATTCCATACTCTTGATGCCAAAATACGATTTTTAGGCAAAAATCGGCTCACCCCCGCAAGAAGTTCGCTTTTATCTTTCAGCATAAAGAACATCATTAATGGCACTAAAAACGCATAAATCCCCAGTGATACCAGGTTCATTAATGAACTAATCGACAATTTCACTGCAGACTCACCATAGCCCAAAATCTTCGCACGAGCAGCACTGAAAAAGGTATCAATCATGGTGTAATCAATGAGTTCAGGATAATGCTCAGGAAGGGCTAACAACCATTCATGTAACTTATTGAACATGGCTGGCAAATCGCTTAATAAGGAAATGGTTTGATTCCATAGTGTAGGTACAAGCCCGAAGAAAATTAATAACGCCAAGGTTATAAATCCACCAAAAATGACTAGCGTGGCAAGCATTCGAGGAAATTTTAATTTTTTCGTTAGAAAATTAATCGGCATTTCCAATAAATATGCTAATACAATGGCAATCAGCAACGGGGCGATTAAATCACTAAAGAAATAAATCGCAATAAAGCCAAACAACAAAATGGCAAGTAGCCCCATCGCCTGCGGATCGCTTAAGCGACGGCTATACCAATTTTTTAGCATTTCTAACATAAAGTCTTCCTAAACAAGTATTTTTTGTCATTATAAGTTAAAATTTGAATCAATCCTATATCCACTCATTCAACATAAAATAGAAGGAAACGTTATGTCTGTGACGATTTATCATAATCCGCGCTGTTCAAAAAGCCGTGAAACCTTAGCTTTATTAGAAGAAAAAGGCATTCAACCGACGATTGAACTTTATTTACAACAACACTACTCTGTTGAAACATTACAGCAACTAGCTAATAAATTAGGATTAGATGATGTCAGAAAAATGATGCGTACCAAAGATGAGCTTTATCAATCATTAGGGTTAGATAATCCTGCATTAACTAAGAATGATTTACTAAAAGCCATCAGTGAAAATTCAGCCCTGTTAGAACGCCCGATTGTGGTAAAAGGTGAAAAAGCCAAAATTGGACGACCGCCTGAAAGCGTACTCGCCATTTTGTAATTCTATTCATTTTCGCTATAATAACTTGCCGTGAAATACTTCACGGCAATTTTTTAGAGGTAAATATGACGAAAAAAACAAAAAGTGCGGTTGAAAATCAGCCCATTTATCAACACACCAAAGGTGTTGTGAAAGATAATGCCGTGATGGCACTATTACACGACAAATTATTCCGCCAACGCGTTGAGAAAAAACGTAAAGGCAAAGGCAGTTACCAACGCAAAGCAAAATATGCGAGCAATTGGTTTGAAAAGCCCGATAATAAAGTTTTTGATTTCAGAAATTTTATTATCGGGTTTTTCGTTTCAATTTCAGTATAAAAAATAACAAACAGAGGAAGTCTATATGTCAATCAAAACAGAAGTTTTATTTAACAATACTTGGAATGTCCGTATCAGTGATCCGGGTGAAGAAGGCGCTCAAAGCCACTTTTTTGAAACCATTTATCTCACGCTCACGGCTTATTTTGAAGGCGAAAATGTACGTTATGAATTTGTGCGTAAAGTAGAAGATCAAGTAAAAATCAAACGCTCATTTACAGAATTAAGTGAGTTATTCAAATTCTTAGGGGATTATCTGGATCCGGTTTCTCTCGGTAATCTTGGTGTAAAAATTGGTAACTTAGGCGTAAAAGCTGAATAACTTCTCTACCAATAAAAAAGTGCGGTCAAATTGAACCGCACTTTTTATTTCTCAACTTACTATATTATTGCGCAAGTAACACACCTAGCGCTGAATAAAGGGATTGAGCCGCTTCATTTGGTAATGCCTTGCCATCTTCATCAGTGATGACGACCGCACTTTGTTTACCCACTGCAGAGATTTGCATTTGGTAAACACCTTTTTCTAAATTAGGCGGATTCACACCTAAACGCAACCACTCTTGTTTATCTAATGGTTTATATTTCAATTCGCGATAACCACGACCGGCAGATTCCGATGTGGCTTTAAAGCCTAATTTCGGTAAAGTCGAACCTAAACGTTGCCATGCTTGACCAAAACTTGCATCCATACCTAATGCCATTCTGCCATTCGTATCAGTAATTAAACCTGATTGGAAAGGTCCTGCTGAGGCATTATTTAAATCTTGTTGTTGCTTGTTATAAGCGTTAGTAAGCGCAGCAACAAAACGATTTAAACGATCCGATGCATAGCGTTGTTTATCCGCTTGATTTGGTGTGTAAATCACACCATCACGACGCATTTGCTCGACAGAAACCGCTAACGCACTTGCATCTTGCGCCGTAACTTGTTCAATTTTATAGCGGATCTCGGTATTGGCTTTATCATCTGCACGCCCCGTTGGCGCCCAATCGCTAATTAATACCGCACCATTTAAAGTTGAATTCGTGCCTTCTTCTTTTAATAAACGCTCAATTTGTTTGAGGTTATAAAGTTCTGCTTGTGCATCCGTATAAACAATCAATGCACGTTCGCCATCAAATTGCGTTAAAGAATTTTTGATAATCGCTAATGGGGTTGAAGGTGGGCGAATATCCACGCGTTCTTTTTTCGCATTAAGCTGAGGTAGTTCATAAGTCGGATCCGCTTGCGGCAATGTTACACCACCGCTTGCTAAAGGAGAAAAGCTCGGTATTTCACGATCAGAATTTTGATAAGTATCATTAGCCGTCTGCATTTTTTCTACGCTGTTTGAACACGCCGATAACAATGCTGCTGCGACGAAACTCAGTACGATTTTTTTCATTCCTTAAATCCTTCAATAAAAATAATTAAAATAATGACCGCTCTTTGACAAATAAAAAAGCCGAAAGTTTAAAGGGCTGTAAAAACAACCCTTTAATTCATTAAATTAAGCCAGCAACTTTTAATGCTTCTTCTACTTTTACTTGAGCGCTTTCGCTTAACACAGTAAGAGGTAAACGTAAATGTGGAGTCTTAATTAAACCTAAACGATACGCCGCCCATTTAACCGGAATTGGGTTTGATTCAATAAATAAATCTTGGTGTAAACGCATTAAACGCGCATTAATTTCTTCCGCTTTCGCAAAATCGCCCGCTAAAGCATAGCGACACATCGCAGCCATATCTTTTGCTGCAAGGTTATTTGTTACAGAAATAACACCCTCTGCGCCTAATTTCATCGCTTCTAACCCTGTGGCATCATCTCCACTTAATACAATGAAATCTTTACCGGCTAATTCTTTAATCGCAGTGATACGAGTTAAGTCGCCAGTTGCTTCTTTAATCCCTACAATATTCTCAATTTGAGATAAACGTGCCACGGTTTCAGGTTTCATATCACTACCGGTACGACCTGGTACGTTATAAAGAAGTTGAGGTAAATCCGTGCATTCTGCAATGGCTTTAAAATGTTGGAACATGCCTTCTTGAGTTGGCTTATTGTAATAAGGTACCACAGATAAACAACCGGCTACACCGCTATCACGTAATAATTTTGTCATCACAATGGCTTCGCTCGTTGCATTTGCACCTGTGCCAGCAATAATTGGAATACGTCCTTTTGCTAACTCAACTGTCTTTTCAATCACCTTCACATTTTCTTCAATACTTAATGTGGCAGATTCTCCCGTTGTCCCCACAGATACAATTGAATCTGAACCCGCATTGATATGAAACTCGATAAGTTTTTCTAATGTTTCAAAATCAATGTTTCCGTGGTTATCCATCGGGGTCACTAAGGCAACGATACTGCCCGAAAATAAAGGATTTTGCGTAGTCATAAGGCACTCCATTTACATCTATTTTGCGTTTTAACAATAACATTTGAAAATATCTGGTTATAATCGCTAAAATAGCTTGAATTTACAAATCATTTTTTACATTTTTAAGGATTTTTTATGAAAACATTACAAGCGGGTGACTCAGCACCGCAATTCACCCTTTTAAATCAAGATAATCAACCGATTTCACTTAGTCACTTCAAAGGAAAAAAAGTACTCGTGTATTTTTATCCAAAAGCCTTAACACCAGGCTGCACAACTCAAGCCTGCGGTTTACGTGATGCTAAAAGTGAGTTAGAAAAATTAGGTGTGGTTATTTTAGGCATCAGCACAGATGCGCCAAAAAAACTGGCTCAATTTGTTGAGAAAAAGTCGCTCAATTTCACCTTGCTTTCTGATGAAGATCACCAGGTTGCCGAGCAATTTGGTGTATGGGGAGAAAAAAAATTCATGGGACGCACCTATGACGGCATTCACCGTATTAGCTTCCTCATTGATGAACAAGGCAAAATTCAACACGTTTTTGATAAATTCAAAACAGGCGAACATCATCAGGTTGTCTTAGATTACCTGCAATCCCTTTAAATCCCCTCTCAAAACAACCGCACTTTCTATGATTTACCTCAAAGTGCGGTCAAAAAAATAGCCATTTTTCTAATTTATATTTACGCTCTATTTTCCATTTGATAGAATTATCAATCTAATTGAAATTCATTATCAATTCATTTTGTATTCTTTATTACACATAAAAGGACTATCAGATGCCAAAACTTTTTGAGTTTTTAGAACAATATAGTGATTACATTATTATCGGGCTTTTACTTCTTATGAGCGTAATCATGCTTGCTACTGTGATTGAGCGCTTTATCTTTTTAAGCCGTATTAATGTTGCTAAATATTCCAATATCCATTCTCTTGAAATTGATTTAAATCGTAATATGACGATCATTTCAACAGTTGGTGCAAACGCACCTTATGTGGGCTTGTTAGGAACAGTAATTGGTATTTTGTTAACCTTCTATCAAATTGGTCAAGCTGGCGGTGATGTCGATGCTGGCGCAATCATGATGCACCTCTCTCTTGCATTAAAAGCAACCGCACTAGGTATTTTAGTCGCGATTCCATCTATGATGTTCTATAACGGCTTAGGTCGTAAAGTAGAAGTTAACTTATTGAAATGGAAAGTATTAAACGCTCAAAAAGATAAGGAATAATCGTGAAAAAATTTGATGAAATCAATATTATTCCTTTCATCGACATTATGTTGGTGTTATTAGCGATAGTGTTGATCACCGCATCCTTTATTTCTCAAGGAAAAATTCAAGTTAATGTGCCAAAAGCCAGTTCAACGGTCGCATTCAAATCAGATGAATTAGCCAAATTATTGACTGTAACGGCAGATAAACAACTTTATTTTAATGACAAACCTATCTCGCAAGAAGCGCTTGAAAAAGAGATCGCAGGTTGGAATAAAGATCAGAAAGTCACATTAAAAATTGATGCAGATGCCTCTTTCCAAGATTTCGTGACGATTACTGATATGTTATCGAAAAACGAAATTAAAAATGTCGCTATTGTTTCGATGAAAGATAAAGGCAGCCCAAGCAAAACGACTCAAGGAAATGAATCAAAAAATACGCCTGAAGTGGGTGGAGTTGCAAGCGGAGGCGTTGGAGTAGGACGTAGTCAATGAACAGCCAACAAACCAAACGATCATTATTAGGTTTGCTTATTTCTCTATTAATTCATGGTGCCATTGTAGGCGCATTGCTTTGGAACTGGCATAAGCCAAGTGAAGCCGCAAGTAATGCTACAGGTGAAACATCTACAACGATTTCGATGGAAATGATTCAAGGAATGCGAGTAGAAGAACCAGCTCCTGAGCCAGAACCTCAACAGGCAGAACCGGAACCTGAAAAACAGGAAGTCGTCGCAGATCCAACGAAGAAACCAGAGCCTGAGAAGAAAAAAGAACCTGAGAAAAAGCCAGAAAAACCAATAGAAAAACCGAAACCAAAACCGAAAGAGAAGCCAAAGGAAAAACCTAAAAATGAGGTAAAAGCAGAGAAAGCGGTAGAAATGCCGAAGAGTTTACCGATTGGCGATAAGAATATTAATTCAACGGCTACGGCAAATTCTAAAGCAACGACTACAGGTCAACCTGGTACAAATGGCGTTCAAGGTGGCTCGGGTACCAATACGGATGAGCTAAATGCTTACCGTGCAGCTATTCGACGTGAAATTGAACGACACAAACGCTATCCTGCTCGTGCGAAGATGATGCGTAAACAAGGTGTTGTGAGCGTGAGTTTTAGCGTAGGGGCAGATGGCTCCTTATCAGGAGAACGAGTAACGAATTCCTCTGGAGATGAAAGCTTAGACAACGCAGCACTGGAAGCGGTGAGAAGTGCAAGACCTGTTGGTCCAAAACCAGCTGGATTTACCTCTTCAGTCAGTGTACCTATTAGCTTCACCATTCAATAGATAAATAAAAAGGCGAACATCATGTTCGCCTTTTCTTTTGCTAATCTTAATTAGCCCATACCGTATTTTTTCAATTTCTTACGCAATGTACCACGGTTAATGCCGAGCATGTTCGCTGCACGAGTTTGGTTACCGCGGGTGTATTGCATAATCATATCTAACATCGGGTGTTCAACTTCCGCTAATACTAATTCGTAAAGATCATTCACATCTTGACCATCTAATTGTGATAAGTAATTGCGTAAAGCTTGTTTTACTGAATCACGTAATGGTTTGTTTGTTACTTGTGATTGAGAGTTTAAAACTGAAACGGTTAACGCTTCAGACGGACTACGTTGTTGTTCTAACATTTTTCTTTATCCAAAATTGAATTTAAAAAATCTTCCAGCACAATTAACTGCTCTTTCGGTTCATTAATTGCGTTAAAAGTCTGTCTAAAAACGGAATCGGGTTGAATTCCCTGTAAATACCAAGCCACGTGCTTACGGGCTATTCGATAGCCTTTTTGCTCACCATAGAACTGATGAAGTTCCTGAATATGACGCAAAATATGACCGCACTTTTCACGCAAACTTGGAGTTTGAATTATCGAATCATGTTCCACTAAGGCCTCGACGGCTTGAAAAAGCCATGGATTGCCTAGTGCGGCACGACCGATCATTATTGCATCGGCACCTGTGTACTCAAGTACCTTTTTCGCTTTCGAGGCAGAATCAATATCACCATTCGCAATAACTGGAATTGAAATTGATTGTTTCACTGCTCGAATATTGTCGTATTCCGCTTCCCCCTCAAATAAGCATTCTTTCGTCCGCCCGTGAATGGTTAAAGCTTGAATACCAGATTGTTCTGCAATTTTGCCGATTTGCACACAGTTTCGGTTTGCCTTATCCCAACCTGTGCGAATTTTTAACGTCACAGGCACATCAACGGCATTCACCACTTCCTTTAAAATTTTTTCCACTAAATCAGGAAATTGAAGCAGTGCAGAGCCCGCTAATTTTCGATTTACTTTCTTTGCGGGACAGCCCATATTGATGTCGATAATTTCAGCACCATAGGCTACATTAATTGCTGCAGCTTGGGCCATTTCTAAAGGATCAGAACCTGCGATTTGCACCGCATTTAATCCCAACTCTTCACTATGTGCTAAACGAAGTTTCGATTTCTCTGTATGCCAAACTTGTGGATTAGTGGACATCATCTCTGAAAACGTTAATCCTGCACCATAATGGGCACATAAACGTCGAAAGGGCTGATCCGTGATACCTGCCATGGGTGCCAATAAAATACGATTTTTTAATTCGTAAGAACCAATTCGCATTTTATGTTATCCCCAATTACAAGTCCTATCACCAGCAAGTCAGGCCACAATAGCAACCGACAAGGGGTGCTATATTACGCATTTTTCTTTTTTTTGCAAAGTGAATTTTGTTCAAAAAATGCACTTTTTTTAATTGACAAAAAGAAATTAAGCCGATTTTAATTTACCTGTAATACGGCACCATTCCTCTTTCACTGCAACAGGATCTAAATCAAATGATTGTGTATAAGCATCACATACCGATTGTGCTTGTGTTTCTAAAATGCCAGATAGTCCTAGATCCCCGCCCTCTTTCACTAATTGAGAAATAATTGGGTAAAGTTCTTTTAATGGACCTGCAAGAATATTCGCCACAACGACATCCGCTTTTAAATCGGCAGGTTTATCATCGGATAGGAAAAGCTGAAGACGATCTGCCACCCCATTTTGTTCCGCATTATTACGACTTGCGAGAATCGCCTGTGGATCGATATCAATACCAATCGCATTTTTTGCGCCTAATTTAAGAGCCGCAATAGCAAGAATTCCTGACCCACAACCAAAATCGATGACAGTTTTGCCTGTTAAATCTAAACCATCTAACCACTCTAAACAAAGTGCAGTTGTCGGGTGGGTACCTGTCCCAAAAGCTAAACCAGGATCAAGCATCACATTCACCGCATTTTGATCCGGCACTTCACGCCAGCTTGGACAAATCCATAAACGTTGACCAAATTGCATTGGGTGGAAGTTATCCATCCATTCACGTTCCCAGTCTTTATCCTCGATTTGCTCAATTTTGTAAGCCGTATTTTCATCTAGATGATGCGCTTGTTTAAGCAGACTCACAATTCCATTCATATCCGTTTCTGCATCAAACAAGGCGATCACATCGGTGTTCCCCCACAAACGCGTTTCGCCCGGAAGTGGTTCAAAAATCGGCGTATCTTGGCTATCCATAAATGTCACCGAAACAGAGCCGATTTCTTCTAAAAAATCGCTAATTTTCTCAGCTTTTTCATTTGTACTATTTAAGCGAATTTGAATCCACGCCATCTTCTTTTCCCTTTAATTAATTTCTTTATGTAACCATTTCGGTAATAAACTTACGCCTAGGGCTGAAACTACAATAATGATAATCCCAAGCGCTGAAACAAGTGAAACCTCTTCATTGAGCAATAATACTGCCAAAAAGACACCAAAAATCGGCTCAAGTGCGGTCAAAATCCCCGAGATTTTTGCATCCACTGAATTTAAGCCTTTATTCCATAACCAAAAGGCAAACCAACTGCATGCTACACCAAGGTAAATCAAACCGAAGAAACCAAGCCAGTTAAAATGGATATCCCAGTTTTCAGTCATCAATAAAGTAAATGGCAGCATGGTGATGGTTGCTAACACAATCGAAATTGATGTATAGGCTTGTGCTGAAACCGTTGCCACCACTTTTTTTGTCCAACGCAAACAACAAGCAAACACAATACTTGCTGCCACTACTAAGGAGCATCCCAATAAGCTAATTTCACTTGAGCCTTCATTGCCCTGCCCACCTAGAATTAAAATGGCTACGCCTAAAAAGGCAAAAGCCCCGCATAACCAATGATACCATTTTGCACGATCTTGAAAGAAAAAATGCCCAATAAAAATCACGCATAACGGCTCTAATCCAATCATGGTTGTTGCGCTCGCCGCACTCGTATATTTTAAACCAATAAATTGCAGCAAAAAGGTCGCGGTATAATTGAAAAAACCTAACCACCAAAGCTGTTTTCGCATAGGTTTAGACACGCCTTTCCAACGACGAAAAAAGAGTGGCATCACAATAATCGCCGCCATTAATAAACGGACTTGGATCATTAAAATAGTGTCCATCATTGTAAAGGTGTATTTCGCGGCAACAAAGGCACTACTCCAAATAAACAACGCCAGGATCTGGTAAATCATAAAGTGCGGTCCATTTTTACTGTTTTTTGGCGCCGAATTGATTGCCTAAGATGAACGCAATCAAACCAAATACAAGTGCTGGAACAATCGCATTAAAACCCAATAATTTGATGCCAAATTGAGTCAGCAGCACATAACTGCTTAATCCCACCACCATTGAGCTTATTGCACCTGCTGCATTTGCTTTATCCCAATAAATGCCTAATACAATTACCCAAAGGAATGCTGCTTCTAATCCCCCGAAAGCAAATAAATTCAACCAAATAATCATATCCGGTGGATTCAGTGCCGCAAAAATTAACAACGCCGATAAAATTAGTGTAATGACTGATGAAATACGGCTAATTCGTTTTTCATTCTTCGCTGCTTCAGGTTTGCTTGCAAGATATAAGTCTTTCACAAAAATTGAGGAGGATTGAATGAGTTGTGCATCAACTGTAGACATAATCGCCGACATCGGTGCAGCTAAGAAAATCCCTGCAACAATAGGAGGAAGCACTTCCAACATTAAGGTTGGAATGACTTTATCTGACACCGTTAAATCTGGCACAACGGCACGTCCTAAAGCGCCTGCCAAGTGCATACCAAACATAATGACTGAAAGGACAATCGTACCAATGAGCATGCCTCGATGTAAGGCTTTACTGTCTTTGAAAGCCATACAACGAACGGCTGTATGTGGTAAACCAACCACACCGAAACAGACTAAGATCCAAAATGATGCCATAAATTGAAAATCAAGCATCTCATTTGGGCCGTAAGGGCTTACTAAGCTCGGATCAATTTCAGTTAATTTATTGACCGCACTTTCTACGCCACCGAGATGGTAAATAACGCCCACTAATAACACGATTGTGCCCAAAATCATTACCGTACCTTGAATTGTATCGGTTAATACGACCGCTCGGAAACCACCAATAAATGTATAAATGCCAACCGTTAAGGCAAAAATAAGTAACGCATGAGTATAAGGAATCCCTATCGTGGTTTCGAGCAATCTCGCCCCACCAATAAATTGCACAACCATGGCAGCAAAGAAGGCAAGCAACAATGCTAGACTGGAAATCCAAACGAGATATTTATTTTTATAACGATAGAGAAATAGATCATTGATGGTGAGTGCATTGGTTTCGCGAGAAAGTAATGCAAACTTTTTGCCCAATGCACCTAAGGCTAACCACACAGCTGGCACTTGGATCATGGCGAGTAATACCCAACCTAGCCCATATTTATAGGCAGCCCCTGGTCCACCAACAAAAGAACTCGCACTGGCATAAGTGGAAGCCGTTGTCATCGCAAGAACAAAGCCCGTCATGGAACGATTTCCCACATAATACTCGGTAAGGAAATCCCCTTTACTACGTTTTACATAAGCAAATAATGCTGCGCCAAAGATGAAGACTAAATAGATGACTAAGGGGAGAATAATACCTAAATTCATTATTTATTCTCCTTTGACTCAACATCTAGCGGGATATCTAAAAAGACAATTTTGACAATCCAATATCCAATGACAACAAACAAAATGGGTAAATAAATACAGGATAATTCAAACCATAACGGAAAACCTATCGGCCCAGGTGAGTCTTTGGGTAAATAAGCACAAATACACCATCCAATTACATAAAAAATAGCTAATCCTAATGCCCAGCGAGCTTCCTTAGCCGCTAGCTTATACCGTTGTGATAAATCCATTATGAACTCCCGTTAGAATACTTTAACGTCAATAATTATATTAAACGACAAACAAAAAAGGCAGAAATATTCTGCCTTTGCCTAGAAAATTATAAATTAATCATACATCCCTAATTTCTTCTCTAAATAGTGGATATTTGCGCCACCTTTTTGGAAGTTTTCATCTTCAAGAATGAGTTCATGAAGTGGGATATTTGTTTTGATACCGTCAATGATCGTCTCTGATAATGCATTTTGCATACGACGGATTGCTACATCACGAGTATCACCGTATGTGATTAATTTTGCGATCATAGAATCGTAGTGTGGTGGAACGGTATAACCACCATACACATGTGAATCCCAACGAACACCTAAGCCACCTGGTGAGTGCAAGTGTACCACTTTACCTGGAGATGGTAAGAATGTTTTTGGATCTTCTGCATTGATACGACATTCAATTGCATGACCTTTCACTTTAATATCTTCTTGTTTATAAGAAAGTGGTAAACCAGCTGCAATGCGCAATTGTTCTTTCACCAAATCTACACCGGTAATCATTTCTGTTACTGGATGCTCTACTTGAATACGGGTATTCATTTCAATGAAATAGAATTCACCATTTTCATACAAGAATTCAAACGTACCTGCACCGCGATAGCCAATTTCAACACAAGCCTTCGCACAGCGAGAACCGATGTCACGACGAACTTCTTCGGTAATACCTGGCGCAGGTGCTTCTTCTACGACTTTTTGGTGGCGACGCTGCATAGAACAATCACGCTCAGCAAGATAAATTGCATTACCGTGTGTATCCGCTAAAACTTGAATTTCAATATGGCGTGGATTTTCTAAATATTTTTCCATGTAAACCATATCATTGTTAAACGCGGCTTTTGCCTCTGCTTTTGTCATCGCAATGGATTCTTCAAGTGCATCTTCGCTACGAACCACGCGCATACCACGACCACCGCCGCCGCCAGATGCCTTGATAATAATTGGATAGCCAATACGTTTTGCAATTTCTTTATTTTTTGCGATATCGCTGCCTACTGGACCATCTGAACCCGGTACACAAGGCACGCCCGCTTTTTTCATTGCTTTAATTGCAGAAACTTTATCCCCCATCAAACGAATGACATCTGCAGTTGGGCCAATAAAAATAAAACCAGAACGCTCAACTTGCTCTGCAAAATCTGCGTTTTCAGAAAGGAAACCATAACCAGGGTGAATCGCATCCGCACCGGTTACTTCTGCTGCGGCAATAATGGCAGGAATATTTAAATAACTTTTTACAGATGGCGCAGGTCCGATACAAACTGTTTCATCTGCAAGTAATACGTGTTTTAAATCACGATCGGCGGTAGAGTGAACCGCCACAGTTTTAATGCCTAATTCTTTACAGGCACGCAAAATACGCAGTGCAATTTCACCACGGTTAGCAATCACAACTTTTTCTAACATAACAATTTCCACTTGGGTGAAAAAATGGCGAGAAAGCTCGCCATTTCAGATTGATAGGGATTATTCGATAACGATTAATGGTTGGTCAAATTCAACCGCTTCGCCATCATTCACTAAGATTGCTTTAACCACACCAGCTTTATCAGCTTCAATACGGTTCATCATTTTCATTGCTTCAACGATACAAAGTGCATCGCCTACTTTGACAGTTTGTCCCACTTCAACGAAAGCTTTCGCTTCTGGACTTGGGCTACGATAGAACGTACCTACCATTGGTGAACGCACTTGGTGTCCTGATACTTCAGCGGCTGGTGCTTCAGCAGGTGATGCAGGTGCTGGCACTGCTGTCGGAGCCGCAACCGGGGCGACTGGCGCCGCTGCATATTGAATTGCAGCAGGTGCAACAGCTGGTGCCGCACGACTAATACGTACTGTACCTTCTTCTTCTTGCACTTCTAATTCAGTGATGCCCGATTCTTCTACTAATTCAATCAGTTTTTTGATTTTACGAATGTCCATACGCTCTTCCTAAAAATAATAATGAATTGTTAACCGCACTTTCAGAATTAATTTCCAAAGTGCGGTCATTTTGAAACCTGTTTTTGTGTCGGCAAGATTACCGCAAAATCACGCACTTTGCGATAAATTTCTGCGAAAATCTGTAAATTTTGTGAAATTTTATGCTTTTTTATTTAAAAAATCTAACGCAAATTGAAGAGCAAACTCATAGCCTTTCGCACCTAAGCCACAAATCACCCCTTCTGCCACATCACTAAAGTAAGAATGATGACGGAATGGCTCGCGTTTATGTACATTAGACAAATGAATTTCAACAAACGGAATTGACACCGCTAGCAACGCATCACGCAATGCAACACTGGTATGCGTATAAGCTGCTGGGTTAATTAAAATAAAATCCACTTTCTGAAAACTTTGATGAATCTTATCAATTAACTTTTCTTCGCTATTTGCTTGGAAACACGCCAAATTCACATCATGCTGCGCAGCAAGTTTGGTCACATTTTCTTCAATGGCAGATAATGAAAGCGAACCATAATGTTTTGGTTCTCTTGCGCCCAACATATTCAAGTTCGGGCCATTTAACAGCAAAATATTGAATTTTTTTGACATTTTCACATCCTTTAACTTGTGCGAATTATAGCGATTTTTTATGTAATGGTGGTCGTATCTCTATGCAATTTTGGTAATAAATTCTGAATTCAAATCAATTAACGGCAAATCTGAACCTGGCCACGCACGTAATACCTGATGTTGCATTAAATTCAACGTATCCAATCCAGGCGTCACATTGGGGGTATATTGTGCCGCAATACGAGCGAGTTGTGTCAATCCAAGACTACTTTCAATACTCGAACTGATCACTGCTTTTATGCCTAAACTATGCGCTTGAGCAATCAACTTTTGACAATCTTGTAGCGAACCAACCAGTGTTGGTTTAATCACGATGGCACTCAAGTGCGGTTCTTTTTCTAAAAGGAAGTCAGGCTCACGCACACTTTCATCCCAAGCAATATTAATGCCTGTTTGAGCTGCAAACTGGCGGCTTTCTTCACGGGTTTTACAAGGTTCTTCCAAAAATTGAATGCGTGAACGATGTTGCGGTTTTACTTTCTCCGCAAATTTTAAGGCTTTTTCTAATGTCCATTGACGATTCGCATCTAGACGTAATTGCAAATCAGGAATGGCTTCAAGAAACATATCCGTAATCAAACCATCACGATTCGCTTCATACATACCCACTTTGATTTTAGCGACTTTATCACCTGGCATCTGATTAAGTTCTGTATATAACTCATCAGGATCGCCATAGCACAACGGTGCAGTATGATAGTTACCTTCCTCATTTAAATAACGTTTCATCTCATCCATCGCCGTGCTAATACCGAAAGCCACAGAAGGATAACAACCATCAAGGGGGACTCTTGGCGCTTCGCAACTTGCACGACACCAATTCGTCAGCCATTCAATAGCTTGCTCTTGCGCTTGTTCGATAGTTTCTTCGCTAAACCCAGGTAAAGGTGCAATTTCCCCCCAGCCATCACGGCTGCAAGCAACACGTACAATCAAGCCTTCACGGCGTTTTAAAAAATGTCCACGTAAAATCAGCTGACTATCGACGGGAATAGAATAACGATAAAGATTAAATGATTTGGTTTCCATCTTATTCTCCTTGATGACAAAAGTGCGGTTAAAAACACACAGATTTCTAACCGCACTTTTATGTTCAAATTAAGGATTACGTCTGAATTTGCTGAAGTCTGGTGCGCGTTTTTCGTTAAACGCGTTACGGCCTTCTTGACCTTCTTCAGTCATATAGAACAACATGGTTGCGTTACCTGCGAGCTCTTGTAAACCTGATTGACCATCACAGTCTGCATTTAATGCGGCTTTCAAGCAACGTAATGCAATTGGGCTGTTACGTAACATTTCACGACACCAACGCACGGTTTCTTTTTCTAAATCAGCATAAGGCACGACAGTATTCACTAAGCCCATATCTAATGCTTCTTGCGCATTATATTGACGGCATAAGAACCAAATTTCGCGCGCTTTTTTCTGCCCCACTAAACGTGCCATATAGCTTGCGCCCCAGCCACCGTCAAATGAACCTACTTTAGGACCCGTTTGACCGAAGATTGCATTGTCTGCCGCAATGGTTAAATCACATAACATATGAAGTACGTGACCACCACCAATTGCATATCCAGCCACCATTGCTACAACTGGTTTTGGACAAGTACGAATATCACGTTGGAAATCCAATACATTTAAATGATGCACACCGCTTTCATCTTTATAACCGCCGTAGTCACCACGAATTTTTTGGTCACCACCGGAACAGAATGCTTTTTCGCCTTCACCGGTTAACACAATCACGCCAATTTTTTCATCGAAACGCGCGTTAGAAAACGCATGGATCATTTCTTTGACTGTTTGCGGACGAAATGCATTACGCACTTCCGGACGGTTAATGGTGATTTTTGCAATACCATCAGTCGATTTGTGGAAACGGATATCAGTATAACCTTCGCTGTGATCACCCCACTCAACTGGTGCATATAAAACATCATCTTTTGGATTTTGCATTGTTCTTTCCTTTATAAGTGTAAAAAGTGCGGTCATTATAGCGGAAGTTTTTTAGTTCGGGAAAGAAAATCAATTATTGAAGACTTTACAATTATGTCGTTATTGTTAAAATTCCGCCATTCCAACTTTAGTAAGGAAATTTAAGTGAAAAAAATTATTTTTTTAAGCAGCATCATGTTATTGAATGCTTGTAGTTTATTTGGTTCATCACAATCAACTATTCCTGCTGAATTCGCACAAGCGGATTACCTCCTTTCAGATGTGAATGCGAAAACATGGGCTACGGCAAGTAAACAAGCTGAACAATGTATCTACCCGAATTTAACCCGTATTCAGCAACAACATTTTGCAAAAGAAGATAGCTATATTCATTCTCAATATGTCTTTTTCTATCCGTTAGAAAAAATCATCGGGGAAGACTATGTGAAAATGATTCAAAAAGATGAAAAATCGATGAATTATGCGACCTATCAATTTAAGAAATTCCGTACAGAAGTCGGTAATGTCGAGCCATTAGAACCTAAAGCGTGTCAAATCTTGCGTACTCAGGCAAAAGAAGATTTGGATGTCGTGAAAGGTCAATATGTAAATGGTATGGTGGATGAAACGAAGAATGACGACGGCACATTGAAGAAAACAGGTGATGGTATTGCCACCAATCAGAACAAATTCTTCTTTGATATTATCAAATGGGGTTCTGCTCTTCTTCTCTAATTTTTTCATTATTTTCTATAAAAACAACGGCGTAAATATTTTTACGCCGTTTTTGTATTCAGCGAAAACGATTACGATCAAAAAAAGCTTAGATTTTAAGTAAAAAAGCAAAATAGCCATTTAAATTAAAGTCATTTTCAGCTAGTCTAACTGGAAATATTTTTTACAAGGAGAAAACATCATGACAACGCTTTTTGATATCGCACAAAACTGGTTAAACCAAGATCCTGATGCTGAAACTCACGCAGAATTAACCGCACTTTTAACGGCGGCGAAAAATGGTGATGAAAAAGCACACGCTGAATTACAAGCTCGCTTTAGTGACCGTTTACAATTTGGTACTGCAGGGCTTCGCGGACCTTTACAAGCAGGTCCTATGGGTATGAACCGTGTTTTAGTGGCACAGGCAGCAGGCGGTTTAGCGGATTATTTAAAAGATTACGACAAACAGCCTTCTATCGTGATTGGTTACGATGGTCGTAAAAACTCTGATGTTTTCGCACGTGATACTGCTGAAATCATGGCGGGTGCAGGCGTGAAAGCTTATTTACTTCCACGTAAATTACCCACTCCAGTATTAGCTTACGCAATCCAATATTTTGACACCACTGCGGGTGTTATGGTTACCGCAAGCCACAACCCACCGGAAGATAACGGGTATAAAGTTTATTTAGGTAAAGCGAACGGCGGTGGCCAAATCGTTTCTCCTGCTGACAAAGATATCGCAGCCTTGATCGATAAAGTAGCTGCGGGCAATGTAAAAGATTTACCTCGTAGCCAAGATTATGTGGTGTTAGATGATGAAGTGGTTAACGCTTATATCGAAAAAACCGCTTCTCTTGCTAAAGAACCAGAAGCAGACATTAACTACGTTTATACTGCAATGCACGGTGTAGGCTATGAAGTACTAAGCAAAACCTTAACCAAAGCTGGGCTTCCACAACCTCATATTGTGGCTGAACAAGTGTGGCCAGACGGCACATTCCCAACAGTAAACTTCCCTAACCCAGAAGAAAAAGGTGCCTTAGATTTAGCTATTAAAGTAGCAAAAGAACACAATGCGGAATTCATTATTGCTAATGACCCTGATGCAGACCGTTTAGCGGTGGCTGTTCCAGATGCACAAGGTAACTGGAAACCTTTACACGGTAACGTAGTAGGTTGTTTCTTAGGTTGGTATTTAGCAAAACAATATCATGCAAAAGGTGAGAAAGGCGTATTAGCGTGTTCTTTAGTATCTTCTCCTGCACTTGCTGAAATTGCGAAAAAATACGGCTTCCAATCAGAAGAAACCTTAACCGGCTTCAAATACATCGGTAAAGTTCAAGGCTTGTTATTTGGTTTCGAAGAAGCACTTGGCTACTTAGTTGACCCAGATAAAGTACGCGATAAAGATGGTATTTCTGCCGCTATCGTATTCTTAGATTTAGTGCGTCACTTGAAAGCTCAAGGCAAAACCTTAGCGGATTACGCTAATGACTTCACACAAGAATTCGGTGCTTATGTAAGTGGTCAAATTTCTATTCGTGTAAGCGATTTATCTGAAATTGGTAAATTAATGGCCGCACTTCGTAACACGCCACCAGCAGAAGTAGGTGGCGTTAAAGTGGCACAATTCATCGACCATACGAAAACAGATCGTCAAAGCGACATCCTTGTATTCGTATTAGAAAACGGTAGCCGCTTAATCGTTCGTCCATCAGGTACTGAACCGAAAATCAAGTTCTATCTTGATGCTCGCGGTAAAGATCCAAAAGATGCAGATCACGTTTTAGCACAATTTGATGAAGGCGTTCGTCAAATCCTTCGTCAAGATGCTTACGGCAAACAAGATTGCTAATTGAGCAAACTATTAAATGATAAAAATGCTAGGTTTGATGCCTAGCGTTTTTATTTTTACTTATTTCAATGCAAGTTGTAACTTGCCCTGATGTTTTTCTAATAACGCCTCTGCTTGAGCACGACCTAGTCCACTCAGAATCATCATAATCGCTAATTTCGCATTTTGATCAGCCTGCTTTAATGTCTCCTCTGCGAGAGCCTTATCGCAATCCGTAGCTTGCATCACGATGCGAATGGCGCGTGCTTTCAGCTTTTCATTGCTCGCCTGCACATCCACCATTAAGTTTTGATAGCATTTGCCCATTAAGATCATGGAAGTCGTAGTGAGCATATTCAGCACTAATTTTTGTGCTGTACCTGATTTTAAACGACTTGAGCCGGTTAGCACTTCTGGTCCCACGACCGTATCAATAGCTATATCCACAATATTTGCCATCGCTGAATTCGGATTACTTGCAATCGAAACGGTCACAGAACCTAAACTTTTCGCATATTCCAATGCACCGATCACATAAGGTGTTCGACCACTGGCGGCAATGCCCACCAAGACATCTTTTGAGGAGAATTGAATGGTTTGTAAGTCAACCACAGCTTGTGCTTTACTGTCTTCCGCCCCTTCAATTGGATGACGTAATGCGCGCTCGCCGCCTGCAATAATACCTTTCACCATTTCAGGTGACACGCCAAATGTTGGCGGGCATTCAGAGGCATCGAGTACGCCTAATCGACCACTGGTTCCAGCGCCAATATAGACTAATCGACCACCTTCTTGAAACGCAGCAACAATACATTCGACTGCTTGGGCAATTTGAGGTAAACATTTTTCAATTGCCAAAGGCACTTGTTTGTCTTCCTCATTCATCAACTGCACAATTTTCAATGCAGACAAGCTATCCACATGCTTGGAATTGGGATTCCGTTGTTCAGTAATTAAAGTTGAAAGGGTTTGTAATAAATTTTCTGCCATGGTTTATTCCTTTGGAAAAATCGCCCCTAAGCTGACCGCACTTGTGGCGCCTGTTACACTCGGTAAATTAGCGGGCAAATTATGCATACGACGATAGGCCAACCAAGCAAAAGCTGCCGCTTCCACATAATCGATATCAAGATCTAATTCAGTCGTCAGCTGAATACGCCAACTTGGCAATGCTTGTTTTAAGCCATTCATGATCGCCTGATTTTTAGCGCCGCCACCGCAAATCAGTAATCGACACGGTAATGTCGTCTGAATATTGTTAAGGACTAAAACGATACTTTGCACGGTAAATTCAGCCAAGGTGGCTTGCACATCTTGTGGTAAAAGTGCGGTCGTTTTGCCTGCTATTTTTTGAATTTTATTCTCTAGCCAAGCCAAATTAAATAATTCACGCCCTGTGCTTTTCGGTGGTGGCAGTTGAAAGAAATCTTCATCTAATAATGCCGCTAACAAATCTGAATTCACTTGACCTGAAACCGCCCATTCACCATTTTTGTCGTAGGCTTTACCTTGATGCTTTTCGATCCATTGGTCAAGCAAGGTATTACCGGTTCCCGTATCAAAGCCAATAACAGGCTGTTCGGGTATCAATAAGGATACATTACTAATACCGCCAATATTAAGCACCACCGTTGCCCAATGAGGAGCAAAAAATACCGCTTGATGAAAAGCGGGTACTAAAGGTGCCCCTTGTCCACCAAACGCCATATCTTTACGGCGCAAATCACCAACGACCGTAATGCCTGTTTTAGCGGCTAATAAATTCATATCACCGATTTGCATGGTAAACGGAAATTGACCTTTTGGGGAATGCCAGACTGTTTGCCCATGGCAGCCAATGGCTTCGATCTGTTCTGGCTTTAACTGGTGTTTACGTAAAAAATCATTTACGCAATCGGCATAAAGTAAACCCAATTGATGATCGAGTTCACCCAATGCTTGTAACGA
The DNA here is from genome assembly GCA_916050345.1 of Parahaemophilus parainfluenzae. Lineage (GTDB taxonomy): Bacteria > Pseudomonadota > Gammaproteobacteria > Enterobacterales > Pasteurellaceae > Haemophilus_D > Haemophilus_D parainfluenzae_AA. Next base: position 233 of record CAJZKN010000017.1, on the reverse strand, counting down.
TGTTTCGCCCGATTGAATAAGTGCGGTCACTTTTTCGCGTAAATTTGCCGGCATCGGCGTAAAATCAGCCGCAATTAATTTGGTTTGATTCGATTGGATGTCAGTAAGGGCAATATCCACTCCGTCAAGGCTGGTGCCAGACATAATACCAAGATAATAAGTCATAGTGTTCAATTCGTGAGTTTTTCAGAATTATAGCGGATTTTAAAAAAATAAAAAAAGAGAGAACATTG
>CAJZKN010000016.1:0-41160 GCA_916050345.1 Parahaemophilus parainfluenzae | reverse complement strand
GGTAAACCACGTATTCGTGCAGAAATTAATTTGAAACTCTGTTTCCCAGATTGGACAGATGAGAAACGTAACAAAGTAATTGAAGACATGTTTGTGACGGTCGCACAAGTCATGCTTGGTATTGGAGAAATTGCCATTCGTTCTAAAAAACATTTACAAAAACGTAGCGAATTCATTGGCCTTGAGCATATCAAGCAAGCGAAAGCCGAAGGGCATAACATCATTTTGATGGTACCGCATGGTTGGGCGATTGATGCATCTGGCATTATTTTACATACACACGGCATGCCTATGACATCAATGTATAACCCACACCGAAATCCGTTGGTGGATTGGTTATGGACTTTAGCGCGTCAACGTTTTGGCGGAAAAATGCATGCTCGCCAAAATGGGATTAAGCCGTTTTTAGCGCACATCAAGCAAGGTCAAATGGGGTACTATCTTCCAGATGAGGATTTTGGTGCCGAGCAAAGTGTCTTTGTGGATTTCTTTGCCACTTATAAAGCTACCCTTCCTGGGTTAAACAAAATGGCGAAATTGGCAAAAGCGGTGGTTATTCCAATGTTTCCACGCTATAACGCTAAGAATGGCAAGTATGAAATGGAAATTCGCCCACCGATGCAATTAAGCGACGATCCTGAGCAATCAGCCCGTGCGATGAACGAGGAAATTGAGTATTTCGTTACGCCAACCCCAGAACAATATGTCTGGATTTTACAGCTTCTTCGTACTCGAAAAGACGGAGAAGATATTTACCCAGATTAATTCATTTTATTTACAAAAGTGCGGTCAAAATTCACCGCACTTTTGTATTTTTCTATGCTAGAATGCGAGCCTAAAAACAGGATTTTTTCTTACTCTTTTTTGAGCAATTATTTATGAACAAACAACTTGAATTAATCAAATCTTCTATCAAATCTATCCCAAATCATCCCAAAGAAGGCATCATTTTCCGTGATATCACGAGCTTACTCGAAGTGCCTGCGGCTTTCAAAGCCACAATCGATTTGATCGTTGAAAAGTATAAAGATCAAGGTCTCACAAAAGTAATAGGTACCGAGTCTCGTGGATTTATTTTTGGTGCGCCAGTTGCATTAGCCTTAGGCTTGCCATTTATCCCTGTTCGTAAACCGGGCAAATTACCTCGTGAAGTGATTGCACAGTCTTATCAATTAGAATACGGTCAAGACACCCTTGAATTGCACACTGATGCCATTTCGCAAGGTGATAATGTGTTAATCATTGATGACTTGTTAGCAACGGGTGGAACAGTTGAAGCTACCGTGAAATTAGTTCAACGTTTAGGTGGTGAAGTGAAACATGCTGCCTTTGTGATTAATTTGCCAGAATTAGGGGGCGAAAAACGCTTACGTGATTTAGGCATTGATTGCTACACCTTAGTGAATTTTGAAGGCCATTAATTTTTAAAGGGATGCGATGAGCTACCAAGTTTTAGCCAGAAAATGGCGACCAAAAAACTTTTCTGAAGTTGTGGGGCAAAGCCATGTGCTCACTGCTTTGGAAAACGGTTTAAAAGAAAACCGTTTACATCATGCTTATTTATTTTCCGGCACCCGTGGCGTAGGTAAAACCTCCATTGCTCGTTTATTTGCGAAAGGCTTGAATTGTATAAACGGTATTACTGCCGATCCTTGTGGTGAATGTGAAAACTGCAAAGCGATCGAAGCTGGCAATTTTATTGATTTAATTGAAATCGATGCGGCTTCTCGTACCAAAGTAGAAGATACCCGTGAGCTATTAGACAACGTGCAATATAAGCCGGTAGTAGGGCGTTATAAAGTCTACCTCATCGATGAAGTGCATATGCTTTCCCGCCATTCTTTCAATGCGTTGTTAAAAACCTTGGAAGAACCACCTGAATATGTGAAATTCCTACTCGCGACAACGGATCCTCAAAAATTACCGATTACGATTTTATCCCGTTGTATGCAATTTCATCTCAAAGCATTAGATGAACCGCAAATTTCAGCACATCTTAATCGCGTGCTTACTGCCGAAAATATTCCTTTTGATGCGCCAGCATTAGATAAATTAGCCAAAGCGGCACAAGGTAGTATTCGTGATAGCTTAAGTTTAACGGATCAAGCGATAGCCATGGGCAACGGTAAAGTTTCCACCGATGTGGTGAATACCATGCTTGGGCTATTAGATGAAGACCAACCGATTGAAATCATTTACGCCTTACATCAAGGTAACGGTGAGCGTTTAATGAAAACCATCCAAACGGTGGCAGAAAAAGCGGGCGATTGGGATGAGCTACTGGCAGAAACGGCTGAGAAATTACATCAAATTGCATTAATGCAGTTGCTCGCTAAAAGTGTGACAGATGAAAACGATCACTTAGGTTTTCTAGCCAAACATATTTCACCGGAAGACGTACAATTCTTCTATCAAGTAATTGTATCGGGTCGAAAAGAATTGGCCTCCGCACCAAATCGTCGAATTGGTGCAGAAATGACATTATTGAGGGCATTGGCATTCCACCCAAAGTTCCTTACGGCAGCACAAACGCCTAAACAAGGCGGGCTATCCCCTGAACAAAATACACAGAAAAGTGCGGTTGAAAGTCAGCCTGTTTCTGGGTATGTGGATATGCCAGTGCTGTCGCAAAACATCAAAGCAAATTATTCTGCACAAGCGCAAAAGCCGATGGCTCAATCAGCAGTTGTGCATTCTTCACCTTCTCAACCGGTTTCCACGCAAACCACATCTTCATTGAATTTAGCTAGCCTTGCTGCACTAGAGGCATTGAATCAATTAACGCAAATTGAGCAATCAGAGCGCCAACATCATCATGATGAACAGCAAGCCGCCGTAGAAGAAACTTTGCATCATCTCCAAGCGTTGGATGAGCAAAAAAATTCACCAAAAATGACCGCACTTCCTGTGCGAGAGATGACACCACCGAAAGCTGCGCAAACGAAAGTAGCGGTACTAAATCCAATGACTCAACAAGCTGACGAGTTAAAGCAAGGTATTGAGACGGTTGAAAATACCATTGATGACAATGCTGAAATGGATGCGGAAGAGCAAGAAATTCTCGATGCGGAAACCTACCGTTGGGAGTGGAGTAATCCGGATTTAGCTAAAGTAGATAGTGGTGTGCGTCCTTCTGATATTAAACAGGCAATGTTGAAAGATGTGACACCAGAATTGCGTGAGAAAATTATTCAAATTACGCAAAAACAAGATCCTTGGACTGATATTGTCGAACGTTCTGGCGTGATTGGCTTTTCAAAAGAGTTGGCATTAAATTGCTTTATTAAGTCGCAAACAGAAGATGAGCTTCAACTCGGGCTTCATTCTGAAAAAGCCCATTTAAAACAAGATCGAAATATTAAAAATTTAGTGGATCATCTTGAACGTTTATATGAAAAACCAGTCAAATTGTCGATTTTTGTTGAAGATTCCGATGTTTTAACACCGATGGATTACCGTAAAAAAGTTTATCAAGACTTACGTGAACAGGCACGTACGGATTTACAGCAAGATAGAAAACTACTTTTATTACAAAAAGAGTTTGATGCGAAGTTGGATGTTGAAAGCATTCGACCAGTCTAAGACTCATTTCTCTAAATTTTAACTTTATAAAGGAAAGAATATGGCGTTTAGCTCTCTTTTTACTCTTATTGATGACATTGCATCGATTCTTGATGATGTCGCCTTGATGACTAAAATAGCAGCCAAGAAAACCGTTGGCGTAGTAGGCGATGACTTGGCCTTAAATGCTAATCAGGTAACGGGAGCATCTTCCGATCGTGAATTACCCATTGTTTGGGCAGTCACCAAAGGATCGTTAGTCAATAAAATCATTTTAATTCCAATTGCTTTACTGCTTTCTGCGTTTTTACCTTGGTTGATCGTGCCGCTTCTGATGATTGGTGGGGCGTATTTGTGTTTTGAAGGTGTAGAGAAAATTCTACATAAATTTATTGCTCATGAAGAGCACGAAGAAAAAACAACCTTTAATGAAGCCGCTAAAATTAAAGGGGCAATTCGTACCGATTTTATTCTTTCTGCTGAAATTATCATTATTGCATTGGGCGAATTAACCGAAGCGAGCTTGCTGACTCGCATCATTTCTCTTTCGATAGTGGGTATCGGAATTACTATTTTTGTTTATGGCTTGGTCGCATTGATTGTTAGAGCGGATGATTTCGGTTTATACCTTATCAAAAAAGGTGGTGTGGCGAAGTCAATCGGGAATGCAATTTTAGTGATTATGCCAAAATTTATGCGTTCACTTAGTTTTATCGGTACGCTTGCGATGTTCTTAGTCGGTGGCGGTATTTTTGTGCATAATGTGGATTTCATTCATCATTTGCTCGCTGATTATCAATTAGCTGATGGCTTATTAGGTAATGTAGCGACGTTAGTCGTGGGGATGATCGTAGGCGCGATTGCTTGTGCGATTGTATTACCCGCGATGAAATTATTTGGCAAACACTAAAAACGAGATAAAAAATAACCGCACTTTGATTGTTTCAAGGTGCGGTTTTTTTATGGGCGAAATAGATTATTTACGAGAAGTGTAATCGCCGACACAGACCCATTTATAACTGGTTAAGGCTTCTAATCCCATTGGGCCACGTGCGTGAAGTTTTTGGGTACTTACCGCCACTTCTGCACCTAAACCAAATTGTCCGCCATCGGTGAATCGAGTACTTGCATTAACATACACGGCTGCCGCATCTACTTGATTGATAAATTGCGTGGCTAGTCGTTGATTTTCCGTCAAGATACTTTCTGAATGTTGTGTGCCATATTCACGAATGTGAGCAATTGCCGCATCCATATCTTCAACCACCACGACATTGAGATCGAGTGAGCCCCATTCTTGGCGTAATGCTTGTTCAGTCACTTCTTGCACATCGACATTTGCAGCTTGAAGAATCGAAAGTGCGGTCGATTTTGCATGGAATTTTACTTTTTTCTCGGCTAAATATTTTGCGAGTTTTGGTAGGAAGGTTTCTGCGATCGAGCGTTGAACTAAAAGCGTTTCCAGCGTATTACATGTGCTTGGACGTTGGCATTTTGCATTCGCAATCACCGCAAGGGCTTTTTCTTGGTCAGCACTTTCTTCCACAAAAAGATGACAAACACCCACACCACCGACAATCACCGGAATAGTAGAATGTTGTTTACAAAGCTCATGTAAACCGGCGCCCCCGCGAGGAATAATCATATCCACGTAGCGATCCAATTTAAGCAGTTGCATTACAAGTTCACGATTCGGATCGGTAATGGCTTGGACTGCATGGCGTGGTAATCCCGCTTGTTCAAGGGCATTTTGTACCACTTCTACTAAAATTTGGTTGGAATGTTGTGTTTCTTTTCCGCCACGTAAAATCACCGCATTACCGGTTTTTAAGCAAAGGCTTGCTACATCAATGGTGACATTGGGACGTGCTTCGTAAATGGTACCAATTACGCCAAGCGGTGTACGAACGCGTTCAATTTTTAATCCGCTATCTAAGGTGCCCCCATCAATAATTTTTCCCACTGGATCTGCGAGCGAAATCACATGGCGTACATCATTAGCAATGCCTTTTAGGCGATCTTCGGTTAATAAAAGGCGATCAATTAAGGCTTCAGATAAGCCGTTTTGTTTTGCAATTTCAATATCTTTTTGATTTGCGGCAAGAATATGATCCGCTTGTTGTTCTAATTGATCTGCAATAATGCTGAGCGCATGATTTTTTTCAGTGGTGTTTAACTGCGCTAAAATAAAGGCCGCATCTTTAGCCTGTTTGCCCATTTGTTCTAACATAATTATTCCTTTTAATTATTTCGTTTTCTTCGGTAATTTATCATTTGTTTCCTCTTCTTGCTCTTGGAAATCGAAAACGGGTAATCCCCAACCAAATCGAACTGCAAGTAAGCGTAATGCAAAACCACTGAATAACGTGAGTAAAATTGAAAGCGTGTGTTCTACTTGAAGGTGTTGTAATGCCATATACATGGCTGCAGAGAAGAATGACACGCTAGCGTAAAGTTCTTTTTGGAATACAAGGGGAATGCGGTTACAAAGTAAATCACGTAATACACCACCAAATGCACCTGTCACGGTTGCAGCAATGGATGTCACGGTAAAGCCATAACCCATATCAATGGCAATCTGAGCACCGATAATGGAATACACGATTAATCCCAAGGCATCTAACACCAAGAAAATCGTGCGGAAGTAACGCATGAAATGTTTGATGAAAGGTGCGATAAAAACCGTTAATACCGCTGCACCAGCCACCATAATGAAATATTCAGGATGTTTAACCCAGCCAAGCGGGTAGTGTCCAAGTAATACATCGCGTACCGAACCGCCACCAATCGCCGTCACACAGGCAATAATAATTACCCCAAAAATATCCATTTTTTCTCGTCCAGCGGCTAATGCACCGGTAATTCCTTCGGCAGTTATTCCAATAATATAAAGTACGCTTAATAGCATTTTTTGTGGTTCCTAAAGTGCGGTTATAATTTTGCTTATTTTAAAAGGGAATGAGTCAAAATGCACGAAAGCCATTAAAAAAAGCTGTAAATTTTGGCATAATGACGCCTTCTTTTTCTAATCGAGAATCTTATGTCAGAAGAACAATCCAAACCCTTAGCCGCATTTCTTGCTCTCTTGCCAATTGGGTTGCTATTAATTATTGAATGTTTTGCAGAGTCTTTGCAATTTGCTGAAAAACTGATTCCTCATTTAGCCTTTGGTGTGCTGATTGCGCAGCTACTTTGTTTGGTTGCCTTTATTAAAGGCGAAATTTGTCCAGGACAACGCGGACGTTTAATCAAAGCAAATGTCTGTTTTGCACTTTATTGGTTAGTTTGGCTTGGAATGAGCTTAGCCTCACCACATCATTACGTGATGACTGATATTGTGAGCTTATGCGGATTATCTGCCGTATATGCAGTATGGACACAACCTAAAGATGAATCAGCTCGCCATGGTTTTCTTTTAATGGCATCGTTGGTGAGTGGATTGGGTGTGATTGCGTATTTGATGATTTTCTTTGGCAATCCAACACCAAATTTCGTGCAATATAATCCATTGGCGCAAGCGGTGATGGGGGTATTATTGGCGAATTTATGCTTGTCTGTTTCTCGTAATCGTCTGCAAGGTTTCATTGCGTTACTGCCATTATTGATGATTTTACTGCTTGCACTGAATGCGTTAGCAGTACTGATCTTTATTATTTATCAAGATGTAAGTGCGGTCAGTTTTGATGGTGTTTTCGCATACGGTATTTATTTTGTTCTTCATTTAGTAATAGCAGGGGTATTGCTTTTGCACAGTGTGAATAAATGGAAACTCAGTTATAACAGCTTACTCATTTTATTCTTTATGGCGGCGAGTTTGGCTGTCTGGGCAATGTTTATTTAATGGATAAAATAAAATCTTATGCCGCCCCGATGTTAGTCGTGGGCTGCGTGCTATTCGGTTTAGGAAGCCTAATTGTTAAGTTTGTGCCAGTGGGTGGTTATGCCATTGCATTTTGGCGTTTACTTATTGCCTCTTTTATTTTCTGCTTCTTAATGAAATTAAAAAGACAGCGTTTCCCGAAAAGCTGTAAAGCGATGATGTATGCCGCATTAGCCGGCATCTTTTTAGCTTTTGATTTATCTTTTTGGCATGAAAGTGTATATGCGGTAGGGCCAGGTATTTCAACGTTGCTGAATAGCTTGCAGATTTTCTTTTTGGCCGCAATTGGCTATTTTTTCTTTGGTGAACGCCAAACGAAATTACAAATGTTAAGCCTTTTTTTAGCGGTTGCGGGTGTAGTCTTAATCTCAGGGGAAGAATTACAACATAATTTTGACGGTATGTATGGCATTATCATTGGGCTCATTTCGGCAGGCATGCTTGCCGCTTCAATGATTATGATTAAAAAAGTGCACGAAGAAGAACCCACAGCTTTATTTTCGTTAATGTTTATTTTGAGTTTAAGTGGTGCGATTGTCCTAATTGTTCCTTCGTTGATTTTTAATTCCGATAACCTCTATCCTACCACTTTCACCGATTGGGGATTAGTCTTCATTTATGGTGCTGTGATGCAATGTGTCGCCTGGGGCATGATTGCTTATACCATTCCTTATTTGTCGTTAGGTTTAACCGGTTTGTTGCTTCTTTCTGAACCGGTGGTGGCGCTCGTAATTGATTATTTTGGATTAGATAAGCCAATCAATCATTGGCAATGGGCGGGGGTAGTGCTGACATTAGTGGCGATTTATCTAGGCTCTCAAAAAAACAAAACCGCTTAAAACAAAAAAGTGCGGTAAATTTCACCGCGCTTTGTCTTCACATTAAACCAATTACTCAGCTGCTTTCTTTTTCAAGTATTGATAGAGCTCGTCTTTAATCCGTAATTTTTCTTTTTTCAAGTTCTCAATTTCCGTATGAGTAGCGAGTTCTATGTTATCAATCTTATTTTTGATCTCTTGGTCTAACACATTGTGTTTTTCAAACAAGCGATCAAAATAAGCATCTTTGTTTTTAAGCTTAGTGATTAAATCGCGAAATTCAGGAAACATAGGTTACTCCTCTTGGTTAATGTTCATTTTCATTATAGAACTTTTTTTTGTTGTTTCTAGTGCCTCATTCTCAGAATTTGACAGAGATCACAAAATTAAATCATGGCAAAGTGCGGTCATAAAATTGGATGTTTTTGAAGAGGTTAATAAAAGAAAAATCAGGGTTTTAACTGGTTTATTTGCTCAAAGCACGCTAGAATAAAGGTATCTGTTTCATAATGAAAAATAGGGAATTCCAATGATCGATCCAAATTTACTCCGTAATAATCTGGCTGAAGTAGCAGAAAAATTAAAAGTAAAACGTAACTTTATTCTTGATACGGAAAAACTTACCGCATTAGAAGAACAACGCAAAGATTTACAAGTAAAAACTGAAACATTACAAGCAGAGCGTAACGCACGTTCCAAAGCTATTGGTGCAGCAAAAGCACGTGGTGAAGATATTGCACCATTATTGGCTGAAGTAGATAACATGGGCGAACAGCTTAACGAAGCGAAGTCCCAACTTGATGCGGTGTTAGCCGAAATCAATCAAATCGCATTAAGCATTCCAAACCTTCCAGCAGATGAAGTGCCATTAGGTAAAGATGACACTGAAAATAAAGAAATTTTACGTTGGGGTACACCGCGTACCTTTGATTTTGATATCAAAGATCACGTGTCATTAGGTGAAGATGCCAATGGTTTAGATTTTGCTGCAGGGGCTAAATTAGCGGGTGCGCGTTTTGCAGTAATGAAAGGTCAAATTGCTAAAATGCACCGTGCATTAGCACAATTCATGTTAGATCTTCATACCGAACAACATGGTTATTTAGAAACTTATGTGCCTTATTTAGTTAACCATGCGACCCTTTATGGTACAGGCCAATTACCAAAATTTGGTGAAGATTTATTCCATACTTTAGCGTTAGAAGGTGAGCAACCTTACGCATTAATTCCAACAGCGGAAGTGCCAGTAACTAATCTTGTACGTGATGTGATTATTGATGAAGCAGAATTGCCAATAAAAATGACCGCACATACACCATGTTTCCGTTCTGAAGCGGGATCGTATGGTCGTGATACCCGTGGTTTAATTCGTATGCACCAATTCGATAAAGTAGAAATGGTACAAATCGTCGATCCAGATAAATCTATGGAAGCGCTTGAAGAATTAACCGGCCATGCAGAAAAAGTATTACAGCTTTTAAATCTACCATATCGTAAAGTCTTACTTTGTACCGGAGATATGGGCTTTGGTTCTTGCAAAACTTACGACTTAGAAGTGTGGGTGCCTGCACAAAATACGTACCGTGAGATTTCTTCTTGCTCAAATATGTGGGATTTCCAAGCCCGTCGTATGCAAGCACGTTGTAAAGCGAAAGGGGATAAGAAAACTCGCTTAGTACACACATTAAATGGTTCTGGTTTAGCAGTCGGTCGTACTTTAGTCGCCGTGCTTGAGAACTATCAAAATGCAGACGGCTCAATTACGGTGCCAGAAGTATTACGTCCTTACATGGGCGGATTAGAAGTGATATGCAAATAATTAACAATATATTAATTCAATTTAGGGCTAATTTTTATTAGCCCTTTCTTTCATTTAGAGAAATGAGATTTTTATTCTAATCTTTGAGATAAATCCACATCAATATTCGTGCATTTATGGGTAATCTTATAAGGTACCAATTTTAGGAGAATAATAATGACTGATAAACGACCTTTTCCTTTGCCAACTGGGTATTTCGCGATTCCATTAGGCTTGGGTGCCTTGTCTTTAGCCTGGCTGCATATGGGCGATACGCTCTCTTTTTCTCGGAATGTGAGTGATATTATTGGATTAATTTCTATTTCGGTATGGGCACTTTTTGTCTTGCTCTATATTTATAAAATGATTTATTTCTCTCAAGAAGTACGAGATGAATATTGTTGTCCGATACGTTTTTCTTTTCTCGCATTAATACCGATTACAACGATGTTAAGCGGGGATGTTCTTTATCGTTGGTTTCCTACCATCGGTGAGGGATTAATTTGGATCGGGACGATTGGGCAATTGTTGTTTGCTTCAGTGCGTATTAGTGCGTTATGGAAAGATGGCACATTTGAGGAAAAATCGACACTGCCACCTTTTTATTTGCCCTCTGTGGCGACTAACTTTACAAGTGCCTCATCATTAGCCTTGTTAGGCTATCAAGATTTAGGCTATTTGTTCTTAGGTGCAGGGATGATTGCTTGGATTATTTATGAACCGGTGTTATTCCAACGTTTACGCGTGTTGCAGATTGAACCACAATTTCGTCCAACCATGGGAATCATTCTCGCTCCAGCATTTGTGGGCTCGTCGGCTTACTTATCACTTAATGGGGGAGAGATCGATCTTTTCGTTAAACTCTTATGGGGATACGGTTTTTTACAAATGTTCTTTTTAATTCGTTTGTTCCCTTGGATTAGTGAAAAAGGACTGAATATTGGGTTCTGGGCTTTTTCATTCGGATTAGCTTCTTTAGCGAATGGGGCTGTTTCTTTTGTGCATCATAACGTACTGAGCGGATTGGCAAACGGTGCATTTATCTTTGCTAACTTGATGATGAGCGGTTTGGTGCTGATGACATTAGGAAAAATTTTAAAAGGACAATTTTGGTTAAAATAGCTTAAATAAAAAGTGAGGTTAAAAATGACCGCACTTTTTTATGAATTTTTTAAATAACAACCTATCATTTACAAAAACTAGACATGTCGTTTTGCTGTTGATGTAAATGCAATTTTATCTGGTCGATAGCTAATACACCCATATTGAAACGGTCGACCATCAGCCAAATAAGTGGTACTCGTCACATTCACAACCATGTCATACTCACCAAGATCGATCGCCTTTTTTTCTTCTTCGTTTGCATAGCGAAAGACAATTTTTCGTTGTGAGTGACTAATTTTTAATTTTAATTCGTTTTCTAAATAGTGATAAATAGAGTGTTCAGCGATTTCTCGGCTAATAAAAGGCACGATGCGGCGATCAAAATAAGAAACCTCGTATTCAACGGCTTCACCATCAATTTCACGGAGACGAGCAATACGGTAGAAATCGATCTGATCATCGACATTAAAAATATGCATCAGCTCTTCTACACCTTGCACAATATACAAGCTGGTTAATGTGGTTTTTACTTGGTGCGTTGAGGCACTATTTAATTCGCTGACGGTTTTAATTTCAGAAAGCATTTGTGGTTTAGATAAGTCATGCTCTAAAACAATCGAATTTCGGCCTTGTTGCTTTTGAATGTAGCCATCAATTTCAAGTAAAGAAAGCGCTTTTCGAATAGTATCTTTAGAAAAACCATAGCTTTGCATGAGTTCATTTTCACTCGGGAGTTCTTGCAATGGCGCTAAATTACCATTGTTAATTTGGGTCTTTATCTCGTTATAGACCTGCTTATACTTGCTCATTTTTAATCCTTTTATCGACCGTTTGTTCCGTAGGTGTCGCCATAGCATATCATAAAATCATAAATGTTATACGTATAAAATGTGATATTAGTCACGCTTTTACGAAAATGTTTTAAACTTTTACGTATAAGTTGTTGCATAAAAATACGTTTAGGTTAGAATGAGCCAAAATATAACTTCCTAGAGGAAATATTATGCTTACTCGTTCAAGTGGTGTTCTTATGCACATTACCTCGCTACCAAATACATTCGGGATTGGTAGCTTTGGGCAATCGGCTTATGATTTTGTCGATTTTTTAGTTGAAACTAAACAAACTTATTGGCAAATTCTTCCACTTACTACCACCAGTTATGGTGATTCACCTTATCAATCTTTCTCTGCAATTGCAGGTAATACTCACCTTATTGATTTTGATTTACTAACCCAAATGGGCTTACTGAAAGAATCTGATTATGCTTCGGTCAATTTTGGTGATGATCCAACTAGCGTGGATTATGAACGTATCTTTTACGCACGCCGTCCGATTTTAGAAACAGCCGTAAAAAATTTTTTAGCGAATCAATCACTCCAAGCTGATTTCAATCACTTCGAGAAAAACAATCGATTATGGTTGGACGATTTTGCTGAGTTTATGGCAATTAAAGAGCATTTTGGTAATCAAGCATTACAAAAATGGGATGATAAAAAAGCCGTTGCGCGCGATCCAAAGACATTAGAAAAATATCGCACGATGTTAGTGGATCAAATTCAGTACTTTAAAGTGACGCAATATTTCTTCTTTAAACAATGGAGCGAGTTAAAACATTACGCAAATCAAAAAGGCATTAAGATTATCGGTGATATGCCGATTTACGTGGCTGCAGATAGTGTAGAAGTTTGGACAAAACCAGAACTCTTCCAATTAGATGAAGAACGCAATCCGCTTGTTGTTGCTGGAGTTCCAGCGGATCAATTCAGTGCAACCGGACAGCTTTGGGGCAATCCGCTTTACGCTTGGGAAGAGCATAAAAAACAAGGCTATGCGTGGTGGATTCATCGTATTGAAGAAAGTTTCAAGATTTATGATGTACTTCGCATCGACCATTTCAAAGGTTTTTCCGATTATTGGCAGGTAGATGGAAAAGCCGATATTGCTAAATATGGTAGTTGGCAGCCAGGTCCCGGCTATGATTTATTCAAAGCTGTTAAAGAGCAATTGGGTGACTTACCGATTATTGCCGAAGATTTAGGTAATATTGATGATAAAGCCAGAAAATTGCTTGCAGATTGTAATTACCCAGGTATGAAGATCTTGCAATTTGGTTTTGAAGATGTCAGCGGAAAAAGTTTAGATAGCCCGCATTATTGCATCCCACATTCCATTGTTTATACCGGTACACATGATAACGAAGTAACTAATGGTTGGTATAACGGACTTACCGAACAACAGCAACAATATATTAATGATTATACGCATCGTGGTGAGGATGAATCGATTTGTCAGGCGATGATTCGTCAGCTTTTTGCAACGGTTAGCAATACCGCGATCGCCACAATGCAAGATGTTTTAGATTTGCCAGCCAGTTCAAGAATGAATGTTCCTTCAACAATTGGTGGAAACTGGCAATGGAGAATGCAGCAATCAGAGTTAACACAAGATAAAAAAGACTTTTTAGCAAAAATGACCACGTTATATCAACGTGCTAATCAGGAAAACCCAATGATTAAATTTAGTACATTTGTAAAAAACGAAACTAATAAATCGCTTGATCAATTAAGTGATAAAGAAACTTATATTCAATTATTAAATTACGTAAAAGCACTTTCTGCAGATAAACCTAAAAACACGGGTAAACGTAAGGTTTACTATATCTCAGCTGAGTTTTTAATCGGTAAATTACTTTCTAATAACTTGATTAACCTTGGTGTGTATCAAGATATCAAAGCGGAATTAGAAAGTGCGGGTAAATCATTAAGCCATATTGAAGATATTGAGCCAGAACCGTCTTTAGGAAATGGTGGTTTAGGGCGTTTGGCTTCTTGTTTTATTGATTCAATGTCTACCCTTGGCTTAAATGCTGAAGGGGTAGGTTTAAATTATCATTATGGTTTGTTCAAACAAGTCTTCAAAAAGAATGAACAACATGCAGAGCCTAATGATTGGATTGAAGATAACTCTTGGTTAATTCCAACGGATATTAGTTATGAAGTGCCATTTAAGAAATTTACATTAACCTCTAAATTAGATCGTATTGATATTTTAGGTTATAAGAAAGACACGAAAAACTATCTCAATTTGTTTGATATTAAATCAGTGAATCCTAAACTGATTAAAAAAGGTATCGAGTTTGATAAAACTGCGATTGAAGAAAATCTGACTTTATTCCTTTACCCAGATGATTCAGATAAAAACGGGGAATTATTACGTATTTATCAACAATACTTCATGGTATCAAATGCGGCACAATTATTAATTGATGAAGCGATTGCGCGTGGTAGTAACTTACATGATTTAGCCGATTATGCGTATGTACAGATCAACGATACACATCCTTCAATGGTGATTCCTGAATTAATTCGCTTATTAACCGAAAAACATCAGATTAAATTTGCAGAAGCGGTTGAAATCGTACGTAATATGGTGGGCTATACCAACCATACCATTTTGGCTGAAGCATTAGAAAAATGGCCGCTAGATTATTTAGATGAAGTGGTGCCACATTTAGTGGTGATCATTAAGAAATTAGATAAATTAGTGCGTGCAGAATATAAAGATCCAGCAGTACAAATTATTGATAAACAAAAACGAGTGCATATGGCACATATGGATATTCACTTTTCAAATTCTGTGAATGGTGTGGCGGCGTTACATACGGAGATTTTGAAAAATTCAGAGCTTAAATCGTTCTATGCGTTGTATCCTGAAAAATTCAATAATAAGACAAACGGCATTACTTTCCGTCGTTGGTTAGAGTTTTCTAACCAACCATTAGCGGCTTATATTAAAGAATTGATTGGCGATGAATATTTGCATGATGCAACGAAATTAGAGAAATTGTTAGCCTTTAAAGATGATAAAAAGGTTCATCAACAATTAGCGAAAATTAAGTTTGAAAACAAATTGGCATTAAAAGCGTACCTTAAAGAAAATAAAGGTATTGAGCTAGATGAAAATTCTATCATTGATACGCAAATTAAGCGTTTCCATGAATACAAACGCCAGCAAATGAATGCGCTTTATGTGATTCATAAATACTTAGAAATTAAAGCAGGTAAATTACCAAAACGTAAGATTACCGTGATTTTCGGCGGAAAAGCTGCACCTGCTTATATTATTGCACAGGATATTATTCACTTAATTCTTTGTTTATCTGAGTTAATCAATAATGATCCTGAAGTGAACAAGTATTTAAACGTTCATTTAGTGGAAAACTATAATGTGAGTGTGGCGGAAAAACTCATTCCAGCAACTGATATTTCAGAACAAATTTCACTTGCCTCTAAAGAAGCTTCCGGTACAGGGAATATGAAATTTATGCTTAATGGTGCATTAACCTTAGGCACAATGGATGGGGCTAATGTTGAAATTGCAGAATTAGCCGGTGCTGAAAATATCTATACATTCGGTAAAGATTCAGAAAGCATTATTAAACTTTATGAAACAGCAGGCTATGTTTCAAAAGCGTATTATGAAAACGACAAAGATATTAAAAGAGCGGTTGATTTTATTCTGAATCCTGCCGTGGTGAAATTAGGCAATAAAACACGTTTAGAACGTCTTTATAACGAATTATTGAATAAAGACTGGTTTATGACGTTAATTGACTTTAATGCTTATGTTGAAGCGAAAGAACAAATCTTAGCCGATTATGAAGATCAGGATAGTTGGAATGAGAAAGTCGTTCACAATATCGCCAAAGCGGGCTTCTTTTCATCTGACCGCACGATCGCTCAATATAATGAAGACATTTGGCATTGTGAGGGCTAAGGGGAAGCAATGAAACTACTTACCCTGAATGTACACGCTTGGTTAGAAGCTAACCAAGCGGAAAAAATAGAGATTCTTGCTGAGACTATTGTGGAAAAGGGTTATGACATCATTGCCTTACAAGAGGTTAATCAATTGATGTCGGCTCCTGCTATTTCGCCAACGTTAAAGCAAGATAACTATGGTGTCATTCTGTTAAATAAAATCAATCAACGCGTTGCACAGAAATACTCGCTTTTTTGGAGCAATTCGCATATTGGTTATGATAAATATGATGAAGGCATTGCATTTTTAACGCGTTTGCCTATTTATGATGTTGATGCGTTTTATTGTAGCCAACACCAACGCCTTGACTCAATTCTCTCGCGTAAAATCATTGGTTTGACGGTGGAATATCAAGGTCAGTTAATTGAATGTTATTCTTGCCACATAAATTTGCCAAATTGTGATGGGGAAAACCAACTCGATAATGTTCGTTATATTGTAGAGCGAAGTCAAAGTGCGAATCTTAAAATTCTGATGGGGGATTTCAATACCGATGCAATAGGCGATCAGCAAGCTTATCAGCAAATTAAATCCTTAGGCTTATTCGATACTTTTGAAATGGCAGAGCAGAAGGATAGCGGTATCACTGTAGAGAAAGCGATTGACGGTTGGAAGGGCCATAGTCAAGAAAAGCGATTAGATTATATTTTTTTAAACCAAGCAAAAAGGGTTTTATCCAGTCAGGTTATTTTTAATGGCAAAAATAAACCGATTGTTTCCGACCATTTTGGTGTAGAAGTAGCTCTCATCTTGTAGGAGAATCAATATGAAAAAAATGCTCAGTTTTGAATTTTGGCAAAAATTCGGTAAGTGCCTAATGGTTGTGATTGCCGTGATGCCAGCCGCGGGTTTAATGGTGAGTATTGGTAACTCACTGCCTTTGATTAGCGATGCGGAATGGCTAGTGCTTGTCGGAAACATTATCGCCCAAATTGGTTGGGGGATTATTGGTAACCTTCATTTATTATTTGCTTTAGCGATTGGTGGTAGCTGGGCAAATGAGCGTGCGGGTGGGGCATTTGCAGCAGGCCTGGCTTTCATTTTAATTAACTTAATTACCGGTAACTTTTTCGGTGTGAAACTTGAAATGCTAGCGGATCCAAATGCACATGTAAGTACCGTATTGGCCGGTGAAATTCCTGTGGCGAATTACTTTGTGAATGTGCTTGGGCAACCTGCGTTAAATATGGGCGTGTTCGTTGGTATTATCGCCGGTTTTGTGGGTGCAACAACTTTTAACCGTTACTACAATTTCCGTAAATTACCTGAAGTACTGACGTTCTTTAATGGTAAACGCTTCGTTCCTTTCGTTGTTATTTATCGTTCTGTATTAGTGGCGATCTTCCTATCATTATTCTGGCCTTTAGTTCAGACAGGAATTAATCATTTCGGTCAATGGATTGCTAACTCACAAAACTCAGCGCCAATTTTAGCACCATTTATTTACGGTACCTTAGAGCGTCTATTGCTTCCATTTGGTTTACACCATATGTTGACCATCCCAATGAACTACACTTCATTAGGCGGTACTTATGAGTTCTTAACTGGTGCACAACAAGGTAAACAAGTATTTGGTCAAGATCCACTTTGGCTTGCCTGGGTGACTGACTTAATCAACCTAAAAGATGCAGGTAATTTAACGCAATATAACGAACTTCTTTCAACTGTGACACCTGCTCGCTTTAAAGTAGGACAAATGATTGGTTCAACTGGTATCTTAATGGGCTTGACTCTCGCAATGTATATCAATGTGGATGAAGACAAGAAAAAACTCTATAAAGGTATTTTCCTTTCTTCTGCACTTGCGGTGTTCTTAACTGGTGTGACTGAGCCGATCGAATACATGTTTATGTTTGTCGCCTTACCGCTTTATATTGTTTATGCGTTAGTACAAGGTTGTGCTTTCGCCATGGCAGATATTGTGGACTTGCGTGTGCATTCATTCGGTAACATTGAATTCTTAACCCGTACACCAATGGCGATTAAAGCTGGCATTGGTATGGATGTGATCAACTTTATTTGGGTATCGATCCTCTTTGCAGTGGCTATGTTCTTTATCGCGAACTTTATGATTAAGAAATTTAATCTTGCAACAGCAGGTCGTAATGGTAACTATGATGCGAAAGGTTCAGATGAAGCTTCTAGCAATGAGCCCAAAGTGGCGGATGCTAGCGCACAAGTTATCCAAATCATCAACTTACTTGGTGGACGTAATAATATTGCAGATGTTGATGCTTGTATGACACGTTTACGTATCACCGTACATAATCCTGAGTTAGTGGGTGATGAAGCAAGTTGGAAACAAGCGGGCGCAATGGGCTTTATCGTGAAAGGCTCTGGTATCCAAGCGATTTATGGACCAAAAGCAGATGTCTTAAAATCTGATATTCAAGACGTGCTTTCATCTGGAGTAGAAATTCCTAAAATGTAATTTAGCCTAAACATTCATTTTATCCCCGCTTTTTAAGGCGGGGATATCATATTAATACCTTATATCAATATTGCTCATCTTTAATCTATCCCCAAATACTATCAACGTAGAAAATATTTCCATAATTTCTGTACTATAAAAAAATACCGCCCGTTGTGTAACGAGCGGTATTTCTAGTATTAGAAGGGAAGTGGTCATTAAATGATTAATTGGCCGATAATACTACGAGTTTCTTCTTGTACTTCGGTAAGTTTCACTTTCACCAAATCACCGATTTTGTAACGGCGTTCCCCTTGAATATACAGTGCTAATTCATCAGCATTCACTTGCATTTCATCTTTATTTGGATGCAACGTGGAAGCAGGTACGAACATGGATGCACCATTTTCTAATAATTGAACACGTAAACCGCCACGCATCACATCTTGCACTTCTGCATCAAATTCAGCATTTTCAGCGACTTTGTCAGCAAGATAGCGACAATATAACCAGTCTGCGATATCACGCTCAACCAAGCGATTTTGGCGACGGGCTTCTTGCAAGCGAGCAAGGACTTCATCTTGTGGTTTTTCACAAGCTTGCTGTGTGAGCACGGCTTTAATTAAACGATGGTTCACCATATCGGAATATTTACGGATAGGCGATGTCCAGGTCGCATAACCTTCTAATCCAAGCCCAAAATGTGGAGCGAGTTCGGATTTAAACTCCGCAAAGGTTAAATAACGACGTAAACGGAATTCTAAATAGTCACCTTCAATCGGTTCAATATCATGACGCATTTGGCAATAACCTTTTAAGGTTGCCAAATTTTCCACCGAATAACGCTCAGCAAGCTCGGCTTGATTTTCTTCATTAGCTAAATTTGCCATTAAGAAATTATGCGCATTTTCTAAGAATTTCTTATCAAAACCCGCGTGTGTATTGAAAATCCCTGTTTTGGCATGCTCAGCTAAGAATTGTGCAGCACAGATATTGGCAATAATCATGGATTCTTCCACGATTTGATTTGCAATACGACGATATTCCGCTTTAATTTCTTGCACTTTGCCATTTTCAGAGAGAATAAAGGAGTAATCCGGTTTCTCTTTAAATAAAAGAGAATGCGTTTTTCGCCATTGAATACGTGCTTTAGTAAATTGATGTAACCAATCAATTTGCTGGGCAATTTCAGGTGTTTCCGGTTGCCATGCATCCGGTACTTGTTCTAAATAATCTGAGATTTTGTTATAGGCTAGTTTTGCTTTAGATTGTACATAAGCCGATACAAAATGCGGTTTAGCCGTAATATTACCTTCAAGATCCGTTTCAATGTAACACACTAAAGCAGGGCGAGTTTCATTTGCCATTAATGAACATAATTCATCGGATAATTCACGCGGCAACATAGGAATGTTAAAGCCAGGCAAATAATTGGTGAAACAACGCTGTTTCGCATCTTTTTCAATTTGTGAATCTAATGCAATGTAAGCTGTGGGATCCGCAATGGCAACGACTAATCGCCAGCCGGTTTGCGTACCATTTTGCTCGATAGGTTCAATATAAAGAGCATCGTCCATATCCTGTGTGCTTTCAGAGTCAATGGTGACAAAATGAAGTGCGGTCAGATCTTCACGTGTTTGTTGATCTAACATTTCATAACGTTCGGCACCTTGCACAGGATGACGAGATTGCTCATGACGTGCCAATGTAACCCACCAAGGGGCTAATTCATCATCAGCACGGCAGATAAATTGATTGATGGTGGCATAGAAAAAGCGATCATCACGTAATGGGTGCGTTTTCAAATTTGCGACGACCCAGTCTCCTTCTTGTAATTCTTCTTTGACGGATTTGGCTTGTTGCGCACCAATGGGTTGGTTGATACTTGGGTGATCAACCAAAACTTGCAATTTCTTGTCTTTATTGAACCGCACTTTGGCAATAAAGCGCGTGAGCATTGGCTCAATTAATTCTTCAGGTTCAGCTTGCTCTTTATCGCCTTGCTTTTCAATGGTGGCTTTGATTTTGTCACCGTGCATCACTTTTTTCATTGCAGGCGGGGCAATAAAGTAGCTTTTTTTATCGCACTCTAAAAAACCATAAGCTTTATCAGTACTTTTTACCACGCCTTCAACGTGTTCTTTGCTGTCGTGGATTTGTTGCTTAAGTTGTGCGAGTAGTGGATTATCTTGGAACATAGTTATATTTAAAAAAAGAGAAAAGGCAGACTGAAAAGCCTGCCTAAAAATAGATTGTACGAAAAATTATTCTTCGCCTAATTCGCCCATTGCGGTGATGCTGAAACCTGCATCGACGTGAACGATTTCACCAGTAATACCAGATGCTAAATCAGAGCATAAGAATGCTGCTGAGTTACCCACATCTTCGATAGTAACTGTGCGGCGTAATGCTGCAGTTTTCTCGAATGTAGCAAGCATTTTCTTGAGGTTTTTAATACCTGATGCCGCTAAGGTACGGATTGGACCTGCAGAAATTGCATTTACACGAATACCTTCTTTACCTAAGTCAGCTGCCATTACGCGAGTAGCCGCTTCAAGAGACGCTTTCGCTAAACACATCACGTTGTAGTTAGGAATTGCGCGCTCTGCACCTAAGTAAGAAAGGGTTAATAACGCTGCATTTGGATTTAAGTAAGGACGTGCCGCTTGTGCCATAGCAACGAAGCTGAATGCACTGATGTCGTGAGCGATACGGTAGCCTTCACGAGTTGCTGCGTTTACGTAATCACCATCTAATTGATCGCCTGGTGCGAATGCGATAGCGTGTACGAAACCATCAAATTTTTCCCAACGTTTGCTTAATTCTGCAAAGCAATTTTGGATGCTTTCATCGGTCGCTACGTCTAAAGGAAGGACGATGTCAGAACCAAATTCTTTTGCAAATTCTTCTACGCGCGGTTGTAATTTATCGTTTAAATAAGTGAAAGCAAGTTCAGCGCCTTGTTCTTTCATTGCTTTTGCAATCCCGTAAGCAATAGAACGGTTGCTTGCAAGACCTGTTACTAAAATACGTTTACCAGTTAAGAAACCCATATTTTTTCCTATTTTTGAGTTAAAAAAATCGACGAGATTATACTTGTTTTGTGTGCTTTCGGCAATCAATCACACATTGTACCAGTTAGGCTGGATTATCAATATCTTTAAATTCTACATCCAAGCCATATTCAGTCGCTAGCCATTCACCTAATGCCTTAATGCCATAGCGTTCTGTTGCATGGTGACCAGCCGCAAAGAAATGAATACCTTGCTCACGAGCAGAGTGAATAGTTTGCTCCGAAACCTCGCCGGTAATAAAGGCATCACAACCTTGTGCTGCCGCTAAATCAATATAGCCTTGTCCGCCACCGGTACAAATACCAATTTTACGGATTAAGTGCGGTCCATTTTCGATGCAAATTAACGGTTTGCGTTGAAGCACTTGTTCAATACGTTGTGCAAACTCTTCAGCGGTAACAGGATCTTTTAACGTTCCCCAAACAGGAATGCTGGTTGCGCTATTTTCTAAAGGTTGGAGATCGCTAATCCCTAATAACTGAGCAAGTTTTGCGTTGTTGCCTAATTCCGGGTGAACATCCAAAGGTAAGTGGTAGCCGTATAAATTAATATCATTTACAAGTAAGGTTTTGATGCGTTTGCCTTTCATGCCGCGAATACATGGATTTTCACTTTTCCAAAAATAGCCATGGTGGACAAGTACCGCATCAGCTTGTTGTGCAACGGCATAATCAATTAGTGCTTGGCTTGCGGTGACACCCGTGATGATCTTTTTGATCTCCGCTTTGCCTTCTACTTGCAAACCGTTAGGGGCGTAATCATTTATTCTGTCTGTGCTAAGTTTTTCGTTTAGTAAACGTTCAAGTTCTAGATTGTTCATCATTTTTGAGAGAAAAGAAAAAGGTGAGATATGGTAAGGGATTTAAAAAAAAATGGCTAGTGCAAAAGGAGTGGGGGGGGAATGCACTAGCCAGTAGTGTGTTTGTAATAAAACAAGTTTACTATCTAAAACGAGATTCATTATATATTTAATTATATAAAGATCAAGAAAAAAAATAAGGAAAAATTTCCTTATTTTTCTATATGTCGTTTTTATGCTCAAAAATAGATGAGAAATTAACCGCACTTATGAATACAAACTCGGTTCATTTTCAGTTGGACGCGTTTTAAATCGGCGGTGTAGCCACATGTATTGTTCCACGCCTTTTAAGATTTCTTTTTCCACAACTTTATTCATTCTTGCAGCGATTGCTGTTTCATCTGAAAGATCGGAAAAATCCACTGGTGGAGAAATACTGACCGTATAGCCTGAGCCGTCTTTATTACGCAATGGAGCAAAAGGGACAACTTTACAATTTGGTGCAGATTTAAGCAGATAATAACTGCCTGTCGTAGTTGCGGCTTCTTGTACAGCAAAGAAAGGCACAAATACCGCATTTTTTCTACCGTAATCGTGATCGGGCGCATACCAAATGGTTTCACCTTTACGTAAGGCTTTGAGCATGCCTCGCAGATCTTTTCGATTCAGCATGTCTTTGTTTGAACGTAAGCGACCTTTGATTTGTAACCAATCCAATACAGGATTGTCATTTGGACGATAAACACCTACGCCAGGATGATGTAAGCCCACAATACGCGCGCCTAACTCAAGCGTAAGAAAATGGACGCCTACAAATATGATGCCGTCTTGGGCGTTTTTTTTTAAATAATTTAACCCTTCAATTTTTGACCATTTTTTGATGCGAGCATCAGACCAAAACCATGCCATGCCGGTTTCAATAATCGCCATCCCAACGGCACGTAAGTTTTCTTGCAAAATGGCTTCACGTTCTTGCTCAGGCATTTCTGGGAAGCAGAGCTCAAGATTTCGACGGGCAATCGCTGCACGACGTTTCCCCACTTTTAATTTTGAGAAAAGCCAACCTAAGCCATTGCCGATATGACGTAGAATTGGATAGGGAAGTAACAAAAGGCTTCGCCAAATCGCCACACCAAGCCAAAATCCCCAGTATTTAGGGGCTAGAAAGTGCGGTTGAAATTGAGGGAGTTTTTCGTTTTTCATAATTCTTTTCTGGTTAGTTCGGCGTGTAGTTTATCGCAAATTTGAGTTGTGGTAAAATTGCGCCAAATTTTTATTATTCCAACAGAGAGATTTCAAAATGGCTCAATATTCTGCCAATTTTAATCAAGCAAAAGTATTAGTGTTAGGCGATGTCATGCTTGACCGTTACTGGTTTGGTGCGACTAACCGTATTTCACCGGAAGCACCAGTTCCTGTGGTTCGTGTACAAGATAATGAAGAGCGTGCAGGTGGTGCAGCAAACGTGGCGATGAATATTGCTTCTCTTAATGTACCTGTGCAAATTTTAGGTTTAATTGGTCAAGATGAAACAGGTACAGCCTTAACCAATTTATTACAACATCAAAAAATTGATTGTAATTTTGTGGCATTGAATACTCATCCAACCATTACAAAATTACGTATTTTGTCTCGTCATCAACAATTACTTCGTTTGGATTTTGAAGAAGATTTCCAAAATGTGGAATGTTATGAGTTGCTTGCAAAATTAGAAGCGGAAGTGAAAAACTTTGGTGCGTTAGTGCTTTCTGATTATGGTAAAGGCACGTTAAAAGATGTGCAAAAAATGATTCAAATTGCACGTAAAGCAAACGTACCAGTCTTGATCGATCCAAAAGGCACAGATTTTGAGCGTTATCGTGGTGCGACTTTACTGACGCCAAATATGTCAGAGTTTGAAGCGGTGGTAGGTAAGTGTGATTCTGAAGAAGAGATTATTGAGAAAGGTTTAAAATTAATTTCAGATATCGAATTGACCGCACTTTTAGTGACGCGTTCTGAAAAAGGCATGACATTACTTCGTCCAAATCAAGAACCGTTCCATCTACCAACTGTTGCAAAAGAAGTGTTTGATGTAACAGGTGCGGGTGATACGGTAATCAGTGTCTTAGCAACCGCACTTGCAGATGGTCGTTCTTTTGAAGAATCTTGCTATTTAGCTAATGTGGCTGCAGGTATTGTGGTCGGTAAATTGGGTACATCAACCGTTTCTACCGTGGAATTAGAGAATGCGATCCATGGTCGTTCTGAAACAGGCTTCGGTATTATGTCAGAAAGTCAGTTAAAAACTGCAGTAGCTCATGCTAAAGCGCGTGGTGAGAAAATTGTGATGACAAATGGTTGTTTCGACATTCTTCACCCAGGGCATGTATCTTATTTAGAAAATGCTCGCAAACTTGGTGATCGTTTAATTGTTGCCGTGAATACGGATGATTCAGTCAAACGCTTAAAAGGCGAAAGTCGCCCAATTAACAATCTGAATGCACGCATGGCAGTATTGGCTGGTTTAGCTTCAGTGGATTGGGTGGTCTCTTTCGATGAAGATACGCCACAACGTTTAATCGGTGAGATTTTACCAGATTTATTGGTGAAAGGCGGCGATTACAAACCTGAAGAGATTGCAGGTAGCAAAGAAGTGTGGGCGAATGGTGGCGATGTTCGTGTATTGAATTTCGAAAATGGCTGTTCAACCACTAATGTGATTGAGAAAATCAAAGCGCTGAAAAATTAATTTATTAAGGAATGAGTAGAATAAAGCTTGCCTTTATCCTGCTCAATCGTTAAAATTCAAGCTCCTTGTCATCGCTGAGTTAGAGATCGGCGAATGATGTATTAATAACACTACCTTTTAGGAGTAAAAAATGTCTCTAAGTACTGAAAAAAAAGCAGCAATCGTTGCTGAATTTGGTCGCGATGCGAAAGATACTGGTTCTTCTGAAGTTCAAATCGCATTATTAACTGCACAAATCAACCACTTACAAGCTCACTTCGCTGAGCACAAAAAAGACCACCATGGTCGTCGTGGTTTATTACGTATGGTTTCTCGTCGTCGTAAACTTTTAGACTACTTAAAACGTACTGATCTTGCTTTATACCAAAGCACTATCGCTCGTTTAGGTTTACGTCGCTAATTTTTATTACGATAGTAAAAATAAAAGCCTTCGGATTACCGAGGGCTTTTTTATTTTCTGCATATTAGAAAAATAAAAAACGGTCAAAAATTTGACCGCTCTTTTTTAGTTATTAGTTCGCAATGCCTTTATGGCGAAGCAATGCGTCTAGTTGAGGTTCACGTCCACGGAAGCGTTTGAATAATACCATTGGTTCTTCAGAGCCGCCGCGAGTGAGAATTTCATCCAAGAAGGATTTACCCGTAACCGGATTGAAAATCCCTTCTTCTTCAAAACGAGAGAAGGCATCTGCAGATAGCACTTCAGCCCATAAATAGCTGTAATAACCTGCTGCGTAACCGCCAGCAAAGATATGGCTAAAGCTATGTGGTGCCCTTGCCCATTCAACACCTTTAATCACGGCAACTTTATCTTTCACTGCTTTTAAGGTATCAAGCACTTGGTTAGCTTTACCCACTTCAAAAGTATGATGAAGGGTAAAATCAAACAAGCCAAATTCAAGCTGACGTAATACAAACATCGCTGCTTGGTAGTTTTTTGCTTTGAGAAGTTGATTTAATTTTTCTTCTGGCAATGGTTCGTGCGTTTCAAAGTGACCCGAAATAAAATCAAGCGCTTCTTTTTCCCAACACCAGTTTTCCATGAATTGACTTGGAAGCTCTACCGCATCCCAAGGTACACCATTGATACCCGCAACATCCGGCACATCAACTTTGGTGAGCATATGGTGAATACCATGACCAAATTCGTGGAAGAGAGTGGTGACTTCATCATGGGTGAATAACGCAGGTTTATCCCCAATAGGCGCATTGAAGTTACACGTTAAATAGGCAACCGGTTTTTGAATTGAACCATCGGCATTACGTTTTCTACCAATACAATCATCCATCCATGCACCGCCACGTTTATTTTCGCGTGCATAAAGATCGAGATAGAAACTGCCTCGTACTTCATCGGTTTCATCAATTAAATCAAAGAAACGCACATCTTTGTGCCAAGTATCTACGCCAAAACGTTCAACTGCACGAATATTAAAAATACGTTTAATTAATTCAAATAAACCCGAAATAACGCGATCTTCAGGGAAATAAGGACGAAGTTCTTCATCATTGATCGCATATAAATGTTGTTTTTGTTTTTCAGAATAGAAACTGATATCCCAAGGCGCAAGTTCAGTGACGCCAAATTCTTTTTCACAATAAGCTTTGAGTTCAGCTAATTCTTTCTCACCTTGTGCTTTTGAACGATCCGCAAGGTTATTTAAGAAATCTAACACTTGTTGTGGATTTTCTGCCATTTTGGTGGCAAGTGAGCGTTCAGTATAGGTATTAAAACCTAGCAATTTAGCTAGCTCCACGCGTAACGTCATGATTTCTTCAATAATTGCCGTGTTATCCCATTTACCAGCGTTTGGACCTTGATCAGAAGCGCGAGTCGCATAAGCACGATACATTTCTTCGCGTAATGTTGCATTTTCACAATAGGTCATGATTGGCAAATAACTTGGGATTTCTAACGTAAAACGATAGCCTTTTAAGCCTTTACTTTCTGCAGATTGTTTTGCAGCAAGTAATGCGGATTCAGGAAGACCTGCTAATTCACTTTCATCTTCAATGACTTTTTCCCAGCCCATGGTGGCATCGAGTACATTATTGCTAAATTGTGAGCTTAATTCAGATAAACGCGCAACAATCTCACCATAACGTTTTTGTTTTTCTTCGGATAAACCGATACCTGAAAGCTCAAAATCACGTAATGCATTTTCAATGGCTTTCTTTTGCGCGACGGAATAAGTCGCAAACTCAGGGCTATTTTTTAAGGCTAAATAGGCATTGTATAAGCCTTTGTGTTGACCTACCCAAGTACTGTATTCAGAGAGTAGTGGTAAGCAAGCTTGGTACGCATCACGTAATTCAGGGCTGTTTTTAACTGAATTTAAATGGGAGATCGGTGACCAAGCACGACTTAAGTGCTCGCCTGCTTCAGAAAGCGGTTCAATAAAGTTTTCCCAAGTAAAGTGCGGTTGTTTTAAAACTTGTTCAATGGCTTGACGGTTTTCTTCGATGAGTTTTTGGATTGCCGGTTGAATATGTTCTGGTTTGATTTGAGAAAACGGAGGTAAGCCTTCAATATGAAGTAATGGATTAGACATAAATATTCCTTTTGCTAACTGTTTCTTTAGTAAATTGCGACAAATTCTATAATATCAAGGTTGAAAAATCTAAAAAATCAGTAATAATTGCGTATCACTTTTATTTAGGGTTTATGATGAACGGCGCTTCCTTTTTTTCTATTATCATTTTTTCTGGCATCATTGCTCTTACGATTGTTATAGGTGTTGTTTCACTTAAGTTTTTCCCAAAAACTTCTTTAACCAAGGCTATGTATGTTGTTCTTGGATGCATTTCTTTAATATTAGGTGTTATTGGTATTTTTTTACCTATTCTTCCGACAACACCTTTTTTACTGCTTACACTTTATTCTTTTGCGAAAGGTTCTTCTCGTTTAGAACAATGGTTTTTAGGGACGAAGCTTTATCAAAAGTATCTGAAGTCTTTTAATGAACGTCGTGCATTAACAAAAAAAGCAAAAATTTCTATTCTAACCTTTTCAACTACGATGCTTTTAATTGGCTTTTACTTTACTCCAAGTGTAGTGGGGCGAACGATCATTGCCATTTTAATTGCGGTAAAATATTGGTTCTTTTTCTTTTGGATTAAAACAGAAGACGTTGAAAATGGATAATTCTTTCTTTACTTGGCTTAAAAGTGCGGTCATTTTCGGTATCGTTTTTGGATTGAGTGGTTGTGATAAATTAAACAGTCCTAAATCTACAAACGCGGCAGCAGAAGAGCAACCAACACAAAGTCAGCCTATCGAACAAGAAAATACATCAAAACCGAGTAGGACTTTACTGACTCGGGCGTTTACTCATACTCCTTCTTTTGAGCCTTGGTTTGTGCGTTATCCGGAACAAGAAAACTTATTGCGTGATTTATATGAAGGTTTAACCGCTTATGATTCGGAAGGGAGAATCGTGCCGGGTATCGCAGAAAGTTGGCAAACGAAAGATAACAAAACCTGGATCTTTACCTTACGAGAAGGGCTTCGTTGGTCAAATGGCGATCCTTTAGTTGCTCAGGATGTCATGCTTTCTTGGCAAGCATTATCCCAATCAAATAGCCCGTTAAGATCCTATTTAGCTTATCTCAACCTAAAAAATGCGAAAGGCGTTTTAGAAAAAAATAAACCTTTTAAGAGCTTAGGAATTTATGCGGAAAATGACCGCACTTTACGTATTGAGCTTGATAAACCAACACCGTATTTGCCGGAAATGTTGGCGCATATTAGCCTCGTGCCACAATATAGCGATCCTGATTCTCCAGTGACAAACGGGGCTTATATGATCGAAAGTGAAAATGTGAAAAGCATACACTTAGCTAAAAACCCCTATTATTGGCAAAAAAATAATGTGGCTTTTGAGCGTGTAGAATATTTGCCTTTTATCGCCACTAAATTATCTGACTTTGATGTGGTAGTTGATGTACCAGAAGTGAACGCGGACCTTCAACATTTTCCGCAGCTTTGTGGATATTTTTATGAATTTAATCTGAAAGATCCTAAAGTTGCTAAGGCAGATGTGCGTAAGGCGATTGCTTCGTTGGTTTCGGTTACGAATATTGTGAATAATGAGATTCCAGCGGCAATTCCGAGTTCGTATTTTTTACCGAAAGCCATGTTAAATGGACAAGATTCAAGATGGGAGCCTGTTGTTGCCGAGCAGTTATTGGCTCAAAATAAAATTGATGAAAAACATCCGCTACATTTAAATGTGCTCTATGATGATGCCCCCTTGCATGTGAATATTGCGCAACGTTTAGTGGGGCAATTGACGCAGTCCGATATGTTGCGCGTGGATGCTCAACCAGTCAATTGGCAAACATTACAGACTAAGCGCCAAAAAGGGGATTTCCAAGTCATTCGTTCTGGCTGGTGCGCAGACTTTAATCATCCTATGGCATTCTTGGGTTTGTTCTATTCTAAAAGTCCCGATAATAAAAATGGCTATGCCAATGCGGAATATGACCAACTTTTTGAGCAAGCATTGAAAAGCTTAAATGAAAAAGAGCGGTCAGAAATTTACTTAAAATTAAGTGAGAAGATCCAACAGGAAAACCTTGCTTTACCGCTTTTCCAATATACTACACCGGTTTATATTTCTCCAACTATTATGGGGGCGAAGAAAAATCCAGTAGGGGTCATTTATAGCAAAGATCTATGGCGAAAAGTGGAAAGCTAAAGCTGATTAAGAAAGTTGTTTATCATGTGATGAACAACTTTTTTATTAACTTTGTTTAAAAGTGTAAAGTAACACTCTTTACTTTTTATTTTTATCCGATACAATACACAACAAATCAACCTAGAGGGAAATCCTTATGTTAAAAATGAATGATTTGGTTAAGCTTAGTCAGACACCAAAATCCACGGTGCTGTACTATGTAAAAGAAGGTTTGTTGCCGGAGCCGGTGAAAGATAAACCGAATTTTCATCTCTATGATGAACATTGTGTGAAGTTGCTCAGTTTTATTAAATATCTACAAAGCAATTTCAATGCGACGATTTCACAAATTAAAGCACTTTTTGCTCATCCTCATTTTGATTGGAATAACCCTTATGAAAGCCTTATTGGATTATTGGATATCATCATGGGGGCAGAAAATGAAGTGTTCACCATTGAGCAATTATGTGCAGAATTTCATCTTTCTACTCAGCAAATCGAAGACATGGTAGTGGAAGGATTATTGAATCCTCGCGAAGGCATTTTTACCGCAAAAGAACGTGATATTTTGGCGATCTTGTCTCGTTGTGATGAAGCTGAAATGGATGTGGTGAAAGCTTATTTAGCTGCAGCGAAAATGTTAGCGAAAAAAGAGGTGAATGTGACTTTAGCGGCATTAGCCAATAGCGACCAAAAAGATGAAAAATTAAAACATTTATTTGATTTATTGTTGGTGTTAAAACCTTATCTCTTGAATATGAAAACCTTTAATCTTTATCAAGCGGAGAGTGCAAAATGAAACTCTTAAAATACGCTGGCTTTGTGCCTTATTTAGCCATTGCCTTTATTAATGCCAGTGTAGATTTGGCACATAAAATCACCATTCAAAATGTATTATTGAAAAGCTTTTCAGGCGAGAGTTTGGTGGTGTTAACGGCATTGATCAATGCCATGATTTTATTACCGTTTATTTTCTTATTTTCCCCTTCGGCATTTATTAACGATAAATTTTCTCGCACCAATGTGATTCGTTATAGCAGTTTAGCAGCTGTGCTGATCAGCGCAGGGATTTTATTGAGTTATATGACGGGAATGTTTGCTATTTCCTTCGTACTGACATTGATTTTAGCAGCGCAAAGTGCGGTCTATTCTCCGGCCAAATATAGCATTATTAAATCAATTGTGGGCACCGAAAACATCGGTATGGCAAATGGCGTGATTCAGGCGCTCACCATTGTGGCCATTCTGTTTAGTTCTTTTGCATTTTCTTTCTTCTTTGAAGCGCATTATGTGGCATCAGATGATCCGAATGAAGTATTACAAAGTGTTTGGGTGATTGGTGTTGCGTTAGTATTGCTGAGTGCATTAGAAGCCTATTTTGCTTTTAAAATCCCATTCTTTAAGCAAGAAGCTGAGAATACAGAAGGTCAGTTTGATATGAGAAAATACCTTTCTTTAGGGTATTTAAAAGATAACGTTCGCACATTAAAAGCAGATCAGAATATTTGGTTGAGTGTCATTGGACTAAGCCTGTTTTGGGGTGTGTCACAAATTATTGTGGCGGCATTTCCTGCACATTATAAAGCAATGTTCAATGAAGATAATGCTGTTGTCATTCAAGCGATTTTAGCGGTGAGTGGAGTCGGATTAGTGTTAGGTTCATATCTTGCAGGACGTGCTTCTCGTTTGCATATTGAGTTAGGTATTGTTCCGCTTGGTGCGTTGGGTATTTGTGTGTCGTTATTCTTCTTAACACTAGCCCAAAGTGGAGTGGTATTAGCACTTTGTTCTTTTGTCTTTGGTTTCTCTGGCGGTTTATTGATCGTGCCATTGAATGCAACCATTCAGTATTTTGCACCTGAGAAAATCAGTGGCAAAATCATGGCAGGTAACAACTTTGTGCAAAACGTGTTCATGGTGGTCTTTTTGCTATTAAGCATTGTTTTTGTACAACTTAATGTTTCGACTCAAGGTTTATTCTTAGTAACTTCAGCTGCATGTTTTGCTGCAAGTTTATATACCATGTCGAAAGTGCCTCATTTATTTACGCGTTTATTCTTGCTCTTTGCGTTAAAAGCAAATTACCGTTTTCATGTGGATGGGTTAAAAAATCTTCCACAAAGTGGTGGCGTGTTGTTATTAGGTAACCATATTAGCTGGATTGACTGGTTGGTGCTACAAGCGGCTAGCCCGCGTGCGATTAAATTTGTCATGTATCGTCCAATTTACAACAAGTGGTATCTCACGTGGTTCTTCCGTATTTTCAAAGTGATCCCAATTGGTGGAGGCTCAAGTCGTGAATCTATTGAAACTATTCGTGAATATTTAGCGCGTGGTGAAGTGGTGGCTTTATTCCCTGAAGGCCATATCAGCTATAACGGCCAAATCAATGAGTTCCAAAAAGGCTTTGAGCACGTATTAAAAGATTTAGAGAATGTGACGACTGTACCTTTCTATTTACGTGGATTATGGGGCAGCAGCTTCTCTCGTGCGGATTCTTTCTATAAGAATTTAACTAAACGCCAAGGCAAACGTGAAATTTTAGTGGCATTTGGTAAACCTATTCATGGCTTTATTGATGCGACAGCGATGAAGCAAAAAGTACTCGAACTTTCTTTCTCCGTATGGGAAAAAGTCATGAGTAAACGTAAACCGCTGATGCACCATTGGTTGAATTCGGCAAAATCGAATTTATTCAAAGAAGCCGCGGTGGATGCGCAAGGCACTAAACTGAATAACCTGAAATTTATTGCTGCAGTATTGATGTTTGTGAAAACCTTGAAAGCTGCTTTAGGGAATGAAAAAAATATTGGCGTGTTATTACCAAGTTCATCAATCGGGGCAATTATCAATATGACCTTAATGGTGATGGGCAAAGTACCGGTAAATTTAAACTACACGCTAAGCCCAGAAGTGATGGAAAAAGCGTTGAAAAAAGCCAATATTTCGCAAGTCATTACCTCTGAAAAATTCTTGGATAAGTTGAACGCAAAAGGTTTTGACTTTAGCCAAGTGGTGGCTGATAAAGCCCTCTTTATGGAAAATTTAGGGAAATCGATCACTAAAGCGAATAAAGTGCGGTCATTTTTAACGGCGTTTTTAGCGCCACAATGGTGGATTAAATTACGTTACTTTGCAGACGTAAGCTTGGACGATAATGCAACCATCTTATTCAGTAGTGGCAGTGAAGGGGATCCAAAAGGTATTGAATTAAGCCATAAAAATTTACTGACTAACATTAAACAGATCGGTGAATTATTAAACTTCCATAAAGATGATGTGATTTTGAATTCCTTACCAATTTTCCACTCATTTGGCTTAACAGTGACAACTTTATTGCCATTGTGTGAAGGCATTAAAATGGTGAGTGTGGCGGATCCGACTGATGGGGCGACAGTAGGAAAAATGTGTGCTCGACATCGGGTGAGTATTTTATTTGGGACTTCAACTTTCTTTAGATTGTATGTACGCAATAAGAAATTCCATCCGTTAATGCTACAAAACGTGCGTATGGTTATTGCGGGTGCCGAAAAATTGAAAGCAGATGTAAAAGAAGCCTTTAAACTTAAATTTGGCTTAGAAATTTACGAAGGTTATGGCGCAACTGAAACAGCACCGGTAGCCAGTGTTAATATGCCTAATTTACTTGATCCGGAAACCTTACAAGAATTTACCTTCAATCAAGCTGGTACGGTAGGTATGCCATTACCGGGCACCATTATCAAAATTGTGGATCCGGAAAGCTTGCAGGAATTACCAGTCGGCGAAGACGGCTTGATCTTGATTGGTGGTGGACAAGTCATGAAAGGTTATTTGAATGCACCAGAAAAAACAGCGGAAGTGATTGTTGAAATTGACGGTGTACGTTATTACAAAACTGGCGATAAAGGCCATATCGATCATAATGGCTTTATTACCATTGTGGATCGTTATTCTCGATTTGCCAAAGTTGGCGGTGAAATGATCAGTCTCGGTAGCGTGGAAGAGAAACTTTCACAAGTATTTGATGAGGAAACTCAATTTGTTGCCGCTGCCTTGAGTGATGATAAAAAAGGCGAGAGCATTGTGCTTTTAATTAAGTCTGCGCTTTCTTTAGATGAGATCAATGAACGCATTAAAGGATTAAATGTACCGCCGATTATGCTACCAAGCCAAGTCTTCTTAGTGGATGAAATTCCGATGCTCGGAAGTGGTAAAGTGGATTTCAAAGGTGCGAAGAATCTGGCGATGAGTTTGGTTAAGTAAAGAAAATCGTAATAAATAAAAGAGCGGTCAAATTGACCGCTCTTTTTGTTATTTAATGAACCTCATTTAGTTTTTTCAGTTTAACATTACATCAACGTGCCGACATATTTTAACATGACCCCAGCGGCAATGGCCGAGCCAATTACACCGGCAACATTCGGTCCCATGGCGTGCATGAGTAGGAAGTTTTGATTATCCGCTTCCAATCCGATTTTGTTGGAAACGCGAGCGGCCATAGGAACGGCAGATACGCCAGCAGAACCTATGAGTGGGTTGATTTTATTTTTGCTGAATTTGTTCATCAATTTTGCCATTAATACACCACTGCCGGTACCAATACCGAAAGCAATCACACCAAGAATTAAAATACCCAGTGTTTGTGGTTGTAGGAATTTATCCGCAATCAGTTTAGAACCCACAGATAAGCCAAGCACGATGGTTACGATATTAATCAAGGCGTTTTGTGTGGTGTCGCTTAAACGTTCAACTACGCCGCTAACGCGCATGAGGTTACCGAAACAGAACATCCCTAGTAATGGGGCAGCATCTGGTAGGAGTAAACCAACGAGCAACAGCAAAATAACCGGGAACAAGACTTTTTCACGATTACTCACATGGCGCATTTGCGTCATGCGGATTTTTCGTTCTTCTTCTGTGGTTAACGCTTTCATAATCGGCGGTTGAATCAACGGCACTAATGCCATGTAGGAATAGGCCGCCACGGCAATCGCGCCAAGCAATTCAGGGGCCAGTTTGCTCGTGAGATAAATTGCTGTCGGACCATCCGCACCACCGATAATACCGATAGATGCGGCTTGAGGCAGCGTAAATTCGATAATACCGAAATAATTTAAGGCTAATGCACCGAGCACGGTAGCAAAAATACCGAATTGAGCAGCAGCACCAAGTAGCAATGTTTTTGGATTGGCTAATAACGGACCAAAGTCTGTCATTGCCCCTACGCCCATAAAAATGACCAATGGTGCAATGCCGTAGCTGATCGCAACTTTATAGAATAATGCCAAAATACCGGCGCTATAACCCATATCTACAGATAACGCTTCTAATTGATTTATCATCGATATCGGCGCAGAATTTAGTGCTGTTTTAATCGCAGCAAGATCGGGTGAAACACCTAATTGCGAAGCGATTACCGCAATTTGTTCAGGTGAGCCGAGATGAAGCAAATTTTCCAATGCTGTCATGGCTAGCCCTGCTTCTGGGATATTTGACAATAATCCGCCGAAACCAATTGGTAGCAACAGCAAAGGTTCAAATTTGCGTGAGATGGCAAGCCACAGCAACAGCAAGCTCACAGCGATCATCACTGCTTGCCCCCATTGCAGATGGAATATACCCATCCCTTTAATTAACGCAATAATACTCTCCATAGACCATTCCTTATGCTAAGGTCATCACAGTGTCACCTACGGCGACAGCATCACCGGCTTTGACGCAAATGCCACGTACGGTACCAGCCTGTGCAGCTTTCACTTCGGTTTCCATTTTCATGGCTTCGAGAATGAATAATACATCGCCAGCTGCTACGGTTTGACCTTCTGTTGCAACAACTTTCCAAATATTACCGGCCATTGGAGCCGTTACTGGTGTTCCACCCGTTGCTGGAGCAGGAGTAGCTTGCGGCGCAGCTTGAGGAGCAGTAGTCGCGACATGAGAGATATCACCGCCCTCACTTACTTTCACCACAAAGGCTTTACCTTCCAATTCCACAGTATAAACAGCGGAGCCAGAAGTAGATGGTGCAGCTTTAGAAACAGGTTTATTTTCTACCGCACTTTCATTACCGGTTGGGGCTGGTTCAAAGGCAGCAGGATTGTTGCGGTTTTCTAAGAATTTCCACGCAATTTGCGGGAAGAGCGCCACGATTAAAGCATCATCCACAGCGTTGTCTGCCAATTTCACCCCTTTCGATTTAGCTTGTTCAGCAACTTCAGCTTCAATTTTCGCCATTTCAGGTGCAATGTGATCGGCTGGACGGTCAGTTACAGGTGCCGCACCTTCTAATACTCGAGCTTGCAACGCACTATCTACTGGTGCAGGTGTTTTACCGTATTCACCTTTTAAAATACCGGCAGTTTCTTTGGCGATAGTTTTGTAGCGTTCGCCAGTGAGAACGTTAATAACCGACTGTGTACCAACAATTTGAGAGGTTGGTGTAACGAGTGGAATGTAGCCCAAGTCTTTGCGCACGCGTGGGATTTCTTCTAATACTAAATCTAATTTATCGGATGCATTTTGTTGTTTTAACTGGTTTTCCAAGTTGGTGAGCATACCGCCTGGCACTTGTGCCACTAAAATACGGCTATCTACACCGCGTAATTGGCCTTCAAATTTGGCATATTTTTTACGCACATTACGGAAATAGGCAGCAATTTTTTCCAAGCGAGGAATATCCAAACCGGTGTCATATTCAGTGCCTTGTAAGGTGGCGACTAGGGATTCAGTTGCAGGGTGACCATAAGTTCCAGACATAGAAGAAATTGCCGTATCAATACCATCTACACCAGCTTCAACCGCTTTTAATAGCGCCATTTCTGCCATACCAGTGGTGGAGTGGCAGTGTAAATGCAATTCTACGTCGAAACGTTTTTTTATTTCGCGCACTAAGTCTGCCGCCGCCATTGGATTTAAAATACCGGACATGTCTTTGATGACCAAACTGTCGATACCGATTTCAAGCAATTGTTCAGTGGTATCAAGCCAGGTTTGCATGGTATGAACTGGGCTGGTGGTATAACTTAAAGTCCCTTGAGCATGACCACCAAATTTACGTACTGCTTGCAACGCTGCTTTCATGTTGCGCGGGTCATTGAGCGCATCGAATACGCGGAAAACATCCATACCATTCGCTACACAACGTTCTACGAAACGTTCTACTACATCATCAGCATAGTGGCGATAGCCTAATAGGTTTTGGCTACGTAATAACATTTGTAATGGAGTTTTTGGACAAGCTTTTTTCAATTCACGCAAACGAACCCAAGGATCTTCCCCTAAAAAGCGAATACAGCTATCAAATGTTGCACCGCCCCAAGCTTCCAACGACCAATAGCCAATATCATCTAATTCATGTGCGATTGGTAACATATCATCAAGACGCAAACGAGTTGCGAAAAGTGATTGGTGGGCATCACGAAGCACCAGTTCTGTCATTTTAATTTTTTTAGCCATGGTAAAATCCTTATTTTATTTGGACTGTTGGGTACGGCGATGGTGTGCGATAGCCGCTGCAATCACAGGACGTAACCGCTCAAAATCGTCAGTAGGTGCCGCAGAAAGTGCGGTTGAATTTTGGGAAGTTTTGGGTTCGGGTTGAGGTTCAGGAAAGAATCGATTGATAAGTTTAGACATCACTCCAATTGCCCAAATTAAAATGAGCAAAAAGACCAATACAAAACCCATCCCTGAAAACATCAGATTAATTCCTTCGCCTATAAGCTCTGAGGGAGTCATCATTTTCTTCCTTATTTATTTGAAAAAATGGACGATTTTATTCTAATCGATCTGTTCAAATAAAACTGTGATGAAGATCATAATTTGAAATATAGGCACACAATAAAAGGGGGAATGTGCGGTTGATTTCGACGATATTTTTGCGTTAGCTAAATATCATTAATGAGTCATCTCTCTTAGACATAATTTATATAAAGTTTATAAAAACTAAAAGGACTAAGTCCTGCAGTTACAGAACTTAGCCCTTGAATTAAATCAATCTTGCTTTATTGATAGGAATTGATAGGAAGGAAAATTATTCTACTTTTACAATCCAGCCTTCAGGTGCTTCCACATCACCGAATTGGATACCAGTTAACTCGTTGTAAAGCTTACGTGTAACAGGACCTACTTCAGTTTCTGAATAGAACACGTGGAATTTACCTTTGTGTTGAATACCGCCTACTGGCGTAATCACTGCGGCAGTACCACAAGCTCCTGCTTCTGCAAATTGATCAAGTTGATCGATATACACATCACCTTCGATAGCTTCCATACCTAAACGCTCTTTTGCAATATGAAGTAAGGAGTATTTGGTGATACTTGGTAAAATGGATTCAGATGCAGGAGTGATAAATTTGTTATCTTTGGTGATACCAAAGAAGTTTGCCGCACCCACTTCTTCAATTTTAGTATGTGTTTTTGGATCGAGATAGATCGCATCAGCGAACTTACGTTCTGGCGTACCTTCTTCTGCGGCTAGTTCATGTGGAAGCAAACTTGCTGCATAGTTACCACCTACTTTTACACCACCAGTACCCATAGGTGCAGCGCGGTCGTAATCAGTCGTAATGAAGTTAGATGGTGCTAAACCACCTTTGAAATAAGCGCCTACAGGGCAGCAGAATACAGAGAAAATAAATTCAGGTGCGGTTTTTACACCGATATTCGCGCCGGTCCCAAAGAGAAATGGACGTAAATATAATGTTGCGCCAGATCCGTAAGGACCTAACCATTCTTG
The DNA here is from genome assembly GCA_916050345.1 of Parahaemophilus parainfluenzae. Lineage (GTDB taxonomy): Bacteria > Pseudomonadota > Gammaproteobacteria > Enterobacterales > Pasteurellaceae > Haemophilus_D > Haemophilus_D parainfluenzae_AA. The sequence goes on along the minus strand of CAJZKN010000016.1, from coordinate 2,765 downwards.
GTTTGCTTTCACCACTTCTTTACAAGCACGGATAAATAATTCTGTAGGCACTTGTGGCATTAATAAGCGATCAGAGGTATGTTGCATGCGTTTTGCATTTTGATCAGGACGGAATAAGTTGATTGAACCATCTTTACAACGATAGGCTTTTAAGCCTTCAAAGCATTGTTGACCGTAGTGAATTGCAGTTGAACCTTCGTGGATATGTAGCATATTATCGGTGGTGAGTTTACCTTCATCCCATTTACCATCTTTCCAATGTGCGATGAATCGGTAATCTGTTTTGATATAACTAAATCCAAGATTGTTCCAGTCTAAGTCTTTCATTTTGCTTCCTTAATTTGTATAAATAATTTTATGAATGGAAATGCAGTTAATCTACACCATTACGATAACTATGAAAACCTTTAAACACAAAAATATTGTGATTTCTCAAAATTTTTATTGGATTTTCAAATTTGTGAAGTTGGTCAGGAAATAAAATTTTGCTTATGTTAGAATGCTAAGAATAAAAAAACGCCGCTCGAAACGAGCAGCGCTTAACCAGAATGGTTTAATATATATAGGAAGTAAATGAGTAACTTAATTGTTACTCCAGCTCGGAGAACCGAACTATATGCAAACACAACATCATACTTAAGTCTGAAACTCATTAACTTGTAAGGAATTACCAATCATTAAGTATGGGTGTATTGTAGGTAGAAGGTGATGGAAGGACAAATGATGTTTTTTTATTTGACGCATAAAAAAAACTAATCCGAATTGAACTTTTATTATTATAAACTAAAATTTAGCTGTTGGGAAGAATTATGTATAAACGTTTGCCTCCCTTGAATTCATTAAAGTCTTTCGAGTCTGCTGCACGACATTTAAGCTTCACAAAAGCGGCAGATGAACTTTTTGTGACACAAGCCGCAGTGAGCCATCAAATAAAATTATTAGAAGATTTTTTAGGTGTTGAGCTTTTTATTCGAAAAAATCGTTCACTCGAATTGACGGAATTTGGGAAAGCCTACTTTGTTGATATCAATAAAATATTACGAAAATTAAATGAAGCAACCGAACGTTTATTAACGCTTAAAGCTGAACCACATTTGGCAATTAGCGTACCACAAACCTTTGGTATTCAATGGCTTGTACCTCATTTGAGTGATTTTAATAAGCAACATCCTGAAATTGAAGTACGTTTGAAGGGCGTGGATCAAGATGAAGGTTTATTGAATAAAGAAATTGATATTGCCATTTATTATGGAAAAGGTGATTGGGAAAATTTACAGGTCGATCGTTTAGGCGAAGAAAACCTCGTGATTTTAGCCGCGCCTTCATTGCTTGAGAAAATACCAGTAAGTTGTTCTAATGATTTGAAAAAGCATACGCTGATTCACACGCATACCCGAGATAACTGGCAAGCGATGGCGGATTATCTCAAATTAGATGATTTAAATATTCAGCAAGGCCCGTTATTTAGCCACACCTTTATGGCATTGCAAGCGGCCGTTCATGGGCAGGGTATTGCGTTAGCGAATCGTATTTTGGCTCAGCAAGAAATTGAAAACGGTCATTTGCAAATTGTGTTACCAACCGAATTACGGGATCCAAAATCATTCTATGTGGTCAATCATTTAGATCGTTTAGATGATGAACAAATTCAAGCCTTTAGAAAATGGATTAAAGATTCAATTAATTTAGGAAAACATGAGTAAATTAGCCTTATATTGTCGAATTGGTTTTGAAAAAGAAGTCGCCGCAGAAATTACCGACCGAGCCTCTGAGCGTGGTGTATTTGGTTTTGCTCGCGTAGTAGAAAACAGCGGCTATGTCATTTTTGAATGTTATCAACCGGGTGATGCGGATCGTTTAGCGCGAGAAATCCCTTTTAATCGTTTTATTTTTGCGCGTCAAATGATCGTTGTTTCAGATTTCTTAGAAAATCTCGATCCTCAAGATCGTATCTCGCCAATTCTTGCTCAATATAAACATATTGCAGAAGACATTAATCTTAAGCAAGCGGTAGAGCTATTTGTCGAAACAGCAGATACCAATGAAGCCAAAGAGCTTTCGACATTTTGCCGAAAATTTACCGTGCCGTTACGCCAAGCATTGAAAAAACAAGGTTGGTTACAAGGTAAGCCGAATGCAAAGCGCGGTCAGATTTTACATTGTTTTTTCACTCAGCCGAATTGCTGCTATGTAGGGTATTCCTATCTTGGCAATAACTCTACCCATTTTATGGGGATACCACGTTTGAAATTCCCAGCGGATGCGCCAAGCCGTTCAACTTTAAAATTGGAAGAAGCGATTTTAACCTTTATTCCTCGACATGAAGAAAGTAAACGCTTAAATGAAAATATGGTTGGCGTTGATCTCGGTGCGTGTCCTGGCGGCTGGACCTATCAATTAGTGAAGCGTGGTTTATTTGTGTATGCGGTCGATCACGGCAAAATGGCGGCCAGTTTGCATGATACCGGTAGAATAGAACATTGCCCAGAAGACGGATTTAAATTCCAACCACCAAAACGCAAGCATATTGATTGGCTTGTGTGTGACATGGTGGAGCAACCAAGTCGAATTGCGAATTTAATAGGGAAATGGTTGATTAACGGCTGGTGCCGAGAAACCATTTTCAATTTGAAATTGCCAATGAAAAAACGTTATCAAGAAGTGATGTTGTGTTTAGAAAATCTTGCGGTAATGTTAGCAGAAAAAGAACTGGAATTTGATATTCAGGCGAAGCATTTGTATCACGATCGTGAAGAGATTACGGT
>CAJZKN010000015.1:0-43579 GCA_916050345.1 Parahaemophilus parainfluenzae | reverse complement strand
ACAACCTGTTTAGTTGCATCTGATGCATGACGAAGGGCTAAACCTAAACCGATAGACCACGCTAAAACACCGATAAAATTTGCTTTGAAAATTGCATTTAATGGGTTATCCACCACATTCAATACTAACGTTAACATGACTTGACCAACAGATTGAGGTGCTGAACTCGCATCCTCTTTTACTGCAAGAGCCACATCTGATGGGAATGCCATACTTGCAATTACTGCAGCCACAGCCGCTAAGAACGTACCCAAAAGATAAAGCACGACAATTTCTTTCATGTTACTTTTAGAGCCCACTTTCTTATTAGCGAGCGCAGCCATAACAAGGAAGAAAATCAAAATTGGTGCAACAGCACGCAATGCTTTAACAAAGATTTGACCGAGCACTCCAAAGCTAGATGCAAGATCAATACCTGCTGAATTTTTTACACTCTCATTCACCAAGGCAACAAGGATCCCGAGTACCAAACCAATGGCAATTCGTTTTACCAAATTACCTTGGAACAAAAAATGAAATAAACGTGTTGTATTCATAATAGTTTTAAATGAAGATTAAGTTGAACTTCAGATCGTTACGATCCACCGAAACAAGATAAAGATAGCTCAAATTTTATTTAAAAGAAAATTTTTTCTTTATTATTTTGTTAAAAAATTGAACTTTTTCAGTAAGGAATGAATTTTTTCTAAAATTTTCGCCTATAAAAAAATTTTTTCTATGCCCTATTGACATACTGTATCGAATACCAGTATATTACAACTGTATAAACAACCACTGATTAAAAACACACAAACTAAAAGGAACACAAGATGATGAACTACGCAAATACAGTTGCACAAAATGATATGACGTTTTCTTATCATCCTATGCCATTTTTCAATGATGTTGAAAGCAAATCGACATTTAATAAAAAATTAGATCTCAACCTTTATTGTATCAAACGTCCACAACAAACTTGTTTTATTCGTGTTACCAATCCGAATATGCTTGCTTGGGGAATTGAAATGGGCGATATGTTAGTGGTTGAAAAAAATGATAGCCTTTTCATTGGTGATCTTGTCGTATTGGAAAAACAAGACGAATTCCATATTTATGAATTTGCTGGTGTAAGCGGTAATGAATTTGTATTTATGGCATTAGATTCTAAAGTGGAAAATATTAAAACAACACAATGGACAAACCTTCCATTAGTTGGCACGGTGACGAATACTATCCATCAAATGAAACCAAGAAGAGACTTAATGAAATTTGCGGCTTAAGCCAATAATCAGATAATCTAAATAAAGAAAAAGTGCGGTTAAAATTAACCGCACTTCTTGTTGAAATAAAATTGTCATTACATCACACGACGAGATTGTGTATAAGTTCTTGACCAGTAATCTTCATCTAATGAACTAATTGTTACACCTTGGCTTGTACTTGCATGCATAAACTGGTTATTACCAATATAAACGCCAACATGATTGTTGCGACGGAAGAACACCAAATCACCTTTACGTAATTCATGTTTTTGGATTTGGCGACCTAAATAGCGTTGTTCTGAAGTTGAACGTGGAAGCTCCATGCCATAAGCATCAAGAAAAGCAGTTTGCATAAATGCAGAGCAATCAATACCATGTTTTGAAGTGCCACCCATTCTGTAACGAGTACCAACCCATTCGTTATAAACTTGAGCAAGCGCTTTATCACCAATTAAACCTGATTTAGGACGGTTAGTTCTTAATTTAGGGTAAACGCCCCCTTTTTTCCCATCTAAACCAGCAATCAAACCCGTTAACTCAGCATCATCACTTTCACTAATCATGCCGTTTTGTGCCTGCCCCGAGTTGTTAGAGCAGGCTGTTGTCAAAACAGCTAAACCTACAATAATCAAAATCTTCTTTAACATAGCTTTTAAATAATAAAAAAATATAAAAACAAAACTGGTCGGATTTTATCAAAAAGTCATTATGCTCGCCAGTTTTTATTGAATTTTTATGCAATTTTGTGAGTGAGATCTCAAAAAAAATAAGGACTACTCAATGAGTAGCCCTTAAAAGGATTAGAATTGATTATTTTTTCTTCGCTTTTGCATTTGGAAGATCGGTAATTGAACCTTCAAATACTTCAGCTGCAAGACCCACAGACTCATGAAGTGTTGGGTGAGCATGAATCGTTAATGCGATATCTTCCGCATCACAACCCATTTCGATCGCTAGACCGATTTCACCTAATAATTCACCACCGTTAGCCCCCACGATAGCCCCACCAAGTATACGATGAGTATCTTTATCAAAGATTAATTTGGTCATACCTTCTGCACATTCAGATGCAATCGCACGGCCAGAAGCTGCCCAAGGGAATTTAGCGACTTCGTAGTTTAAACCTTCTTGTTTACATTCTTTCTCAGTTTTACCTACCCAAGCTACTTCTGGTTCAGTATAAGCAATAGAGGGAATGACTTTTGGATCGAAGTAATGTTTTTGTCCTGCAATCACTTCTGCCGCTACGTGACCTTCGTGGACACCTTTGTGAGCTAACATTGGTTGACCAACAATATCACCGATTGCAAAGATATGAGGCACATTAGTACGCATTTGCTTATCAACATGAATGAAACCACGCTCATCCACTTCAACGCCAGCTTTACCTGCATCGATCAATTTACCGTTTGGTGTACGACCGATTGCCACTAACACTGCATCATAACGTTTAGTGTCATTGCATGCTTTACCTTCCATTGAAACATAGATACCATCGTCTTTTGCTTCAACTGCAGTCACTTTAGTTTCAAGCATTAACTTGAATTTTTTCTCTACTTGTTTGGTGTAGATTGCAACAACATCTTTATCTGCTGCTGGAATTACTTGGTCAAACATTTCAACCACTTCAACTTCAGAACCTAATGCATGATATACGGTACCCATCTCTAAACCGATGATACCACCACCCATGATTAAAAGTTTTTTCGGTACTTCTTTTAATTTAAGAGCATCTGTTGAATCCCAAACACGTGGATCTTCATGTGGAATGAATGGTAATTGAATTGGGCGAGAACCCGCTGCGATAATCGCATTATCAAATTTAATTGTGGTTGGTTTACCATCACGATCACGTGCTACTAATGTATGTGGATCAGTAAACGCCGCTAAACCTTCAACAACAGTTACTTTACGTTGTTTAGCCATGCCAGCAAGACCGCCAGTTAATTTCGCCACAACTGCTTCTTTACCTGCACGCACTTCATCTAAATCAATGCGAGGCTCTGCGAAATACACACCATTTTTGCTTGCGTGTTTCGCTTCTTCAATTACTTTCGCTACGTGAAGTAATGCTTTAGAAGGGATACAACCTACGTTTAAACATACCCCACCTAATGTTGAATAACGTTCAACAAGTACTGTTTCTAAACCTAAGTCCGCACAACGGAATGCCGCTGAATAACCTGCAGGACCAGCACCAAGTACCACAACTTGGGTTTTAATTTCTTTACTCATTTTTACCTCGTAAAAACGTTCAAATTTTTGACCGCACTTTGCGATCCTTTCTGTAAGATGTGAGCCTAATCACTCACATCTTACCGCGTTAATTACATCACTAAGCGACGTAAGTCAGCTAATACGCCATTGATATAGCTTAAGAAACGAGCACCATCAGCACCATCGATCACACGGTGGTCGAAAGATAATGATAACGGAAGCATTAAGCGTGGCTCAAATTCTTTACCATTCCAAACCGGTTGCATTTCTGATTTAGACACACCTAAGATGGCCACTTCAGGTGCATTTACAATTGGTGTAAAGTAAGTTGTACCAATACCGCCTAAGCTTGAAATGGTGAAACAACCACCCTGCATATCAGAGCCTGAAAGTTTACCGTCACGTGCTTTTTTGGAGACTTCCATTAATTCACGAGAGAGTTCGATAATACCTTTTTTATTCACGTTTTTAAATACAGGTACAACGAGACCATTTGGTGTATCTACCGCTACGCCAATGTTGATGTATTTTTTAAGTGTTAATTTTTGTCCGTCTTCAGAGATAGAGCTATTGAAACGTGGGAACGCTTCTAATGCTTTCGCTACCGCTTTCATAATGAACACAACTGGTGTAATTTTCACATCCAATTTTTGTTTTTCAACAATCTTGTTCTGTTCTTTACGGAATGCTTCTAAATCGGTGATATCTGTACGATCGAAGTGAGTAACATGTGGAATCATTACCCAGTTACGATGTAAGTTTGCACCAGAGATTTTGTTGATACGGCTTAATTCAACTTCTTCGACTTCACCAAATTTGCTGAAGTCAACTTTCGGCCATGGTAATAAACCTAAGCCTGCACCATTTGCCACACCATTACCAGCCGCAGCAGAAGATACAGTACCTGTTTCAAACGCTTTAACAGCGGTTTTCACGTAAGCTTGGATATCTTCTTTTACTACGCGACCTTTACGACCGGTACCTTTTACGCGATCAAGGTTAATACCGTATTCACGCGCTAAACGACGAATCACTGGAGTTGCATGTGCATAGCCTGCGCTTGCGACAACTTGTTCTTGGCTTAAGCCAGATACATTACCTGATTGTGCTGCCGGCGCTGCTGAAGGTACTGCTTGAGGAACAGGAGCTGCTGCCGCTGGAGCAGGTGCAGCACCCGCCACTTCAAATTTCATAATTAATGAACCAGTTGAAACTTTATCACCTGATTTCACTAAAATTTCTTTTACCACACCCGCAAACGGAGCTGGCACTTCCATTGAGGCTTTATCGCCTTCAACGGTAATTAAAGATTGCTCTTCAGAAACGCTGTCGCCAACTGCAACCATGATTTCAGTTACGTTAACTTCATCTCCACCAATATCAGGTACATTCACTTCTTTAATGGCTGAAGCTGTTGGTGCTGCTGCAGGTGCTGCCGCCTGTTGAACTGGCGCTTCGGCTGGTGCTGCACCCGCCACTTCAAATTTCATGATTAATTTGCCTGTAACAACTTTATCGCCCACGTTGATTAAAATTTCTTTAACTACGCCAGCAACTGGAGCAGGGACTTCCATTGAAGCTTTATCACCTTCAACATTGATGATTGATTGGTCAACTTCAACGCTATCACCGACTTTCACCATAATATCAGTCACGTTTACTTCGTCTGAACCGATATCGGGTACATTGACTTCAACTACACTTGCAGCTGCTGGTGCGGCTGTCGGCGCAGGTGCGGCTGTCGGCGCAGGTGCTGCTGCCGCTGGAGCAGGCGCTGCCGCATCCGCTGACTCTAATACAAGCATTGGTGTGCCAGTTGTGACTTTATCACCCACTTTTACTAATACTTCTTTTACCACACCGGCTTCAGGTGCAGGGACTTCCATTGAAGCTTTATCACCTTCAACATTGATAATACTTTGATCAGCGGTAATGGTATCACCTACTTTCACCATCACTTCTGTTACGGTAACTTCATCACTACCGATATCAGGAATTTGAATTTGTTTTGACATGTTATCTTACCTTTAAAAAACGCAGTTAAAATCAACCGCACTTTATTTGTAGATGCTCCTGTGCGTTTTAGCGCACAGGATATTGTTTATTAAGCGTAAAGCGGATTTAAAATTTCAGTTTTTAAACCAAATTTCGCGATTGCATCAGCCACCACTTTCGCATCAAATTTGCCTTGTTTTGCAAGCTCATGTAATGCTGCAACCACAACATAACGCGCATCCACTTCGAAGTGTTCACGTAAGTTTTCACGGCTGTCTGAACGACCGAAACCATCAGTACCTAATACGTGATAGCTTTGTGCAGGAATGAATGCACGAACTTGTTCTGCGAACAATTTCATATAGTCAGTAGCCGCAACAGCTGGCGCATCGTTCATGACTTGTGCAATGTAAGGTACGCGTGGTGTTTCTGTTGGGTGTAACATATTCCAACGTACTGCATCCGCACCTTCACGAGCCACTTCAGTGAATGAAGGCACGCTATATACATCTGAGCTTACACCATATTCATTTGCAAGAATTTGTGCCGCTTCACGAACGTGACGGAAGATCGCACCAGAACCTAATAATTGAACATGACCTTTGTTGCCTTGCGCTTCAACGGTTTCAAATTTATAAAGACCTTTACGAATACCTTCTTCTGCACCTTTTGGCATTGCTGGTTGTTCGTAAGTTTCGTTTAATGTTGTGATGTAGTAGAACACATCTTCTTGTTTTTCACCGTACATACGATTGATACCGTCTTGTAGGATAACTGCCACTTCATAAACGTAAGCAGGGTCATAAGACACACAGTTAGGAATAACAAGAGATTGAATATGGCTATGACCATCTTCGTGTTGTAAGCCTTCACCATTTAATGTTGTACGGCCAGAAGTACCACCGATCATGAAACCACGTGCTAATTGGTCACCGGCTGCCCACATCAAGTCACCCACACGTTGGAAACCAAACATTGAGTAGTAGATGAAGAATGGAATCATCGGAAGGTTATTAACAGAATATGAATTCGCTGCCGCTAACCAAGATGATGCTGCACCTAATTCATTGATCCCTTCTTGTAATACTTGACCATCTTTCGCTTCACGGTAGTAAGCCACTAAATCACGGTCAGAAGGCACATAGTTTTGACCATGTGGATTGTAAATACCGATTTGACGGAATAAACCTTCCATACCAAAAGTACGTGCTTCGTCAGCAACAATTGGCACAATTTGTTTACCAATATTTTTATCTTTCAATAAAGTATTTAAGAAACGCACGAATGCCATTGTAGTTGAAATTGGACGAGCTTGAGCTTCCAATAATGGGGCAAATTCCTCCAATGATGGCACTTTAAATTCAGTAGTGAATTTTGGTAAACGTTTTGGTAAGTAACCATTTAACGCTTTACGTCTGCCATGAAGATAATTGTACTCTTCAGAACCTTCTGGGAAGGTAATGTACGGATAGTTAGGAATATCTTCATCTTTAATATCTAATTGGAAATGATCACGGAAAGATTTTAAGCTTTCGAGAGACATTTTTTTAGATTGGTGCGCAGTGTTTTTACTTTCTGCTTCAGGAATTTTATAACCTTTAACCATGTGCGCTAAGATCACAACAGGTTTACCTGCTGTTTGCGCTTTATGGAATGCTGCATAAAGTTTTTCTGAATCGTGACCACCACGTCTTAATGCCCAGATTTCATCATCTGTCATATCTGCTACTAATGCAGCGGTTTCTGGATAACGACCGAAGAAGTGTTCACGAACGTATGCACCATTCTTAGATTTGAAGGTTAAATAGTCACCGTCAAGTACTTCCATCATTAATTGGGTTAATTTGCCGGTAGTATCTTTTGCAAATAATTTATCCCAGCCAGAGCCCCACATGACTTTGATCACTTCCCAACCAGCACCAGCAAATAAACCTTCTAATTCTTGAACGATTTTGCCGTTACCCGTTACAGGACCATCTAAACGTTGCAAGTTACAGCTTACTACGAAGATTAAGTTATCTAAGCCTTCACGTGCTGCAAATGTTAAATCACCTTTTGCTTCGATTTCGTCCATCTCACCGTCACCAAGGAAAGCATACACTTTTTGATCTTTGGTGTCTTTTAAACCACGGTTATCTAAGTATTTTAAGAAACGAGCAGTACGGATTGCATTTACTGGACCTAAACCCATAGATACAGTAGAGAATTGCCAGAATTCAGGCATTAATTTCGGGTGTGGGTAAGAAGAAAGACCTTTACCTGGTTCACATTCCTGACGGAAATTATTCATTTGATCTTCAGTAATACGACCTTCAACAAATGCACGAGCATACATACCAGGTGCTGCGTGGCCTTGGAAGAAGACTAAGTCACCGCCGTTTTTATCTGTAGCAGCTTTGAAGAAGTGGTTAAAACAGACTTCATACATGCTTGCTGCAGATTGATAAGTTGAAATATGACCACCTAATTCAAGATCTTTTTTCTGGCCACGTAATACCGCCATGATCGCATTCCAACGTACAGCACTACGAATACGACGCTCAATAGCTTTATCACCTGGGTATGCTGGCTGTTCAGAAACAGGGATGGTATTAACATAAGGGGTTGTTACGCCACCTTTTGCAATGTTCACACCACCATTACGTGCCTGATCAATCACTTGATTGATAATGTAATGCGCTCGCTCTGCGCCTTCGGCACGAATTAATGAATCAACAGCTGACAACCAATCTTGTGTTTCAATTGGGTCAATATCGTTTACTAAGGTATCTGACATAGTCTTTCCTTATTTTACTGAGTGAAAATGAAGTTTGGTCATGACCAAACACGAAAATCAAGCTTGTTAATCAATGTTACAAACATTTAACAAAATCCTGTAAATTTTAGAAGATTTTTTGCAAGAAAGATAGTAGATTTTCACTGTTCTCATGCATTTCTTCCTGTTATTGCAATACTCTTCACTAAAAGTGCGGTCATTTTTAAAGGATTTTTGGCTTTAAGTTAAAGCATACTTTACATATTGCATTCCCTACCCGCTTTGATCTAAAGTGTTCGTATGCTTTTGAGTTTTTTAGAGGACAAAATATGAACACGACAACTCGCTCAATCTTTTCTCATAAACGAATAGCGCTCGTTGCACATGATAGCTGCAAACAAAACCTGCTCAATTGGGTAAAGAAACATAAAGAAGCTCTCGCTCCCCATCAACTTTATGCAACAGGTACAACAGGCCATCTATTGTCTAGAGAAACGGGACTTGAAATAGCCTCATTATTAAGTGGCCCGATGGGAGGCGATCAACAACTCGGTGGACTAATTGCTGAGAAAAAAATTGATATGATGATTTTCTTTTGGGATCCGATGAACACAGCACCACATGATCCCGATGTAAAAGCCTTAATACGTATTGCAACTGTTTGGAATATTCCAGTGGCGATTAATCAAAGCACGGCCGATTTTCTTTTAACATCAAGCTTATTTGAGCAAGAAATCAATATTGATATCCCCGATTATGACGGGTATTTAAAAGCTCGATTGGATTAAAAGTTAAATAAGCTCAACCTAATAAAAAAGGAGATAAATTACTTTATCTCCTTTTGATTGTTTAGCCGTTATTACTTAGCCTGCATTGCTGCGCCCATTATTAACATAAATAATACGCCTTGAACCTGTTCTTCTGGAATCACTTGACCATTAAGTTTCAGTTCGCCCTTTTCAAGCACTAAGTTAAGTGTCACATTTTTATCATTATTCACCACAATATTTTGTGCTGCCGCTTGTTTAGCTTGCTCTTCAATTTTCTCTTTAACCAGCGCTTTATCTTCTTCTGGGGCAAATTGTGTCATGATTTTTTCTGCAGTTGCTTTATCTACATGAATATTTACTGAGAAATCAGTAAATTGTTTATATAAACTACCTGCCATTAAATCAAATTTTGGATCTTTCGCTAACGCCACGTTTAAATCCAATGACACTTTACCTTGATTATCTGAAATTGACACTGGGTTCAGTTTAATTTGAGGCTGATTATTAAAAATAGCCATACCATGATTTTCAACCCATGAACTTAAGATTTCAGATACCACTTCATCATTCACATTTTTATCATCTCTAACAGACTTAAATACAGTGAAAACAGCTTCAATCAACGCATTTACTGCGTTTGCTTCAATATGATTTAACTCGCTATTGTTAGTTAACTTCCCTAACTCTTTTCCATCTAGAACAAATGAATCTACTGCACTTTCACTTTTTAAGTTTACAAAATCACCATTAAGTGAAATATCAGATGTTGCTTTTAAGCCTTTTTCAATAAGAGAGGTCGTTTTTCCAGCATAATCAGTGCTCGTCATTTCGAAGCTTTCAGTAGTATAAGAACCTTTCCCCGTATAAATATAAGCCCAATTTGTAGGATTGAATGAAGCGTCTAATTTCATGCCCTTCATCTTTGTTTTTACTGATTTAACCGCAGTAGCATCCTGGCTATCTTCCCCATCTGCACTATTAGGTCCTAAATCAGCAGTCACTTCATCTAAGGTCATGTCATATTTACCTGCACGATCTTTATCTACATCAAAACCGATGTTGACATTTGACCACGCTATTTTATTTTGTGGAGAATTTGGATCTGTCACTTCCCCTGCGGCTAATTCAACTTTACCTTTTGTTGCTAAGCTATAGCTAGTAGATGCTTGATATTGAATAGGCTTATCTGATTTAAGTAAATCAAATAAAGGTTGTGTGGTTTCATTTTTACCAATCACACCTTGTGCGGAAAACATCGTTGGTACAAAGTTAAATTTTTCCAACTGATTAAGTGGAAATGGACCATGATAAAGTTTAGTTGAAAACGGAATAGTAAATACTTGTCCTTCTTTTGGTAAAGAAATAACTACTTCATCTTCCACTTGAGAAGTAAAGAAACTGCGATCAAATTGCTTATTTTTATAAACAAGATTCACTGAATCTGACAAACCTAAACTTTGGAATTTTTGGTTTGCTAATTCAATTTGACGTAAATATTCAGTTTGTGCCTTTTCGCCAGTAAACCATGCACCACCGACACCTACAACACTAAGAGCAACAATGATACCTAATGCTACGGTTGATTTTTTCATTTTGATTCCTTTGCTAACTAATAGATGATTAAAATTGATGGCAATTTATCACAAATCACAATTTTTTTCTTATTTTTCAAAAATAATTTTATATCTTTTTCAAAAATAATTTTATATCCCCTTGAACTTCTCATCTCTGGACTTATTTTGTAAAACAAGAACGGAAATAACCGCACTTTAAAAGGAAGAAAAAATTTTAAATCTTGCCTCTTGAAATGCGAAAAAGCATCCACATCTTATTCATCGTAACAATTTACAACGAATTTAAAATTTACTTAGGAGTAACAAAATGGGAAAAATTATTGGTATTGACTTAGGTACAACAAACTCTTGTGTGGCAGTAATGGATGGTGATAAACCACGCGTAATCGAAAACGCAGAAGGTGATCGCACTACTCCGTCAATTATTGCTTATACAAATGATAACGAAATTTTAGTGGGTCAACCGGCAAAACGCCAAGCAGTGACCAACCCGAAAAATACACTATTTGCAATCAAACGTTTAATCGGTCGTCGGTTTGAAGATGCTGAAGTCAAACGTGATATCGACATTATGCCATTTGAAATCACCAAAGCAGACAACGGTGATGCATGGGTAAATGTAAAAGGTGACAAACTTGCACCTCCACAAATCTCTGCAGAAGTATTGAAAAAAATGAAGAAAACTGCGGAAGATTTCTTAGGTGAGCCAGTGACTGAAGCGGTAATCACTGTTCCTGCATACTTTAACGATGCTCAACGTCAAGCGACAAAAGATGCAGGTCGTATCGCAGGCTTAGAAGTTAAACGTATTATCAACGAACCAACAGCAGCAGCATTAGCTTACGGTTTAGATAAAGGCCAAGGCAACAAAACTATCGCTGTTTATGACTTAGGTGGTGGTACATTCGACTTATCTATCATCGAAATTGATGAAGTAGGTGGCGAAAAAACCTTCGAAGTATTAGCAACCAATGGTGATACTCACTTAGGTGGTGAAGACTTCGATAACCGTGTAATCAACTACTTAGTTGATGAGTTCAAAAAAGAACAAGGCGTTGATTTACGTAATGACCCACTTGCAATGCAACGTTTAAAAGAAGCAGGTGAAAAAGCGAAAATTGAACTTTCTTCTGCACAACAAACTGATGTGAACTTACCTTACATCACTGCAGATGCTACAGGTCCTAAACACTTAAACATTAAATTAACTCGTGCTAAATTAGAATCTTTAGTAGAAGATTTAGTGGCTAAATCACTTGAACCTGTAAAAGTTGCATTAAACGATGCGGGCTTAATTGCATCACAAATTGATGATGTTATCCTAGTGGGCGGTCAAACCCGTATGCCATTAGTACAACAAAAAGTAGAAGAATTCTTCGGTAAAGCACCTCGTAAAGATGTGAACCCAGATGAAGCCGTTGCTATCGGTGCAGCAGTTCAAGGTGGTGTATTAGCAGGTGATGTAACTGATGTATTATTGTTAGACGTAACACCGTTATCTTTAGGTATCGAAACCATGGGTGGTGTAATGACTACCTTAATTGAGAAAAACACGACGATTCCAACTAAGAAATCACAAGTGTTCTCAACAGCAGAAGATAACCAAAGTGCAGTAACCATTCACGTGTTACAAGGTGAACGTAAACAAGCATCAGCGAATAAATCTTTAGGTCAATTCAACCTTGAAGGCATCAACCCTGCTCCACGCGGTATGCCACAAATTGAAGTAACCTTCGACATCGACGCTGACGGTATCATCCACGTTTCTGCGAAAGATAAAGGTACAGGTAAAGAACAACAAATCACCATCAAAGCCTCTTCAGGTTTAAGTGATGAAGAAATTCAAAAAATGGTTCGTGATGCAGAAGCAAACGCTGAAGCAGACCGTAAATTTGAAGAATTAGTACAAGCTCGTAACCAAGCAGATCACCTTGTACACAGCACACGTAAACAATTAGAAGAAGCGGGTGATAAAGTTCCAGCTGAAGATCGTGCCGCAATTGAAAGCGCATTAAGCGATTTAGAAACTGCAGCGAAAGGCGAAGATAAAGCTGCAATTGAAGCTAAACTTCAAGCGCTTGCAGAAGTGGCTCAAAAACTTGTTCAAGCTGCACAACCACAAGGTGATACACAACAAGCTCAAAGTAGCAATCCAAATGATGATGTTGTTGATGCTGAGTTTGAAGAAGTGAAAGACAATAAATAATTTCACTTAAACCCAAATTGAAGGGCGTAGCGATACGCCCTTTTGGCATATTCATTAAACGAAATTTTTCCTGACTTTATTTGAAAAAGTGAAGTGAGGAAAAATAAACCAGGAGAATAAATGGCGTTAAAACTCTACCGGATCATTTGGTAGCGTTAATGTTGAGCATTTCCACATTACAAATCCAAAGTGTAAAAAACGTTATCGAAAACGACCGCACTTTACCCCAAAACAAACACAACTAAAGGAAAAAATAATGAAATTTGAAACGAAATGCCTCCATGCGGGCTATAGCCCTAGAAACGGTGAGCCACGTGTTCAACCTATCGTGCAAAGCACGACTTATACCTACGATTCGGCAGAAGAAATCGGTAAATTATTTGATTTACAAGCGGCTGGTTATTTCTATACGCGCCTAGCAAACCCAACGACAAATGCTGCGGAAGAAAAAATTACGGCACTTGAAGGTGGCGTTGCAACAATGTGTACTGCTTCTGGTCAATCTGCGGTTTTCTATGCGATGCTGAATATTTTAGAATCGGGCGATCATTTCATTTCCTCTTCTTATGTGTATGGCGGCACTTACAATTTATTTGCCCATACATTCAAAAAAATGGGCATTGAAGTGAGTTTTGTGGATCAAGACTTACCGCTTGAAGAACTCAAAAAAGCGATTCGTCCAAATACAAAAGCTGTCTTTGCTGAAACCATTGCAAACCCCGCTTTACGTGTATTGGATATTGAAAAATTTGCTGCCCTAGCAAAAGCTGCAGAGGCGCCATTATTAATTGATAACACTTTTGCCACCCCCTATTTTTGTCGCCCAATCGAATTTGGCGCAAACGTAGTCATTCACAGCACATCTAAATATTTAGATGGTCATGCTATTGCCTTAGGTGGGTCCATTACTGATGGTGGCAACTTTAATTGGAATAACGGCAAATATCCGCAATTAAGCACGCCAGACCAAACTTATCATGGTTTGGTTTACACAGAAACCTTTGGCCCTGCAGCTTATATTGTCAAAGCGCGTGTTCAATTAATGCGTGATTTAGGTGCAGCGCCTGCCCCACAAAATAGTTTCTTATTGAATGTAGGTATGGAAACCCTTGCGCTTCGCATGCAACGTCATTATGAAAATGCTCAAGCCGTAGCCGAGTTTTTAGAAAAACATCCACAAGTCGCTAAAGTGAATTACCCTGGTTTACCAAGCTCGCCAGATTATGCGCTCAAACAAAAATACTTACCGAACGGTTTGTGTGGTGTCATTTCCTTTGAGATTAAAGGTGACAAAGAAACCGCGGCAAAATGGTTAAACGCGTTACAAATGACCTCACGTGAAGTACACGTAGCCGACATTCGTACTTGTGCGTTACATCCCGCGACTTCAACGCATCGCCAATTAAGTGAAGCTGAGTTAGAAAAAGCGGGGATTTCTGCTGGACTGATTCGCCTTTCTTGCGGTATTGAAAATATTCAAGATATTTTAGCTGACTTAGAGCAAGCATTCGCGGCAGCAAAATAAGTCATAAATTAACGAATTTACCCTTGATATTTCTGACTTCGACATTATTTTTATTCTTAGGTATGTTGTTAACGCAATACCATACAATAACAAAATAAAATTTTTTAAATTTATATTTTTAAACAGAAAACGAAAACATTATGGCAAAGAAAGATTATTACGACGTTCTTGGTGTTGAACGTGGCGCAGATGAAAAAGCAATTAAACGTGCTTACAAAAAACTCGCCATGCAATATCACCCTGATAGAACCAAAGGTGATAAAGCCAAAGAAGAAAAATTTAAAGAAATCCAAGAAGCCTATGAAATCCTAGGTGATAAAGAAAAACGTGCCGCTTACGATCAATACGGCCATGCAGCCTTTGAACAAGGCGGCATGGGAGGCGGTGGCTTCGGTGGTGGATTCAGCGGTGCTGATTTCGGTGATATTTTTGGTGATATGTTCGGTGATATCTTCGGCGGTGGCGGACGCGGTCGTCAACGTGTAGTACGCGGTGAAGATTTACGCTATGACATCCAAATCACGTTAGAAGAAGCCGTAAAAGGTACAACCAAAGATATCCAGATTAATACCCTTGCTCACTGTGATAGCTGTGATGGTACTGGTGCAGAAAAAGGATCAAAAGTTGAGACATGTCCAAGCTGTCATGGTTCTGGTCGTGTTCGTCGCCAACAAGGCTTCTTCGTGACTGAAGCGATTTGTCCAACTTGTCATGGATCGGGTAAGAAAATTGAAAAACCATGTAAAAGCTGCCATGGCGAAGGTCGTGTTCACAAGAAGAAAAACCTTTCCGTTAAAATCCCTGCAGGTGTGGATACCGGCAACCAATTACGTTTAAGCGGTGAAGGTGCAGCGGGCGAAAATGGTGCGCCAGCAGGTGATTTATATGTGGTTATTCACGTTAAAGAACATCATATCTTTGAACGTGATGGCAATAACCTCTACTGCGAAGTGCCAATCAGTTTCTCAATGGCTGCGTTAGGTGGCGAAATTGAAGTCCCAACCTTAGACGGTAAAGTGAAACTCAAAATCCCTGCTGAAACCCAAACAGGCAAACTCTTCCGTATGCGTGGTAAAGGGGTGAGCTCTACTCGTAGCGGCTACGCAGGCGATCTCATTTGTCGCGTAGTGATTGAAACACCGGTGAACTTAAATAAAGAACAAAAAGAATTATTAGAAAAACTGGAAGAAAGTTTGAAAGGACAAAAATCGCATAGTCCGAAATCTTCAAGCTTTTTAGACGGTGTGAAGAAATTCTTTGATAACTTAGGTAAGTAAGCCTAAACAAAAAGTGCGGTCAATTTTAAAACTATTTTGAAATTGACCGCACTTTTACTTTATACGACTGAAATGGCTTTTATTTGCACATAAACATCCATGCCTTGAGCAAAATGTAATTCATTAAACGCCCATTTACTGATACTTGCCCAAACTTTATGCCCTTCCACCAACACCGCAATATCAATGCGATTCTCTTGCGGAACGATTTGGACAATTTGCCCACGTAAGATATTACGAATACTCGTTTGCTCAGGCTTGCTGAGAGTGAGTGACACATCAGAACTATAAATACAGACTCGCACTTTTTCATTTACTTGATGATGTACTTCGTTGATCCAAAGCTGTTGTTCGCCCAAAGAAAGAGCGGTCATTTTATAGGTTGGATTATGTAAATATACTGGCAACGCCAACACACTACTCTGCTCCGATTCGCCTTTCCAAGGGGCAAATAACGGACTGTTCCACACATTTTCTAAGGTGTCATAGGCTTTCACTTTGCCGTTTTCCATCAGCACTACACGATCGGCCAAACGTAATAATTCATCTAAACTGTGCGTCACATATAAAATCGGCACATTAATTTCTTTGGATAGACTTTCCAGATATTGCATAAGCTCACGTTTGCGAGGCACATCTAAAGCAGAAAGCGGTTCATCCATTAATAAAATATCAGGATCCGTTAATAAGGCACGCCCAATCGCCACACGTTGTTTTTCGCCTCCCGATAAAGTAAGCGGATAGCGTTTGAGTAACGGTTCGATACCAAGGAGGTGAACGATATAGTCAAAATCTTCACGGCTGACATGCTTCATGCCATAACGCAAATTACCTTTGACATTGTAATGCGGAAATAAACGCGCATCTTGGAATACATAACCAATTTTGCGTTGATGCACAGGGAGATTCTCACCGTTCTCTACATCCACCAAAGTGCGGTCATTTAAACGAATAAATCCTTGATCGGGATGAGTTAAACCACTCACTAAATTAATCAATGAGGTTTTACCCGAACCTGACAAACCAAAAATAGCCGTCACACCTTGAGTTGGAAGTTGCAGATCCGCACGTAAGGTCAGGCGACCTAATTGTTGTTGTACATTAATGTGTAGCATCGCCCTGCCCCAATTTTTTCTGCATCCGTTTGCTTAAGGCTTCGGAAAGCAATAAGGAAATTAATGAAAGAATCACCGCAAACAAGCAAAGTCGTGCAGTTTGTGCTTCTGCGCCCGGTGTTTGGATAAATGAATACATCGCTAAAGGAATGGTTTGCGTTTCCCCTGCAATATTGGAAACGAAAGTAATGGTTGCACCAAATTCCCCTAAAGAGCGAGCAAAACCTAATACTAAACCCGCTAATACACCAGGTAAAGAAAGAGGCAACGTAATTGTAAAAAAGACTCGCCAAGGCGAAGCGCCAAGCGTTTGTGCAGCTTGCTCTAATTTAAAATCAATGCTTTCTAAGGAAAGACGAATCGCCCGCACAACCAATGGAAATGCCACCACCGCTGAAGCTAATACCGCTCCCTTCCAACTAAAGCCAAAGGATACACCAAACCATTGATATAAATACTTACCGATAAAACCGTTACGCCCCATGGCGACTAATAATAAATAGCCGATTACCACCGGTGGTAACACCAAAGGTAGATGAATAATTCCTGTAACCAGAGACTTGCCGTAGAATTCCTTACGAGCCAGCAGCCAAGCGATAAAAATCGCAAAAGGCAAACTCCAAAGCATAGAACTCAATGCAACACTCATACTTAAGTGAATCGCATCCCATTCCATCGGGCTTAATTGAAACCAAGAGAGCAAAATATTTCCTTGTGTATATGTCAATATGACGAAATTTCTTTAGAGATAACAAAAAGGACAGTTTCCTGTCCTTTCTTTATAAAGTCTGGCTCATTATTTCACAGAGAAACCATATTCAACAAATATTTTTTTCGCTGCACTCGATTCTAAGTAATTGAGGAAATCACGGGTATCCGCATTGTCATGATCTTTTAAAATCGCGACTGGATATTCAACCGGTTTATAGCTGTCTTTCGGGAATACGCCGACTGCTTTCACGTCTTTACTCACTTTCGCATCGGTGCTATACACGATACCATAAGGGGCTTCAGCGCGTTCAACTAAGGCTAATGCACCACGCACGTCTTTCGCACGCGCTAATTTATCTTTGACTTGATCCCATAAATTTAATTTGGTTAATGACTCTTCAGCATATTGTCCTGCCGGAACATGTGCAGGATCACCCACAGATAAATAGCTGTCTTTTAAGCCTTTAATCCATTCACCTTTGGCAATATCCACTGAATTAGCTGCACTTTTAGCCGGCGCAATTAACACTAATTCATTACCCGCTAATACTTTTTCAGTTTCTTTTACAGTGAGATTTTTATCTGATAAATATTTCATCCATTTGTTGCTAGCTGAAATAAATAAGTCTGCAGGTGCACCTTCTTCAACTTGTTTTGCAAGCGTAGAAGAAGAAGCAAAAGAGAAAACGACGGTATTATTTGGCTTTTCAGTTTGGTATTGATCCGCAATTTGTTGTAACGCATCAGTCATTGAAGCTGCTGCAAACACAGTCACTTTTGCTGATGCCGCAAAAGATACACCCATACCCGCAATTAAAAGTGCGGTTGCAAATTTAGTTAATTTCATCATCTATCTCCTATATAAATGAAACTATATATAAAAAAATATACTGCGAGTGAATTATAACTTGAATTTTTAAATAAGCATACAGACAAACCTAAAGATCTAGTAAAATAAACAGAATTGTGTATTAGGAGGAGATGATGAAACAAACTGAAATTTTACTGACAATCAAACTTCATCAAGAATTATTTATTGATCCAAAACGTGTTCGCCTCTTAAAAGAAATTAAAGAATGTGGCTCAATCAACCAAGCAGCCAAAAACGCCAAAGTGAGCTATAAAAGTGCTTGGGATCACCTTGAAGCAATGAATAAAATCAGCCCAAAACCGCTTTTAGAACGTAATATCGGTGGGAAAAATGGGGGCGGTACATCATTAACGACTTACGCAGAACGTTTACTGCAGCTTTATGATTTGCTCGAACAAACACAAGAGCATGCCTTTCATATTCTGCAAGATGAGACAATCCCGCTAAACAGCCTACTTTCAGCAACGGCAAAATTCTCCTTACAAAGTAGCGCGCGCAATCAATTTTTCGGGAAAGTGGCAAGCCAACATATTGTGGACTCCCGCTGCATTGTTGCAGTAAACATTCAGGATTTAGCTCATCCATTACATGTTTCAATCACAATGCGCAGTGCTGAGCGCCTCAGACTCATTACTGAAAAAGAAGTGATGGTCATGTTTAAAGCTCCTTGGGTGAAAATTAGCGCCACCCCATTAGAAGAAAAAAATAACCTTTTCCAAGCGACGATTCTTTCTATGCAGAATGAAGAAGCGATTTTACAAATAAAGGACAGCTCAATTGAATTTTGTGCGAGTATTCATAGCAAAGATGGTTGGAAAGTGGGACAAGAAGTCTGGTTACACGTGGATCCTGAACAGATCATTTTAGCGACATTGAAGTAATATCAGAAACAAAAAGTGCGGTTAAAATTAACCGCACTTTTTTATTTTCGCTTACAACGCAATCTCATCAATCGATCGCCCAAAACTTGGCAAAAAGACCTGTAAAAAATAATCCATTTCTTGACTGTGCCATTGTTCCATTAAATTTTCTAAGCGTTTTTTCGCTGTTTTAAATTCATGGTTACCATGCTCTAATTCAAATTGAGCTTTAATATAGGCACAAATCAAATCTGCTTGTTTTACTAAATGCTTTTCTTCTGGGCTAAATTGCTCACTATCTAAGTATGGCGCAAAACTATCTTGCAACTCAGTCGGAAGCAAGCTAATTAAATGTAATTCGGCTGCCGCTTCAATGTCTTTATAAGCATGAGTTATTTCAGAATTGAAATACTTAATTGGGGTCGGCAGATCACCCGTAAAAATTTCAGAGGTATCATGATACATCGCCATCACCGCAATACGCTCAGGATTCACTTCCCCACCAAAAAATTGATTTTTAATAATGGCTAAGGCTTGTGCCACAAAGGCAACTTGCAGACTATGCTCTGCCAAGTTTTCCTTTTCAATATTGCGCATCAATGACCAACGCTGAATTAAGCGAAGACGATCTAAACAGGCAAAAAAGTGACTGGTTTTAACTTCCACGATATATCCTTAGTTAGATGGTAACTCTTCAATAACTACAGGGAGATCAATCACTTTACCTAAGCGAGAAACAGTAACAATAACTTCTGTATTCGGTTTAGTATCACTAATAATTTGCATCATTTCACGAATAGATAAGTTATCTTGTTTATTTAAACGTAAAATCACATCTCCCACTTGGATGCCTGCTTTGGCGGCAGGACTATTTGCTGTCACGCCGGTAATCACGATACCACCGTTTGAGTTAGCGGTGATTTCACTTTGTACCCCAAAATAACCACGAATCACGCGACCATCGCGAATAATTTTATACAACACATCATTGGCAATGCTGATCGGAATCGCAAAATTTAACCCTTCTGCAATTTCATTGGCTGTTTTACCGATACTTAACGTGCTGATCCCCACTAATTCGCCAGCTGAGTTAATCAATGCGCCACCAGAGTTACCACGGTTAATTGATGCATCTGTTTGAATAAAGTTTTGACGACCTAAAGAATCGCCTACGGCACTACGCCCTACCGCACTGATAATCCCTTGTGACACACTTTGACCAAGGTTATATGGATTACCAATAGCCAAAGCTATATCCCCAACTCGTACTTGGCGTTCTTTATTTTGTGGAATTGTAGAAAGATTGGTTGCTTTAATTTTTAATACCGCAAGATCCGTTAAATTGTCTGAGCCAATTAAATTCGCTTCATAAATATTGCCGTTTTGCAGTGCCACCACAATTTGATCGGCATTTTGAATAACGTGTTTATTGGTGAGAATATAACCGTCTTTGGTCATAATCACGCCAGAACCTAAGTTATTTACCTGTAATTGATCGCTATCATTAATACTGGCAGAAGAAAAAGATCGGTTATACACATTCACCACAGCAGGAGAAGCAATTCTCACGGCGCTATTGAACGAAACGATATCATCAGCAGAGAAAAGGCTGCTGTTATTGAGCTTAGGAACGGCAAATAAAATAACACCTGCCGCAGCAAGCCCCCAAAGGGCGGAGTGGAAAAGTTTTTTAAGCATTTTTTTATTCTTTTATTAATAAGTTAGGTAAATAACTGAGCTTTAAATCATCCCCAATTCTTTCACATTCTTGCAGTTGCCACAATGGGGCATCCGCAAGTTTTTCCAAATGCGAAAGTTGGCATAATCCTCGAGCGTTATCTCCCAAGAGTTTCGGGGCAACATAAATGATTAATTCATCTACAGCATGTTGTTCAATCAAGCTACCCGCTAAATTGGCGCCCGCTTCTACCCAAACGGAATTCACTTGTCTCTTGCCGAATTCTGTCATCAATAGATCAAAATCATAGTTTTCTGGCAGTAAAATTTGCTCACAAAAATCAGGGAATACAGACATATCTCGTGGAATTGAACCCACAAGCCAAACTGGCGAATGGGTATGGAATAATTGATGGCTTGGTTGAACTCGATTTTTAGAATCTAAGATTATGCGAATAGGCTGACGCACAGTATCTTCCGCATATTCCGCTTTTAAATCATCAGGGAATTGATTCCAACGCACGTTCAAGCTTGGATCATCGGCTAACACGGTAGCACTTGTTGATAAAAGTGCGGTCGCTTTAGCTCGCATTTTTTGCACATCTGCACGGGCTGCGTCACCCGTGATCCACTTACTTTCACCGCTCGCCATAGCTGTTCGTCCATCTAAACTCATGGCTAATTTCAGCTGTACATAAGGCTTGCCAGTTCGCATACGTTTGAGAAAACCTTTATTTAAGACTTCCGCTTGTTCATTCAATAAATTGACCGCACTTGGTATGCCTGCATCGGCTAACATTTTTAAGCCCTTGCCAGCCACTTGAGGATTAGGATCCGCCATAGCAGCCACTACTCGACTGACCCCCGCCTCAATTAAACCTAATGCACAAGGCGGTGTGCGACCATAATGAGAACAAGGCTCAAGCGTCACATAAGCAGTTGCGCCTTTCGCTTTCTCACCGGCATCGGCCAACGCCATTCTCTCTGCATGAGGCTGACCCGCTTTAAAATGAAACCCTTTCCCGACAATTTCACCGTTCTTAACTAACACACATCCTACGGATGGATTCGGCGTAGTGGTGTACTGCCCTTTTGCCGCAAGCTCAAGAGCCAGTTGCATAAATTTCACGTCATCAGGGGAAAAGGTGTCACTCATATTAATCCTTTAAGCTTTCAATTTCTTTGGTGAATTCATTGATATTATCAAAGCTCAGGTAAACGGATGCAAAACGGATATACGCCACTTTATCTAATTCTTTCAGCTCATTCATGGCTAATTTACCCACGAGATGACTTGGCACTTCGCGCTCCCCCGTAGCACGTAATTGGATAATAATATGGCTAATGGCTTTTTCCACATCATCCGAACTTACAGGGCGTTTTTCTAACGCATGTTGAATACCGCTACGCAATTTATCTTCATTAAACGGCTCGCGTGACCCATCATTTTTAATAATTTTTGGCACCACTAATTCGGCCGTTTCAAAGGTGGTAAAGCGTTCATGACAATTCCCGCATTCCCGACGACGACGCACTTGATACCCATCAGAAACCAAACGGCTGTCAATCACCTTAGTTTCTTCAGTTGAACAAAACGGACAACGCATTTTAGCTCCTTTTCAAAATGATTCTTAAGTCAGTATCTTATCAAAAATCCAAGATCTTTTCGATCTGAAGATCCGCTTTAAGATAACATTTCTCCAAACCAAGATGTGGTTTGTTTCACCAATTGTAAAAGACCATCCTGCGATTTAAATTGTTCCGTTTGCCCCCACACCCTCGCCCAATAAGGATCGGCTTTTCTATAACCATAGTTATCATCTTTCGCTAGAGATTCGATATTCGTTAAAACATTGTCAAAATTGACCGCACTTTCATCTTTTTCAATAAACTTCACTATATTTTCCGTTGGAATGAGCTGAATTTGTTGCTGGCTTTGTAAATAGGCCTCAACGTACATTTTCAATTTCTCAAGTGCGGTTGATTTTTCTATTGTTTTTAATGTTAAATCCTTATCTTTAGCGATAATGCGTGGTGGCTGAGCGTTCTCTTTTGTCGCCAGTTGAATGAGATAATAAAGCCATGGGCGAATACGATAACGATCTTTATATTTTGCAAATCGCCATTCGATTATCTGATTTTCATCGCCAAATAACGGCTCCATATAGCCAAACAAGCGAATATTGCCTTGTGCCGTTTCCACCACAAAATCGACACTCTCACTATGTGGTGAAGAATAATCCTTAATTTTCTCTTTAAAAGCCAATACATCAGCACGAATGGATTGTGCACAGACTTCTGCAAACTCGCCGCGAGGCATGATGCCTTTCACTCGCTGTTTGGCAAAATAATCGTTAAATTGCGCTTCCTCTAAATGCAATAACTCATTACTAATGCGATAATGATCCAAACCATTTAACGTGAAGTTTTCACTTTCTTCAATGCGATCGTCCTCATCTCGGAAATACACGCCAAGCTGCTTTTCAAAAAAGAATTTCACTGGATTTTCAACAAAACTCACAAAACGATCGAGCTCAATTTCCGCTATTGACTCTTGATTTTCCCCCATCGGCACAACAAATTCATGACATTTTCTTTCTTGAAATTGCGCAATCGGCAACCATTTTTTCGCAAAAGAGCGGTTAATTTTCCCTTCATTTTGGAAATTGCTTGGACTAAATGCCGTCATTGGATGTTGTTCAATTCTCAAACCATTGTCTGAATAATGATTAATATAATCAACCAATTGGCTCACCAATACTGAAGGCTCTTTGGGTTGATTATCAATAATTGAAGAGCCCACATAACTCACATAAAAATGGGATCTTGCGGCGAGCAGAGCCTCAAGGAATAAATAACGATCATCATCTCGACGAACACGATCGCCTTTTTGATGATGATATTGCATTAAGTCAAAACTATTTGGGGTATGACTGCGTGGGTAATCCGCTTCATTCATTCCGAGCAAACACACCACTTTAAAAGGAATAGAGCGCATTGGTAAAAGCGTACAGAAATTCACTTTTCCCGCTAAGAAACGAAGGCTATTTGGTGTTTCTTCTAAACGCGCAGACATCACTTCCGCAATGACATCCGCCTGCAAGGTTTCTTCAAAATTGACGGCCTGCAAATCATCGGCAAAGGCATTAATACAATCTTGAATATAAAACAAGGTATCCGCCGTTTCTTCATTTTGCACAAAGAAATCCTTCAAAAGTGCAGTCAATTTTTCACGCCATTTTTCAATGTTGTGTGCTTTTTGCAGATCTTGATGCCATTTATTTAAGACCGTAAAAAATTGATTCACTGCACCAACTAACTGCCCTTTCAATCCATAGCTACTATCAAGTCCAAGGCTGTCTTGCCAAACGCCTTGCTCTTCACGCATCGCATAACCTAAGGTCATACGCTCAAGCCCCGCCTGCCACGCGTTAAAATTCAGTGTATTCTGCCGTTTTTCTAAACCAAAGCGAATACCTGACTCTTTCACCCATTCACGGATTTGCTCGAGATCGGCAAGGGCAATATTAAAACGTTCACGGATAGCCGGAATATCCAATAAAGCCAGTACTTCTTCCGCGCCAAACTGACTTTCTTTTAAATTTAACAGGGAAAGATAGCTCGACACGATCACATCACTTTCAGACAATTTACTGTCAGAAATTGAGAACGGAATAACAGGTGCGTCCGCACTATTCGCCCCAAAGACAGCCTGAATATAAGGCGTGTATTGATTAACATCGGCCACCATGACCACCACATCTTTTGGTGTAATCTGTTCTTCTTTTGGTTTATACTGATTCTGATCGAATAAATCCAACAAATAATCATGTAGCACTTCAACTTCTCGCATCGCGCTATGACAAGATTTCATCACCAAAGAGCGGTCATTTTTCTCTATATTTAATGCGCCATGGCTCAACGTCAAAATTTGATTTTGGATCTGCCCTAACAACGTTTTTTCGGGAAGTTCGGCATAATAATCACGGGAAATGGCTTGAATATTTTCTTCATCACGCACTAATTGATAGAGAAAATCCCGTCCCATTTTTCCCCAAGAGGCTAAAAGCGGATTTCCGCTGAACAATTCTTCTTGTTGATTGGTGTAATCAAGATCAGCAGGTTCCCATAACACTTGCTCGGCTGAAATTAAAGGCTTCACATCGTTGGTTTCTTGCACGAAACGCTGTCTTTCTAATAAATAGGATTTACTCAGATCTCGCAAATCACCCCAATATTCTTGACATGGATTATTGAAGAATAAATGTACATCTGTTTTAGCTGAAATACCTTGGAAAATATTGAGATAAACCGTTGGCAATGCAGGGATACCAAAAATAAAAATACGTTCCGGCAAGTTGAGTGTCGCATTGGGATCAAGACATAATTCTAAAAATTGTTGATTGAGTGCAGCACGATGCTTTGCGTTTCCACCAAAATCACGTTGAACATCATCCACCAAGGCTCGCCATAAAATTCCCTGCCAGTGAATATTGCCTTTAATTTGAGAAAGAAAGGTAGGATTTAACGCCGAAAGGCCCTGCTTTTGCTGATTAATTTGAGCCAAGATTTTTTCATCATTATTTTCTTCCCATGCTGCAATCCATTCAGGGCGATAGACGAGATATTGGTCAAATAAATCGGCAACTTTTAGGCTTAATTGATAAAGTTTTTGCTGTTCTGATGCAGGCGAGGACGCTAAATATTTTTTTAATGGTTCAAATTCTTTTTGCTGTAAAAAGGTAGGGATTAACCTCATTAATCGCCATAACGTTGAATCTTTTTCAAAAGGATTTTGCGTGGAAACATTCGGCAAATTATCGGCGTAAAGTTTCCAAATAAAACTGGAAGGCATGGGGAATTGGAAATTCGCTGCAACACCGCGTTTTTTAGCAATTTCCATTTGTAACCATTGTGCCATACCCGGACTTTGCACTAACACAATGTCAGACTGAAACGGATCATGTTGAGGTAAATTTTCCAACAGCGAAACTAAAATATCCTTTTGAATTTCCAGTTGGTTTGAATAATAAGTAACGAACAAAGTAACGCCCTTTTGAAAGCAAAAACAATGCGTTATTTTACTCGGTTTTCAATAAAAATTCACCTTGAGGATAGCGTATATTCACTTGATGATGACTGCATTGAATTGTAAATTGAATACCATTTTGTTGTACGCTATTTTCACAAGACAAGCCTAAAAACTGACGTTGAGCCTGATTTTCAGCAATTTGAATCGCCTGAAATTCTTGAAAAATTCTGACCGCACTTTTCCGTTGCTCGGTCGTCCATCGGTTAAATATCAAAAATAACCCGCTGAAAATCGATAAGGCTAATAAAAGTGACATTAACGACATACCATTATTCACTTTGATCTTGCGCACTTAAATCACTCCAACTTTTATCTACCAAACGCCATTGGCTATATTCTTGTACGAGTTTTGTCACCACGGCTTTACCGTAAGCCACCGTCACGCCCTCCTCTAACTTAAGCGAACCACCTGTAATCACTGCTCCACTTATTCTTCCTTTGCCTGTTAAGGTTAAATCTCCTTCTGCTAGCAGAATACCATTCACATTCCCTTTAATTTCTAATTGGCTTTGCGTTATCCAATACACTTGTGGTGTTTTTTGAGCAGTTAAAGTGGTATCTACTTTCACAAAGTGTGGTTGAAAATCAGCTTGTTTTTCGCTGGAAATAAAATCTCTCAGCATATTTTCATTAATGCCTTTTGTGGGCGATTTCTTAAATAACTCTGCACGTTTACACCAAACAGAATAGGCGACTTTATCCTCTACCCCTGAAGACTCGAAAAAGACTTGTTTCACTTTTTCAGTACCATTTAAAGGCAAGTTTTGGCAAATGTGCGTTTGTTGTTGCTGACTGATTTTCTGTAACGCCAGGCTTTGTTCTACATAATATTTTCGCTGACTCATTTGAGCTCGAAAAAACGCAAAGATCTGTTCATCAAATAATAAGATCAATGCCAATAATCCCGAAAGTAAAATCAGAGCCGTCAGTGTCACAATCCCTTTTTTCATGATCATTCTTCTTGATTTAGTAAAGGCACCACAAGCGAAGTTTCATATTGAATATGCTTATGTGTTGTAAGATTTCCCGCAAGTTTGATTTCAATCCCTTTCCCTGCCTTTAACCAATCAAAACGTAATTGAGAAATCTCAAACTCTTTTTCATCCAATAAATCTGTCCATCCACCACCAGCATTACAAGTAGATTGCATTAGAGCACGCTGACATTCTTCCGAGCGACAATCTGCATGTACTGCATTTTTATAAGTTTGTTTGGTTTCGATCATTTTGCCGTTAAGTTTGTAACCAAATAGCTCCTTTTCGATATTCTTTGCCACATTTTTAACGCCATTTACGCAGGTATTTTTTGTGTATTTTTCACCAATACAGCCATTACTATTCAAATCATAAAAAAATAAGACACAGCTATTTGACGGGGCATTATCTGCTTGAGCAATGGTTATTGCTGTGCCCTTTTCGTCTAATTCGAATAAAGCCAGATTATCTTCAATGAGTTTTTGGTTTGCTGCTCGAAAGCCTACACGACGCAGATCTTTCCCTATGAGTTGAATGGTACGTTGCAATTCTGCTTGTAATCTGAGCTGTAACATTAAACGCTGATTTTGCTGTTGAGTTTGTGCATAAAACTGTGCAACCAATAACAATAATAAAGCGGATAAGCCGAGTGAAATCAACAAGCTCACCAATGTTTCGCCTTTTAGAGGTTTCATCTTGTACATGCACTCGCCGCTTGATCAGACTTTAATTTGATACTGCCTACATTGAAAAAAGAGAACAATGTTCGATGCTCTTCCGCCTGTAACATAAAACAATTTGTTTCCATGGTATTTCTAGCCCCATTAAATTTCACCGCTACTTCAGACGGATATAGTTTGGGGCCAATTAGCATCGTTTTTTCTTCAAAATAAGGATAGTAAAAATGCACATAAAGGTTTTTAGGACAGTTCTGGGGATGAAAACAATCACAAAAATGATCGCTTTTTACTTGAGCTGTGATACACCAACGTTGATTTGCTGTATCTCGATTGGCCAAAATAAACCAAATCGCCGATGAATTTTCCGCCCTCGCTTGAATATTACGTAAGAAAAAATAAAGCCGTTGTTGCTCTTTTTCGAGAAAATATTTGGGATCGTTTTTCTGCCATTTAGGCAATGCAAACGCTAATGTTAAGCTTAAAATAAATAACGTAATCAAAGTTTCTAATAAGGTTATCCCTTTATACATAAAATGCCTTCTTTTTTGACCGCACTTTAAAAGTCCTTTAGAAGAAAGCCAAATTGGCTACTTTATTCTTGCGATACTGATCGCAAATTTCCTTTAAAAAACGGGAAAAACCGTGAATTAAACATTTTCAACTGGCTATTTACTAAAACTCCCTTATAATAGTCGACCTATTTATCTGTTCTTTAAAATCTGGTGGAAATATGAATCCAATGTTAAATATCGCTATTCGTGCGGCACGAAAAGCGGGCAACGTGATTGCTAAAAACTATGAGCGCCGTGATGACATCCAAACAAGTAAAAAAGGTATTAATGATTATGTGACTAGCGTCGATAAAGCCGCTGAAGCTGAGATCATTGAAATCATTCAAAAATCTTATCCTGATCATACAATTATCAGTGAAGAACGTGGTGCATTAGAAGGCAAAGACAGTGATATTCAATGGGTGATTGATCCACTAGATGGCACAACCAACTTTGTAAAAGGTTTGCCACATTTCTCTGTTTCTATTGCTATCCGTGTAAAAAACCGTACCGAAGTAGGTGTGGTTTACGATCCTATTCGTAATGAATTATTCACAGCTGTGCGTGGTGAAGGCGCAAAATTAAATGAAGTGCGTTTACGTGTAGATAGCCAAAATGAACTTAACGGGGCAATTTTAGCCACCGGTTTCCCATTCAAACAACCAAGCTTGATGCCAACTCAATTTGCGATCATGAATAACTTAATTGATGAAGCAGCAGATTTCCGTCGTACAGGTTCTGCCGCATTAGACCTTTGTTATGTGGCTTCAGGTCGCGTTGACGGTTATTTCGAAATGGGCTTAAAACCTTGGGATTGCGCAGCGGGTGATTTAATCGTACGTGAAGCAGGCGGTTTAGTGTGTGATTTCAATGCGGGTCACGGCTATTTACGCTCAGGCAACATCGTGGCTGCACCAGCGCGTATCTTAAAAGAAATGCTGAATAAAATTCAGCCTTGCTTAACGGAACAAGTTAAGTAAGTCTCAATAAAAAGTGCGGTGAATTTCACCGCACTTTTTTTATGACTAATTTCTGTCGAGTGGCTTTCTGTTTTCTTCCGTTTCCGGCTCAAGATCTAATTTAGCCATAAGAAGCTGATCGCCATCTTCTTCTGGATTGCCTGTCACTAACAATTTATCGCCATAGAAAATAGAGTTCGCACCAGCCATAAAGCACATCGCTTGCATTTCTTCACTCATACCTTGACGACCTGCAGAAAGGCGAACATAACTTTTCGGCATAGTAATACGCGCAACCGCAATGGTACGAACAAACTCTGTCCAATCTAAATCAGCTGCATCTGCCATTGGTGTGCCTTCTACTTTCACTAATTGGTTAATTGGCACGGACTCTGGCTGCGGATCAAGATTTGCCAAACTTGCAATGAGACCAGCTCGCTCTTTACGGGTTTCGTTCATGCCTACAATACCGCCACAGCAAACCTTCAAACCGGCATGACGCACTTTTCCTAATGTGCTTAAACGATCATCAAAACGACGTGTACCAATGACATTGTGATAATTCTCTGGCGCGGTATCTATATTGTGGTTGTAATAATCCAATCCTGCATCTTTTAACTCTTCCGCCATACCATCTTGCAACAACCCAAAGGTGCCGCAAGTTTCTAGGCCAATATCTTTTACCGCACGAATAATCGCCGTCACTTTTTCCATATCTTTCGGTTTTGGACCTCGCCATGCTGCGCCCATACAAAAACGTCCTGCACCACGTGCTTTCGCAATTTTGGCCTTTTCGACAATTTCATCAATATCCAAGATCTGCTGATTTTGCACGCCTGTTTGATAACGTGCTGATTGTGGGCAATAACCACAATCCTCTGGACAGCCACCCGTTTTAATCGACATCAACGTCGATAACTGTATCGCACCAGGATTGAAATGCTCTCGATGCACTTGAGCCGCACGATAGACTAATTCTAAAAAAGGTGTTTCAAACAATGCTTCTACTTTACAAACAGACCAATACTCTACTGATGGATGGGGCGTAATAGATGAAAGCTGTACTACATTTGTTGTGGTCATTATATTTTCCTCGTTTAAGCTATATAGCTTTTATTAAGTTGAGCATATTACTCTGCAATATGATAAAAAGAGATCAGATCACTTTTCCTTGATGAATTTCAATCACTCGATCAATATGCCGTTCAATTTCTTTAGGTTGATGTGTCACCAGTAACATAGTGAGCTTTTTTTCTTCACATAATTGATCCATTAAATCCTGCATTTCAATGCGTAGTTTAGGATCGAGAGCTGAAAAAGGCTCATCCAATAATAAAATGGGTTTATCTCGTAGCAAACAGCGAGCCAATGCCACTCGCTGTTTTTGTCCACCTGAAAGTGCGGTCGGTTTTCTCGTTAAAAAATCCTGTAAATTGACCGCACTTGCAGCTTGTTCTACAAGTGCTTTTTCTTCTGCATTTAAGGCTAAATTCGTTTTTAAACCTAAGGCGATATTCTCTTCTACGGAAAGATGAGTAAAGAGATTGTTTTCCTGAAATAGCATAGAAACGGGGCGTTCAAAAGGTGCCGTTTTGGTATGATTTTCACCATTGAGCCAAATCTCCCCACTATCGGCATATTCAAAGCCAGCAATTAAGTTCAGCAAGGTACTTTTTCCTGCACCACTTTCACCAATGATGGCGATTTTTTCTTGGGCTTGAATCTGTAAATCAAATACCATCGGCATGGATTGATAATTGAATACTACATTATTTAATTTAATCATGTTGTTCCTTCTGCCCTTCAATGAACATAAATAAACCTAAACATAAGCCCAATAAAATCAATGCCGTCACTGCCGCTTCTTGGCTTCGATATTGCCCGATTTGTTGATAAAGCAAATGAGGCAACGAAGTAAAATCAGGACTACCAAATAAGGCTATCGCTGTAAAATCGCCGAGCGATAAAGTCGTTGCGAGCGCCAAGGCATATTTCAACGGTGCTTTTAGTAGCGGATATTCAATTAAACGAAAACGCTGCCAGCCTGTAATATTCAGCGATAAACAGAGTTTTTCATAATATTGCATCGATTGATTCATTGGTGTATTGAGAATTTTGATGACAAATGGCAAGGCAGCCAAGGCATTACAAACAGATACTACAACAAACAAATGCCCTGCCGAAAAATCAATATCTTGCAACCAAAGGAATAAGCCGACTGCTAAGACAATCGTCGGAATGGCTAAAATCATCATGCCCCCCGTTAAAATTAAGTGAGCTAATTTGGGATGATATAACCATTGTAGCTGACGGGAGAGTAACAATAAAAAAAATCCAAATAATACCGATAAAATCCCGGCTGTCGGTGCCATGGTTAATGAATAAGCAAGCGCTTTCCATAATTGTGGGTTTTGCCAATAGCCAAATAATTGAGTTGCAGATAAACCTTGAAAAACAATATTGAATAAGGGAGTTAGAATAAATAAGCACACCGAGAATAAGACAAAAACATGTCCAAATTTGACCGCACTTGAAGAAGGCAAAACCCAGCGATAACGTTGTGAAATCTGCGTTTCAGGTGCTTTTGCCCAATATTGTGAAAGTGAAAATAACGCAAAACAAAACGCAAATTGTACAAGCGCAAAAAGTGCGGCTTTGGGTAAATCAAATTCAAAGAAAATGGCTTGGTAAATCGCAACTTCTAGCGTGCTATTTTGTGGCCCGCCACCCACTGCCAACACTATCGTAAAACTGGTGAAACACAGCATAAAAATCAGCACAAAGGCAGAGACTATTTGGCTTTTCAAATAAGGCCATTCAATTAAACGGAAAAATGTGAAACCTTTGATATTCAATTGTGCCGCAAGTTGATGCTGTTCGGTCGGTACACTTTGCAAAGCCTGCAAACTCATTCGTGCCGCTAAAGGAATATTAAAAAATAAATGGGCAATGAGAATGCCACTTAAACCATAAATGGAGGGTTTCCACGAAATACCTAAGGTTTGCAGCAGTTGTGTTAGCCAACCGGCTGTGCCATAAATACCAATTAGACCGAAAATAGCCAGTAATGCTGGCAAAACAAACGTGAGAGAAAAAATGCGTAAAATGAGCGATTTGCCTTTGAAATCTAAATAGAAAAAAGCACGCGCAAATAACGTTCCAATTACGCTAGAAAGCAAGGCTGACAAGAATGCCTGCCAGATACTAAAAGCGATGACTTGATGCAAATAATCATCTTTTAAGAAATCAGATAAAGCATAATCACTTCCTACTGAAAAAACCGCAGAAAGTGAAAATCCATAGAGTAAAACAATGAAAAAAATGACCGCACTTCCGCCCAAATAATGGCGAGGACGAAAATGCGGATGTTGCAATAAGCTCATTAATACTATTTAGATAAGGCTTTTTGCCATTGATTGATCCAGCCTTTAAGCTGGTCACTTGTCACCTTCGTGGTATCTAAAATACGCATTGATTTTGCACGAGAATTAAGCGCATCAATATGACTTTCGATATTGGTTTCTACCACAGGTAACATCACATTATTTTTGGCAATATCCGCTTGAGCTTGCGGTGAAAGTAGGAAGCCTAAAAATTCATCCGCACAGGCATTATTACGGTTAGCAACTTTTGCTGCGACTTCAACTTGTAATACGCTCCCCTCTGCAAATTCCGTTGCCACATAATTGTCTTTTTGTTCAGAAAGAATATGGTAAATCGGCGAAGTATTTACGCTTAAAACCAGATCACCTTCTCCTTTTAAGAAGGCGCCGTAAGATTCCGTCCAACCTTTTGTGACCGTGACAGTATGTTTAGAAAGGGTTTTCCAGGCATTTGCGACATCTGCTGCTGGATAAACGGCATTCATCCAAAGTAATAAACCACGTCCAATACTGCTTGTACGCGGATCTTGATATAACACTTTAAGATCTTGACGCTCAACTAATTCTTTTAAGCTCTTTGGTGGGTTTGCCAATTTATTCTTGTCATAAATAAACGCATATTGCGCATAATCAAATGGCAAGAACGTGTGATTTTCCCATTTAATGGGTAAACGTAACTGGCTTAAATCCACTTTATTTGGCTCAAAAATATTAAGTTTTTGTGCATCTTCAATTTGATAGCTATCTAAACCGAGCACCACATCCGCCTTGATTTTTTTACCTTCTAGACGAACACGGTTAAACAAGGTGCCATTATTGTCAAAAGCCACATAATTCAGCTTACATTGCGGGAATTGTTGTTCAAAAGCTGCTTTAACTTTTGGTCCTGCACTCCAATCTGCACTAAATGAATCATAAGTATAAACATCTAATGTTTGAGGAGCTGCTTGTGCGAAAGCGGAAGCGGTAAAAAGTGCGGTTAAAATGGAAAGCGTTTTGTTCATTATGCGTTCTCCTTATTTTTGCATAACGAAACAGCATAATGAGATGATTAGTTTCCTACGCCAGCATTATCTGTTTCAGGTTCACGGGTATTTCTCAGCCATTAATATAGGCACCCCGACTAACGCAACGTAGTCTATCTTAAGGAAATTTAATCAACAAGTTATTTAATTTAAAAATGTTAATTCGATCACACTTTTCTATCTGGTTTATCATTTTTTGAGCAAAAGAAAACCTGCTAAAAAGCAGGTTTATCTTGATAATCGGTTATCAATTAAGCTTGATGTTTAGCCGCTACTTCACTTAATAAAGTTTGAAGTTCACCCGCTTGATACATTTCTAAAATAATATCACAACCACCAATTAGCTCACCTTCTACCCATAATTGTGGGAAAGTTGGCCAGTTTGCATAAGCCGGTAATTCAGCACGAATATCTGGGTGTTGAAGAATATCAACATAGCCGAAAGGCACTTTGCAATTCATTAATGCTTCAGATGCACGTGCAGAGAAACCACAAGAAGGTAATTTTGGTGAACCTTTCATGTAAATTAAAATTGGGTTTTCAGCGATTTGCTTTTTGATTTTGTCTAACGTTTCCATAATGTTCCTTGTTCAAATAAGTCTGAATAGGGCGCTATTCTAGCATAAGATAGAACCTGAGTGAAAGACTTGGTCTTACCAACTTCCCCCCGCTCCACCGCCGCCGAAGCCACCGCCACCAAAACCACCACCGGAAGAACCACCTCCGCCGAAGCCACCACCAAATCCGCCTCCGAAACCGGAACCGCCACCACGGCGACGAGAAATCGTACTTTGACGAATGATTTTATTCAGTTGATCACGTTGATTCGGGCTAATATAGACTTCATCTTTGTGATATTGGAATTCACCAAATAGAACAATGGCAATAAATGCCAATACCATTAAGAATGGAATATACTTATCGAACGCATCTTCTTCAACTTGTGCCGCATCAAACTCGCCCTTACTCGCAGCAATAATTTGGTTTAAGCCATCATTAATGCCTTGTGCATATTGGCCTTGTTTAAATTGTGGCAAAATTGCCGAACGGATGACTTGCGATAAAAAAGCATCCGGCAGTACACCTTCTAAACCTTGCCCCGTTGCGATAAAGACTTTGCGATCATCCTTCGCAATCAGCATCAACACACCATTATTCAGATTTTTACGTCCAATGCCCCATTTATCACCTAAAGCAAAGGTATAATCAGCAATTTCATATTCACCGGTTGTAGGAACCAAAACGACGGCGATTTGTGAACTCGTTTCTTTGCTATAAGCAATCAGTTTATTTTCTAAAATTTGCTTATGCTCTGCAGAAAGTGTGTTGGTGTAATCGTTAATGTAATGAAAAGGATTTGGCGCAGGTGGAAATTCTGCTGCAGCAACCATTTGAGCAAAAAAAACAAGGCTAAAAATAACCGCACTTTTCATAAAAGATAAAAGCTTAGCCATTAATAATTACCTCATTAGATAATTCATTCACGTCATCAGGCTGAATAGGGAAATGGCGAGATAAAATATCACTGATACGATCAATCGCATCCACAATGCCTTGTGTATAAGCTTTTTGTTTAAACTGCTCAATCATTAAATCGCATTGTAACTGCCAATAAGCCACATCAACAAATTGATGAATGCCTTTATCACCTACGATTGCACAGAGATGATTTTTATATCCCACATAAATCAACACGGCATTTTGTGCCGCTGTTTTATGCATTTCCAGTTCATCAAACACTTCTAAAGCACGTTCCATTGCTGACAATTGTGCTGAAGCCTTTGGTACTTTGCGTTCAATATAAACACGTAACTCAGCCGAACTTAAGCTTTCGAGGCGACTAATCGCCGCCTCGATTTGCTTTTTATCTACCGGAATTCTGGAAAAGAATGGCATAGATAAACCTTAGTTAAAGTTTACAGTTGGTGCATTTTCAGCGCCTGCAGCTGATTTAAAGTAAGGTTTAGCTTTAAAACCAAAAATCATTGCAGCTAATTTAGTTGGGAATTGACGTACTTTTTCATTATAGATACGTGCAGCCTCATTAAATTTATTACGAGCCACATTGATACGGTTTTCTGTACCTTCAAGTTGCGCTTGTAAGTTCATAAAGCCTTCGTTCGCTTTTAATTGGGGGTATTGTTCTACAGTTACAAGTAAACGAGATAATGCTGAGCCTACTTGATTTTGGTTTTGTTGGAATTCGTTTAATTGTTCTTCCGTTAAATTAGACGGATCAATTTTAGTTTGTGTCGCTTTTGCACGCGCTTCGATTACATTGGTTAATGTTTGTTGTTCAAAATTAGCTTGACCTTTTACAGTATTCACTAAGTTTGGAATTAAATCAGCACGACGTTGATAAGATGATTCAACATTTGCCCAAACAGAATCAATTTCAGTTTCTGCTTTTACTAAGCCATTGTAGCTAGACATTAAGCCAAAACCTGCAGCAACGGCGATAATAATCAAGATAATCCACTTTTTCATTCAAAAATTCCTTCAATTTATAGGTTTAATTTATATAAGAAAAGACCTAAACCGAAGTTTAGGTCTTCTAATGCTAATCCGTTAATGGATAACTAAATAAAATTATTTAGTACCGTTAACTGCGATTTCTACACGACGGTCTGGTGCTAAACAAGCGATAAGTGCTTTACGACCTTTAACCGCGTCACAAGTAGAACCTGTAACTGGGTTAGCTTTACCGTGACCAACTGCAGAAATGTTTTGAGCTGGAACACCTTTAGCTACTAAGTAGTTAGCTACAGAGTCTGCACGACGTTGTGATAATTTCACGTTTGGTGCATCTTTACCGATACGGTCTGTATAACCAGCAACTGCTACGTTAGCGTTGTTGATTTGAGCGATTTCACCATAGATACCGTCTAAAGTTGCTTTAGCTTGTGGTTTTAAGTTAGCTTTACCGAAAGCGAAAGTTACATCAGAGCTTAAGTTGAAAGTTTTGCTTACAACTTCAGGAGCAACAACTGGAGCAGCACCTTGACCGAAACGGTAAGATAAACCAGCGTTGATAGAACCGATCCATGGGTTGTAGTCTTGAGAACTATTGTGAGTATCTTGAGTACGTAATTTACCTACGCGAGTTAACCATTGGTATTCTAAACGTAATGCTAACTCTGGTAATGATGGTAATGCATATTCAACACCAGCTGCGAACATTGGAGAAACGCGTAAGCTATGACGACCTTCTTCGTGGTCACGAGCACCACTTTTAGCATCATAGAATTTGTAGTCTGAACGTACTAAAGCTGCACCAACACGACCGTA
This sequence comes from Parahaemophilus parainfluenzae, assembly GCA_916050345.1. GTDB lineage: Bacteria > Pseudomonadota > Gammaproteobacteria > Enterobacterales > Pasteurellaceae > Haemophilus_D > Haemophilus_D parainfluenzae_AA. The sequence goes on along the minus strand of CAJZKN010000015.1, from coordinate 6,833 downwards.
AACATCTAAGCCTTCTAAAGCAGAAGTTAAACCGCCTAAACCATAGCTACCTTTTAAGCTTAAGTGTGCACCGTGGTTAGTGTGTTTGAACACTGTTTTACCAGCATCACGGAATTTAGCACGACCGAAATCATCGTAACCTAATTCAACCGCTAAACCTAAGTTGTCACGATTTAAAATTTGGTAACCACCAAATACACCGTAAGTAACAGAGTTACGGTGGTAACCAGGACCGAAATCAGAGTATGCATTAGTAGAGTGAACTACAGTGTTAGCTTTGATACCATCGTGGAAAGATGCTTGACCAGCTTTAACACCTGCATAGAAAGTGTTTTCTTGTGGAGCTGCTTGAGCTACAGAAGCTGCTGCTAAACCAGCAACGACTAATGCGATTGCAGTTTTTTTCATTTTGATGTCCTCTATTTAGTCATCGTTATTAATAAGAAAAGTTTCCTTGTTTATTGTGAACTTTATAAAAAAGAAACACTCTAAACGTTGCTTAACTAGGGTTTTGAATTTGCCCTAACTTATCCTTTTGACAAATTCAATTCCTTTGCCATAGCCAAAGGAACGTTCAAAAGTATGGTTATTATCCTATAAAAACACCAAAGATCAAACTTTTTTTGCCCTTTTTGGTTATTTTATAGACAAACAACCCCTAAAATGAACATTTGTTCACAAAAATCGGGTTAATTTTTAACCCGATTTCTATTCTAACAAAAAATATCTTTTGTTGAAATCGACTTTTTTTTGAGCTTCATATATCATCAAATTCACTTTCTTCTCTTTATATAGGTGAGTGATTTTATGTTGCCCCGTCTTTCTAATGTACCTCAACTTAATCATGTCGTAAGTGATTATCTTAACGAACTCCAAAAACAGCATTTTGAAGGTGATATTGCCTCAAATTATGCTGACCGTTTAAGTCTTGCGACAGATAACAGTGTCTATCAGCAGCTTCCTCAGGCTATTTTATTCCCTAAATCTGTTGCCGATGTAGTACGTATCACCAAATTAGCCAATAAAGAGAAATACCTTCAGCTAACTTTCACACCTCGCGGTGGTGGCACGGGCACCAATGGGCAATCTATTAACAACAATATTATTGTTGACCTCTCTCGCCACATGACAAACATTTTAGAGCTTAATATAGAAGAATGTTGGGTTCGAGTGCAGGCGGGCGTCGTAAAAGATCAATTAAACCAATTTTTAAAACCTCACAGTTTATTCTTTGCACCAGAGCTCTCCACCAGTAATCGAGCGACCCTCGGTGGCATGATTAATACTGATGCCTCTGGTCAAGGTTCATTACAATACGGTAAAACCTCTGATCACGTTTTAGCATTACGTTCTGTTTTGATGAATGGTGAAATATTAGATACAAGTGCGGTCAAATCTGACGATGTTTTAGAAAACTACCCGCTTGCAGAAAATTGTAAAACGCTACATCAAACGATTTTCCAACGTTGTAAAGAGAAGCGAGCCTCAATCATTCAAGATTTACCACAACTTAATCGCTTTCTCACCGGTTACGATCTTAAGAATGTCTTTAATCAAGATGAAAGTGAATTTAATCTCACCCGAATTTTAACGGGGTCAGAAGGTTCACTTGCGTTTATCTGCGAAGCTAAACTCAATTTATTGCCGATTCCTAAATATCGCACCTTAATTAATGTGAAGTACAGCTCATTTGATGCTGCCCTTCGCAATGCGCCTTTTATGGTGAAAGCCAATGCCCTTTCCGTTGAAACCGTCGATTCCAAAGTGCTAAACCTTGCTAAGCAAGATATTATTTGGCATTCAGTGAAAGAACTTTTAACAGAAGAAGAACAAAATCCAATTCAGGGTTTAAACATTGTGGAATATGCGGGCAACAATCAAGCTAAAATCGACAGCCAAGTGACCGCACTTTGTCAGCAATTAGATGAAAAAATTGCACAAGGCCAAGATCATATTATCGGCTATCAACTTTGTTCTGACTTGCCTTCTATTGAACGTATTTACGCCATGCGTAAAAAAGCGGTGGGGCTATTGGGGAATGCGAAAGGAGCGGCCAAACCGATTCCTTTTGTGGAAGATACCTGTGTGCCACCAGAACATCTTGCGGATTACATTGCAGAATTTAGAGCCTTATTAGATAGTCACAATCTACAATATGGGATGTTTGGCCATGTTGACGCAGGCGTATTGCACGTTCGCCCCGCTTTAGACCTATGCGATAAAGAACAAGTCAAACTCTTTAAACAAATTTCAGATGAAGTGGCAGAACTCACGGTGAAATATGGCGGTTTGTTATGGGGAGAACACGGCAAAGGCGTACGCTCTCATTATGGCGAGAAATTCTTTACACCTGAACTTTGGCAAGAATTACGTTATGTGAAATTTTTATTTGATCCAAACAATCGTCTGAATCCAGGTAAAATCTGTACGCCACTTAATAGCCATGCGGAACTCTATTCGATTCTCTCGCCAATGCGTGCTGACAATGATCGCCAAATCCCGATTCAAATGCGAAACGAATTCAAAGGCGCGATGAATTGTAACGGTAACGGGCTTTGCTTTAATTTTGATGAGCACAGCATTATGTGTCCTTCCATGAAAGTGAGTAAAAACCGCGTATTCTCGCCCAAAGGACGAGCTGCTATGGTGCGTGAATGGTTGCGATTAATGGCCAATGAAAACGTATCACCTGAGCAATTAGATTTTCATAAAACACAAGTGAAACTGACCGCACTTGTGGAACGTTTCCGCAATAGCGTACAGAAATGGCGCGGCGAATATGACTTCTCAAATGAAGTGAAGGCAGCAATGGATACTTGTCTGGCTTGTAAAGCCTGTGCAAGCCAGTGCCCAATTAAAATTGATGTACCAAGTTTCCGTGCAAAATTTTTCCATTTTTACCACAGTCGTTATTTGCGTCCAGCCAAAGATCATATTGTGGCGAATTTAGAAGTTGCAGCACCTTATATGGCGAAACAACCGGCATTGTTCAATTATTTCACCAAGCTCAAAGTCACACAACGCTTGGTTGAAAAAACACTGGGTATGACTGACTTGCCTCTCCTTTCTGAGCCTAACCTTCAACAACAATTAGTCGAAATTGGCTACCAAGGCAAAAAATTAGAAGAATTGGAAGGTCTCAGTGCCGTCGAAAAAACCAATATGCTCTTTATCGTACAAGATCCTTATACCTCTTATTACGATGCCAAAGTGGTACGGGATTTCGTGGCTCTCACGCAAAAATTAGGATTCGATCCAATCCTTCTGCCTTTTAAACCAAATGGCAAAGCCATGCACATTAAAGGTTTTTTAGCTCGCTTTAGTAAAACCGCTAAAACACAAGCGGAGTTTTTAAATCGCGTCGCCAAATTAAATGTGCCTTTGGTCGGCGTAGATCCAGCGATTGTGCTTTCTTATCGTGATGAATATAAAGAGGCTTTAGGTGATTCTCGCGGTGATTTCCATGTACTCACAGCACATGAATGGCTGACCAATCAATTAGAAAGTAATGCATTACAAAGTGCGGTGAAAAATATTGCCAAATCTGACCACACTTTTGAATGGCATTTATTCCCTCATTGTACTGAATCCACCTTTATGCCAAACAGTCCCAAAGAATGGCAGCATATTTTTGCGCAATTTGGACAAACCTTGAAGGTGGAAAAAGTCGGCTGCTGTGGTATGGCGGGTGTATTTGGTCATGAAGTACAAAATCAAACCATGTCGAAAGATATTTACGACGTATCATGGGGCAAAAAATTACAAGGTAAAGATTCGAATCATTGTCTCGCAACCGGCTATTCCTGCCGTAGCCAAGTGAAACGATATGAAAAAGCCATCTTGAAACACCCAGTTCAAGCATTGCTTGAAGTGTTAAATCACTAAAATAGATTTTCTACTTACCACAATATTTTAGAAAATAAAAAGCGGTCAGACTTTAAATCTGACCGCTTTCTTTATTTAAAAACTACAACGCTTCAATCGCTTTATACTGCTCTTGGATTTTTTCTAATCCAGATTGGTATTCCGCTTGTTTTTCGCGTTCTTTCGCAATCACTGCTTCTGGTGCTTTAGCCACGAAAGCTTCGTTGCTGAGTTTGTTCTCGATACGTTTAACTTCGTTTTGATATTTTTCAATCTCTTTAGTTAAACGAGCAAGCTCTGCTTCTTTATTGATAAAGCCAGCCATTGGTACGAGTAATTCAGCATTGCCAACAAGTTTCGCTACCGCAAGCGGTGCGGTTTCGTTTGCGGCTAACACTTGAACGTTGTCTAATTTCGCCATCGCTTTTAAAAGAGCGGTTTGTTTTTCGAGAATTTTTGCGTTTTCTGCGCTTAAATTACGGAATAACAGATCTAAGCCTTTACTTGGCGCGATATTGCTTTCTGCACGGATATTACGCACCGCAACGATCACTTCTTTTAACCACTCAATTTCAGCTTCTGCTTTCGGATCAAAGCCGTTCTCTTCCACTTGTGGGAAAGGTTGTAACATAATGCTGTCTGCAGTAATGTCCACAAACCCTTTCACTTTTTGCCAAATTTCTTCGGTAATAAATGGAATCAGCGGATGTGCTAAACGTAATAATTTCTCTAACACGTGAACCAAGGTTTGGCTTGCCGCACGAATTTGTGCAGCATTGCTGTTTGCAAATACTGGTTTAGTCAATTCTAAATACCAGTCACAGAATTGGTTCCAGGTAAATTCATAAATTGCATTAGCACAAAGGTCGAAACGATATTGGCTTAATGAATTACGGAAAGTTTCCACTGTGCGATTGAATTCTGATTGAATCCAACGATCCGCTAATGAGAATTCGATCTCCCCTTCGCTTAAATCTAATTTTTCATTCGTAAGAACGAAACGGCTTGCATTCCATAATTTGTTACAGAAATTACGGTAGCCCTCTAAACGTTTCATATCCCAGTTGATATCACGGCCGTTTGAAGCCAATGCTGCTAATGTGAAACGCAATGCGTCTGTACCGTGAGCCGGAATACCTTCAGCAAATTCTTTGCGCGTTGCTTTAGCAATTTTCTCTGCCAATTGCGGCTGCATCATGTTGCCGGTACGTTTTTCAAGCAAATCTTCAAGGCTGATACCGTCGATCATGTCGATTGGATCGAGCACGTTACCTTTCGATTTCGACATTTTTTGTCCGTTTTCATCACGGATTAAGCCCGTTACGTACACGGTTTTGAATGGCACTTGTGGTTTGCCATTTTCATCTTTCACAAAGTGCATCGTAAACATAATCATACGTGCAACCCAGAAGAAGATGATGTCAAAGCCGGTGATTAACACATCCGTTGGGTGGAACATTTTGAGTTCTTTGGTTTGCTCTGGCCAACCTAAAGTGGAGAACGTCCATAAACCTGATGAGAACCAGGTGTCTAACACGTCTTCATCTTGTTTGAGTTCAACCGCAGAATCTAAGTTATATTTTGACCGCACTTCTGCTTCGTTACGCGCAACATAAACGTTTCCTTCCGCGTCATACCACGCCGGAATACGGTGTCCCCACCAAAGTTGGCGAGAGATACACCAATCTTGAATATCACGCATCCAAGAGAAGTAAAGGTTTTCGTATTGTTTCGGCACGAATTGGATTTCGCCATCTTCCACCGCTTTAATCGCCACATCAGCAAGCGGTTTCACGCTCACATACCATTGGTCGGTTAACATCGGCTCAATCGGCACACCACCGCGGTCGCCATAAGGCACTTTCAAATCATGTGGTTTAATTTCATCTAATAAACCAAGCGCTTCAAAATCTGCCACGATTTTCTTACGTGCAGCGAAACGCTCTAAACCACGATAATCCGCAGGAATAGTCGCTTCATAGCCCGCAAGCGGTTTGCCATCAGTACCGATAATTTCCGCTTCATCACGGATATCTGCATTTAAGGTTAACACGTTAACCATCGGCAAGCTGTGACGTTTACCCACTTCGTAGTCGTTAAAGTCGTGCGCAGGGGTGATTTTCACTACACCGGTACCGAATTCACGATCAACATATTCATCGGCAATAATCGGAATTTCACGGTTTGCCAATGGTAGAACGACAGTTTTACCAATTAAAGATTGGTAACGCTCATCTTCAGGATGCACCGCAACCGCCGTATCGCCCAACATGGTTTCTGGACGCGTGGTTGCGACGACTAAATAATCTTTACCATCTGCCGTTTTTGCACCATTAGCTAACGGATAGCGGAAGTGCCAAAGGGAGCCTTTGCTCTCTTTGTTTTCCACTTCTAAATCGGAAATTGCGGTATGAAGTTTTGGATCCCAGTTCACCAAGCGTTTGCCACGGTAAATCAAACCTTCCTCGTGCAAGCGAACAAACACTTCTTTTACCGCGTTAGATAAACCATCATCCATGGTGAAACGCTCACGTTCCCAGTCGATTGAGTTACCTAAACGACGCATTTGTTGGCTGATTGTGCCGCCAGAATAGGCTTTCCAATCCCAAATTTTGTTGATGAACGCTTCTCGACCATAATCGTGGCGGGTTTTGCCTTCTTCTGCGGCGATTTTACGCTCCACTACCATTTGGGTGGCGATACCCGCATGGTCTGTGCCCGCTTGCCATAAGGTATTATACCCTTCCATACGGTTAAAACGGATTAAGGTATCCATTAGGGTTTGTTGGAAAGCATGCCCCATGTGTAGGGAACCCGTTACATTCGGCGGCGGAATCGCAATGCAATAGCTCGGCGCGTTTTCATTTTCAGACGGTTTAAAATAACCGCTCTCTTCCCAATGTTGATAAAGGGCTTGTTCTACCGCAGACGGATTAAAACGGTCTGCCATTTCGAATTTTTGTGTCATT